>CAZBPC010000014.1:0-57301 GCA_964493715.1 uncultured archaeon
TGGAAATGTTCCAAATACTTTGGGACGATCAGAAAAAGTTGTTCTTAGAATTTGAAAAGGACGACGAAGAGAAGGATTTATATCTTCCAGAACGGATAAAGTATGTTAATATACAGTTAGAGATCTCTAAAAATTTTGATCAAAATATTTTATCTAGACAACCTCCCCTTCTCATTTCAGTCAAACGTATTTATCATTCTAATGAGTGTTTATCATTTGCCATAGAATTAGATGATTTTGCCAACATTGATGGCCTTCAAATCAAAATTCTTAGAGTAATAATCTTCTTATTTTCGGGACAAAAGATTGAATATAACTTTTCAGAAAAGTTCAAATTAGCAGATATTTGGATGAATGAAGATTGTTATGTAGGTTATCAACTTGAAGATCTTGGTTCAAATAGAACTCTTAAAAGCACAATTACTCAAGAAAAAGTAGTCTATCAAGTGCAAAAAGATTATACAAATAATAGAGAACAAAAGACAACCATTATAGAGAAAAAGCAGATTGAGAATATAATAGACAGCGACTCAATATCTTCATTAATTCAAGAAAATAATAACACGCTTAAGGTAATTGCCAATGAATTGAAAAATCTGACCACTGTTTTGAAGAGTGTTTCATTTAATGCAGGAACAAATTATTTACCTTCTGGACCACCCATTAGATCAAGTTCTGGACCCCCAATTAAACGGATTCAAAATTCTCAATCAATTCCTTCTTTAGCAGCAGGATCTTCAGCTAAAGTGATGGTAATTAGAGAAATGAAATCCATATTTCAAAAAAATATTGAAGAAAATTCAGATTTTAATGTAAAAATGCTCTTAAAACCAATGAGTGAAGAGGAACTAAACAAGATCATTCTTAATGAAGAGGATTTATTGAAGAAAGAAGAAATTGCAATTCAAAATCAAATTGAGCGATTTAAGAGGGCTCAAGAAAAAAATCTTACATTGGAAGACTTAAGAAAACCTGAGTGAATCTAATCTATATAATGAATAATTCCTAAATATAATTTAATTCAATTCCGTTCTTTATTTTTATTTTAAATTTAAAAATTTGAAAATTTTTAATAAACATCCATTATATCATAGAATTGGAATATTATAAATAAATCAATGTTTCATACACACAAAAAAGAGGGACCTCATGTTATTAAATTATTTTATTGGCACTGCTGGAAGTGGTAAATCAACTATAACGGGGGGGTTAAAAAAATATGTCATTAATCGTGATCCTGAAAGAACTGCCATAACTATAAATTTGGATCCAGGAGCCAAAAAAGTGCCATACGAACCAGATATAGATATACGAGATTATATTGTTTTAGATGAAGTAATGGAAAAGTATGAACTAGGTCCAAATGGAGCAATGATTTTAGCATCAGATTTAATGGTTAATTATTTGGATGATTTAAAAGATGAGATAGATGAATATAATGCAGATTGGGTATTCGTTGATACCGCTGGTCAACTTGAGTTATTTGCATTTCGGGAAACAGGACCATTAATTGCAAGTTCATTGGGTTTTGGTTCGATTCAAAAATCAGTTTCATTTTTGTTTGATTCAAATTTTGTCCTTCGACCCAATGGTTTTATATCTACATTATTGTTAGCCGCTTCGGTTCAGTTTAGATTTCGTGATATATCACAAATCAATGTTCTTTCAAAAGTGGACTTGATTGATGAAGATCAAATAGATATGATTGTTAACTGGAGTCAAGATTTTCAAGCTCTTGAGGATTCTACTAATGAAAGGGAAAGTGGATTAATAAGAGAACTATCCATGTTAATTTCTGACGTGTTTACTCAATTAGGATCAACCTCAGAATTAATTCCAATATCAATAAAGGAAGAACATGGTATAGAATTATTATTTGCTTATCTTCAAAGAATTTTTGATTCAGATGAGTCAAAATTTTATTAGACCTGACCGAAAGTTATTTAAGATATTAATATTAACGGAATTATCAAAGATGAAAATTATTGGTCCTTGTGCGGGAATTGGCTCTCGGATGCGTCCTTTTACGTTAAGTAAACCTAAAGCGTTTATCACAGTTGCAGGTAAAACAGTCTTAGGACATATTCTTGATAGATTTAATGATGCTTTTGAAAAAAATGTTGAATTGATATTAATTGTGGGATATAAGAAAGAGCAAATGGTTGAATTTGTAAATAAAAACTATAGCGATAAATTTAAGCTTACATTTATCGAACAACTCCCCCGTGGATATACCCAAGATATTCCATACTTTTGGGGTATGGGAGAATCTATTTATTTGACAAAATCACGATTCACTAAAAGAACTTTCGAAGCAAAAGAAGAAGATAAGAGAGAAGGAGCTTTGATTTTTCTCGCAGATATGATCCCCATCGAAGAATATTCTAAGATACTCTATCGTTATTATGAATCTGATGTTGATGGAATAATTACAGTCTGGGAAGTTCCTAAAGAAGAGGCTAGCTCATATGGTGTGGTTGAGGTAGATAAAAACTCAAATATAATAAGATTGGTTGAGAAACCACAAATTTATGTATCAAACTTAGCAATTGGGGGATTTTATATATTTTCGAACTCTGTAATGAAAGCTTTATTCAGACGGTTGAAGGTATATTTAGATCAAAGAAATGAAAATTCAAAAGAAGTTTACTTAACCCAAAGCTTACAAGACATCATAGATGAAGGTTTCGTGATATCTGCGATTAATTTAAAGAAAGGCGTTTTAGATTTTGGAAAACCTATGGAACTACTTAACGGTAACCGATTTTTACTAGATAGCCATAATGTTAAAAAAGAAGATTTTAAAGAATTAAACATTTTATTCGAAAAATCATATTTGAAAAATCCCGTCCATATTGGAAAGAATACTAAAATTATCAATTCAGTAATTGGACCCCATGTATCTATAGGATGCGATTGTTATCTCGAAAACTGCATATTGGGGAATTGCGTTATTGAAAAGTATACTTCATTAATAAACATTATATCATTTAATTCCATTATTGGGAGCAATGTATCAATAGATAGCATTAGTAAGGATAATTTAATTATAGGAGATAGAAGTATTTACTAATTATTAAAAACTTTCTGTATATCTCAACAATTTAAAAGCAAAATTTTGCATATATTTTTATTTTGAGTAATTATATTTATAGTAAGATTCAAATACACTACAATAATTTCAAAAATTTAATCACCATTACACTTAATTATATTCACTTTAAGATTAATTATGCCAAATAATATTGCTTTTGATGTTGCACATAAACCTCGTGGAAGAATAGACGAGAATTTTACGGAATTAAAAGATTTTCTTAATGCAAATGGTTTTGAATGCTACAATTTCTTAGAAGCTCCCATCACTCAAACGTCTCTCAAACCATATGACGTCTTAGTTTTTGTTTGCCCCGATTTTTCTAAAATATCCCCTTTAGAAATATCAGAAATCAATAACTGGGTGAGTAAAGATGGAGGTGGTTTATTGCTATTATCCCACGCGGGAGGTGATCGAGGGAGAAATAGTAATTTAAGTGAGTTAAGCCAAAATTTTGGTATGGCTTTTGAAAATGACCAAGTACTTGATGAAACTTATAATTTAGGTATGGAAAATATGCCAATTATTACTTCATTTATTCCTCCTCATCCGATTACTAATGGATTGTCCTCAATATGCTTTCGATCTGGTTGTTCACTAATAGTTCTAGGAAATGCGATTTCTATAGTTTCTTCAAATGAGACATCAGAACCTTTTTCATCACCTTTAATTTGTGTATCAGAACCAGATAATGGACGAGTGTGTGCTATTGGTAGTTACGAGATATTTCGAGATAAAATAGGATGTGGTTTTAATTCTGATGATCATGCTAGTCTAGCTTTTAATATATTTCGTTGGTTGGTATCAGAACATAGAATAGAATTAAGAGAGAATGGAGAAATCCCTGAAGTAACTCCCCAACAAGTCAACTCCTCTCAATTTAGTGAAATTTCCTCTCAAGAACAATCTGCAGAGAATACAAAAGTAGATATTGATTTTTCACTGAAAATTTCTCGCAAAAGCGAGTTATTTCAATTATTAAAAATCTTTCAAAATCAAATTAATACAATAAAAACTACAATCGACAAACTTATCAAAACTACTGGAGCATCTGAGGATGAAATTGCTGAACTTAAAGAGTATATACCTCCTCCGATCACTGAACAACTCATAATAAAACCTCCTCCAACACATAGTCCTACTCTGCAACCTGTAAGTATATTCGATGAACCATCGGATCCTACCCTAACTCAGCTACCCCCTAAACCTGTTGAACTACAATCTAGCCCCTCAGATATTTTTTCAGAGATCACTAAAACTCAGAAACCCAAGAAAACATTAACTGAACTTAAAAAAAAGCCTAAAAAAAGTGAACTACTTTCTCAAAAGAATATCTTGGAAAATAAATTAAATTCTTTCAAAAATTTGCTTGATTTTGTAGAAAAGAAACATAGTGCTGGTGAAATTGATGATGATTCGTATAAAAAAAGAGTCAAACAGCTAAAATCTGACATAAAAATTACTCAAAATCAGATAGATGACGTTAACAAAATTTTATAATTAAATTAAGATTGATTATTCTTCTCATTTTTTGGTTTAAAATCCTCGGGGACATAAGGTTGAGCATATTTGTTAACTATTTCAAAAAACTCCTTATCAGTTACTCCCCTTGTGATTTTTTTCAATTCTTTTTTAATAGTATTAAATGATGCCCTAAGTTCTTCTTTTGAAGTTTCTTCATGTTTCTTTTTTACTTCCAATACTATTTTCTTTATTACTTTTTCTGGTATTTCTAAATCCAATACTTTTATTTTTTGTTGAAGAGCATTTAATATAGATTTAGAGCCTGAAAATTTACCCAGATAAAATGTTCTTTGTCTTCCTACCATGTGAGGGTTAATTGGCTCATATGTTAAAGGGTGTGCCAAGATTGCTGCAATATGAAGCCCACTTTCATGAGAGAATGCATTTTCACCAACAATGGGTTTGTATTGGGATAATGGTTTGCAAAAATATTTTTCGCAAACCTCGCTTAACTCTGGAAGACGAGTTAAATCAATTCCGGTCTTTATATCCATTCTTTCTAATATTGTAGCAACCTCTTCCAAAGCGGCATTTCCTGCTCTTTCTCCATAACCGTTAATACATGTATGTGGATAAGTGCATCCTTCAAATACTCCCGTAATAGTGTTAGCAACCGCTAAACCAAAATCGTTGTGGGTGTGAATACCAATTGGAATTTCTTTCTTAAAAGGTTCTAAAATTTTACTTTTTATTTGTTTAATTAAATAGGATGTAGAAATTGGTGTTAAAACTCCTACGGTGTCTCCAAGAACTATCCTTTCCGCCCCAGAATCTATTGCAGTCTTGAAGACATTTGCCAAATGACTAAAATCACATCTAGTCCCATCTTCTGAAACCCAATTGACTCTAAATCCATTATCTTTTGCGTAATGAATAGCTTCTTCAATTAATTTTAATTGTTGGTCTGGTGATTGTTTTAAAGTCTTTCTAAATATTGGAGATATTGGCATAAAAATAACGATTTCTTTAAGATCCACGTCGATACAGGCATCAATATCTTCCTTCTTTGGTCTCGCTATTCCTAAAATAGTAGCATTTTTATGGTTTTCATTAACTATCGCTTTAACGATTTTTTTTTCAGATTTTGAAACTGCTGGAAACCCAACTGCTATTAATTTAACCCCTATTTCATCCATTAATTTTGCTAAATGAATTTTTTCGTCTAAGTTAAGATAAACAGTAGGGCTTTGTTCTCCATCGCGTAATGTTTCATCCCAGATACATACTTTCGAAGGAAGATCAAGGTTGCTTTCTTTAAAAGCAATTTTATTGTAATCAATTAGAAGTTTTTCTAGTTCTAGTGAGGAAAATTTGTAACTCATGATTAATTCTTAATGGGGGCAAATTTATTATTAGTAAAAATCATGTAAAACAAATAAAATTGTTTATTGATTTTTTGAAAAAGGGAATTAAATTTAGTAGTCTTTTCAAAACATTAAAAAAAAAAGCAACAATTAATTAATATCTCTAATGTAAAAATTTATTAATCCTTTCTAATCGTTGTGGTCATGTTCACAACCACATCCACAGGCATGAGTATCTAGTGGATCTGGTTCGCAACCAGTTTCTAGTATTTTAATTTTAAAATTTAAATTTTTTCCTGCCATGGGGTGATTCATATCAAGTGTTACAAACTCATCGTCGACCTCCTTAATCCAAACCAAAGATTGTGTTCCGTTTGCATCATGTGCACTCAACATCATCCCAGGTTCAGGATCAATGTCTTCTGGAAGTTGATCTCTTGAAATAGTTTGAATTAATTCTGGATCGACCTCGCCATAAGCTTCAGAAGCTTTTAAAGTAATAGTAAATTCATCTCCTACTTCTTTACCCACAACTGAGTCATCAAAACCTCGAATTAAAAAACCAGCTCCAACTTCAAACTTCATTGGTTCTCCTCCTTGAAGTTCGGTACTATCAAATATTGAATTATCTTCTAATCGCCCTTCGTATTCCACTTTAATTATGTCCCCTTTCTTAATAGCCATTATTTATACCAACTTTTTTATGCTAATAAAATAAAAGAAATAATATTTATTATTTAACGGTTTATTTTTTAAAAATTATCTTAGAAATAGTCATTTCATAGAGTATTAGTGGACCTCACTCTTTCAATTTAAAAGATATGATCTAAAGTTATATGGTTTAGGATAAAAGATAACAATGATTTAAATATGCAGATAATTTTTTTACTCTCAGAACTCTAAAATTTTTTAAGTGTAATTTTTGAATCTAAAAGAAAAATTATCCTCGTATAAAGCAGAAAATCTTGTTTTCAATAAAGATCTGATAGCTTTTTTTAAGAATTTTGATGTTATTGTAGAAGAAATTAAAAGAGACTATACCCGATTAGATGATATTCTTGAAATAGGGAAGGTAAACTATTCAGAATTTGAATCTTTAAAAACGATTATAACTAATTTTAAGAAAAATTTTGAAAAGTTAGAAAAAATATTCAAGAGAAACGAAGATAAAATTGAGATTTTTAAGGAAATTAGGGACAATTCAACAGGAATTATCGAAGAATTTAAGATAGTTAAAGATTTAGAAACATGTCGTTGGGGGGATTATGTATTTGATGTTAAGAAAGATACCTTATGCTCTGTAAATTCTCAAAAGTTAGAATTATTGTTAGATTGCTTTGCAAAAATATCATCTTATACTGAAAATAAGGTGGATTATGAAGAATTGCCTAATACATGCAACTTATTTATAATCTTAGCTAATTTACTTGGTAAATTTGAGAGCGAATTTGTTTTAAATGTAGTTTATAGACATCCAACCAAAAATATGAGAGATCTCATTGAAATTTCGAACGATATTGACCATAAATATAATTTCTATAAAAAATCTAAATATAAAGGTTATTTTAAATCAAGTATTGAAAATTCTTTTATAACTATTGAGAGTTTGGAATCAAAATTTCGTGTTGCGACAAATAAGCAAGAAAATCAGGATAAAACAGTAAAATTAAAAGATATCGTCGGTCCAAAAAAAATAGCAAGCAGTTTATTCGACTTTAGAGATTCTTTGAAGTATGGTTTCGAATTTTCTGAAGTAAAGTAAAATATTTGGAATTTTTAAATACATAAAGAAGAGATCACGCCATCTGTTCAAATAAAGCTTGTAATTCTTTTTTTACATCAGTTAATCCCAAATCCTTTAGCAATTCATTAGAACTATCACTTAAAGAATAAAATGATCGTGGTTCAGCGCGCTTATATTCTGAGATCTTATTATTTTTTATAAAACCATTCTCTTTAAGGATTTTAATGTGGTAATTTAAGTTATTCTCTGGTATTGAAGGCAATAATTCTTTTAATTGACTAAAGGAAAGATGTGGTTTTGCTAGGAGCGTAAGTAAAATTTTATATCGAGTTTTTTCAGAAATAAATTCTAATTTTTTTCTTTTATCTTCAAACTTTAATGGAAGTTTCAAATCTCTTCCCTCCTATTATTTATATTAGTTTTTTCGTTTTGTTCCAAAGTAAATATGGTAATTTGCGTATTTAAATCTAACCCAAATCTAATAGAGTCAATCATCATTGATATATAATAATTTATAACATTAATGAATTTCTAAATTGTTTAATATGTTTTAGGGGGATTTGAATGGAGATTTCACATCATAGTGCATGGGATGAATTTTTAGATGAGTTTACCAGTGTTTTTTCTGTATTTGACCTCTTGAAGAACAAAATATTCATTTGTGGGTCTTACAATGATGATACATTTGCAAACCTTAAGGAAGTGCAAAAAATAATCAATGAGAATGAAAATAATTTGGGATTCTTTGAAAAAGAGTTCAGACGCACACATCTTGAAAATCTTGTATTGAAATTTGACTTGATTGCGAAATTCTCTGATGAGATAATTATGGTTGTGGAACACGATAAGGGTGGACACATGATTGAGATGGGCATAATCCTGTCTTTTAAGGAATACTATGAAAAAACAAAAGTATTTGTACAAAAAGATGTAGAAATCACTGACGTATTAAATAAAGGGGGTTTATTGACACCTTTCTTTAAAGAAGATATCACTTTATTTTATTTTGAAGATGTAGAACAATTAAAAAGATACATTGATGAATTATATTAAGAAAGGCGTTAAAATTTTTTTATTTTATAATATCCGTAATGAAACAAGTTTCTATTATTTTGCAACCTTTAATCTGAGATATCTTTTCTTCAATTAAAGGATTAAACTTCTCAATCGACTCAATCTCAACCTTAATGAATATCCCGCAATTGCCGCTTAATCTCCAAATATTCGTAACTTCATCGATTGTCTTTAAGTCCTTAAGAATATTTTTGATTTCCTTGAAATCTGGCTCTATTTTCACGGTAGCTTGTGTTCTTGGCTTAGAGTTAACTGAATAATCAATAGTAAATTTTTTTATAACATTATCCTCTATTAATTTATTGACTCTTCTTCGAACGGTTGCCTCCGTTTTCCCAACTCCGCCAGCGATAACATTAAAAGATTTACGACTATCTTGTTTCAATTCTTCTAATATTTGAATATCAATAGCATCCAAAACTTTTCAACCTCATGTTAAAAAACATACTTAATATTATTAATTGTGATAAATGAATTATTAATTTTATTCATTTCGTATTCAAAAATTATATATTTTTCTAGTTTTTTTCCGAAAAAAAACGTTTTTGTCGATTTACCAAACATCTCCTGTACATAGAAATCAATTATACTAATGAATTAGAAAAATTACTAACGGTTATCCTATTAATTAAATTCATTAATATTCAAATTATTACTTTAACATGAAGGAGCTATTTTTAGGGCTTGATTGTTCCACTCAAGGGCTTACCGGGATTTTATTTGATTTCAATTCTTTTCAAATCATTCAGAAATATGAAGTGATCTATGATAAAGATTTGGCTCATTACAAAACTCAAAACGGAGTTTATATACTTGATGATGGAATTACGGTTCATTCAAATCCAATCATGTGGGTAGAAGCCTTAGAACTTTTACTTCATAAAATGATGAAGGATAAAATAGCAATGAATACAATTTTAGCTATTTCTGGTTCGGCCCAACAACATGGTACCGTATATCTCAATGATACATTTGAAAAAAGACTCAAAAATTTGAATTCTAACTCTAATTTAAGCGATCAAATAAATGGGACATTTTCACGAGAAACAAGTCCTGTGTGGATGGATTCGAGCACTTCAAAACAATGTCAAGAAATTAGAGAAAAATTGGGAGGTAGTAAAAATGTGATTAAACTCACGGGTTCAAATACTTTTGAACGATTTTCAGGTCCCCAAATAAGAAAATTCTACCAACATCAACCAGAACAATATGCCAAAACGCATGTGATTCATTTAATCAGCTCTTATATGGCTTCTATATTGTTAGGAAAGAATGCTCCTATTGATCACGGAGATGGTGCAGGAATGAATTTAATGAATATCACCATCAATCAATGGGATCAAGACGCTATGGAAGCAACAGCACCAAATTTACTCCTAAAATTGCCTTCTCTTGTCAAATCTTATGAAATTATAGGAAAAATTGCTCCTTATTTTAATGAGAAATATGGGTTTTCGTCAAAGACGTTACTAATAGCTTGGTCAGGAGATAATCCAAATAGCTTGATAGGGGTGGGAATGACCTCCAAAGGGAAAGCAGCAATTAGTTTAGGAACGAGTGATACATATTTTGGATATATGAAACAACTATCTCTCGATTATAAAGGAGAAGGGCACGTATTTGGTGCTCCTACGGGTGATTATATGAGTTTAATATGTTTTAAGAATGGCTCATTAGCAAGGGAGGAGATTAAAAATCAATTTAGTTTAACTTGGGAACAATTTTCCAGCATGTTACTCAGCACATCTCCAGGTAATAATGGAAATATCATGCTACCCTACTTTTTTCCAGAAATAGTCCCTCTTGTACTAAACCCTAAAGTATATCGATTTGGGTTTAATGAGAATGATCCAGAAATAAACGTGAGAGCTATTATAGAAGCACAATTCTTATCGATGAAATTACATTCAAGATGGATTGGTGAAAAAGCTAGTGAAATCCATGCAACTGGGGGAGCATCAATAAATACAGAGATCATGCGAGTTGCCGCCGATATATTTAACTCACCCGTACGTATTTTTGAACTCACGAACTCAGCAGCTCTAGGAGCAGCTATAAGAAGTGCGAAATCTTTCTATGATTCGGTCCACAAAGATAAAAATTGGACTGAAATTAATGAAAGCGTATTAAAATTACTTGTTAAAAAAATTATATACCCAAATGAAAAAGTCAAAGAATTATACGAAGAAATGCTCCTCTTATATGAAAAATGCGAAGATTATGTCCTTAGAAAAGCTGAAAATCCCGAAATTTTTAGACAGAGATTTAAAACCAAATATTTGAAGGAACATTTAAAAAATTCTAAAAATATTTAATCTTAAATTATGTATATTAATATAAATAAAATTTTAACCAATTATAATGACGTCTGAACTTTTAGAACCATCTAGAAATAAAAAAACACTTTACATTCTCCTTGCGGCAGTCATCATATCAGCTATTTTGATTATCTTGATCTCTGTAAATATGGCTACTACATATCCAATAGATGACGGAGGCGGATGAGGATGTTTTATAATTCCACACATCACCAAGTTATTAGGGTTATTACTTTAAATGTGAATGATTCTTGTGAAAAAATGATGGTCACGAGAGGACTGCCTTGCTCGGGCAATATTTGGTGAAAAACATAATAAAAATGTATCACAAAATTTTTAATATGATTACTATTATAATTAGTATTATTCCTCTATAAATTGAAAATTCTTATAAATTTTCAAAACCTCACAAATTAAGTCAATAGCGATTAAGGTGAAAAAGTATCTCGAAAGAAATTCCTGAAAATGTTAAAGAAGCACTTCGATCTATTGGACTCACTGACTATGAAATTGCCATATATCTCACACTCATAAGCAAAGGTCCAATGGATGCGAGAGAGCTCTCTGATGCCTCAGGAGTTCCATACTCGCGGATCTATAACATCTTAACTCAACTGGAAAAAGATAAAATGTGGATTTTAAAAGAGGAATCATCCCGTCCCTCGAAGTATTTTTCAAAAAGTCCAGATGAAGCATTAGTGATAGCAAAAAAACAATATAACGAAAGCTTCGATGAACATTCAAACAAGATAATCCATGAACTCACCCCTATATATGAATCACATGATACTCCTATAAAAGTTGCTTTATATATCCATCGAGGTCGAAATGCGTGTATTAGTCGCGGTCTTTCTTTAATAAATCAAGCACACAACTCAATATACTTAGTGTGCCCCGAACATGAATTTTTAGACATATTCTATGATGATGCTAAAAAAGCTAGAGCTCGAGGTGTGACAGACATTAAAATTTTAGTTGAAGAAAGCTCGCTTAAGGACAAGAAATTCCACGATATACTCAAGAAATATTCTGAAATAGCTATTATTCGCTCTAGGGATCAAGTATTTGGAACATGCATAGTCATGGATGAAGGAGAAGATGCATTTATTATATTAACACAAAAATTCTTTAAAGGTCTCAGTTATTTTGGTGCGTTAACTGATCATGTCGCCTTCGGTCCCGCAGCTAATTATTATTTTGATTATTTATACAAATCCGCAAAAGAAGTTGTATTAAAGTAGATTTATCATTCTATTTTTGAGTTTAAAAAATTTAAAAAAATACTTGCTTTATTACCAAGTAATAGTTATTGCGTTTTCTGGACAAGCATTTACGCATTTGAAACATCTTGTACAAAGTGAGCCCCATATAGGAGTTATCCTCCAATCTTGGGGATCGTATGGATCTTCTTGTTTCTTTTCGGTACCGATGGTGGGATGCATGACAAAAACAGCGGGATCACACGATCTCATGCAGAGACTACAATCACGTGGATCAATTTTACCTCCTTCCCCACAAATTGAATAATCAATTTCAATTTTTGTTCGGGTTTTCTTATTTTTAGATTTACTCATGATAATCACCTAATATGTTCCATCAAATCCGGGATATTCCTCCCTTGGAATTAATTTCAACGCATCATTTTTACACGCATGACGACAGATTCCACAACCAAAGCACTTGTCATAATCAATAATTACTCTGTTCATTGAAGGAATGAAGCGAATCGCATTCAGCTGGCACATTGCAACACATTGTTTGCAACCTTGGCATTTATCTTGATCTAATTGGATGATATACTCTGCTTTATACATTACATGCAGATCAAAATTATTCCTTAGAGTAAATCCGCCGCATTCAGGACTTTCACATGAACAAATGGCGTTTATATAGGGAACTGGTTGAAACCAAACCGAAGAAATATATCCTTTCTTGTTAAATTCCTCCAATTTTTCCATCGCAGTTTCTCTATCTATTCTATAGGTTCTGTCTTTAGGGATGAATCGGGGCAGTTTTTCTAATACCTCGGATAACACTCCAAAATTAATGCATACAGCTTCCTTCTCTTTTCTCTGCATCCACCTACACATACAGTAATTACATATGATAGGCTCTGCTGCAAGCTCCGACATGATTAGTTGAGCGTCTTCCAAGGGGATAACTTGACCAAAGTGACCATCTGCATTTTTTGCATTCCTATTTTTCGATTCACTATGAATCATGCTTTCCGCCCGCCATCTTAAGATTCGACCAATTATTGGCATCTTGAGTTTATATCCCAAGTCTTTCGAAGAAAAACCAGCAATTTTCCTTATATAAATCTGTTCAAAATTCATCCACTGCTCCGTTAAATAATCTGTCATTTCAGCTTCGGAGGAAAGTTGATCGGCATGATAATTACGTGAATTAAGATACCATTTCTTACCTGCACCGTGTTTTAAACACCATTGACACATTATACTATTCTCCTAAAATTATGTATATACGATACTATGTTTAAGTTGTTAATAAACCTTAGACTTTATCCTATGAAAGTTTTCGTAATGAATTCTTTATTTCTTGTACGAAATAGTGGAAGTAAAAGAAAAACTCACAGAAATCTTTTTTGAATAAAGAAGATTAGCATGTATCTTTATTTTTATTCTTAATTTTCCCTTTTTCTTTCTAATTCGATTAATTCTCGCCTTAAAATCTTACCTGATCCCGATTTCGGAATTGAATTGACAAACTCGACCTCCCGTATCTTCTTATACGCTGAAATCCGTTCAGCTACCCAATTCATAATGTCTTCTTCGCTCACTTTTCCTTGGGATTCGTCATTTAAAATAATAAAAGCCTTTGGGATTTGTCCGATATCGAGCTCTTTCGAAGGTTTGCCAATAACAGCAGCATCAAATATATGGGGGTTTTTAAACAATAAATCTTCAAGTTCAGCGGGAGCAATGCTCCATCCTTTATACTTGATCATTTCTTTGATGCGGTCAGCAAGATGTTCATATTCATCTTCGTCTATATGAGCCATATCGCCCGTCCTTAGCCATTTCTCCCCCGTGCTAGGATCAGTCCAGAAGGAATTTTCGGTTTCCTTTGGTCTGTTCCAATATCCTTTCATGACTTGAGGACCTTTAATAACTAATTCACCAACCTGGCCGCGTTCTGGCAATTCTTTGTTTGTTTCTACATCAATTATTTTATGATAGGTATCGGGAATGAGAGTCCCTTGAGATTCCATTTTGGGACGATACATGGGGTTGACTGCCACTACGGGAGAAGCTTCAGTTAGACCCCATCCGTGTTGTACTGTTACTTCTTTTGCGTTGCATTTTTCTTTCGCGAGTTTATCAAACCTCTCGAGGAGTTCGAGAGGGATAGGGGCCGCACCATTATTAAAGATCTTAAGATTGCTCCAATCGTATCCGTTATTATTTGGGTCTTCGAGGTGACGAACAACTGCTAAAAATATTGGAGGAACGCATAAGCTATATGATACTTGATATTTTTCAATGAGTTCACAAAATTCTTTTACATCAAATCTGGGTGTTACTACTTGTGCTGCACCTAACCAGATTGATTGGTTCATCCCAACATTTAATCCATAAATATGATAAAGTGGGAGTACAATTATGGCAACATCAAGTTCACTTAATTCGAATAGCTGTGATATTTGAACTACGTTTGAAACTATATTATAGTGGGTGAGCATGGTACCTTTTGGTAAACCTGTAGTTCCGCTGGTGTATACCAAAGCAGCAAGATCCTCTTTTACATTAAATGTATACTCTGGAGGATTTGGTGTTGTTGAATCCATTAATTCTGACCAACCTAAAGTTCCCTTTGGTAAACTATCTTTAGTTGCTTCCGATTCGATAATTATAACATGCTTAAGATCCGTTTGTTCTTTAACGGGTTCTACATTGGAATAAAGATATTGAGAAACAACTATGATTTCAGCGCCTGAATCATTCAATTCATACTTCACTTCAGTTTCTTTAAATTGTGGATTCATCGGGACCAGGATTGCTCCTGCTTTCTCCAATCCATAAAAAGAAATTTCCCACTCGATTGAATTAGGAGCAAATAATGCTACGCGATCCCCTTTTCTTACACCTAAATTTTTCAATATGGTAGCAAAAATATCTACTTTTGCTTTAAACTCTCGAAAAGTTAATTTTTTAGGGTATATAAAAGCAAGTCTTTCAGGAAACCTTTCTGCAGTGTCTTCTAAAATGGCACTTACAGGAATTTTAGGGTAAAAGAGGTGTCCTCTTTTGAATTTTACCAATTTTTTCACCTTAATTATGTTTTAACATATCTAATACGTCTAAACATTATTTATAATTTTCTTTAGATTAATACGAATTATTCCCTAAGATATACTTTTCGTCCTTAAATGCTCCATCATTCCAGATCCAATTTCTCCCGTTTTCAAATTTTTCACGATTACCATTTGCTCAAAAAGTTCGGTAAAACCACCGGAAAAATCACGAACAAATCGAATAAAAGATGTTTTAAACATTCTAATTGATTTGATCTTATATGGATTTCCTTCATCATCCTCGAACTCATAATTAGCTGCTATTGGACTTTTGAATTGATCCATATCATTTTCTGTTTCGATTTCTAAAGAGTTTAATAAAGTATTCCCTTTTTTCTTTGACACATGTCCTGATAAATCGATTTTCTCCTTGGAATAATCTTTCCGAAAGGCGCAGGACCAATCTTTAAATTGAAAATGTCCTGCATACCATTTATCGAACTGATGCCAATCTCGAAACCCCCAACTTTTATCGCGTTGTCCATATCCATTTAATTTAGTGATTCCTCCATCATTCGTAGATAATTTCCCCGAGATTATCCCTGATGATTCAAAATGCTGATGCCAAGATTTAGAAGAATCGACACCAAAATTATGAGTGGGAAATCTCGTTTCAAAAGTTAAATCAAGTCGTAACTTACGGGAATTATATGATATTTTCCATTTTTTGAAAGGCTTCAAAAGCATGTACGAAAGTCTTTTATCTCGCAACATGGTAGTAATTTCTTGATCATATTCTTCTAAGAGTGGTTCTTTGTAATAAATCTCATTTCGATCTTCAAGGAATAATAAAAATACGAACTCTCTTCTGTTTTCATTAGGGACTATTCCAATTGTAGAAAATCCGGATACTTTATTAGTTAAATCAGTCCAATTAAAATAATAAGATTCTCGCCATTTTATTTCTTCAGTAGGTTGATGTAATAGTTCATCTTTTTCATTCAACCCCAATGGTATGATATCCATAGAAATCATTCCTCTGGGAGTAAATACAAGGATGGACCTTCCCTTTTCTTTTTTGCTTTACTTCTCATTAACCGAGGAATTCCAGGGTCAAAATCGGATTCCATGAATGCTGGAATATATTTGTTCATTGTTTTTTCAGTCAGATCCCAATTAAAATTGCTAGTAATACCCACTTGATTGGTGTATCGAGCATATCCATAACAATAAGCATAAGCTCCAGCAATAAGTCGTTGCTTACGGTCCCATTTTGAAAATTTTAAGAAGAGTTCCTTGTTTGCTTTTGTGGCATACTCATTGAATCCTTCTAACACGTCAAAATCTAATGGCTTAATAATATCTTTATCGCGGGTAAAGATTGCTGCTCCCGTAATATGGTTAGTAAAATCAGCGGGATCTGTGTCCATTGAAGCAAAATCATCAAATTCAACACTGATATCTTTTAAGCGATAGGCAAATGCAATATTACTGAAAGGAGCTGTTGCTTGAGTTTCAGACCATGGGAAATGGAGTTCTTTTCCATCGAATAAATGAGAAATTTCACGAAATACTAAAATTTCATTATCGTTAATGATATACGGACCATGATCACATAATTTTGCCCGTGCTTCGCATTCATCTAGGAAAGAAACGATCTCAAGATTTGCCATGGTTCGTTTTATATTTCCCGCGTGTTGCTTAGTGATATCTACTAAATGATCAACAGTCCAATCCACGTCTTTTTGGTTAATTGCCATATTTTTCTTATCTGAATCAAAAACGGATAATTTTCCATGAAAATAAGATTCTGCTAGTCTTTTCCAAAAATCCAGAATAAATAATGTTTCATTACGCTTTTCTATCGTTTCACTTGCAGGATTTCCATTATTTTGATGAATTTCTCCCATTCTACCCACCATGTAGTATAATGGGATATAAAAGATACTTAAAGCTTGAATTTCAGACAAGATTTTTCGACTTTCGATTCCTAATTGTTCCGGAGTTATCTTTTCTGAAACTTTTTTTAAAATATCGTACAACATGTCATATGCGTTATAGAATGAGACGCATATATACGCAGTAACGGGAAATAACTGTGTTTCTAACAACCCTCTCTTCGATACTTGATAATCTACAAGTTCTGAGGCGTGGGTTATAAGTTCATTTGCTTCTTGCACATTCATTATCATCAATTTAAAATTTTAACAAAAATTAATCTATTATATTTATATTGTTATCCGCATATTTGAAGCTATTTCGTAAAAAGTTTTAAGTCATAAACAAAAATAAAACATACAAGTATCATGTAATTGAATTATCTAGGTAGATATGCTATGAAATTGATCGGCGAAGGATTATCTTGTTCTTCAAAAAAAGAAGTATTAGGAGAATTAGTCCATGTTAAAACAATTGAAGATGTGATCCAATTATTTGATACTGCTCACGGGAAAATCTGTCTAGTTGATGATGCAGGGATTACTACCCTTGGTCCTATTTTATCAGAGCTTACAGGTACAATTTGCACAACAGGTGGTGCAGGATCCCATCTAGCTATAATATCAAGAGAATTTGGAATTCCTTGTATTATGGGAACAAAACTTAGTATTGAAGATACTTCAATACTCATTGGAAAACAAGTTGAGATAAAATATGATGGAGATAACAAAGGACTTATATATCTTTTAGAAGATTAAAAACCTTTAGATAGCAGAAAATTGACACACTATAATTATTTTTCATTTTTAGGAGAAAACCCCCCCAATATAAAAGTTATGGGGGGTAAAGGAATGAATCTATTTAAACTTCATGATAATGGTATTAGAATTCCACCATGTTTCATTCTAAATACGCGGGCTTACACGGAAGCAATTAAAAAATTGCATATTTCTGAAAAAATTGAATTACTTTTTTCCAAATCAAATCCCCATAAAGCTGTAGTAAACTTTTCGAATAATATCCAGACAATAATACAAAGTTATCAATTCCCTAAAGAGTGTATTATTGAATTGAAACAAGCCCTCGTAAGATTTAAAGAGAATTCTGGAAGAGACGTTTCATTTGCAATTCGATCCTCAGCAAATATCGAAGATCAAGATCACTTCTCATTTGCTGGACAAGCAGAAAGCTTCTTATTTAATAACACATTGGTGGAAATAATCAAATCCATAAAAAGTTGTTGGGCATCTCTTTTTTCACCTCAAAATTTGTTATATCTTTTGAAATGTAAACAACATGGAATTGAATTACCTGCTATAAATATGTCTGTGATAATACAAAAGATGATAGATTCTGAGATAGCAGGTGTATTATTCACGATAAATGTATTAAACAACAACATAAATCAAATGTTAATAAACAGTAGTTATGGTTTGTGTGAAACAATAACGAACAACTCCGTAATACCCGATTTAATTATTATAGATAAAAATCAGTTCAATGTAGTAAGTAGTAAAGTTGGAGATAAAGAAATAAGATCTATAAAGAATCCTAATGGTCCATTTACAATTATTGTTAAGAATGAGCCTGAGATAAAGAATAAATTTTGTTTACAGAATGAACACTTGTTAAAACTCTATAATTTAGGATTAAATATCGAAAAAGTATTTAATTATCCTCAAGATATTGAATGGGCATTTAAAAATGAGATATTATATACATTACAATCACGTCCAATAACAAACCTCTCCTTGAAAGAATAAAAAGAGAGAAAAGGAAATTTTAAATTAGCTTATTTTAAGAATGCCCGTCTACCTAAAAAAATAAAGAGTTCTCCTAACTCAAATGTAGTAAGAGGGAATATTAATTTTGCCATGTCTTCTCGGATTTGTGCTTTAGTTGCCCCAGAGATAATCAATCTCTTAATATCCTCAACATAATCATCCATATTAAGAAATAATATTTCAATTTTTGCAACACCTGTTAATTCCTCAATATCTTTATCCAAATGTTCTTCTACTTGATTTAATAATCCTAACTTTAGCTTAGGATCTAATTCATATTCAGAAATAAGACGATTCATTTCTTCTAAGATGATATTTATGCTCAAGTTCCAATCAGCATTCTCCTTATACCTTGGAATGAGAATGTCACTTATGATGATCTCATAAAGTGTCATTGGGGCTTTTTCGTCAAATTCAATTTCTAAATCCGTGCTCAATTTGAGTGTTTGGACCAACTAATACTTCAACTCTAAATAATTATTTTTTATTCTTATAGAGATAATAGGCTATTTTTTTTTTATATTTTTGGAGAATTTGAAGAAAAATTCAAAATTTTATCTCTATTTTTTATTCATCAAAAAGAAAAGTACTCAAGTATCTGTATAGTGGATTTTTGATTAGGATGAGATAAACATATCTGGCTATCATACATTAAGATATTTCGTTAAAAAATTTAATAAAAGAAAGTAGTAAATCGGATGCCAAGATAAATTAAAAATTTTATAAGAGGAGATTGTATTTATCTAATAACAGGGTTAAGGGTTGAGGTATTGGCCGATTCATCGGCTTTAGGTATAAGAATATATATTGATTTATCATGGACCTCCGATCATTATTTTATAATTGAACATCTATCTATTTAAAATTATCTCTTTTTTTCACGGGACGAAAGGGAAATTCCATCTAATGGGAGGTGAGAAATAAAATTCAAAAATTTAGTGACTTTTTAAATTGATCGTGAAGCAGGATATAAAGATCGATAAAAATAACAAAATTGAAACAGTTTTTTAAATTTATGAGTATTTAATTGATAAATGGATTAAAGAATATATTCTCTTTTCATAATTTTCCCATCATGTTGAATACCAAGGAGTAAAAACATCAAATAGAAAAATTATAAAAAAAGACGTTAAAAGCAATCATTAAATCTACCTTCAATCGAGTTGAATTTGTATACTTAAGATATTTTCTTTTTAATCTTTTTTAATAACGTGGTATTAATATCTATTATTTCTTCTTTTTCCAAATCTAATAATACATCATAGATCAAATATTTTCCAAATTTTTTGTGAAATTTCTTTATAATTTGTTTTAATTGAGTTTTATTGATAACTTTCCTTTTTCCTTGACAATAGGATGTAATAAGTGATTTCAGTAGGCTTTTAACGTTTTTATCATAGAATCGAGCAATTTTATATCCTGAAAATGTTGTACATAAAAAATTCAAATTAGATAAATTTACATGGTGAGTATCTCTAATATAATAACTATCAAATTGGGTTTTAAACTTCTTTCGCAAGCGTTTCTTAATTGGTTTTGAAAAATGTAATGCGAAAAAAGCGGATATAGAAGGAGTTTTTTTCAAGTTAATATTAAGATAATATACTCGCCCACCATAAAGCCCATGTAAAAAATTTTCCGCAGGACTGATTCTCACGTGTTTTAGATCTTGAGGATATTTTGCTGAAGCAACACACTTACCTTCACCGTGAAGAATCCAAAGCACATGAACTCCTTTCTCATTATAATCTTTAGTCCTTGATATGATTTCATTAACAGAAATATTAGAATTTTGGACTTCAATAACAATTTCATATCCATCACTTAACTTGAAATAGATGTCAGCAAATCGATTACCAAAATATTTTTCAAGAGCTCTTTTGATGATTGAATTGTTATTCGAGTACAGAAAATTATGCAATAGATATTTCATTACCTTGTGAGATTGAGACTCTGAATGAGTACTTTTCATTGAAATGATATCTTGCATTAAGAATGTACCTTTTTTTGTTTGGTTATCACTTTAATATCAATATTCGCTATTAAAAATGACCAGTATCCTTGATTTTTGAATTTCATTTTTCTTTGATCTATAACACGACCTTTAGTTACTTATCCTGTTTATATCCTTAATTTTAGGTAAACATAGATTAAATTATAAAAATACTAATTTTATCTTTCGTTATTTAAATTATTAATAATCTTTATTAAGATACTTTAATGATTTAAAATTGAATTATTTCAGTGAGAGGAGTTAGTATAAAATTTAAAAAAAGAAATAGGTATTTTATAATTAGTTTGATCATCAGCATATTATTACTAGTAGTTTTTATTTATGTTGTATTTAACTTTAGAACTGTTTTTGGTGTCGGAATTTTCAATGCAGAGGATAATTATATAAATTCCTATAGCGATGGTACTGCAGGTGTTAATCTGCATATACGTTTAGAACGTGAACGTGAAATAAGTTATTATCTTTATACTGAAATTGACACAATCTCAACTGGAAATGTTGTTAATTATGGGATTTTATCTACTTCAATTTTTTATTTAAATGATAATCATTTTGTAAATGTAAGAATACACGAATTCGATGTTCCATTAAGAAGTTATGCCGTGAGTAGATTATATGTCACTGTCGACAAAAATAATAATCTGACTTGCAATGGTGTGATTGAACTATCTCTTAAAACTGGAGGAATTCCTATAAATGATACTGTTAATTTTCAATTGAGCTATATTATTCCTTATGGTTTAGACTTCTATATGGATCTTAATTTAGCGCTTTATGTACTATTCTTCCTTCCATTCATTCTCTTATTTATTATACCCATTGTATTAAATTGGATATTTGCACCTGTATTCGGATTAAAGTACAGTGAGGAAGATGTAAAAAGGGATGAAAAATATTATCAATATCTTAAGCAAAAAAGAAGAGAAGAGGGACATTAATTAAATTCATATTTACCAATTAATTGAACAAGTAGAACTCCCTCATTCGTCTCCCCGTTAAAATGTTTTCTTATTTTAAAATGTTACCCTCTTTTTTTGTACAATTTCTTCGTGATTAGATTTATTACGACTTTCTTGATAAAATAACATAGCATTTGACAAGAAATTTCTATTGTAAAACAATAAATTGGCAATCCGCATGTAATTAAAAATAATAAATTGTTCATAAAATGTGAGCATCATGGTTGATAAGCATAGTCAAAGCTTTTTCGGTAAATCATCTGGATTGACCATTCAAAGTTCTTCTAGAAATGAACCTTTTATTTTCTTGAAATGTATTAAAAAAAAGGCTGATGGGCTCTGGGAAAAACCATCTAAAGGTGAAGGTAAGACAATTAAATGCAGCTTAGATGAAATGATCATGATTAGTGAAGTCTTGCATAAAAGATTAGAGAATTGGGCAAGCTATCATAATTTTAATGATACAAAGACACAAATCACTTTTAAATGGGAGAATGAAAGAAAAGAAAGGTTATATATCAATATTGGAAGCTATTCCAAAATGTTGAGTTTCTCTCAAATCGAGATTCTCAGATTATTATTAAATCACATGCTCAGTGAGAAAATTGAATATGCTACAAGTTCAAATTTTTCAGAGGGGTGGAAAGGAAAACAAAATATGACTAATCATAAAGACACCAATGAACAAGTATCAAATTCTCCAAGACCTACTATCCAAAAAAACACAGAAACAAGTGAAAAACCCTCTTGTCAAGTAGAAGGAGCAATAAAAAATGAAACTCAAAAGGCACTATTGATCACTTTTCAGAATGATCGAGAATGTTGGATTCCTAAATCAGCAATAAGATCGAATTACGTATCAGATCAAGAAAGACAACAATATTTTAATATCGATACTTGGTTATTAGAAAAGAATAATTTGATAACTCTCTAATTTAATCTACGTTCGAGAAGTAATGCGAGGAATATATTCCTCATCACATAATTGTCTTAAATCTTTATTATAATCAATCATTTTTTTTGCTATCTCTGGATGTGAAAGCAATTGAACTTCAGATTTATCATCTCTATCCCAAAGTAAAATCGGGACCTCCTCATATGGTACTTCTTTTTTTACCTCTGCTATCCAAGATTCAGGTAATTCGTTTTTTAGATCAACATCAAGCATTTTGGATAAAAAAATCGTCCAAGCACGAGGTACAACGGTCATAGAATAACCTCCTCCTCCAACAGCAAGCCATCGATTTTGACAGTAATCTCTTGCACATGTTCGCATGGTTTGTGCGATATCTCGATAGACAGAAATCGAAAGACCCATTTGAGTAAGAGGATCGTTATAATGCATATCGACCCCTAATTGGGTTAATAAAAGATCTGGTGAATATGCCTGTAATATTTTAGGAACACAATATCGAAACAATTTTAGGAACATTCTATTAGAAGTTCCCGGTAAAAGTGGGAAATTTATTGAAAAGCCTTGACCAAGATCTTCTCCAATTTCGTTTGTGTTTCCCGTTCCTGGAAATAAGAATTTCCCACTCTCGTGAAAAGAAATTGTTAAAACATCTGGATCTTCATAAAATAGCTCTTGAACACCATCTCCATGATGAGCATCGATATCTAAATAAGCTATTCGTATATCTGGCTTAAGTTTTTTTAAATAATGAATCGCAACAGCAATGTCGTTAAATATACAAAATCCTGATGCTCTATTCTTATGAGCATGATGAAGTCCTCCTGCCGGATTAAATGCGATGTGAATATCTTCTTCATTCCAAACTAAATCTGCTGCTGTAATGCTAGCTCCACATACAAGCGCAGAGGCTTCATACATGTTTTTGAAGATAGGATTATCCCCAGGACCTAATCCATAGACATGCGGTGATATAGACCTATCTTCTGGATTCTCACTGAGTCTTTTCACTACATTTACGTAATCAGAAGAATGAGCACGTTCAAGTTCTTCTCTCGTAGCAATTCGTGGTTCTATCAATTTCAAATTATGGTGGTCTAAAAGATTCAATTCTTTCATCAAGCTATACGTGAGCTTTAATCTCAGTGGACGCAACGGATGTCTTGGTCCAAAATTATAGGATTGGTATTCCTCGGTATATACAAGACCGACTACATGCACCATGATAAAGATATAAATTAGCGAGTTATTAATCTTTTTTATATTAATTTTGAATACACTAATCAAAAAACACTCAAAACCAAAGTTTATAATATTTAAATATCATATTAAAAAATAAAGATGGTTGAGAATAGTTCAATTTAAAATAAAGCTTTCTTTTTGATCATGAGTCAGAGATTTAGAAAATTTATTATAAGGGTTGGGGGAGATAACGAATTTAAACCCATTAAAAACAAGCTATTGAATTATCTCCAGAAAGAAAGTGAAAATAAATACAAAAATTACCCCCGGCTATTAGAGTTGATGGAGAAATATTGGCCGACTTATAAGAGTGGATCTCAAATTTCCTATATGCTAAAGGATCATTATGAAGAAATATTTACATTTTATTTGTCGATTCTGTTTCCTTTCCGTAAAAGGGGTTTGACCCTTGAAGATCCCGAAGCCCCAACTCCAGTCGATTTTAAGCTCGTTTATAAGTATCATTATAACGAAGGAGAAGTTGAAACAGTAAAAGATGTCATGACGCAAATGAACATAGAAGGTAATATTGAAGGTATATTAAAAAGACTTTTGATATTCGCCGTGAGTTCCTTCAGTCCAATGATTGAACAAATATTTAAAAGACCCTTTGCGTTTCAGTTCTCAAGTATTGACGCTAATTCCCTTGAAAATGGAGAATGGGAAATTGTTGCTATAATTTCAGCTCGTGAGCAATAAATAGAAATCTTTTTTATCATTTTTTAGTTAAGTAGGATCCTAAATCCATGACTTCGCCATCTCCTTGCTTTACCTTTATCGTACTTTTTATCCCCTTGATTTTTCGTTCTATATAGATGATAGCATCCAAGGGGATTTGCCGAGGCACTCCTCCCTGTTGTTTTACGACTGCTACAAGATAATCAATGCTTTCAAATACATCTGGACTTATTAATTCATTATATATCCGTTGATAAACCTCGGGTTCATCATTCTTGAGTTTATTGAGATGAGAGTAGGCAGAAGGATGTAAAACTGCTCTAAGTATGAAATCAATCTTCTCATACATATTTCCTGCTCTTTCTTGATTGACTTGTTGCATTTTTTGGGCATCAATGATTGCTTTCATCTTTTTTATTCTTATCTGATCCAACTCGTATTGCTCAAGTTCGTCTTTTTTCTCGTTCATTTTTTTCTTCACACTTGATAATAATACATATTATTGTTCTATTGTTCTATAAATTTATGATCTTTAACGCGATTTCTAAAGCTCTGATTCCATCATCTAAGTTAACTTTCAATTCTTTATCATACAGAAAATTAAAAATTTCTTGTTTTAGAGGTTCATCTCCTCTTAAGGGCGTGTAGTTCACATCTTTAGTGATTGGTCTTTCTCCTTGAAGATCAATACCCGTTCTGATATTTACTTGTTGGGTGATAAAATCAATGGATATGCCGCCATATTCTCCATTTACATACATGCTTCGCGATTTCGAGGGAGTGAGCCAGTTTGATTCTATTTGACCAATTGCACTTCCAAAATCAAGGATAATAAATACAGCATCAGCATGTTCACTATTTTTAATGCACTTTTTTACTCCAAATACATTTACAATGTTTTCCTTACCCATCAATTTCTCCTGAAGATATATATCATGGATTGATAAATCAAATATCACGCCCATATCCCAATCTCGCTTTGGATATAACCCTACTCGCTTTGAGACAATCGATATAATTTCTCCAATTTCAGGTATATATTCCAGCAATTTATCGAATACAGGGTTAAACAATTCGATAAATCCAGGCATGATTCGAAGATTATCATATTTTTTAAATTCTGTTAATTGCTCGATTTTTAATGCCATCGGTTTTTCCATCAATATATCTATCCCAGCATCAGCGAATTTTTTTGAAATGGATGGGATAAACTTTGGCGGAGTCACGACGCTAACTGCATCAATATTTTCGTTTTTAATCAAGTCATCAATATCTGTATAAGTATTGACTTTATCATATTGAGCTGAAATAACGTCAAGTTTTTTTTCATCCTTGTCACAGACCGCCAATAAATTTGAAAGTTCATGGAAATTTCTTACGTGTGCTCGACCAAACCATCCAGCTCCTACAACAGCGGTATTCTTTTTTTTCATTCAACTCAAATGTTTAATATTGTTATGCTTTAGTGTTGAATAATTACGACTAAAATAAGAATTTTGTTATATGAAGAATTAATTTTTAGTCTTAAAATATATAAATTAGAGAAAAATAGTCCCCCCACCCGGAATCTCATCCCTTCCATAACGGAAAGCAAGTTTGAGCCGGGGACCTCACGGTATCGGCTGACATTGCATCATTGGTATAAACCTTAGCATGCGAATCAGAATCTACAGCCGCGCGCTCTACCAACTGAGCCATGGGGGGTATATATATAATTTTAAATAAAGCGAGTAATATAATTTTTACGATTTTTTAGTGAAATCTCATTAAAAATTATTTAAGAATATCAAAAACTGAAGATTTATTGTTTACTATTTTATCATCTCAATAGAAAGGATATCATGTAGTATGTTGTTCCTATGGCTATTTTTTTAAAATCAATTTTTAGAGGGAAAAAGATCAAGTGGAAGAATTGAAACTGTAAAGGTGGAAGTCCCGGGTGTTGAGATTCCGTAAGAAAAGAAAGAACTGATTAAGGAAGAAAAAGGAGTCAATTGGAATGAAAAGGTAAATTCAGAGTCTGATTTCAATTTTCCTGGATCCTCAAATCGGCTTTAACAATCCTTGATAGGGGATTTTCAACAGAAAAGGGTGAACTATATAATCACAAGGGGAGAGTAATTGGATTTGTGCGAGGAAATATAGAAAACCTCACAGATTTGGACTATTTTGGAATTTTAGTATCATATTATGATTTAGGAGCTTAAAGAATTAAAATTTTTAGTTTAACCTTTAAAATGTCTAACATGCTTTTTTTCGCGAGATGTGAAAAACACAGGAATTGAAACAATTAATGGAAAAAGAGGAGAAACATGCTACTGACTTTGAATATGCATAAATATATTGCTACTGAAGATATTAGTATATATCAACGAAATATTTTAGGTTTGGACCTATATTATTGAATTTGAAGTGTTCTTCTCTCTAATAATTCTAACTTTTCATTAATGTTTTTAAATTGATTTTCCTTGACTCGCCGAGACATATCTCTCCATTGTGAGCGGAAATGATAGAAATATTCTGAGATATCAAGTGGATCTCCAAAAAGCACTTGGTAATTATTGATAATTTCAATTTTCAAGTAGAGAGGTAAAAGTTCGAAAACTTTTATATCATATTTTACACTACACTCCCCAGCGAGTTCTTTTAAAAGAAGAATATTTTTTTCTTTTTCAGGGTTGGGTGTTATAATAGCAATGTCGATATCAGATCTGTGTGGAATGAAATACTTCGTAAGAAAACTTCCATAAATTACAACTTGATATTTTTCAAGTGTTTTCAAATCATTTCTAATATTATTCAGGTAATTTAAGGTTTTCATTAATAAATTTCTCCACAATTTCAGTAAATTTCTTCAAAACGTTTACAAAATGACCTTTCTCTTTAATAATTAAATCCTCTTCAATTTTATTATACCTATGAACTAAAATATTTCTTAAACCATTTAATCGACGAATTTCATTGAGAAATTCACCTGTAAAAATATTGAGTTTCTCTAGTTCATCAATGTTTGAATAATCATCTTTAACAGTAATACCTAAATCTTTACTTAACATAGCAATAATATCCATAGCAGCATCAACGGAAATCTGTAGCCGGTAAAATAAAGCATCCATCATAAATATGTCATCAAAATTTTCAGGTAATACCGTAATTTTATCCACAATGAATTCTATTTTTCTGGAGTATTGTTCCCTTCGCTTCATTGTCAAAACTCATTTTCTACTCTCTTAAAATATAGATATCTCTCATTTTATTTATATAAATGTAATGCAATTATCCTTTTTTTTCATGAATTAATCATAAATACAAGTTTTCCTTATTTCTTCATAATCCTTCATTTAAACCTCACAAGTTTTTTGTGAGGATGGTAAGTTTTTCGTTGCTATCTTACTTAAACTGGTTTTTCCCCTTTAAGGCTCTGAATTGCTGATAAGGAGTAAGTGTATTGGCAAGAATCATCTTTTCTTCTTAATAATTTGAATAAAGAACAGTTAGATGGAATCAGGAGCTAAATATGTAATACTTAAAAAATTAATTACCCATCTTGCTTTAAATTCACTAGAACGTGATGAATTTGGAAATTATATTTAACATTCATAATAAAAACTTATACAAGTTTTTAAATTTAGTTGAATTAATTATTCTAATTTTTGACAGGATGCTCACTGATAATTTATGATTAGATCAAGAAAATTCTACTTAATATTATATCTTTTGTTAGGTTTTTTTGCGTATCTTTTAATAAATAGTTATATAATTGTTAGGGGAAACATCTATTATTCTATAACATATGATATCAATGATCCCAGAGAACAGGAAATCATCAATAGGGTCGAGACTTTTAATTTAAGTGCTAATCTGAATTATGATGAAGGCGAATGTAGTCATAAAGATTTTTATTTCAGTCGTGAGGACTTAAATTTATATAAGCAAGACATTAAATCGGATATTGGACTTCATTTCAACCCATTTTATTATCACACTTTTGAGTATACCATCAATACACAAAGTTTTACAGCTCTCTCAATTACTTATAATAACTGTTCAATTCTTGATTCGAACTACTCTGAAGGACATTTTTTAGACCCTTGGTCTTTTGGATTTTATTTAAATCATAGTATGGTTCCTACTGTTCATAATGCATCAAATATAATTACATTAACAGATGTAATAATAGTTAAAGTTGCAATCTACTACAAACATAGTGGCGAGTTATTTTCGAGTGGAATTGGAAAAGAATTTATTCAGTATCTTGTTTTAAATCAAGATTATCAAATAATTCTCGTGAATGTCCCATACATATTAACATATCCCTGAAATAGAATTTTATATAAACACTTATTTTGAAATTTATAATTCCTAAAACAAAAATTTTTCAATCTTGTTACTTTTTTCCTATTATACAACTCAGCATAAAAATCATATTTGTCACAATGTTTTTTAACAAAAACTTAAACTAAATAATTAACAAAAATTACATATTCTTATATATTAATTTATCAAATTCCAATAAAGTGAAAGTAATTGAGAGAAGAAACTGATTATAGTGAAGCTCTAGAAGCGTTTAAAGATGATAAAAATATTATCATTGAGCCATGGGGACGAAGCATTGACCATTTACGACTTACCATCATCGGGAAGGAGGGAAACCCATACGCGAAAGGAAAATTCGTTTTTGAAATTAAGTTTCCAGAGAATTATCCATTCACTCCACCCTATGCATATGCAGTCACGCTTATGTGGCATCCAAATATCGATAGCTCAATCCCTCCGGGGAAATTAAACATCTGTTTAGATTTGATCAATCCAGATCTCGTAGGAAAAGTAGATGCTTCAACAGGAGCAAGCGGGTGGACACCCAGTAAGACTTTAACAAACATTATAGAAGCCCTCAAGGGAATGATGCACATGGAACCTCCGTTCTTCAACCCAGGCGATCCTTTAAATCATGAGGCGGGAGAACAATATTTTAGAGCTCTCAAGAAATTTGAAGCCAAGGCCGAAGCCTGGACGAAGAAGTACGCGATGGATTAATTTTTTTTCCTAATTTTATTTTATCTAGATTGTATTTTATGTGATATTAGATTTAGATTAATTATTGATTTTTTTAAAGTGATTTAGTATGTCAAATAAATTTGACCTTTTAGAGAAGATTATTCGCAAGTACATGCGAAAAGGTAAAATCCCTGGATTAGCAATTAGCATTTTCCAAGAAAATCGAATTATATATTCGAAAGGATTTGGTGCCCGTGATTTGGAAAGATTCCTTCCAATGACACCTCAAACCCTCATAGGTATTGGAAGTATCACTAAATCATTTACTGCGTGTGCGATTATGAAACTGGTAGAACAAGGAAAAATTTCACTTGAGGATTCTGGTTCCAAGTATCTCAATTTCGCACCATTTAGCACGCATCCAGATATAAAAATAAAACACATGCTATCGCATTCAACAGGAGTGCCCGCGGCGGATACGGGATTGTTTTCAATGTTTTATACGTTTGGTGACTATCGCAAGATATATCCCACTACGACTAGAGAAGATTTTGAAGCACATCTTGGAGAACCCGAGGATTTTATCATATTTAAAACTGGAGAGCAATTTTACTACAATAATGACATGTTCACGTGTTTAGGGTTCATAATTGAGCAAATTTCTGGAATTTCCTACTCTGATTACATCCGCAATGAGTTTCTCAAACCATTAGGAATGGAACGTGCGGTGTTTTCAAAAGAAGAATTTGAGGAGGATGATGACAGAATGACTGGATATCTTCCTCATAAAGAAAACGATGTAATGGTGCCAAAAAAAAATGACGTTCCTCTTTATAAATTTCTTGATGCTCCAGGAGGGTTATATGTTTCGATGGAAGAGATGATGAATTATGCTCAAATGTTCCTTCAAAAGGGCAATTTTCATGATAATCAATTACTTGCTCCCCAATCTATTGATATAATGTGGACTCCGATGATTAATAGTGCTTATGGATTCGGAAAAGACCCAAAGTACTGTTTAGGATGGGTAACAGAGGATAATTATTTTCCTCACACTTTCTTATTTCATGGTGGAGGAGTTGGTACGAGTTGCGCTTATTTTGGCTTAATTCCAGATCTCAAAATTGGAGTGATTGTGGGGCAAAATTCTTGTTCTGGGAACAGTTCTGTTATAATGCGAGCAGCATTATCAATTTTACTAAATATAGATCCCATGTCGCACGTTAAAGAATTAGAGATGGAAAGAATTATTGAAGAAATTAGCGGTAATTATAAATCCTCTCATAATATCTATGATTTAAAGGTATCTCTCAAAGGAACAATTCTGTATGCAGATATCGAGATAGATGATGGATCAATGAGTTTTCCCTTGATGGTGAAAGATTTAAGTCGGTTGGAGTTCACAATTTGTAGCATCTTGCCTGAAATTAGACAAGGAATCAAATTTCTAAGGGATTCCGATTCGAAGAAGATAGAATTCGTGAAATATGATCGATATTTGTATCGAAAAAAATGATTATAACTCCTTATCTCTATTTTTTTCTCCCTTAATATAAGGGAGAGATCAAACCAACTATATCGCTGGAAGTTTCGGGGTTAACGTGTTTCCAAATTTTTGAAATTGGTATAACTTCACCTTTACTGGAAATGCATACTAAGTTTTCTTGTGATATAGGGAATTTCCTGTCCCGGTAAAATTAGGACTTCAAGAACAATTATTCATTACCTTGAATTAATTCTCTCCTTAGGTAAATAATAATTGGACATAAAAAATTAAAAAAGAAAAGGATTAAAGAGATTGAAATTAATCTACGAATGCGTATGAAAGGACATTGATGTCACTTGAGTCTTGGACTGATAATTCCCCTACCATCCATCCTTGATAGGTTGTCTCGCATAACCAATATTCATAACCCCCAATATCGTAATACCAACTAGATGTTCCATCATGCTCACTTGGAATAAATGATAAATACACTCCCACCATTACATGCCCCAACCATTCAAATTCTTCATGGTCCCATACTTCCACGCAGAGGAGAATCGCACTATATCCGGTTGCTTCGACTAATGAACCGAAAAAAATGCATAAGTCCTCGCAATCCCCTTTGTTAAAAATAGTTTCCAAGGGATATTGAGCTCGATCCTCTGATTCAGATTTATAAGTGATTCCTTGAGTGAAACTCAAGAGGGCATTTACAATTTCTTCATCATCTTGTTGATCGATACACTTTGAGATAACCTCTGCTCCAATTTTCTGCAATTCATCAGAATTAGGAGTACAATATGACTCTAATATTTCAACCACTAAACCTACATCGTAATAGGAATGACTGGGATGGCTAGACCTTGTTATAGAATCATATTCTGCTCGTGGAAGAGTATAGGTATAGGAACGTGAGGTTAACCCGTTATTGACATAATAATTGATAGTCCTAACCATGTTGAATCCAAAATAGATTGATATCCCAGTTATCGTCCCAGATATAGCAATAACTAAGATGATAATTATCGCTTTTTTTTGTGCTTTACTTATTCTCTTTTTCTCTATCAATTCAAGTCTAGAAGGATAGTGTGGTTGAAGTATTATTTTTTTATCAGAAACAGGCTCAGCCATCTGACCTGTTTCTTTAAACGGCTCAAATTCAGAAAAAGCAAGAGCATGAAAGCGAAATGCGCAATAAGGGCAAACCTTCCATTCAGGTTGAACTGCAGCACCACAATTTGAACAAAAATTTGCTATAATGTCCACCTAGAATTTATTTACCTTACATCTAATGTAATAATCATTTTATTAAAATTAATGGAAAAATGTTATTGCCCTTTTTCGACTTTTCATAGAATTTCCATTCTTTAACCTTGGTGATCCGTTAAATTATGAAGCTGGAGAACAATACTATAGAGTCTTGAAGAAATTTGAATCCAAAGCCGAGAGTTGGGCAAAGAAATACACAATGGATTAATTTATTTTTTTCTACATTTAATTATTCTTTAGGGATATTTGAATCTTCTATGCTTGTATCACTCCAACTTTCTTTCAATTCCATTGCTTTTGTTTAAAGAGTCATTATCGAAAATTTTGATTCTTTTAAGCAAATACCTTATAGGTATTGCAATTACTCGCTAACTTTATTTATGTGGCACTCATATATGCATTCAAACCATTAAATTTTAAAATATGATTATAAATCATTGTCATTTGAATACCAATAATCATATGTGAAAATAATGACAATTTTAGTTCGAGAAAAAATTCGACCGGACATCTTGAAGCTCAACGACGATAATTTTAAAGTGATAATGAAATTTTTGCTTCAATTTGCTGGGTTCGAAGAAAATAAGCAATTTAACTTTCCCAAAATCTATAAGAAAGTTTTGGATCTAAATGAGCTTTTCTTTAAAAAGCGAGTTAATATGATGGAACTTAATTATAAGCTAACTACTGAAGAAAGGAATTATGTAAAAAACTTACTACGCTACGCTATAGAACATTCATCAGCCGAGGAGTTAGAGGAATCCCCTATTCCGAAGGAAATTGAAATCAAATCCGAAAATATAAATAATTTTTCAGCTGAATGGATTATTCCTCCAGATCTGATTAAAGATCGGGTAATTTTATACATACATGGGGGAGGCTGGATATTTGGTTCTCCCTTAACTTGCCGAAAGCTAACCTCTGCTATAGCTACAGCCACAAGACTGAAAATTCTTAGCATTGATTATCGTCTTTCCCCAGAGTATCCATTTCCCATGCCATTAGATGACTGTGTAAATGCATACAAGTGGTTATTATCAAATGGATATAATAACACTGATATAGTAATAGGGGGAGACTCTGCTGGTGGAAATCTAACTCTTGCTACTTTATTAAAACTAAGAGACAAAGGAATTGATTTACCAGCAGGAGCAATTTGCCTAGCTCCTGCTACTGATTTTACATTTTCTGATGAATCATACTTTAAAAATGCTGAAACAGATACTTCGTTAGCAGATGTGGGCTTTTTTTGGTGGTATGCTGCTTATCTTGGAGATGAAAACCCTAAAAATCCCTACATTTCACCATTACTTGCAAATTTAAAGAATTTACCTCCAATATTGTTACAAGTTAGCTCAAGCGAAATGCTTTATAGTGATTCAACTCGATTTGCTGAAAAAGCTAAGAAAGCAGGAACAAGAGCTATATTACAATCCTGGGATGAGATGCCGCACGTGTTTCAAAGTTTATTTGATGAACTGCCTGAAGCGAAAGATGCTATCACTAAAATTGCTGACTTTTCTTCTGGGTTATTTGTATAGCAAATCAATACGGAATAAGGATACGATTTGGTTCAATAAGAAGAGGACTCAAATCTCATCAAATTAATGAAGAAATTTCATTTTATTATTTTGTATTATTTTTGACATGTAAATTAAAACCTTCAGATTTATCAATAATTTCACTTGTTGTTTTGTTAAAGTTGAACTTTAGTCCATACCCTGAATTTCTAAAGTAACTTTCTGCTAGTAAAATTGTGACACTTACCGTATTATCATATTCTGTGATAAATGGAATTCTGTCTTCCCATTTGGAAAAAAAAGAATATTCATCAGCTAAAAATAATGACTTTTCATAAAAGCTTGCTTGAATTGAATTCAATTTGAGTTTTGAATCTAATAGAGTACTGGAATTAGATGTAAAAATATTTTTTTTGACGAGTTTGAAGTGCATCTCCTCGTTCATCGTGTTAGTGGAATAGATATAATAACTAAAGGGAGTAATCCCGGGAATGAAACGATCAGATGAGGGCAATTTAACATTAAAATAAACTTTCATAATTATACGCCATGAAAAGTAAACTATGTAAAATCCAGAAACAAAATATGAAAATACAACTAGATTGAATGCAGGAACAACGAAAAATAGTATCACGTATGATAACGTAATACCAACGGAGATTAATAACATGTAAAAGTTTATTGCCCGATCGATGAAAAAGCGATATCTTTTTTTCGATATTGGATAAAATATAGGAGTTTTCGATGCTGCTAAGAAGTCCAAGGTAATATGCAAACTATAAAATAAAAAACCTAATGGCCAAACGTATAAAAATGGTATTTTTGTGAAAAGTGAGAATATAGCGCCTGTAATTGCTGTTAGAGCGACCGCAAACACAAAAGAGTGTGATATTCCTTTATGCCCTAAATTTTTATTTCTACGTATGAAACTCAACGACTCAAAAATGACATCAAAATCAGGAGTTATAGCCATAATGCCCATATACAGCACCATGGCGAATCCAAAACCATTGAGTGTAAAGGCACTAATTAAAAATCCTACCAAAAAATGAGTAAAAGAATCCATCTTTACAAACATTAAGTTGAAATACCTATTTTAAGATTAATATTATTTTTTATAGAAAGAACGATAAAATAAGATAATTTACGAAATTTAAAACTTCGATTTTTTTACGCATTAAGGATGCAATTCTTTGTAACGATTTAATTAACCTTTATTATATTTCATCTATTTTTACTTATTTGAACAAATAAATAGCAGTTTTCTTTATTTTCAGTTAATTTATTATTTTATAACTCCTATTAAAAAGATTGTTAATACTTAAAATATAAGGTCATGGTGAATTATGGTATATATTTCATAACCTATAGGTAAATAAATGTGATTATGATAATAATGTATAATAGACTTAATAAAATGAATATACATATTTTAACAAAAAGGAGTTGATTATTAACATTAAAACTTATGATTATGATTATTTAATTATTGGAGGTGGGATGGCTGCTGATTCTGCAGCTCGAGGGATTCGTGAAGTTGATTCTGAAGGAACTATTGGGATTATTGGAAAGGAAGAGAATCCACCTTATGCTCGTCCTCCATTAACGAAAGATCTTTGGAAAGGAGAGGAAAAGGTTGAGGATATTGATTTGAACACTTCTGAAGTTAACATCGAATTCCACTCGGGTAAAATTGTAACCAAAATCGATCCTACTCAAAAGATAGTGTACGATGATACTGGAGATAAATTTTCTTACAAAAAACTACTAATCTCAACTGGAGGGACGCCTAAAGAAATTCCAAATGTTAAAGAACCGGGAATCATGTACTACCGAACCCTTTCGGATTTTAAAAAATTACGCAAAATTGTGGATGAGAAGAGCAGTTTTGGAGTGATTGGGGGTGGTTTTATAGGATCGGAAATCGCTGCTGGAATTAAATTATATAAATCTAATGCAAGTGTTTCAATGATCTTCCCTGAATATGGAATCGGTGGTCTTATATTTCCTGAGAAGTTGAGTAAGTTCCTTAATGAATATTACCAAGAAAAAGGAATTAATGTCCTTTCAGGAGAGTTAGTAACACGCATAACTAAGCAAAAAAAAACATACCTGATTGAAACTAAAAGTGGAAAGAAGCTCGAATTTGATGCAATAGTTGCAGGTTTAGGTATTAATCCAAATTTAGATGTGGTAAAGGGCACTAATTTAAAAGTCGATGACGGAATCGTAGTAAATCAGCATCTCCAAACCAGCGATGATGATATTTTTGCTGCTGGAGACGTCGTTCGGTATTATGTCTCTGCACTTGATTCTTACGTACGTGTAGAACATGAAGATAATGCAATTAATATGGGGTATGCTGCAGGTCAAAATATGGTAGGAGAAGAAAATGTTTACGACCAGTTATCATATTTCTATTCTGATCTATTTGATTATGGTTATGAAGCTGTTGGGATGTTAAATTCAAAATTGAAGACTACCGAAGTATGGAAAACACCTTTTGAAGAAGGGATAGTATATTATTTACAAGACGATAAAGTAAAAGGAATCTTGCTCTGGAACGTTTGGGAAAAAGTAGATGAAGCTAGATTGATAATATCTGATGGTAAAAAATTATCACCAGAGAATTTGAAAGGTTTAATTGAATTTTAACTGTAATTACACCATTTTTGTGTTACTCCCACGCAGAATGCCGTAATATTGCACTAGTTGGGCAGACTCCTTCACAAGCCATGCATTGAGTGCACTCCCCAATATTTTCTGCTATTACTTTTCCGTCGACGAGATCATAGACGTCTGCAGGACACACGTTAATGCACTCTTCTGCACCCACGCATAGATCTAAATCAACTTCTACCCAATTTCCATTATCTTCCCATTTCTTAATATCAGTCATGATATCTTAAATTAAATCTCTAAAGTATTTAATTGAGATAGGATCACATTAGATTTTAAATCTTTTTAAAATGAATTATAAGGGGATCATAGCACTGCTTCTAAACCTTCAAATTTGGATAAAGATTCAAAATTAGAAATATGATTGCCAGATAAATCAATAAATAATAATCTATCTAAATGTTCCAAATTGGAGATTTCTTTAATATTATTTTTCGAGAGGTATAAATATTTCAGGTTCTTGAGATTTTCTAATCCCTCTATTTTTGTAATTTGATTATTGTTTAAGTTTAATCTCTCAAGGTTTACTAGATTTTGTAATCCTTCAATTAAACCAATATTATTGTAAGATAAGTTAAGACTCTTTAAATTTCTGAGGTTTTCTAACCCTTGAATTTTTTCAATCTGATTTCCACTCAGTACTAATTCCTCTAGTTTTGCCAAGAATTTTAAACCTTTAATTTCAATTATTTTATTTGCCTCTAAATGAAGTCTCTCCAAGTTTAAAAGCGACTTCAATCCCTCAATAATTTCTATCTGGTTTTTTTCCAAGTATAATTCTCTTAATTTGTAATGCTTCTGAAGCTTTTTGATGTCATCCAAATTTTTTATTTTATAACTTTGTAAGTTAAGCACTTCTCCATTAAAACTGATTCTCTTCTTATTGACTTTTACATATTCCATGAAGTTAAAAGGATAGCACAAACATTTTAATAAATCTTTTTAATATAATAATAAAAATACGAAATAGATCTATAAACTAAAAGAAATTTGGTTAAAATCATAATATTTTAAATAAATTAATCTTCTACTACCCCATTTATCAATATTAGTTTTATCACTCATATGCCCTGTTAGTGGATCGTTTAGGGTAAAAATCGTAGTGTAGATTACCATCCCAATGATAAATAATGGGTCAATTAAACTTAAATAATTTCAAAAGAAATTAACGTATATTAATATGAAAATTCCCGCAAGGAAAGTATTGGGAAGATATCCGAGTGAATATATAAATACCTCTTTTCTTAGTAATTTTCCAACAAAATATTTGTTTGTTTTTGATTCCATATTTTAAGAATTTATAATAAAGAAAATTATACTTTTACTTTAATGTTGTAAAAAACAATTTGGAACAATCAAATTAAAATAAATATAAATGATTCTACAACATGATTTTGAATATGCCTGAATGGAATTATAAATGGTGGCAAAAAACTACAGTCTATCAAATCTACCCTCGATCATTTAAAGATAGTACTGGTAATGGTATTGGAGATTTACAAGGGATAATTTCAAAATTAGATTATTTAGAAGCGTTAGGTGTAGAAACAATATGGTTTAGCCCATTTTTTGATTCCCCTCAACAAGATCACGGTTATGACATTAGAGATTTTCGTAATATCGCATCGGAATATGGGACATTAAAAGATTTTAATCAACTCCTAAAGGAAATGCACGAGAGAAATATGAGAATGGTTTTGGATTTTGTTCTTAATCATACATCAATTGATCATCCCTGGTTCGTTGAATCTGCTTCAAGTAGGGACAATCCAAAGCGTGATTGGTATATATGGCGTGATGGCAAAAAATCTGGTGGTAAAAAGCCACCAAACAATTGGATTGCGATGACTGGAGGTCGTGCTTGGTTATATTACGAAAACACTGATCAATGGGTTTATTTCCACTTTTTGCCGAGCATGATTGACTTAAATTATCGTAATCCTGAAGTAAAGGAGGAAATGTTTAATACAATGCGTTTTTGGTTAGATAAAGGAGTTGACGGATTTCGATTAGACATTCTTCATGCTATTTATGAAGATGAACAATTAACAAATGATACATTTAGCTGGACAATCATTCCTTCAGAAAAAAAAGTGGATACGTTTTTTCATAAGCACAAATACGATTTAAACCAACCTGAAACCTTTGACTTTGCCCTGGAATTAAGAGAAGTAATGGACGAATATGAACCTGAAAGATTTCTTGTAGGTGAGGTTGCTGGTTCCATTGAGGAGGTTAAAAAGTATTATGGTACTAATAATAATGGATTGCACATGTGTTTTTTATTCGAGTTTTCTCCCACACCGTTTGACCCTAAAAGATACATGAGCTTAATTTCAAGGATTGAAACAGCATTGCCATTTCCATTTACTCCTACTTATGTTTATGGAAACCATGATGTAGATCGTTACATGTCTCTTTTGAAAAATAATTTTGATAAAGCAAAAATTCTTGCAACTATGCAATTAACCTTAAGAGGCGTTCCATTTATTTATTATGGGGAAGAGATTGGGATGTCTAATGTTAGGTTCAAGTTAAAAACAAGTGAGGACCCAATTGGACGTAAATTTTCATGGTTTCCTATGCCGCAATTAAGTAGGTTAATCGGATTTTCTCTAACTCGAGATCGCTGTAGAACTCCAATGCAATGGAATAATGAGAAAAATGCAGGATTCTCATCTAATAGCGAAATCGAACCTTGGTTAAAAGTTTCAGATACTTACGAGAAAATAAATGTGGAAAAAGAACAAAAAAATCTTGACTCATTGTTAAACTGCTATAAAAAACTATTAAGAGTTAGAAAAGAAAATATAGCGTTGCAAGAAGGTGAATTGCAGTTTATTGAATATGGGAAAATGAAGAAGAATTATATTTCTTATACTAGAACCCATAAAGCTCAAAAAATCTTTATATATCTAAATTTTACGAAGAAAGAATTGTTAATGCAAACTTCTATAGAAAAACCAGAACTTTTATTCTCAACATTATCGAACAGAAAAGCTTTAGATACTGAAGTGTTTAATGGAAATATTAAATTGACTCCTTTAGAGGGAATAATTTTTAAATAAAAGTTTTAAACCCAATCTTTCTTAATTATTGAACTACTAATTAGTTGAGAATTATTAGATATACATACCCTCAGGAGGAGGTTTATTATAGTATGATCTTCGACTACCAAATATTTCTCTAAAAATATCCCTTACGCCTCTATTATCATAGCTTCTAAATATATCGCTAAAATCTACATTTTTAGGGTTATACCCCATTTGATCATAAAACTTTCTTTTTCGCGGGTCAATTAGAGTGTCATAAGCATTTTTAATCGCAATGAATTTTTCTTTAGCTTTCGGATCGTCTTTATTGAGATCAGGATGATATCTTTTAGCTAATCTATGATAAGCTAACTTGATTTGTTGCTCAGAAGCATCTTTTTCAATTTCAAGAATTTCATAAAACGTCTTTTTTCCATCCATCATAAATAAAGTGAAAAGGAGTACATAAAAAAGTATGCGTGAAAAATAATAGATGTTTTGGCATCTTTTTTTTTAATTTCGAGGTGCTATCTTCCTTATTATTTTAAAAGATAAGTCGATTTTTTAATTCAGAGATTGCATAAATTAACAATGATTTATTCAACTTCTCGTTTTAAACAATACCCTTTATTTTAATTCATTAATTATATGCTTTGGTATTTATGACAAATAATTTATTTAGGGGCAAAAAAGTAATAATCTTTGATTTGGATGGTACTATCGTGAAATTATTTGCCCCATGGCACGCGCTAAAAGAGTTACTTTCACAGAGATATTCTAAGCGACATGAGGAAAATTGTGAATTTAAAAGTATTTCTGCCTGTCTCAGTAAAGTTGTCAAGAACGGAGATGAGTTAGAATTATTAGAAAATTTTGAAATCATTCGAAAATATGAACTTGAAAATATAAAAAAGACGGAACTTATTGAAGAAGTAGTTTATTTCATTAAAAATATAGAGAAATTCAAGGTTGAATCTGATATTGTTTTAACTGTATTTTCACTGAATACCCGAAGAACCATAATGGAATCGTTAGATATTGCGGGGATTTCTGATAAAGTTGCGTTTATAATTGGACGAGAAGATGTAAGAAAATGGAAACCTGACCCCGAGGGAATATTTAGGATCAAGGAGAATTTCAACGTTAGTACAGAACAAATGATATTTTTTGGTGATATGGATAAGGATATGGAAGCTGGAAAAGCAGCAGGAGTAGATTTCTTTTTCATAGATAGATTAATAAAAATGGTGGAAGAATCAAAATGAAACCTTTTCATAAAGTGGGATATTAAGCAACCTACTATTCAAGATTGTAGCTATGAAACACTATAAAAAGGTTAAAAAAGGAAAATCACATGTAAGTGATTATAATATTATATCGTTTAATTTCAGAATCAGTTTTTGCTTGTCCTAATGGAGTAAGAGCGATAACATCATTGCTTTTAATTTCTAAAGTGGTTAGTTTGATATTTGGATCTTTCATGGATTCCATGTAAGGATTCCAGTATATTTCTTTTGTCATTGGGTTTGTTATCATCCATAAAATAGGATCTAAATTATAACCTATTATCCTCATTGCTTTAAAAATATAACCTACATCTGCATCGAAAGGTACGACAATTTGAGCATTTTCTTCCCCTTCGATATTTCCACAAGCTAAGCAGTCATCCCGTTTTACTATATCCAACTGGTCAAATTGACCATATACTCCATTATAATTTATATAGCTAGGATCCATTGGTTCTCCTATATCGCGACCGTGAACCCTAAATAAGAGTTTCAAAGCTTCTTGAGATTGAATACTAGCAATTATAGAACTTACCGTTTGCACTGCTGCAATTTTATTGCCAAGTATATTTTCCATCTCTTCAAATTTGAAATCTTGACCAAAAGTCTGCTTGATATTCTCTTTCCATTCTTTAATTTCTTCTATTGTCATAGTTTCTAGTTTTTCTGGGGGTACGTTTTCATTAAAAACTCTTTCCCGTAATTGAACCAATTCTTCTTGGGCGAGTTCTTTTAATTTTACCACATCATCATCCATATTCATATCTGGTTTGAAACCATATTTCTTCTCAAAATTGACTTCTGCTTTAATTACGCAATGATTTCTATTTCTTGGTAATCCTTTCAAGGTACAAGCTGCGATTAATTTGTCATCAGCAGGTGGAATGGGAATTAAACAACGATAACAAGGAGTTAAGTTTAAAACTTCTTCTGTGTGGGTTCGATCGAAATCTTCTTCTACTTTCTTACGAATCATTGCCCGGACAGGATCTATTTTTGATTGCATAATTTTCTCAATTTGGTCTTCCAGATCTTCTATCTCCCTTAAACCATTATAATAAGATTGAAATTCCATCTCATTAAGCTCCCAGAGTTTAGAATCAACAATTTTATCAATTTCCGCATCTCTATTTCTGTATTGGATTTCAGAACCTTTGGGAATCACAATCTGTACATGACCTTCAAAACCAACGGTGCCTCCTTCAACCATAGGTTTCTTCAATCTTAAACAAATTTTGTTTAGATCTAAGCGAGCATTAAAATTATCCAGAGCAGCCACGATCACATCCGATTCTTCAAATACCGAAGAAGGCAATTTTTGTAACTTTTCAAAGTAAAAATCAACATTTAAATAAGGATTCATTTCTTTAATCCTTTCAGCAGCAACTTCAGCTTTTGGTCTTCCCTCATCTCCTGATCGAAATAGCATTTGTCGAGAAAAATTTGAAATTTCAATGGTATCTAAATCAACTAATATGATTTTTCCTATCCCCATCAAGGCAAAATCTTTTGCAATTTCGCATCCAAGTGCTCCTACTCCAACGATCATCATTGTAGCGTTAGATAACGTTTCTTGACTCCAACCTTCGATCAGTTGCTGTCGAGCGAACATTCGAGATTTAAAAATCTCGTCTTTATTTTCTACCATTTTAAATAACGTGATTTTTTATTATATTAATATATAAAATATTATAATTTTTCAATTAAATAAAAGCTCTTGTAGTGATTTTGGTGAAAAGAAAGGTTCTAATAATTCTTACATTTATTCTCATTCCACTCTGTAGTATCCCTTTAGTTCATTTAGAGGGCAAAAAATGCATTATATATTCATCGAATTCCATACCCAATTCTTCAAATTCTGCAATAAATCTTGCATTTGACGCTCAAGATTATATTGGTTTATCTTCAAGTGTATGGGATGGCAATCTAACGGGAAAAGGTGTGACCGTGGCAGTATTAGATACAGGAATACAACCATATCATGATACATTTACTTATGATGGTTCTCAGAGTTGGAACGAAAGGATAAAGGTATTTTATGACGAATCTATAGAAAATACGACTTCCCCTCCATATGATCTTCAATGGCATGGTACGTGGGCAGCATCAATCTTAGGAGGAAACAGTTCATCATATACTGGAGTTGCTCCTGGAGTTGAGTTCGTTATAATGAAATTATTTTATGATGATGGATCTGAAATAATATCATCATCCCCTATTATTAAAAAAGCTGTCGATTGGTTGATTGAAAATAAAGAAATTTATGATATTAAAATCGTTAGTATGAGTTTTGGTGTAAAATCTACTCCTGATAATATAAATAGCTTGGAACAAATAGATAGTGTTGTTACTCAACTTGTAGATGAAAATATTCTGGTGGTTGCTGCAGCGGGAAATGATAATGATGCTTCAAATCAACCAACAATTAACGCTCCCGCTTCTGCTAAATCAGTATTAGCGGTAGGTGGAGTTAATTATTATGGTGAAATGTATTCACATAGTAGTAGAGGTCCTACTTATGAGGGCGTGATAAAACCTGATGTATGTGCACCGGCAGTTTCAGTGTATGGTGCTTATCCTTCCTCAAATAATAGTTATGTATATGCAACGGGAACATCAGCTTCAACTCCTTTCGTAGCTGGTTTAGCTGCATTGATGATTGAAAAAGATCCCAATCTATCAGCATTACAAATCAAAAATATAATCTCTCTTACTTCTTATCGTACTCTCTATCCTCAAACGATATCTGATAACATACAAGGATGGGGAATATCCCAAGGTTATGCTGCATTAGAAGCGTTAGATACTCCAATTATCATGACAAACAACGTTCAATTCAACATTAATCTAGATGAAAATTATAGTGTCTTCTGTCAACCTATAATACTTCATCCTAATCATTACTTCTTTGAATTAAATCAATTAGATGATCTATCGGCAGAGATGTATCTCTTTGATTCTAATCCTGATAAATATGGTTCACCTGTTTTAGTATCAAATTCAATTAATGGATTATCGATACTAGAACCTACAAAGAGAATGGGTGCCTTTGTGAGCGAAACTCACGAGTATTTCTTAGTTGTAAAATCTCTAGAACGAAAATCTGGAGATTTCACCGTGCAATTCGTAATAGAATACAGGAATGGAATTCTCATTGTTCTTGCAATAATAAATGTTGTAGGTATTGTTTATGTTCTGAAAATAAGAAAAGACACTCTTAAAAGAAATGATAATTGAATTATAAGCTATAGAAATAATCATTATTTCATTTCTTTTTCTTTCCAACCTCTTTTAGCATCCTCTTAATTTCATCAGCTTTTTCTTTATCCTTGGTAATTTGAAATTCTTCGTCCTTTAATTTCCTTTTTTCTTCTGATTGATTGATTTCATCAATAAGATCTTTCTTAAGATTGATTACTTCTGTTAAACTTTTTCTATATCCTATCGCTTCATTTTTAATTCTTTCCTTTTTCTGTTCTTCTAGTAATTTTAATTCTTTTTTCTTTATCTTTAAAATGTTCGTAATTTCGCCTGCAATATTACTCACTTCAGAAACAGTTTGACTTAGTTCTTTCTCTCTTTTCTCTGCTAACAATTTTTCTCTCCTTTTTCTTTGCAGTAAAACCTCATGAATTTTTTGAGCTTTTATTTCTTCTTCTTTAAATCTTTTTTCCATTAATTTTATGTTTTCAATTTCCTTTTGGATGTATGAAATTTCATCTTGCCAGCCAATTTGCTTGAATTTTTTAATAGCTCGCTCAAATGCGTCATATGCTGATATGAAATCATTTTTAAAAGCTTTTTCCCTTCCTTTATCAATCAAGTCTAGCCCTTCCTCTTTGAGCTTGTCCGCCTTTTTCCGTGAAATATATTGATCTCTTAGTTTTCTATCTTGCTCCTTTTTTTGTATCTCATATTCTAGATTCCTCTTCCTCACTTCTTCTTGGAAACGTTCATATTCACGCTGTCGTTTAATATTTAGTTGTTCTTCTTGCCATTTCTTCTTAAAGTATTCTGTTTTCTCAATTTCAAGATCTCGAATTAAATTGTTCAAGTTCTTTATCTCAGGTTCCCATCCAATTTTTTCTGCAAGAATATTTCTTGATTGGATATATAATGAAATAGCATTATCATAATCAGGAACTTGCTTCTTTAAATATTTTCCCGCTTCTTCCAATAAAGAGTAAGCTACTTCTCTATTCGTCATTTGTTCTTGTACCAGTCTTTCACGTTCTTTCAATGCTAAATTTCTAGCTGTTGCTTGCTCTCGTTCTTGTCTTTTTCTTTCTTCAAGTAGTAACTGAAAACGCCGATTTTCTTGGAAAGAATCTACTCTTTTTTGGTACTCAAATTCTTCATCTTGTTCTTGTTGTTTTTTCATGTCTAATAGTTTATTTATAGTTTCATTCAAGGCTTCTGTGGGAAACTGTATTTCATTTAAAATTATCATTGCATTTCTATATGCTTTAATTGCATCATCGTATTTTTTTTCTTGCATAAGTTCTTTTGCTCCATCTAAGATACTAAAAGCTTCTTCTTTCTTTTTTTCTGCAATCGCTGCTAATTGAGTCTTTTCCAACACTTTAATATGTTTACTTTCGAGTCGCTTCTTTTCCTTGGACATATCCTCAGTAATTTTTTGTTGATATAATATTTCTTCTCTTTTCTTTTGTAATTGTCTCTCTAAAGCTTGTTGTTTCTCTATGCTTTTTTGTTTTTGCATATCTGATACCTTCTTAATCATTTGGGTTATAGATTCTGTGGGAAATCTTAATTCATTTAAAATGAGTTCTGCACTCCTGTAAAATTCAATAGATTTCTCATAATTCCCATTTTTCATAAAAATTTCAGCATTATCTAGTAAATTAAAAGCTTGTTCCTTTCGATTCTCCATATATCTCCTTTGTTCCTTTTGTTCTTTTAACTGGACTGTTTTCATTTTTAGTTTTGTTTTTTCTTGTTTTAAACTTTCTGCTATTTTTAATTGAAAAGCAATTTCCTCTTCTTCTTTCTTGAGAGATCGTTCAAATTCCTGTTGTTTTAATAGATTATCCTCCTGCATCTTTATCTGGATTTGCTGAACAGTTTCTCTAATGACATCAGTAGGGTAACTTATTTCACTTAGAACTAACTCTGCTTGATAATACTTTTCTATTGATTTTTTATACTGCCCTTTATCTAGTAAATATTGAGCCTCATCTATGATTTTAAAGGCTTCCTCCTTGCGTTCATTTATTAATTGGATCCATTCTTCTCTCTTTTTGATCTCAAACTGTTTTGCTCGCAACCTCTCCTGTTCTCTTTCCATTTGTTCCTTTAATTCTTTTTCAAATAATTTTTGCTCTTGTATTTCATTAATTGTTTTAGCTCTTTCCAATTCTTTTCTATTTTCTAATTCTTGTTTTTTCTGTTTAGTATATTGCACTGATTCTTTCAAGATTGTTAAATAGCTTTCACTCCATCCAATTTCAACAAAAATATTTATCGCTTCAACATATTTTGCAATTGCTTCGTCGAATAACTCATTTTTTAATAGATTATCTGCATCATCGATTAATTTAAGCGCAATTTTTTCCTTTTCTTTACCTTCTTCTTTCATTTGCTTGAGTTGTTTCATTTTTGCGCTCTCTTCTTTTAGTTTTATATCTTCTTGTTGACGTTGGAGTTTAATCTTCTGAATGAATTCTTGATTTACGTTTTCTTTTTCAACCGTTTCAATGAACTTTCTTTGCTTAATTATTTTTAATTCTTTATTCTTATTCTCTGCATCTTGGATTGCCTGATAAATGAAAGGAGCTTCTTCTAACCATCCAATGCGGGCAAATTTATTCGCAACGATATGATATATTTCGATAGCTTCATCATATTTCTTTTGAGAACTGAGTTCTTGAGCCTGATCTAATAGTTTAAATGCCTCTTCTCTCTGTGCTTCTTTAATCTTTAGTTCCGCATTACGTTCTTTTATCTTTATTTCTCTCTTTTTGAGTATCTCTTGCTCTGCAATATTTTGATTTGATAATTGTCGTTGAAACTCATATTCTTCTCTTTCGTTCTTTATTTTCTCCTGTAATTCTTGTTGTTTAATCATAAACGCATTTTTCTTTTTCATTTGGATTTCTATTATTGAAGTTCTAATAAGGTTTAATTCATCAAGCCATTGAATTTCTGCAAAAATCTCTTCAACTTGAAGATATATATCAATTGCATCATCAAATTTTCCTTGATCAACTAATTTTTTAGCATCATCCATTAAATTGAATGCTTGATCCTTACGATGTTCTCTAAATTGGAGTTCTTCTTGATGTTGTCTGATAGCAATTTGTTTTTCTCTTACTTTCTTTTTTTCCTGTTGCAAATGCAGGAGCAAACTCTTTTGAAACTCATTATTTTCCTTTTCTCGCTTGATTTTTGCTTCTTCTAACTTCTGTTTAGATATTTCTTGCTCCTTCTTTCGAAATTTTAAATCTGAAATTGATTGCATTATTAATGGTAATTCTTCTTTCCATCCTATCACTTTAAAAATAGATTCTACTTTCTGATAATCAGCAATTCCTCCATCGAAATCTCCTTTAATTACTTTATCTTGTGCTTTATCTATAAGAGAAAATGCGAGGATTCGTTGTTCCTCATGTTCTTTTGATAATGATTCCTTTTTTGTTAGCAACAAGAATTTTTGGTTTAATCTTTCTCGTTCTTCTCTCATTTGAATAGATAATTTCTTTTGGAATAAAGCCTCTTCTCTTTCTTTTTGTAATTGGCGTTCCATACCTTTTTGTTTACTTAGATCTTCTTGGAATCTTTTTTCTTGTAATGTGATCCTCGTCTCTTTTATTAAATCGGTTGGGAATTGTATTTCATTCAAAATTAATTCTGCTTTTCTATACATTTCAAAAACTTCATCATAATTTCCTCTACTAACAAGGTTTTCAGCTTGTTCTAAAATAGTAAATGCTTCTTCCTTTTTCTGTTCCATATAGGTTTTTCTTTCCTCTTCTTGTTTCACCTTTATCTGCTTCAGTTTTATCCTTTTTGCATCCTCAATCATCAGCTTTTGCATATTTTCCTGAAATTTTTTATTTTCTTTTTCTAGCCTTACTTTATCCTCTAATTCTTTTTGCTTTAACAGCTCGTCTTCTCTTTTCTTCACCTGGATTTTATGGATCATCGCTGTTATCGCATCTGTTGGAAAATCAATTTCACTTAAGATTAATCCTGCCTGTCTGTAAGTTTGAATTGATTGAACATAATCCCCTTGATTCAATAAGACTTCAGCATTATCAAGTAATTTAAATGCTTTGACTCGTTGTAATTCCATTCTAGCTTTTGTATCTTCCAACTTTTGTACTTCTATCTGTTTTTTTTGTAATCGTTCTTGTTCCCATTCCATTTGCCTCTTGATTTTTTTGTTAAAGATTTCTTCCTCCAGTTTACCTTCTTGGATTAGTTTTTCTTGTCGATTTTTTTCTTGTTCTTTCTCTACTTTACGGGTGTAAATCGAATCCAGCGTTTCCTTTAATAATTTTAAATAACCTCCCGTCCATCCAATTTCTTCTAAATCTTTGATGGATAGGGTGTAATTGGACATAGCTTCTTCGTATTGTTCTTGCTTTATCAACTCATCTGCGGTTTCTATCAATTTTAATGCCTTCTCTTGTTTTTTAAGATTTTGCGCACTAAGCACTTTTTTTCTCTCTAATTGCTCTACTTCTTTCTGAATTTTGATTTTTTCAACCTCTCTCTGACGTTTGACTTGATCTATAAATCGTTTATATGCTGTTTCTCGATTAATACCCTCTTCAAGTGTTTTTCGTTTCCATTCTTCTTTCTCAACTTTTTTATTTCCTATATCTCTTATTGCTTGGTCTATCAGTGGTAGCTCCTCTTTCCACTGAATTTGAGCAAATATGTTGGCAACTTCATGATATAATTCTATAGCTTCATCATAATTTGTCAACGATATGAGATCTTGCGCTTTGCTTATCAATAAAAATGCTTCATTTTTCCTTTTTTCTCGATATTCCAATTCTTTTTCATGTTCTCGAAGGGTAATCTCTTGTTTTTTCATATTTTCTTGTTGTATTCTCATTTGCGCGATTAATTGAGTTTGAAAAGCTCTCTCACTTTGTTCTTTTTCTAGTTTGTCTCTTAGTCCTTTTTCCTTCTTTTCTTGAACCTTACGTTTTTTTTGTTCTATTTCCAGAATTGAATTCTGTATTAGTTCGATTTCATCATACCATTGAATATCTGCAAAAATATTTACTATAGAATTATAAATTTTATTGGCAGAATCAAAATCTCCTTGCATTAACTGAATTTGTGCTTCATCCATGAGCTGAAATGCTTCTTCCTTTCTTTTTTCTCGATATTCTAATTCGTTCGCCCTTTCTCTCATCTTGATATCTTGTTGTTTCAACTTCATACGCTCTATTTCCAATTGTTTAGATATCTGTTCTTGAAATTCTTGTTCTTTTTGAAGACGAATGAGAGATTTCTGTCTTTCTTCTTGCTTAAGTTTTATTTCTTCTCTTTTTCTCAGTTCGAGTTCTTTTATAGAATTTTCGATCAGAGGTATTTCATCAATCCAATGAATTTCAGCAAAAATATTAATTGCTTTAGTGTAAGAAAGGATCGCATTGTCCAAATCTCCTTCTCTAATGTATTTTTGTGCGTTTTCTAATATTTCAAACGCATCTTTTTTTCGTTTTTCACGGATTTTTAGCTCTTCATTTTTACTCAATATTACAATTTCTTGCTTTTTTATTCTATTTCTTTCTCGCTCTAATAAGTTTGAAATTTGTTGTTGAAATATTAAATGACTCTCTTCCTTCTCATCTAGTCGTTTACGTTCTTCAAACTCTTTCTTTAATTGTTGCTCCTTTAAAATCTTAACATTTTCAATCGTTGATTTAATGGTAGTCTTATAAGATTCCCAATCTTTCCCTAATTTTTCAAGTAAATCTAAAGCTTGTTGATATTTTAAAATAGCTGCATCAAATTCTCTTTTATTTTGTAATGTATCATCAGCATCTTCAAGAATTTTTAGGAATTCCTGCTCTTGATGTTGTTCTTGCCTTCTTTGAGCTTCGTATTTCAAACGTCGTTCTTCTAATTCCTTATTTGTTTTCTCTAATACTCCACTTTCCTTAGAAAATATTGTCTTTTGAATCTTTTCGATTTCTAATTCTCTTTTTTTTTTAATTACTTCATTAGATTTTTCTAATTTCTTTCTTTCTTCAATATCTCTAATGAAATTCTTAACGGGTTGAATGTAAGAATCCCAATCTATTGATTTAAATATATCAATAGCTTGCTGATATTTCTCAATTGCTTTATCATATTGTTTTTCTCTTTCCATCCTTTTTCCGATATCAATTAGCGTAAAAGCATCTGTTTGTACTTTTTCTTCATTTAATTTTTCTACTTCAAGTTTTTTAGCGGAAAACTCATATGCTTGTTCCATTTTTTTTTCTATAAGGGTTTCGTCGGATTGAATTCTTGCAGATTTAGACTTTTGATACGCGTCGAAAGTTGCTTTATCTTGCTTTAATTTTTCGAGAATCATCTGTAAATTATTGGTTTGCTCTTGCCAACCAATTGAATTTAGTAGCTCTATAGCATTTTGGTAATTTAAAATCGCTTCATCATATTTCCTATCTTTTTCGTAGAATTTTGCATTATCAATAAAAGCAAACGCATCATTTTGGATCTGTTCTTCTTTCGCTTTTGCATCTTTAAATCTCAAGAGCTCCTCAGCTTTAGAATCATCCTTTTTCTTTCCAAATGCTCCCACAATTTGAGGTCGTGACATTTCATAAGCAGGTTCAACTTGTTGATTCTTCATTTTTTCTGATAATTGATGAAGTTTATTTCTTAAATTATCTAATTGTGTATCAGACCAACCTGCTTGAAAAAGTAAATTTATAGCGGAATTATATTGCTCTATTGCATTATCAAATTGACCATTTTTTTCAAAATTATTAGCAGCATCTATAAGCGAAAAAGCCTGCTCTTGGAAGCTCTCCAATTGGGATTTTAATTGAGTTTGCTGTAGTAATCGTTCATTTTTAAGGCTTTCTTTTAATCGCTCAACTCGTTCATAGATGTCATTAATACGAAGGGAAATATATCCACTTTTTTTCAATAATTCAGCAGCAGTTAAATAATTTTCAATAGCTTTGGTTAAATCTCCTTTCTCTTCATCAATTTGAGCGGTATCTAAAAACCTTATAGCCTCTTGGGCAATACTTTCTTTTTTTTCCATATGAATTTCAACTCATCCGACTATTATATTATAATAAAAAGAAGTTGGTTTTAAAAAAATAATCTAAATTTTCAATAAATCACGCGATTCTTTAATTAAATTTTTTATATTGCCCGAATTATAAGTAATAAAATGATTAAGAGAACGTGGATATAATCTTTCTCATTGCTAAAGATAAAAATAATACTAGATTATTCAAAAATAACATTCTGGAATTCAACGATGACATTTCATAATAAAAATATTGTTATTGATTTTGAACCAATTTCGCGAAGAATTTATTATTCCGATAATGAGACAATTTATCACGCTTTAACCAAATCTGGCATTCGAGTCAATTCCCTTTGTGGGGGAAAAGGTACATGTGGGAAATGCAAGCTCTTAATACAAAAAGGATTGAATCTTTTTAATGACTATACTAAACCAGAATTAGAAAAACTTTCAAAAAATGAAGTAAAGAAAGGATGGAGATTAGCTTGTCAAGCTATACTTGATTTGAGAAAGGTTGAACAAATGACAGATCCCCAAGCTCTACATGTGCGAATTTTTTTACCCGACGACTTGTTAATAGAAGATTTCAAAATATTAACAACAGGTGTTGATAAAGGCATTCAATTAATTCCCAACGTATTAAAATTACGAGTACATCCAGACAAGCCATCTTTGAGCAAACCAATTCCAGATTTTGAAAGAATATTATCATCTTTACCCCTTGATCAATTAAAACCAAGTAAAGATATTGTAATTGATTATAACGTTTTAAAAAACCTTCCTGATCTGATTCGAACTCAAGAAGATGAGCTTACTTTCACTATTTTAAATCAAAAACATATTATTGATTGTGAACCTGGAAATACTTCTGAAAAGAATTTTGGAATTGCTTTTGATATTGGTACAACCACGATTGTAGGTTATTTAATGAATCTAAATGATGGTAAAATATATGCCGTATCTTCACTTCTAAATCCTCAAACCGCTTATGGTGAGGATGTTATTACAAGGATAACTTATATCAGAGATAATGAAGATGGTTTAAATCAACTCAATACCGCGGTAATTAATGCACTTAACACCATTATAAACAAAACTTGCAAAAAGGCGCGGATAGAACCCTCTAATATTTATGAAATCTCAATAGTTGGTAATTCAGTAATGCATCACATCTTCTTAGGTATTAATCCAACTTTCATAGGGTTAAGTCCATATGTTCCAGCGATACAACGAAACTTGAATGTAAAAGCTAAAAATTTAGGATTATCCATTTCTACAGAAGGAAATGTTCACATCCTCCCCTTGATTGCTGGTTTTGTTGGAGCAGACACAATAGGTGTCATTCTTTCCTCTCAAATTGAAAATGAATCCGATCTAACACTAGCTATCGATATTGGAACTAATGGAGAAATCGTAATTGGAAACAAGGATATTTTAGCAACTGCTTCATGTGCAGCAGGTTCTGCTTTGGAAGGCGCTCACATTCAACATGGGATGCGCGCTGCTGCAGGAGCCATCGATACAATAAAAATCGACCCAAAAGACTTAACGGTTGATTATTCAACCATTAATCAAAAAAAGCCCCTTGGTATTTGTGGATCTGGACTAATAGATGCTGTAGCAGAATTATTAAAAGCAAGAGTTCTTACTCGTAGTGGAAATTTTAATAAAGAATTAATTGAAAATGATAGAATCATTAATACTGGAAAAGCAGTCGAATTCATTATAGCTGATAAGGATGAAACTTCAACGGGAAAACATATTACAATCTCTCAACACGATATTAGAGAATTACAAATGGCAAAAGGCGCATTTTATTCTGGAATGCGACTAATTCTTTCTTACTTAGATCGTACAAGGAACTTCCATCATGAAATTCAACAAATATACTTAGCGGGAGCGTTTGGGAATTACATTAATAAAGCGAATGCGAAATTTATAGGAATGATACCAGATATTACTGATAATAAAATATTTCAAATTGGCAATGCTGCTGGGATGGGTGCTCAACATTGCTTAATTAATAAGAATCTTCGACAAAAAGCACAAGATTTATTAAGAAAAATCGAATACATCGAAATTGCTGTGGAAAAAGATTTTCAACAAGAATTTGCTAAAGCAATGTATTTTCCTCACTTCAACCTTGATTATTTTCCTTCGCTACAAGAATATAAATATATCCCGAAGCGATGATAATCCCAAATAACAATATATTGACAAAATGATTATAAGAAAATCGAATTTTAATATAGATTCTTTTATGTAACGAAAATTTTCTTTTATAATCTTGAAAAATAGGGTAAAAATATTTAAGAAATAAAGATATTAATTTTTTATCTGATACATTGTATCCTTTAAAATAGAATAGAATTAAATAAATTCTTAAATAACTATTAAGATAATAACTTATATACAAAGTTAAATTTTTTATATATATCAAAATAATTCAAGGAAAAGATACTCCATGTCAAGTTTTAAACTCAAAATTCTGCTAACTGGAGCAGCTGCAGTCGGTAAAACAAGTTTGGTTCAAAGATTCATCAAAAATCGTTTTGCAGCCAATTATAAATTGACCGTAGGCGTTGATATATTAACTAAGGATGTAGAATTTAGACCGGGAGAAATCGCGACTCTCTCAATATGGGATATTGGAGGCCAGCAAAGATTTGAATTTATTCGATCTACCTTTTATAAAGGTGCTGCCGGGGCATTGCTAGTTTTTGATTTAACCCGTGAACAAACATATATAGAAACTCGTAAGTGGTTGACTGAAATCAGGCAATTCGCCGGAGAAAACATTCCGTTTGTCTTGATCGGCAATAAAGCAGATTTAGTCGAGGATGTGGGCGTGGTTATTGACCGTGAAGAAGCTAGAAAATTCGCTGAAAGCGAAGGAAGCATTTACCTTGAAACCTCAGCGAAGACAGGGATCCACGTCGATGAATCTTTTACTGAATTAACTCGCCGGATTATTGATTCTCGAACTCAATAAGAATTCGGAAGTAATTATTTCAAAAATTTAATATTTTTACTAATTTTCTTACAAAATACGTTTTTAGGATAATTCCTAATAACGCCGTTGCGTTGTTAGTATCAATGACCGGCATCGAAATTTTCGCCTATCTCAAGAAATAATGCGAAAACGTGGGTTAGGGAATAGGGTATTTTAGATCAAATTGCTAAAAAATAATAAGTATCTATGGTTTAATATATCTTAGAACCTTAAAATTTATAAAAGGAACTTACTATGGCAACGGAAAAAGAAAATATTTTACATATGATAAAGGAGCTCCCTGAGGATAGCACATTAGAGGATATCATGTATCACTTATATGCTAGAGAAAAGATTATCCGTGGTTTAAAAGATGCTGATGAAGGAAGAAAAGTTTCAAATGAAAAAGCAAAAGAAGTTATCGAAAAATGGTTCAAATAGAATAGACTGAACGTTCTTTAGAAGACCTAAATGAGATACATGATTACATAGCTCGAGACTCTAAAAGTTATGTAAACTTATTTATTAAGATGATATATAATACAGTTCAGAAATTAAAGGAATTACCAAATATAGGTAGAATCGTACCTGAAGTCAACATTCCATCTGTAAGAGATATAATTTTCCAAAATTATCGAATAATTTACAGAACTATGAATGATTTTGTTGAAATAATTACTGTGTTCCATGGTAGTCACTTATTAAGATTATAGAGCCTTAATTACCTATGATTAATATGATTGAAAGACAAGATGAATTTCATCTAGAGATAAAGAATAAATTCAAGAAAAAAGAACCAATTCGATTAGGAGCGGCTATATTAGCAGCAAACTTGGTTATTATCTATTTTCTAATTCAACTGTTCACTCTGATCGATATCATGTTTTGGTTTTTATTGATGATTGTTGAAATTGCGTTTATCTTCTTAGGAATTTCAGCCATAAACCAGAATATAAGATTTTTGAAGTATGTAATTAATATGTTTGAGAAATCATGTATGTAACGACTTATGAAACTGAGATGAGTTTTGGAACATTTTCGCCAGTTCCAAAAATTATTAAATTAGAGTGTAGTGGCCATGGAACTGAACTGGAGCCTTTTATTATAACTGGTGAAACACATCTACCAAAATTTTTCAGAATAGAAAATTCAAATCATTTTGTCATATTTCAAAATTCCAAAATAATAACAGCACATATTAAAAAAAGTCAAAATATAAGCTTTGATCATTCACAAATTAAATCTATAGGATTTGTCAAGTGTAAGAAATGTTCATTAAAAGACACTACCATAACTTATTCCTTAACAGTAAAGAAGTGTTCAATGATAGAGATTCAAAGATGTACAATTTCTAAGGTAAAGATAACCAAATCTAAAGATATTTCATTAGACAATAATGAAATCAAATGGCTCGAGAAATCAAGGACTAAAATTATTGATCCAATGACTGAAATTTAGAAAACTCTTAGTACTCTTAGTATATCAAAGCTGGATAGAAGTAAATTAAATTATATAAGTGATAAAAAATGGATGAAATTGAGATAGAGGGACAGTATCGGACAATTGGGATTATAGAAATGACTTTAGTTGTTATTTTTTTAATAGCATGTAATATTTTTTTTCTATTCTATACCAAATATGTATTTTGGACAATTATTTTTGCTATATCTGAAATAATTGCCTTTTTTTTAATATTTAGGTTTAGGAACCATAAAGTCTACTATCTAACTTATATTTATTTCCGACCATTATTCAGAGAGAGCGTGATAAGGATTTCAGATGAGTATATCACCGTAAAGGTTCAAAATACGCCATATTTCTTTATATTTTGGAAAGATGTTGATATGATTGAGATTAAATATATTAAACTACCCTATTTACATTGGAAGCGACTCATTCGATTCATTTCTTATGAAGCTTTGATTACTTTTACCAAAAATAATAATCATAGCTTTTTAAAGTTGAGTTCTTTCAATTTTAACAAGAAAAAGTGTATTAATATGATTTCGGTGTTGAAAGAAAGAGCAGATTTCTTACATAAAACCATTAAGAATGAATGATTTTGTACATAGAAAGAAAGAAAAAGCACGATTCTGCTTGAATTTGTTGTTAATAATTATTTTTTATGTAATTTGTTCAATAATAATAACCTTCCTTTTAACAAAATACTATTATCAAAGAATTCAACCTTTAGTTCATTATATTCCGTGGTTCATGATGGTTCAGAACTCACCTTGCGGCATTATACCGTACCCCGCAGATCCCTTAATGATACTTAAGTTATACTTAAGTATTTATGGGCTACAAGGATGGCATCTTTGACGTTTTCGTTATGAATGACTAATGATAGGTTTAATTCTTTAGTACTTTGAGACATCGCTATGACGGGAATATTTTTTTCATCAAGAGCAGTAAAAATCAATGCTTTAGTCTTGTTTTCTAATATTTTCGTGCCGGTGATATTTAGAATTGCGACCATTTCGTGGGTAATTTTAAAAAATTCGGAGAAATATCCCGCTTTTTCTAAGGCATCCAGGGCTTTTTTGGAATCTTCTTTTTTCACAATAAAAGCGGTGCTAACCTCTGAAGCACTTTGTGCAACAAGAGATACGCTTATGTTGTTCTTGCTCATTACTTTAAAGATTTTTGCAAGTACCCCTGGAACATCTACCAAACTTCCAGAAGAAACAGTTATTAATGAGGAATTCTCTTCACAAGAGATCCCCTTAATCTGGCCTTTATCAGACATTTCAGAAATTCGAGTATAATTAAATTCTTCGAGTGGTTTTTGAAAATTTCGTATCTCAAGGGGTATTTTTTTCTTTTCAATTGCTTCCAAGCATTTAGGGTGGAGAATTTTCGCGCCAAAATTAGCAATGTGCATTGCTTCGTTATAATCCAAGTTTCGAATGAGAGAGGATTTTGGATCGTATTTTGGATGTATGG
>CAZBPC010000015.1:0-39123 GCA_964493715.1 uncultured archaeon
TTTTTTCTTCTGGTCTAAATGATGGAGCATCCAGATTATGCAAAGCTAACATGAATTATGGTTTGGCCCAACTGCAAGTCATCCAAGAAAAATATGGGTTTGACCCCAAAGCAACTTTTATTTCTTCCCCAGATGAAACTATTTCGCGGAATAATTTCAGATGGAACTCAGGTTTGGGATATGGAGGAAGAATAAACTGGGGAGATGGAAAAGAAAAACTCATATTTTTAAACATGAAACCGAATTGTTGCGGAATTTTAGTAGGTGGGTTAAATCAACTTCCTGATCCTTTTGACATTATTAAAGAAATTGATAAAATTAAATCAATGGAATTATATCACGAGAATATTCTTATCAATTGGGATTATGGAGTAAGTAATCATTTTATTAATTGTTTTGAATTGAAAAATTTATCGGATCTTAATTTACCACCTTATGTATTCTTAATACACGGTTCTGCTCCTGAGTTTCGAAATGATTTATATGGCATTGGTTTGTATGTGGATCAATCCACTATTCTTAAACAAACGGCAATTGAAGAAACAACACCATTTGGAATGCAATATATACTTACTGACTCCGAAGCAGAGGAATACTTGAAATTTCATATGAAAGCATTAAAATTTTCAAGTATCAAAAGAGAGCTGATCGCAAAATTGATTTTTGGAAATGATATTAATGTTATTTGTAATCAACCTCACCAATTCTTAAAAGATTTCAATAACATGTATTTAGGTTGCTGTTGCACTGATACTTCTTGCGAGCTTGTTGAAAATGATATTTTTCCTACGGTTTTAAGAGCAGATATTGCTTGTTATTTGTTTCGAGGGAAACCAAATCTTTCAGAAAAAGTAATAAAAACTTTTAAATTTAAGGAAAATGCGGAAAAATTTGGTTTGATGGATCTATTAAAGCACGCGAATATTTTAGCACATGGTGGAGGTTATTCCTTCCCAGATATTAAAGGTGTACAAAAAGTATTAGAATATAAGGATCAAAGATATTTTGTTTGTGAATTAAGAGAAGATTCAAGTAAACTTAAAATTGTTCGGAATGTTAAAGAGTTACAATTTGAATATAGGGGAAGAGATGTGATTTTGAAATCGCTCCAATTGGATCTTGGGAATATCATAGCAAGGTTAAATCCGATATTTTCACTCAAGTTATAGATTATTCAATTTTTGCTCCAGGAGAAATTTTTTTATCTGGAGTTAATACTGAAACAATTTCTCCATCAACTGCAGCAAGAAGCATTCCTTGACTTTCAATTCCTCGTAATGTCCTTGGTTTTAAGTTCGCTAATATCACAATTTTTTTCCCTTTTAATTCTTCAATTTTGTAATGTTCTGCTAATCCAGCAACTAATGTTCTTTTTTCGTCACCCAAATCAATAAATAGTTTGTAAAGTTTATCTACTTTGGGTACTTTTTCAATTTCTTCTATTAATGCTACCCTTATGTCTAATTTCTTAAAATCTTCATAGGAAACCAATTCACGACCACCTTTTTCTTTTTTTTCTTTTAGAGTTTTAAGCTTTTCTTGGAGTTCTTTAATGTCTAATTTTTGAAACAATGGTTCAGGCTTTTTTATTTTATGACCTGCTTTAATTGCGTTGTTCTTAATATCTTGCCATTTTATATTTGAATCAATATTTAGATATGATAAAATTTGCATACTTGTGCCAGGAATGAAAGGATTTAATAATATTGCAAAAGCATGAACTGCTTGAGCACATACATTGAAAACATGACCAGCTTTGACTTTGTCGTCTTTAATTAAATGCCAAGGTGCCTTAGTATTTAAATATATATTACATTCTTTTCCAAAACTTACAATATCTCTTATAGATTTCCTAATTTTAAAATTCATCATATTTTCTTCAGTTGATGTTCCCATCTGTTCAATTAGGTCTAAAAATTTTTCATCTATCTCATCATTCTTAGATCTAGCTGGAATTTCACTCTTAAATTGTTTTTCGATGAATGTTAAGGTTCTGTGAATGAAGTTTCCTATATTATCATTCAAGGCTTTAATATTATTATCAAATTCGATCCATAAAAATGATGTATCACTTGTTTCGGGTCGATTATATAGTAGTGAAAAACGCCAATAATCCACGGGAGCAAGTTCTAAAGCATCATCAATCCAAATCCCTACACCTCTTGATTTAGAGAATTTAGTATTCTCATACATTAACCATTCTGTCGAAGATACATTATAAGGCAAGACAAATTTATCTTCTTCAGCTTTATCCTTGTTATAACCTATAAGTAATCCCGGAAATATAATTAAATGAAATATAATATTATCTTTCCCAATGAAGAACACCGTGCGTGTATTTTTATCTTTCCAAAAATAATCGAATTTTTCTGGTTTTTTGATGATATTATTAGCCCACTCCAACAAAGCACTTACATAACCTAAAACAGCTTCAAACCAAACGTAGATAGTTTTATTTTCTGCTCCTTCAAATTTCGCAGGAATGCCCCATTCTAAATCTCTGGTGATAGCACGTTCAGGAATTCCCTCTGAAATGCTATTTAAACACATTTGGCGAGCATTTTGAGGGATTAGTTCATTATTATCAATAAATTCTGCTATCATATTCTGCATTTTTGGAAAATCGAAATACCAATGCTTTGTCGTTTTAATTAATGGAGGATCACCACAAATCGCACATCTTGGTTTTTTTAATTCCAAGGGCGTTAATAATTTCTGACAGTTATCACATTGGTCTCCTCTCGCATCTTCAAATGCACAATGAGGACACATGCCTTCCACAAATCTATCCGGAAGAAATAATTCATCTTTTTCGCAATAAAAAGACTCAATTTCTTTTTCAAAGATATATCCATTTTTTTGTACATCAAGATAGAATTTCTGGACAAACTCAATATGAGTTGGATTATGAGTAATAGTATAATTATCATATGATAAATTCCATTTTTTGTATAGATCTTTTATAATTTTATGATTTTTAAACGCCAAATCTTTCGTGGATACACCAAGCTTTTTAGCCTCAATTGCAACTGGGGTACCGTGAGAATCAGATCCCGATACAAACACAACATCATCCCCTCTTAATCTTAAAAACCTAGCAAATACATCTGCTGATAATGTGCTTCCTATCATATTCCCTAAATGAGGAATTGCGTTCACATAAGGCCAAGCACTTGTAATTACCCATTTTGCTTTTTTCATATCTGAAAAGTTCAAAACCTCCTTTAATACATTAAATAATAAATGAAAACTTTCTAAAAAAAGTTGGTCGTTTTGAAGTTCAATTAGAATGGTTTTAAATATGTGATAATTATAAAAAAATTATGAAAACGTAATTTTTGCACCGCAATTTCTACACGCATGTATCTCATTATTCATCTTTTCTAAACAAGGTTCATGGTAATAGCTCTTACACTTCTCGCATTGATAGACATTATAATCACCTAAAAAAATACTATAACAATAGTTACAAGAAAGGTTTATCTCAAGAATATTTTCCTCATTTATTTTTATCATGTGTGTGGATTTAGCATCATCTTGTGATAAAAGTTTGATTTTTGGCTCATCTTCAGAATTTTCTTTAATCAATTTAGTTGCATATGCGGGAAGTTCAAGTAAGAAATAACAAAATGGACACCTAAAAACACTTTCAGAATATTCCGTTTTCTTAGCCCACATTGTAGCACATGATATGTGCATTGGACGATCACATGAAGGACAATATCTGCCTTCAGAATAAAAATCAGCATTAGTCATCGGTGCTTTTATAGAATGACATATTTGACACTTCTCTTGACCCGAACCGTTTGTATTCATCATTAGGCGAATATCTAAGATTGATGGTCTTCTTAATGGTAATGCTATATCACTCACCAATGGTGCGATTTCTTCTTGTTTATTAGGAGCAAAATAATCAGTAGTAGATCTACTGGGCTTTTTTGAAGCAAAAGACCTTCCAGCATTTAATATTGCTTTAGAATTATTAAAAAAGCCATATTCACCTCCAGTTTCTCTGGAAATTTTTTTAAAAACGTTATCTGCATTGATTTCTTCTGTTCCCAACTGAAAAGTATCAATAAAAATCCCTAATCCCGTTGCGATAGATACTAATTTTTGAAGTTTATTATCCAATTTTAATCTACTATCGGAAATTATAAAAATTCGATACGTTTTTCCTCCTATTTTGCGCATCTCTTCTACTAGTAATTGCAATGCAAAAGCTATTCCGTCATGTAATTGACCATTTCCACTAATTTGAACTTTTTTAAGAGAATTTATGAGTTTATCTTCCTCATAAGTTAAAGAACTTAATTTCCTAATTGCATCCCCAAAGGTAAGTATCGCGATTCTATCTTTTGGATCAATTATAAATTTTGTATGAATAAAATTATTAACTGCATTTAAAGCCAATGTTAATCGATTTGGTTTAAAATCTTTTCGAACCATTGATCGTGAAACATCGATAAGAATTACGGTATCCTCTGTCTTAATGTGCTGCAATGTCGATTGAGTATAATTAATTGAAATTTAAACTATTAAAAAAAATAAGATCTTAAATAAATTTTCATTTTATTTTGATTTTTTTAATCTTTAATTTTATTTTTTTAGATAATTATAAGCAAAAAGAGTATAAACCTTAACAGCTTTCAGAAAATCCTCAATTTCAATATACTCATCGACTGCATGAGCTGTTCCAGCACTTCCTGGACCAAACAAGATAGTTTGAGGACAATAACCATCATTTCTGAGGTAATGAGCATCGGCTGAAGCGGGTAATAAGAGGTAAAATGGTTTTTTCTCATAAATCTTTTCCACTATATCATGAAATTCTTCTAAAGCTTGAGAGTCTTCCCATTCATTCCAATAAGATCCTTCTGATGCATCTGATATCCCTAGGTAAATGTAAATTTCTTCTGGATTTCCCGATAAATTATCCCTTACTTTATATCCTAACTCTTTTTCAATTAAATTCTTAAAACCATCTTTAATTGACTCAATCTCTTGGCCTGGTAATAATCGGATGTCAATAATAGCTTCACATGTATCAGGAACAACATTTCCTTTAATGCCGGCATTGATCATTGTTAGTGAATAACTAAACTGAACCAATGATTGAAGTAAGCTACTTAATTGAGGTTGCTCACCCAGGATGCGTTCATAAATTTCAGTACTTGGAAAAGCTGATGCTACTAGTTCATTTAATTTTTTTAAAGGAATGGGTGGCTTAAAATCGGGAATATATCGGTTCAGATTCTTTAATTTTTCAATTAATTCACTCATCATATAAATAGCATTTTTTCCCATAGTTGGCATGGAAGCATGGCACGATTTCCCTTTAGTAATAACTTTAACATACAGATGACCCTTTTCACCAAGTAGAATAGCTTTTGGGAGAGGATTTAATCCTGTTGGTTCACCGATAATTGCAAAAGTCGGTTTAATTGATTGAAAAACGTTTTCAAGGCACCATTTCGTTCCAAGTATGCCCCCAGTTTCCTCGTCTGCTACTGCATTTAATATCAAATTTCCTGATAACTCAATATCAAATGATTTTAAAATTTTCAAAGCTATTACCATGGCAGCTAATCCCCCTTTCATATCTGCTGTCCCTCTCCCATACATGTACTTTTTTCTTTTTAAAAATGCGCTTAAAGGTTTATTTGTCCATTCTGATTCATCACCAGGTGGTACTACATCCATATGACCATTAAATAACAGAATCTTACCCTTATTATCTTTATTTAGAAATGCAATCAAATTTGCTCGATTATCATCAAACGGAAATAATTGATTCTCAATGCCAAAAGCATTCAAATATTCTTCAATCAATAATCCGACACTTAATTCATTCCCGGGAGGATTGTATGATTCTGCTTGAGCAATTTTACGCAAGAAATCAACGTATTGTTCTCTATTAGTATTTATGTCATTAATAATTCGTTCCTCAATCATCATAATAGCAAAACAAAGAAATATTTATTTAAGTCTAATGAATGAACTGATAGTTTATAATATTTTGTCATGTTGTATTCTATCTAATAAATTTAAAATAAATTGCGAAATTTTTTTATTTTTATATTATTTTAATACTAAAAAATTGAATAATTCGGTTGTGTTTTATGAATCGACGAAAAAAAGAAATTAAACAGATTTTTATCGTGAGTATTTTTGTCATATCCATTTTTTTAACAAATACTCAAATATTTAATAGAGTTAACTTAGCTGAAATTAATGATAATGGTCAAATTATTGATGATAATGAAATAATGAGCTTATCACCAAGCTCCAATCCATACTTGAGTGATTATTACCTTACAGGATCGGGAGATAATCAAGATGTTCGAATTTATGTTACAAATACTTCTTCCTTAATTAATAATCAAAAGCACTTCGACATTCCCTCTATGTCAAATTCAATTGATTCTTATTTATCATATGGAGATTTTAACTTCACATTTCAAAATAATTTTACGACTGATTATGTTTTAGAGGATAATAGTGCTTTAGAAGCAACAAATTTCATAGAATTTGATATGAATAGAAATCCAGGATATTCCGAATTGACTTTAAACCAAGGTAGTAATTCCACAAATTTAAATTTAGATTTATTAGATGATAATTTAGATTCAACATACACGAGGTTGGACGGAGATAATGGTATAATTAATTTAACTTTGACCGCAGATTTTTCAGACACGAGTTTTCAATCCACAAGTCCCAACATTAACATAGATTTCAATAGATCCGTGATCCTAGGATTCATTTTATCACTCAGACTTGAATCCAGTAGGAATGCAAGCATGATCATTAAAATGAAGGATAGTATTGGATCGGGATGGATAGATGTTACTCATTCAATATTTTTAAATGCCAATTTGAATATTCATGATATTGAAAACCGTATTATTAATGAAAACCTCAAATACATTGATTTAACAAATAAAAATGAGGTCCAATTTTATATTTCAAGAGGGGATACACAAGCTTATAATGTTACAATCTTTGAACTTGGAGAAGTTTCCACTTATGCTTTTGATATTCCAATTACGAATAAAAATCAAGTAGCGCTCGAATTTGACTTGAAAGGAGAAAATTCTACTGTAAATGGATTTTATGCTTGGATTAGAACTTTAAATTTAACTAAAGCAGTATCTTCCGAATTAAATATCACATTATATAAAGCCAACACTACCGTCTCAAGAACTCAAAATAATCTTTTTAGAAATACTATGAAACCAGACTATGCTGAACAAATAGATTCCTTCACTTTAGATTATGCATCGTATCACGGCGATAACTTGACTTACTTTGGATTCAACTTACCCAATACAGCAAACATGATTCTTTACAATTACTTCATTGTAATTAAATCAAACAATTCAAATTTGGTCTATAGCTTGGTAACTCTACCTCGAGAGACTTTTGGAGATCCTGATACGACCCTTGAACATCAATTAAAAATGAGCTCTGATAATGGTACCTCTTGGATTAATGCGAGAAAATACGTGGATGTAACATATACTTCAGAATCATTAGATGCCAGCTCATTTAAATTAAACGTAACTAGGGGCTACATGCCTTCAGATTTTATGATGTCCGAAGACGATAAATTGAACATACAAGATATTCCAATCGAGAATCAAGTTTTCAGTACTGGCATATATGCTACAAGTTCCTCATTAACATGGGGAAAAGGGAGATGGAATAGCAATTTTAACCCCGATATTGCTAGTAATCCCCAACATGATTACCAAATTGGTTTAAATTGGAATAATAGCATAATTAAAGGATTTCAATTTGATGTCACATATAATGCTAAAGCTTTTTGGGTAGATCCTGCAACTACTTCCTATAACGTAAGTTATGATACGATACCCCATTGGAAATTTGAGTATACTTTTAATGCTAATCATGTTAATTTTGATCAATGGGATTTTCTTGAATTTTGGTTTGTCTATCCTAATTATTTCGATGCAACAAACCTTACTAATCCAAGTTCAATAGATATTTATAATAATACCGAATCAGTCCTTGAAGATTTAACGAATTATGATAAAACAAACGTATCTCTAACAAATGCTATTACTGGACTTTATACCTTAGATCTTATCTCTCCAAATGCCATTTATGATATGCATAGTTATATTGATTATTCGGGGATAGCATGGGAAACAAATGGATTCATGTATGGTGATTCAATTACTGCCCGATTGGACATTCAAGGTGCGAATGGCGATGCACCAACAAATGGAATGGCTAGTGCTGTTTTGTTTTACCCAAGTAATAGCTCAAAATATCCCGTTCCTCAAAGAGATGATAGTTCGGGTGTAAAAGAAGGGAAAGTTTTGATATATGATTTCGATAATGTCACTATTTTGGACGTCAATACATCTGTACCTTTGCTTGGTAAATATTATCTTGGATTTTTTTGGTCAAATGGTTCTGCGATTGGATGTAAGAAGTTAACCTTATACATAGATACTTATAATGTTTACTTACAAGACTTCTTTTTTGAACCTCGTCTTGAAAAGAACGTTCTAAGTGGAATTGTAGATAAGGTTTATGATAATTACTCCATTTTAATTGCTACTGTTAATGAAACCACTGGTCAGAATTTGTCTAATTTTTACGCAGTAAATCAATCTGATATTGATCAAGAATATAATCTTGATATAAGCGGTGAAAAAATCCCAATATTACTCAAATCATTTCTACAAAATGAAACTATTCTGAATCCTGCTGAAAAGATTAAATTTAGTATGACTCTTCAAAATTTGGATGAATTAATCGATTTAGACGTAAAGATAAATGTAAAATTAGTAGCTTTATGTAATGAGGAATGGATAATTGATGAAGTAACTTCGCCTGTAGAAACTCTGAAATTAAAAGGAGACCCCTCTGGAGGAGATAGTCAAGTGTTTACTGTAGAACTTGAAATTCCCGATTTTGAAGTAGATGGAACGTGGTATGGTCTAAATGCTCCAATGAGAAAAGGTGGTGCAGAAACCATAACCGATATATACATTGGTGACACTCTAGTAGGAACGTATAAAAGTAACGATTATTCTCTTTTAGTCAATGACACCGAAGATGTATTCGAAGGATATATTATTGCTCTGAAATATGATCAAGAAATAACAGGAGCTTCAATATTAAAGCCTTTTGAAAGAGATGAATGTACTTACATTCCAGATTCAACTAAATTTATTGTAAATATTTATGATGACAATTTCATGAGTAGTTATCGCCAAATTAATGCCTCATTTGATATATACATGAAAAGTGAATTCAGAAATGTACTTGTAACACCAGAGAACCCAATTCGAGGAAATATTCTGAATATAAGTTCAACCTTAACTACTGAGTTTGGAACCGAATTAGCAAATAAAAATGTTACTTGTCAATATGATGATACTGGTGAATGGATTAACATTACTTCACAACTAACAGATGTTAATGGTTCGACATTATTTGAAATTGATACTTTAGACCTTAACCACGAAGAAACGCTATTATTCCGTCTTATCTGGTCTGGGGATCAATACCTCCTGAATGTACCATACAATATATCCGTGGATTTATTACAGGATGTTATTAATGTTTCAATTTCACTCCAAGGGGACCAGATTCAAATTTATCGAAATACAAAAGCTACTTTTATCATAAGCTTAGAGAATTTAGGGTCATATGATGTCAAAATTGCGAATATTACAATTGATGTAAATCCAAATTTACCAAATCAAATCATAGAGATAAATACCTTTTTACTCAATCAATTCTCTTCTGGGCATAAAACAACGATTATCATTGAAGTTGATGTTTCTTCAATAACCCAATTTTCGGTATCTGTTTCAGCTGATGTACAGAATCTTTTAACAAAAGAAGTAGTTGCTATTCACGCTTCTGAATCATTTGCAACGTTTGAAAGATCCTTGTTAGATTACATCATGGATTATTTCATATTGATAATGTTTACAATATTTGGGCTTTTAGCACTGGTAACAATTTTGTATATCAAAAAGACTAAGAAATATATTGAAACCCCTATTGAAGAACCTTTAAAGAAAAAAACCCGTAGAGGAAAATATCTCAGTGTTTCAGAAATAACAACCAAAACTTTAGAAGCAGAGAAAGAACAAGATTTAAGTAAAGAAAAAGCAGACAAGAAAATTAGTAAGAAGAAAATGATAGAATCAGAACCTGAAAAACCGAAATCTACCGATCTCGACTCCCTTCTTGAAGAAAAAGGTCTCAAAGACGACGATAAATAATTTTTTTTTAATTATTTTTTATAATATTTCAACACTTTATTTTAAAAAGAGAGGAAATAAAAATTAAATATTAGAAATTGCTATTAAATTTCTTTTAATAAGACTTAATGAAGCCTTTCCATCTAATCCTGCCAAAGCAATTATTATGACTTTGTCTGAACTACTTATTACTGCAAATCCGTCCTCATAATCAATTGTAGTTGTTTTTAATGTTCCTTTCCCAAGAATTTCTCCTAAGGCATTTGAACCATTCATTATTGTTATGCAATGTTTAGCAAGTAATTTATGATCCATATCAGTAATAGTCTGTCCTACTAATACATTGCCAGATAGATCGCTAGCGATTAAACCCTCGCATTCGGGCACCAAGTCCATTAATTCAGACATTTTCTGCTCAAGAACTATTTTATCCATGTGTAATTCACTGTGTTTTATTGGATTGATTTTTGTAAATCCTTTCTAAAAATAGTAAAGAATTCATTTTAAATATATCATAGATTGCAGAAATTTAAATTTATCAAATATATAAAAAGAGGGAAGTAATAATAAAATTTTTGTGGTTTATATTATTTTAAGATGATCAGAATCAATTTTTCTTCCCGCGCAATCATTATTTCACCCTTCGAAGTCTCCAAGCGAATAAAATTAAGATCTCCCTCATGAAGAGCTTTTACGCATGATTCTGATTTACCTATGAGAGCAGTGATATATGCAGACACTTCTTCAGTTTGCTCTATTGGAAGATTCGATTTAATAGGAAGACCTGTTGAGTCACAAATGATAACCCCCCGAACTCCTTCTTTTTCTTCAAATCTGCGTATGATAGCTTTGACTTCATTAACATTTATCACGGACTACTGTTCACCTTTCTTATAAAAAACTAATTTTTATTATTATAATATATTAAGTACTTAAAAAATTATCATCTTATTTAATAATAGAAAAATAAATGCTCATAAATTTATTTACTCTTTTTTGCTTTTAACATATAACAGAATTTGAAATCATCTAGAATTTTACAGTTTTGATCCTTTAAAATGTTGATAAAATTCTTACGTCAGAATACTGTTAGAATCAAATAATTCAAATATTTGGTAATTATAGAAAATAATTTTTAAACATGTTATTTTTCCGTTCGAATCCAATTGAAGTTAGACCCATGTGCCCTGAACAAATGAGGAAATTATCCGTGAGTGATTTGTTATACATGATTTTGTTTTTTATACTTGAAAAAAGCAAGTTTTGATCTCCTCCTTCAAAATCCGAACGACCGATGCTCTGTCTAAAAATTAAATCTCCTGAGAAAAGGATTCCATCAATCTTTTGGTCTTCATATTCATGTACATCATCGCTATAAAAACAGAGTGAACCCGGAGAATGACCAGGAGTTTCAAGGACGTGCAATTTGATTTCTCCCACCTCAATGAGATCGCCTTCATTTAACCAATTATTCGCTTCTTTATGTGAAAAGACCCCAGATTCCATTTCTTTCTTGTTGTACATTAACGGAATCCCATAATGACGTAGAATTTTTCCAACTTTAAGAGTATGATCAAAATGGCCATGCGTCAGCAATACAGCAATAGGCTTGGCATCTAATTCTTCGATTGTACTTATAATTTTATCATCGTCGCCACCTGGATCAATGATTACAACTTCCTTCGTTATATCCGAACCAAAAATATAACAATTCGTAGCTAACTGACCAACAACTAATTTTTTAAAAATCATGTTCCTATTACATCTTTAAATTCTAATAAAAGTAATATCTCGTTAAAATCAGCAAACAAAAGAATAAAAGAATTAATAAAATTCTATTTTCCGTTAATCAACATTTCTATTTCGACTAACTTGTTATACACATCTAACCCTTTATCAGTAAGCTTAACGTATTTCTTCTTGTTGGTATGCTCAATTTCAATTAAACCTTTATCAATAAGGTCGTCCTTAACACGAAAGAAGGAATTATAATAGCTAAACTTGTTTAGCTCGTTATAAAATGTATGCTTGTCTGTTTTAAAGTTCTTAAACTGACTCAACACTTCTAACGTATCCCTAAAACCTTTTCGTTTCATAAAATTAATTAAGTCATCAATAGCCATATATCCCGTACCTCGAAATGGTAATACTAGTTAGTAAAATTTTTACTAATTTGTAATTAATAAAAATAATCTAAATTAAAAAAGGTTATGAAATTTTTTGTTACCCGTCTACGAAGAACAATCATCATTATTATCACGTTGATATTATCAATTTCGCGACATTAATAATTTACGTATAATTTTGTGATTAAATTAACGTATTTTAATGCTTTTTTCAACATTAGTAGAAAACTTATAATGTGATTTTAATTCTTTATCTTGAATGATTCTCAGAAAATATTTTGAAACTGAGACAGGTACGGTTCCAATCGTACTTTCTTGCTCGCATGGAGGTTATAAAAAACCTAAATCAATTTTAAATAAGTATGTTGGGCCTCAAATTGCTGATAGGAATACTTATATCATCGCAAAATGGTTAATTAATAGTTTAAAAGAAAAGGATCTGGCAATTTATTACATACTGAATAAAATCCACCGAAGTAAACTAGATCTCAACAGGCCCCCAGCATCTGAATCAGCATTTAATCAAGAATCAGACGAGGCTCGTAGTATTCATAATTCATATCATGATACATTAATAAAATTTGTGCAAGATTGTATCTCTATCCATAAAAAATGCTTATTAATTGATCTGCATGGTTTTACAAAACCAACAAATGATTATCCTGATATTATCTTTGGACACGTATTTGGTAAAACACTCCATGCTCCAAATAATATCAATGCTCAAGATTGCAGTCAATATTGGGGATGCGCTCAACTTGAACAAGAAATTTCAAAATCTTTTACATTAGATAATGGGTTGGCTTTAAGTGATTTCAATTTATCGTATTCTGGAGGTTATATCACTCAAAAATTTTATAATCGACCTAATGTGAGCGCAATGCAAATTGAAATCGCTAAATATATCCGTAAAGATTACGATCTAACTAAAAATTTTATAAATAGCATTACTATATCAATAGAAAAATTATTAGATAAGTAATACATATCCTAACGTGATAAAAGGGAAAGCTGCAGCATTAATGAAAGTAGCACAATTTAAAAATATTCACCTTGGGTTTATTTTAGCTGACGGAGATGATGTTAGTGGTCTTATATGACTTCAACACTTGCATACAAAAAGTGTAACTTTGCCTGAGAAATTCTTCTGGTTAGCAGTAGATATTTGCATTACTATCTGATATTTCGCAAACTCTAATATTCTCTAATAACAATTAGATTATTTTAATCTTTTCTTTATTTATTATTTAATTTGATTTTATATACAATGGTTATATGTATTATATATAATAATGGCAAATCAAGATATCCTTGAGGAAAATATATTTTTTAACATTGGGAAAAAAATTAAGAAGTTAAATAGGATTCTGAATGAGGAGGTTATCGGATCGCTATTATTTTTTGGAGGATTAGCATATTTGTTATTGCTCATTGAAAATATTATTTTTGCATCATTTTTTGGATACAGTATCATTACCAATTATATTAGTGAATTAGGAAATAGTAGTGTTATTCCTTTCCCATTTTTAAATGATGGTATCACCATCTTTTGTGGTATAATTATGTTTTTTAGCCATTTCTATTTTGTTCATAATTTAAAAATCAGATATCGACTTCCAAGGTGTTCAAAAGAATTTATAAAGCTCGGATTTCTAAGTGGACTTATTGGAGCGGCGGGATATTTTTTTTTAGGGATATTTAGCCTGGATAGATCTGGTCCAAGTGAATTGTATCATGCCATATCTATGGGATTTGCTTTTAGCGGATTTTTAGTATCAATCGCTTTTTACAGCTTAGCTATTGTTTTAACTCATAATTGGAATCTCAAAAAGGTGGGTATTTATGGTTTAACTTTTCCTTTTATTTGTTTTGTATTCTATTGGCCTACAAACTATCCTTTCGGTGAATGGATGTTATTATTTTCAATCATAGCATTTTTTTTAGCTTTTGGTTATTATATTCTTAGATAAAAAAATCAAAAAATGGAACTATTCTAAAAAGATTTTATTGGTTAGCAACAGATATTTGTCTCGCTCTTTTATATCAAAATTATGAAAATCAGGATATTATAACCACAATTAAAAGATTTTCACAAAAGACTCCTTACTTTAAATATGAAAAATTATAAAATGAACATTTTATAAAATTGAAAGGATTCGATGAACCTTTTTCATTCGCTATTCAATTAATTTATTTTTGTCGATTTAGAATATTATATACCTCATTAATACATGTGGGAAAAGATTGGGAAAGATTTAAAAAGGATCTCAAGTACTGTAACTTAATAAGAATAAAAAAAGAAATTATAAATTGTTTATTAAAAGCGAGAATAATTAAACAAAATATAGGTGATAAAAACAAAGTGCTAAATTGTGAGAAATGTGGTAAAGAGTATTCATATGGTCGTAAGATATATCATGAATGTGATGATACCATATTAACTCTTGGAGTTGTGTTTGAAGATTCCAGAAATTATCATGAGTGGAATTGTGTATCAATAATCGACTCAAATTTATATCAGATTGAGGAAAAGATAATTGAGAGCTATTTAAGCAATTCGAAGGCTGACTCATTATATGTATATGAATAACTGATTTATCCAATTAGTAAAATTTCTTATCTCCTTCTTCATTTTTAACTTCTTATATCAGATATTTCAACTTTTAATTAGATTAGAAGAAATTTTATTCTATTTTTGAACTTGATAAGCAATAATTTCAAAAGCTTTAGAAAAATTAATTAACTATATTCATGTCTAAATATAATGATATTGATATCGCGATCTTAGGGCATATCGCTAAGGACATCATTGAGATTGATGGAATATCAAAACTATCAGCAGGAGGTGGTGTTTTTTATGGTGGGATTACGGGCAGTCGCATGAATTTAAGAATGGCAATTATTACCCGATTAAGAGAAGATGATTTTCCGATCTTGGACGTTTTAAGAAAAGAGGGAATAATTGTATTTGCTTATCCTTCTAATGAAACATCAGGCATCCATAATATATATTCTTCTCAAAACATGGAATTTAGAAGTTATAAACCATTAGGATTTGCGGGACCATTTTTGCAATCTGAGATTCCAGAACTCAATCCGAAATACTTTGTAATTGGCTCAATTTTAGCTGGAGAAGTTAATATTGAATTATTAAAATTCTTATCAAAACGGTTCAAACACAAATTGTGTTTAGATATTCAAGGATTTATTCGGATGAGAGAAAATGATAAGATATTATATAGAAAAATGGATGAATCCCTACAATCTGAGATACTTTCTTTCGCAGATATATTAAAGGTAGATCAGACTGAATTAAATTTTTTGACTGATGAAGCAAACCTAATGAACGGAGCACTTAAATTAGCAAAGAAGCATGATAACTTGAAAGAAATACTGGTAACACATGAGAAGGGAATTAGCTTGTTAATTAAAGATAAATATTATATTTCTCCATGGAAAAATAAATCATCCATCGGGAGAACTGGTCGAGGTGATACGGCTTTTATCAGTTATTTAGGTGCAAGAATTTCTCATGATTCAAAGACAGCTCTTAAATTTTCTGCTGCACTAACTTCGATAAAAATGGAATTTGAAGGTCCATTTAATCTTTCGATCAATGATGTTGAAAAATTTATTGAAAAAGAATATAATTCTTCTTTGAAAAGAAGAAACATATCATGAATAGGATGGACTATTTTTTTACAAAAAAGTAAAATCTATAAATAATTATATTAAATTTGTATCTAATTTTGTTTATTAAAATAATAGGAGGTATTATTTATATGATATTAAACATCATTCTATGGTATCCATCAGCTCGAGCAAGTGATTTAATGAAAGAAGTAATAAAATTACCTAAGCCACCTGCCTTTGTTAAGAAGTGGCAAACACTACAAACATCAGAGGGTAAAGATGGTTTTAAGCAATATAATATTATTTTTATAGAGAAAGGGAAAGGTGATGAGGCACTCGTTGAATTAATAAAAATGCTAAAACCAATTTTTGAAAAAGATTATGTTGAAACAAAAGTTGAAGTATTACTAAGTGCTAGAGATTCTGTTAAAGCATTAACATAAATTTTTTCTATTTTTAAATCATTTACGAAATTCTAGTGGTTCTTCCCCATCATCAACCGAAACTATTTTACATCTGTGATAAGGGGAATCATCCATAAGTTCTAAATCAAGAAAGAACAATTTCACTTATCAATTCGAATGTTGATATAAGATTAATAGAAGAAACTTTTAAACTGATCAATGAAGCTAATAATATAGATTTTGAGATACAAACCACTTATGTAGAATGGTTGATGATTCCATCTGACATTTATGAAATAATTGATTTCTTACGAAATAATGATTTTCATGGAAATTTCGTTTTACAACAATATCAATTTTCGGAGGGAGTTGGTAAAGAATTAAAAGATAAATTTGAAAAACCAGAACATGCTACCTTACTTATTATCCTTGAACGTTATCGAAAACTAAAATTACCTTTTAAAATTTATTTAAGAGATGATGAGGTGGGATACCGTTAGGTTGATAAGCTATATGAAGATCATGATAAATAATGAATAAAGAAGAAATTATTCAGCATATTAATTCTTGTATTGAATGCGAGGCTTGCCTGGAAGTGTGCGATACTTATAAGGTTACTCAAAATTTACTTCAATCACCCAATGGTAGACTTAAAATCGCAAATAAAATATTCAATGATGAAATTATTTCAGATGATGAATTGAAGGGAATTTATACATGTACGTTATGTAGCATGTGTGATCTTTTTTGCCAGAAAGAACTTCCCATTTCTGAAATAATTTTGGAATCAAAAATAAATTTAGTTGAGAAGAAATTAGGTCCATTAGAAATCCATAAACAAATTACTTCTGGAATTATCGATAAACAGAATTCGGTAAACGGTAATCCTGAGGAGAGATTAAGTTGGATACCCGAAGATTACTTAAAAACAGAATTATTTGAAGAACAAGAATCTAATACTTTATTATTTTTAGGATGCATGTCTTCTTTTCGTGTAAAAGAAAGTGCTAGTGCTTCTTATCAACTTTTGAAAGAAGGAGGATATAATTTTAAGATTTTTAAACAAGAGCCTTGTTGTGGGGAATACGTTTATTCTTCTGGGAACTTGCATTTAGCTAAAAAAATGTTTCAAGAGAACTTCAAGGCATTCAAGAAAGCAGGTATTAAAACTATAATAGCTACCTGTGGAGGTTGCTTATATGCATTTAATAATGTTTATCCTAAGTATGTTGATGGTTGGGATATTGAAGTAAAGCATGTAATGCAAATTGTCTATGAGTTATACCAACAAAAGAAATTAAAATTTAAAAAATCTGAAATTGATATAACTTACCATGATCCTTGTAGAACTGGTAGAAAATTAAAAAATATTGATATTTTTGAGGAACCTAGAGTATTGTTAGAGAATTCAAGTAAATCATTACATGAATTGTCAAAAAATCATGAATTTACACCTTGTTGTGGTGCTGGCAGTGGAATACGTGGAGTTGATAGTAGTATATCTATTAAAATCGGTAAAAGTTTATTTGATGAACTGAAGACAGATACGTTAATAAGTTCATGTCCCCTGTGTGTGTTCAATTTCAATTATGTAAATTACAAAACTCAATCAAATATGGTACCAATTTACATAACAGAATATTTACTTAAATATTTAGAAAATTAATATCAAAATAGTGAATCAGAAATGAATGAAAATGATGATGTAGATGATGAATTAGATCGTCAGTGGGAGATGCAGGATAAAATCCATCATAAATGCAAGATGAGAGACGATCCGGATAAAAAAAAGAAAGAATGGGAAGAAAAGTATGGAAAATAACGCAGGATTTTGGCTTAACTTTCCTTCATTAACTCCTTAAATCTTGAAGTTTTAGTTTCTATCTTTGCTTTCATTCCATAAAATACTATTATTCCGCATAGGACAATAATTGTTTGTATGATTACGATTAACCAATTAAATGTAAATAATAATCCAAAACAAATAATACATCCTAATAGTGCAATGATAGGCATCCAACTAATTTTTAGCTTTACTTTAAATGGTCTTTCTAAATTTGGTTTAGTCTTTCTTAAAACAATTAGACTTAAATTAACCAAGAAGAAATTAATTAATACACCAAATACAGTGGCATGAGCTACTATCGAAATATCTCCGAAAAATATCGGTATAATAGTGAAAATCATTGTTGCTAATACAGCAAGAGTTGGAGTTCTGCGCTTTGGGGAAATTTTGCCTAAGCCTTCTGGCAACGCTTTGTCTCGAGCCATTCCATATATCATACGCGATGTTACAATTAACATAATCAAAACTGTATTTGCTGTTGCAAATAAGGCAATTGAAGTCATTATAAGTCCACCAATCGGACCTAGAGCGACTATAGCTACGTAATTCAATGGAGCATCTGAACTCGCAATATCAGTATAAGGAGCAATACTAACGACCGAAATTACTGTTAAGCAATATAGTATTGTAGTAATAATAATAGAATAAATTATGGCTCTTGGGAGGTTTTTATGAGGCTGTTTTACTTCTTCAGCAATATTTGCTATGTCCTCAAATCCAATATATGCAAAGAAAATTAAAGCAACAGATGAAAAAATAGCGCCTAAAGATGAAGTGGAGGGTAAAAGTGCATAGTTAACAGACCCAAAATGAGGAATTCCAATGAGAATTATGAAGATCAATCCTGAAGCTTCTATTAGTGTGAATAAGATATTCATCCAAGTGGATGTTTTAATGCCGATAAAATTAACAATGCTTAATATTAAGATCAGACTGATTCCAATAATAATTTTCACAATCAGCAGGTCTATTCCTAAAAATTGAGATACATATCCTGCAAAACCTAATGCTACTGTTGCTGCTGAAAGAACTCCAGAAAAGATTATAATCCAACCTAATAGAAAAGATATCTTCCTCATTCTAAAAGCTTCTTCCGTATACACAAATTCTGCCGCACTCTTAGGATACATTGCTGAAAGTTCAGCATAAGATAATCCCGTAAAAGCACCAGTGATTGCAGCTAAAAGAAATGCTAACCAGGAGATATTTCCAGTTATACCTACGACTTCACCAATGAGCGCATAGATCCCTGCTCCTAAAACATTGCCTACTCCATACATCGTGATGCCGAAAAGAGAGATTCTCCTCTTTAGTGCAGTTTTTTTTTCTTCATTCATAATAATTACTTATCCAGATAAAATTTCATTAATGAATTTATCAATATTTGTGTTTTAAATATAATTATGATTATATATAATAATGAATATTAATTCAATTATATAATTAAAAAAATTTTATACACTAGATGAGAAAATAATGCCAAGTTTTAAAGAAACGTATGAAGCTATAAAAAAAGATTATAACGCTGGGGAGAAAAATTTTAACGTGGAATGTGATATGCTCCCCGAAGGAATGCAAGTAAAATGCTCGATGGATACAAAGCCTTTCGAGCTCATTATTGACGCCCCTGGGGGATTAGATGGTACCAATCAAGGACCTTCTCCATTATTAGTAATTTTGGCTTCGATTGGAGGTTGCATTATTGCAGTCACTCGCTTTTGGGCAAAAATAATGGATATAGAAATTGAAGAAATGAAAGTCTTTTCTCGAGGGCATATTAACTTAGGTGCTATATTTGGACTTGATGATTCGAAATTAGCTGGTTATGATAAATTAGAACCCGTAATTAGAATCAAGGCAAAAGCTTCTGATGAAAAAATTAATGAATTAATGGATAAAGTTTTTTCTCATTGCCCTATTATTACAAATATGGGTGGGGCTTCTCCAATCACACCAAAAGTTCAAATAAAAAAATAAGATTTATCTTTTTTTATTTTCCATATTTTTTTTTAATTTATGTTTGGTTTCTATGTTGAAAGTAAAAGAGAAGGAATGCCATTGGTATCCTATTTGTCCAATTAAACATTTTGTTGATAAAAAAAAGCTTGATCGCAAATGGATTGATGAATATTGCTTGGTTGGAAATAAAAAATGTGTTAGATACCAAATGGAAGAAAATGGTAAGCTTCATCCTGATAACATGCTTCCAAATGGAGAAATTATGGAAGATCTTTCTTATTAAGATATTATTAACTTATTGAGTTGTGTAATTAATAAAATTGTCTATTTTAATGGATATTTCGGTTTCCTTTTTTGCATAAATGCTGCTGAACCTTCATTCATGTCTTTAGAGCTAAAAGAAAGAACGATTGAGGTGTTTTCCAATTGTAGAATCGTTTCTAAGCTTGGTGAATCCATTGTTAAATTAATTGCATGTTTCGTCATTCTCAATCCTAAAGGACTTTTGGTCAAAAGTTCGTTTGCAATCTCTAAAGCTGAGGTCATCAAGTCATCTTTATTAACAATCTTTAACACGAGACCGATTTCTTCTGCTTCTTTGCTTCTCACTTCTCTTCCAGTATATAGTATTTCTGATGCTCGTGCCATACCAATCAATCGGGGTAAAAAGTAGCTTCCCCCTACATCCGCACCAGTAAGACCTAAATTAATGGAACCGTTGATGAATTTGACGTCTTCAGTAGCTATTCGGATATCTGAAGCCATAGCAAAACCAAAACCGCCTCCAACAGCAGCACCATGTGCCATTGCAATGATAGGTTGGCTTATTTTTCGCATCTTCACATAAATCTGACTTATTCGCCATTGATGATACAACTTTTTCTTTAGAGGTTCAGGTGTATTTAAGAAGTAATAGTTTTCATATCCTTCCGGCACTTTCTTAACGTTCAAGTTCAATCCTTCTTGTAAATCCGTACCAGCACAGAACGCTCTCCCATTTCCTCGCATGATAATGACTCGACAATCTAAATTGGTCATTAACGAATCAAAGAGAGAATGCAATTCCTCTTCCATTTGAAAAGAAATGGCATTTAATCTTTCGGGTCTATTTAAGGTTAAAATTCCAATTCCATTTTCTCTTAATTCAAATTCAATCGTCTGATAATCCATATTTTATCACATATTAGCTAATTAAATACTAAATAAATATCATTTTATTAAGGCATTTTTGGCAATTAAAAATAATTTCTTTAGATGTTCCTCAGTTAAATGGAAGTGTAATTCCCACTCCTCTTCTGAAAGGTAATCACTGATTGTCAATATAGCACCAGCTTCTACACCCAAATAGTGAGCAACTGCAAATAATGATGCCGCTTCCATTTCGACAGTTAATACTCCTTCTTTTTGATATTGTCTCACTTCTGAAGTAGTTTCTCTATAAGGAGCATCAATTGTCCAAGTTGATCCTTTAATATAATCATAATTCAATTCTTTAATTGTGTTTATTAATTCATTAGTTAGAGATTCAGAAGGATATGCATATTTTTCAGTTGGTAGGTAATGATGCGAAACTCCCTCATCACGTATTGCTTTGTCGCATATAATAATACTTCCTAATTTTAAATCTCTCTGCAGGGATCCAGCGACTCCAATTGAGATATACTTCTTTATGCCAAATGTTGTTAATTCCTCCAGTAATATGCCAACGATTGGACCTCCAATCCCAAATCCCCCACATATCCCAATTTGAAAATCTTCCCCGTCTAAAACATAAAAAAAATCTCCAACAACATGTTCTATCTTCTTTACATTATGGTTGTCAATTATAAAATTTAATAGCTTAGGAGAATAACATAGGATTACTCCAATTGGAGGCTTAATTTCAGGAATGTGACCAATCTTTCTCTTATAATCCCAAAAATCTTTAGCTTTTAGGAGTGGTTTTTCATCATGTTTATATGGAAAATTTGGGAATGGCATGTAATTATACCTTCTTTTAAATTAATTTAATTAAAATTAATTAAGTAATTTTATTTTTTTAGAACGCCGAATTGAGTGTGGAATATGATCTATTTCATTTCCTTTTATATTTAGATAAACTAAATTTTCAAATGTTGAAATCCATTCAGGAAGTTCAGTTATGAAATTATTACTGATATTGAGGTCTTGTAATGAATGCAATTTAATGAGCTCATTAGGTATTATCTTAAAGTCATTCCAGCTTAAATCAAGGCTTTTAAGGTTTGTTAAATTCTTAAATTCTAAGGGAAGTTCATAGAAATTATTACTACTAAAATTTAAAGTGTCTAACGATTTTAATTTCCCTATTGAATTGGGAATTCTAGGATAGGATGTGAGATTAACTTCAGTAATGTGTTTGTTTTCAATTACACACATGAGATTTTCTTGATAAATGTAATTTATTTGATCATCCATTTTAATTTGGGTGCTAGTAAGAAGTTGGATTCCAATATCTAAAAGAAATTGTACTTCCTCAATATTTATGTCGAAATAAGAAGCTATCCCTTCAATCCTTAAGTCTAACTCATTTCTCAATATCGAATATGGTATTGTATTTTTGGTAAGAATTGATTTGAAATGAGATAGGACTTGAGCCGAGTTTTCATTCATAATTGCCCATTTTAATGTATTTAACCCTTCTTGAATATATTGGGTAACTATTATTTCACTAGATAATGTCCGAATTTCTGGAATCTCATCTGAAATTAAGCTATTTTCTAAAATCCTAAAAATCCGTTCATTATCATGGTTCATATTCCCGATGATTCTCAAGCTATTAATTCTCAAATTGGGATTTTCGCTTTTTTCTAAAATCGTAATCAAAAAATTGAGAGCTTCCTCTTTAGTTATCTTTTTTTTTAAAAATGATTCTAAAACCTGATCAGGATTCAAGGTTTCATTCATCAGATTATTTTACTTCATTCTTTCGATTTACATCAATGGATACTTAGGTTTTCTCTTATCAAAAAAGGCTTGAATACCTTCCGTGATATCCGAGGAGGTAGAACAGAGCATTTGAGTAATATTTTCGATCTGTGCAATAGTATCTAAACTAGGAGAATCCATGGTTGCATTGATAGCTTGTTTAGTCATGCGCAATCCTAAGGGACTTTTTTCTAAAAAACTCTCCGCTATTTTTAATGCTTCAACAAGGAGTTCACTTTCACTACATACTGTAGAGACGATACCGAATTGTTTAGATTCATTTGCATCGATAAATCGTCCAGTGTACAAGATTTCTGCAGCTCTTGACATTCCAATCAGACGAGGGAGAAAATAACTGACTCCCAAGTCCGCACCTGAAAACCCTACTTTAATGAAAGCATTATTTAATCTAGCATTTTCACTTGCTATTCGAACATCTGAGGCTAACGCTAAAGCAAAACCTGCTCCTGAAGCAGCTCCATTAATAAGAGCAATAATGGGTTGTGAAATTTTACGCATTTTTATAATTATTTGACTAGTATACATTTGAGCATAAATTTTCGCCTTTATGATATCTTTTTCTGGTGCATTCATGAAGAAGAATTTCTCTTTCAATTCAGGCGGCTTTTTTTTTGATTGTAGAACTGTTGATTCCTTTAGATCTAATCCCGCACAAAAAGCTTTTCCATTTGCCTTTAAAATAACAACCCTGCAGTCTAAATTTGTCATTAGATGATCTAATAAGAAATGAAGATCTTTTATCATTTGAAATGAGAGCGCATTTAGTCTTTCAGGTCTATTTAAAGTAACAATACCAATTCCTCTTTCATCTAATTCAAATTCAATAGTTTCAAAATCCATGAATATTTCTCTTCTTAAAGTTAGTAGTAGTTATTTAATAATTTAGAATCTAGAATTACTAATTTAATTTTAGGTGGAAAACTTAATTACTATTTATTCTTTACTTAATAACTAATTATCATTTGAAGTGAATTCTGAATGATCGTTGATTCTGAAAGAAGGAGAACATTATCATTAAAAGAAGAATTACTTTCTAGTAGATATGAACTATGCGTAGAACGGATTCGATATTATACTCAAGCATATAAAACTTATGATAAAGAACCAGAAATAATAAAGAGAGCATTAGCTCTAGCTCATACTCTTAAGTACATGACCATTTTTATCAGAGATGATGAATTATTGGTTGGAAATGAGACAAGTAAAAATCTTGGGGAAAAAATCAATTTAGATCTTCTTAGATATGAAAATAATTTTAATAAGAAAAGCACCTATAAGAAATTTGAGAAAAGAAAGTTGCAACCCTTCCATATTAATGAGGAAGAGGTTGAAGAATTGTTAGAATTAGCTCCTTTTTGGGAAGGAAAAGCATTAATCGCAGATAAAATCAATACTCGATTGGTAAATGAAGGATTTATTGCATCTGAAGGCACTATCGCATCTCTTGCACCAAATATAAGTATTCATATAGGCACAACTGAAGGTCATATTTCTGCAGGTTATGGAAAATTATTAAAATTAGGATATGGAGGAATTTTAAAAGAAGCTCAAGATTACCAATCAAAGTTAGATAAAAGCATGGAAGATTATAAGAAGAAGTTTGACTTTTATGAAGCTGTTAAGATATATTATGAAGCAGCTATTGAATTTTCTAAAAGATTTGCTTTACTTGCCATTGAAAAATCTAAAACCACTCATAGTGATTCAAGAAAACAAGAGTTGATACATATTTCTAAGATGTTGTATAATATTTGTGAAGCACCGCCAAGTTCCTTCTATGAAGCAGTACAATTGATTTGGTTTTCACAAAATATTGCTAACATAATTTATCAAAGAAGTGTGGTAGCCTTAGGGAGATTGGATCAAATTTTATGGTCATTCTATGAAAAAGATCTTATTTCTGGGAAAATAAATAGAGATTTTGCCTTAGATCTCATAGAAGAATTGAATTTAAAACTTACTTGGAACGTAACCTTATTGCCAACTGATTTTACAATGGTAGCAAATGCGATTGGTCAAAATACACAAACCATTACAATTTCTGGAATGGATAAAAGTGGGAATGATGTCACTAATGACTTGTCTTATCTGTTTTTAGAAGCATATAAGAATATTAAGGCATTTACTACTGATTTATCAATAAGGATTCATTCGAAAACACCAAATCAATTTTTAATGGAGGCAATGCGGGTTTTTCGATCAACATCTGGAATAGCTTTTTATAATGATGATGTAATCATACCCAGCTTGATTAAAACGGGATATTCTCCTGAAGATGCAAGAGATTATGTGATTATTGGATGTGTTGAGCCAACAGGTCAAGGAAATTCTTTTGCAGCAACGGGAAGAGTATTTATAAATTTACCCGGTATATTAGAATTGGTTCTTACTAATGGTTATTGCAATTTAACTAAAAGAATAGGGGGACTTCAAACTGGTGAACTAAAGAATTTTTCTACCTTTGAAGAATTTTATGATGCCTTTTATCGTCAACTTCAATATAATATCAAAATATTAGTAGATATTGCCAAGATTGGGGACGAGGAAGCAATGAAATATTTCCATCATCCCTTTATTTCAGCTATAATAGATGGATGCATGGAAAACGGAAAAGATCATGTTTGTGGAGGAGCAAAATATAATTTTTCATCAATAACAGCTTATGGATTTGCCACTTTAGTCGATTCATTATTTAATATTAAAAAACTTGTATATGAGCAGAATTTAATTGATATAGATGAATTAGCGATAATTTTATCTAATAATTTCAAGGATGAAGAGTTACTTCATCATAAATTAATCAATAAACTTCAGAAATGGGGAAATGATGAAGGAGAAATTGATGAGTTTGCTGTTAAAGTGTGGGATTTATTTACTTCAGAAGTCTCAAAATATTCTCCAATAAGGGGAGGGCATTATAATGCTGGTGCTTATTCAATGGGGATCCATGTCATGGAAGGTCTTTTCACCCAAGCAACTGCTGACGGAAGAAAAGCATTAGAACCTTTATCAAATAGCCTTTCACCCGTGAATCATGCTGTGAAAAACGGGATTACTGCAATTTTAAATTCTATCGCAAAATTGAATTATGATAAAGCTACTAATGGAGTCGCCGTAAACGTAAGAATTCACCCCCAAAATCTTAACTCAGAGGAAAATATGGAGAAATTATGTGCTTTATTGAAAGGATATTTCAAGGCTGGTGGAATGCAATTACAACCAAACGTCGTATCATCAGAAACATTAAGGGATGCTCAAGTACATCCAGATAACTATAAGGATTTAATTGTAAAGGTCGGAGGTTATAATGCAACATTTGTTGATTTGGGTTCATTAATTCAAAACGATATCATTGATAGATTTGAACACTCTCTTTAATTTTAAATAATCAGAAAAAATCATAAATAAAATAAATTTTAAACTCACATAATTAATGGTGGCATCATAAAAGTGCGACAAATTGCTCTGAAACTCTTGATTTTAGGGGACGGAGGTTGCGGTAAGACAACTCTCCTTCATCGTTACATCAAAAGAGAATTTATCGACACTACAACCATGACCATTGGAGTAGAATTTTTTACCAAACAAATAATATTGCATTCCAATAATGTATCAATGATATTATGGGATATTACAGGTCAAGAACGTTTCAGACACATGGTTCCAAGCTACATGAGAGGTGCCAGTGGAGCTTTACTCCTTTTCGACGTGACTAACATGGTTAGTTTCGTGAATATAGGGAAATGGATGAATATTGTCAATAAATTTTATGATAATTTACCTGTTGTTTTAATTGCAGCAAAATGTGATTTAGAAGAATTTTCGATAGTTAGTGATATTTACGCCAAGAAAACGAAAGAAAAATTTAACATGTCTGATTTCATAAAAACTTCCTCTAAAACAGGTCAAAATATTGATTTAGCTTTTGAGACCTTAGCTCACCTTGCAATTAAGGCTAAAAATTTAATTTCAAAATAAAATAAAGTTCTGGTTATAGTTGTTCCGGTTATTTCCAGTATTTTTTTGGATAATTATTCATAATCTTTAAATATGCAAATTACCATTTATATAATAGTGAATATTTATTCATAATAATTTAAAAAAAAGGTGACTTTATTAAAATGCCAAGTGGAGATCGAACAGGACCAAGAGGTCAAGGCCCAATGACTGGGAGAGCTTTAGGATATTGTGCGGGATATGATAGTCCCGGTTTTACTGCCGATCAAGGTTATGGGTACGGTAGAGGTTATGGAAGGTTTGGTGGTGGACGAGGAAGAGGACGAGGTCGGGGTTATGGAATGGGAAGGTATAGAGATCCTTATTACACTCCTTATAGTCCTGTAGGAAGTTATTACCCTCCAAGAACTCCCGTTACCACCCCAGTTGATCAAATAACGATGCTCAAACAAGAGAAAACGTATTTAGAATCTGAACTCAAGGGGATCGGTAGTGCTTTAGAAGATATTTCAAAGAGAATAGAAGAATTAGAGAAAAAAGAATAATTTTTTTTTCATTTTTTTATTAATTTGTTTCTATAATTACTTTGCAGCTTCTTTGCAGATCTGAAAAAAATAAAAAAAAATAAGTTAAAATATTTATAATTCTTGGATTGCTTTTTGTCTTTCAAGTTTTTCTGCTTCAGTAAGTTCGATTTCGCCTCTTTTAACAAGGAATACAAAAATTAATGCGAAAATGAAGAAGAATGAACTTACCAAAAATAGTGTTTCATTACCAAGTGCATCGATGATTAGACCTATTAGAAACGGACCGAAAATTGCTGCCATAAAACTAAAGAAATAATAAAGCCCGGTATATGTTCCAATTTTCTTTACTGTGGGGGCCATTTCCCACACAATCACAATTGAGTTGATGTTTATAAAAGCCCACCCAGCTCCAGCAATAACGAAAAATATTGAGATCACAGTTGTATTTTGAATTAAAAACATGATTATCAAAGATATTATCCACAAGACGAGCCCGATTTTAATGGTTAATTTTCTACCGATTTTAGTACCCAATATACCTGCTGGAAACGCAAATAAAAGAAAAGAGAGTGCTACATAGAGCAACATTCCTCCTGCTCCACTTCGTGTTAAACCTAAAACATCCACTCCATAAACTGTAAATAATGCCTCGAGTGCTTGGTATCCGACGAACCAAAAGAAAATAGCAAACAAGATAAACAAAGTACTTTTATCTTTTTCACTAAATACGTCTTTAAAGCTTTCTACAATACTCATTTTTTCCTTTTTGGTTTTCATTTTTTCTCCTGACTTTTCTTCTGTTTCGACGATTAATTTGTATGTGAAAGAATCCTTTTCTTTTACCGTAAATATTAAGATAACTAATGATAGGACCATTATAATAGCTACAACTAAAAATGCTAAAAATAAGCTTATAGGAACTAGCACCAGGTTAAAAACGTATGCTATTACAGCACCGATACCCCCCATAAAATTAATTACAGCATTTCCTTTACTTCTATTGACCGGTTTTACAAAATCTGGCATGAGAGCCACTGCCTGTGATCTATATGAGGCCATACTAATGTTAAAGAAAAACATCCATAAAAGTAATATCCACATGGGCTGTGGATAACTTACTATCGATATTAAAACAAAAAAGACCGCAGCTAATGGTATTCCAACCATAAGATAGGGTATCCTTCGACCGAATTTTGTACGAGTATTATCCGAGATCGAGCCCATTATCGGTTGAATAATAACCCCTATAACATTATCCATTGCCATCCACGCACCAACAAGCGCATATGCACCTAAATATTGAAAAAGAGTAATATTGACTTGAGTGTTATACATTGACCAAGATATACCCGTTGTAAAGAAAGCTAAACCGATAAAAAATGTATGTCTAATATCTAATTTTTCCTTTTTTTCTGACAATTTTTTCACGTATTTTTTTAAAATAGATTTTAATAATAATATACTGTAATTCTCTTTTACTATATAAGATTCTTTTTTTTCTATTTTTATTAAAAGGATTTAATTTCTTTCCTAATTTTTTCTAAACACAATAAGAAAAAAAAATAAAATGAAATTAGAACCCGAATGTATTGGTTGCCTTTTTAACCAGATTATGCGAGCTTTATCAATGTTAAACCCAGATCTCCCCACCGAAGAGATTCTCAAGGCTCAAAAAAAACTGATGATCTACATGTCAAGCATCGATATCAATAAAGAAGAAACCCCAATAATTGCTAAATTTGTTTATGATATCGTTTCTGAAATACTTAATCAACCAGATCCATATAAGAATATTAAAAAGCAATATAATGAATTAGCACTCAAATATTATTCTAGGATAGATAGAATTGTCAATAAAGCAGAAGATCCAATTTTAGAAGCAATAATTGTTGCAGCCATCGCTAATACAATTGATTTTGGAAGTCAGCAAGAAGTACATTTTATTGACGATTTAAAGCACTTTCAAATGGAAAATTTAGTTATAAATGATTATGAGATATTTAAAGATGATTTAAAGAAAAGCAAGCATCTTTTAATTGTGGGAGACAATACAGGTGAAATTGTTTACGATAAGCTATTAATTGCTACGATTAAAAAAAAATTTCCCAAGCTCAAAATTATATATGCTGTAAGATCAGCTCCGATTATCAATGATGTTACTATAGAAGACGCAAAATTCGTAAAAATGGGAGATCTGGTTAAAGTTATTGAATCATGTCCAACACCCGGTATTCATATCAAATCCTCTACTGAAGAATTTAAACATTATTTCTATTTAAAGGATAATATTATCATCTCAAAAGGGCAAGGAAACTTTGAAAGTTTATATGGAATAGATTATCCTGATTTGAAAATCTATTACCTGCTCAAGGCAAAATGTAATCTAATGGAGCGTCTTTTAGATGTTAAAATTGGAGATTTTATTTTTAAGAAGAAATCTATTGGGTTTTAATCAGTTCCATCTCTAAATTTTTTTAACGCTTGAGTGAAAAATCCAAAATCACCAATTTCTGAATTCTCGGTTATTTTATGAAAATATTCTTTAATTTGATTGTAAAGAGCTCTCTTAAATGGTTCAAATATGTTTAAATCTATGTTTTCTCCAATCGCATTTTTGTAGAGCGAATAAAACAAATCTAAAGCCTTTTCTGCTTCAAGATGCATATCTTCTTTGACAACATCCTTATTCAAAATAGCAATAAAAACAAGATCATACTTGTTTACAATTATCATTTGAATATCTAATCCTTTTATAAAGATTTCTTCAATTTTTCCCATACTTTCACCTCCAAACATGCTTAAGGCACCCACGAAGGAAGAAAGAAGAATTGGATTGATTTCAGAGTCTAATATGAGATCTACTAAATAAATACCTGTTTCTTTACAAATTACAATACCCTTTAATAATTTGGATATATTTTTTGCCTCTTCATTATTAATCATTGTCAGCTCTTAACCCAATATTCAATTTTAACTGAAAAGAGATATCTTTAGATATAATTATAAGAGTAATGTTATTTATATATTTCTCAGTTCCTAATATATTGATGGTCTTTAATCAAGTAAGGAATAATTAAGGTAATAATTTAATTGAGAAAAAAATAAAAATAATTTGACCTATTCAATAAGTTTCCTTATTTTCTTTACAATTTCTTTAAATGCTTTAGTTGATTCACTTTCAGGGTATTTTAAAACGAAAGGTAATCCTTGATCTCCTTGTTGTCCAACTTGAGTCTCAAAGGGAATCTTTCCTAATAATGTGATATTAAAATCTTGCGATGCTTTTTCAGCACCCCCTGGAGGATATAGATTAATGAATTTATCGCAATGTGGACATATAAATCCGGACATATTTTCAATTATCCCTAAAACGTTTCTTTCCATTGTTTTAGACATTACTATTGTTTTCCTAGCATCCATTAGAGCGACTTCTTGCGGAGTTGACACTACGATAATATTTTCATCGGGTATTAATTGTAAAATATCTAAAGTTTCATCTGAAGTTCCTGGAGGTAAATCACAGATTAAATAATCAAGTTCTCCCCAATGAGCATCTCCAAGAAATTGTCTTACAGCTCCCATCTTCATTGGACCTCTCCAAATTACGGGCGTGTCGCTGTCTTGCATTAAAAATGACATGCTCATTACTTTTATATTTAATGGCCCTTCCACAGGATAAAATTTTTTTGCATCGGGATCTACTCTAGGTCTTACTTCCGGACTAATCCCTAACATTTTGCTGACATTGGGTCCCGTGATATCTACATCTAATATACCCACACGTAGACCTATACTAGCTAAACTTATTGCAAGATTTACAGCTACAGTTGTTTTACCAACCCCTCCCTTTCCAGATATAACAACAAGTTTATGTTTGATTTTAGACATGTTATTTTCAATTTGGATCATCCTCTCATCCATCATTTCTTGCTGACCTTCCTGTACGGTTTTCTTTAAATCAATATCCGGTATTTCTTCTTCATTTGCCATTTTAAATATCAACCACTTTATTCTACTTTTAATTTTATATGCTTCTTATTATAATTTTAAAGATACACTAATATCCTTTAATCTATCGTTAATATTTTGATAAATCTTTGAAGCATTAGATTATATTTCTATATGTTTCAATCATATTTGATTATAATTCAAAATATTTTTATGAATGATTATTTAAAATTATAATAATAATTAATTACAATTCTTCTCCATTTTTTAAATTTCTTAATTTAAAGCTCAAATTATGTGATAAGTAAACTTTTATAGAAATGGATCAAAATATAATTCTAGCTCATTAAAAGTTATTAAAAATAGGTAAAAAAAGATGGAAATAATAGCAGTGCCGAGTTATAGAGAAGGAGGATTAAACGAGATTTTCCACCTTAAATTTGGTAGATGTGACAGCTTTACTTTTATAACCATAGATAACAATGAAATAACACAAGTTAAAGTAATCAAAAATTTTGCGGCCGACGAACTTGGAGGTGCTGGCACGCAATCAGCTACATTAATTAAAAGTAATGATGCTGATAAGTTAATTGTTAGCAGACTAGGATCAAATGCTTCCAAAGCATTAAATTCCTTGAATATTATAACATTTCAAGGACCTGAGCAAGAAATTACAATTAAAGATTTAATAAATCTTTACTTAGATGGAAAATTGTCTATGACAAAATCACCAGAGCTCATAAAAAATGCTGAAATGGGGCAAAAGTAAAAAATTGTGTTGTTTTAAATCATAAATTTATCAATTTAGCCTTAAATAAGTTAATCTTTTGAAAATTTAACCATTTACTAGCTTTTTGTTATTCTTAGCTTAAAACTTGTTATTTTTTTCAATTAGATATTTACAAATTATCTTAAATTACAGAATAGCATTTTTAATAATTATTCAAAAAAATTTAAATTAGATAAAAATTTAGTTTAATCATACTTTAAAAGGTGAAATAGAATAAATGGTAATAATTGGTATTCCTACTTTTGGAAATAAAGGCTTGAATGAGGTAATAAATAATCGTTTTGGAAGGTGCAATAGCTTTACATTTGTTACAATTGAGAATAATGCAATTGTAGAAGTTAAATCCGTTGCAAATAATGCACAAGGTGCAATGGGTGGTGCGGGAATTCAGGCGGTTCAAATTATTGGTAATAACGGTGCTACAGAAGTTATCGTGGGAAATTTAGGACCTAACGCCGCTAATTCTTTTAACGCTTTAAATATGACAATTTTTCAATCACCGGGTGGAAATTTGACTGTGAAAGAATTAATAGATTTACGACTGAGTGATAAATTGCCAGTTCTTAAGTCTGCAAATGTTGCAGCTCACGCAGGAATGGGTGGCGGTGGAGGCAGAGGTGCTGGTCGAGGAATGGGTGGTGGCTCTCAAGGAAGACAATTTTAATTATATACAAATTATTTAAAAATTTTATTTAATAAAAAGCAAGACAAAATATGTTCAAACTCAAGCCCAAAGTTATTTGTGTCACTGGTGGCAAAGGTGGGACGGGAAAAACGCTGGTAGCCGTTAATTTGGCAGTAATGTTTAAAAATCAAGGTTATAAAGTACTTCTTATCGATGGGGATGTTGAAAACCCGAATACTTTTTTATTATTAAACGCAAAGCTTAAGAATAAAACAGAAGTTCTCTATTTCCTACCTAAAATAATTGAAGAAAAATGTACCATGTGTGGATTGTGTGCAGAAAATTGTGAAACACACGCACTATTACATATAAAAAATTCTTACCCTATTCCGATATCAACAGTATGTTCAGGTTGCAAATTGTGCTATAAAATTTGTCCAACTAATGCCATTGACCCTGATTCAAAAGTTATTGGATGGACTTATACAGCTTCCGCATTTAATATAGATCTTATGCTTGGTGAACTAAAGCCAACCGAAGCGCGCTCAGCAGTAATCGTAAAAAAACTGATGGGTAATTTGGAATACATTATAAAAACAGAGCCAAAAAAATACGACATCATTATATTGGATACGGCACCAGGAGCTCATTGTGACGTAGAAGAATTAATTAGTGGGGCTGATCTCGTCATACCAGTTACAGAACCTACCAAATTCGGTAAACTTGATCTATTAAGAATCATAGAATTGATTAACTTATTAAAGAAAAAATACAAGGTTATTGTGAATCGATCATCACTACTGGGTTACAAAGAGAAATTTTTAAGAGAATTAGAAGAAAAAGGTATAGAAATTTTAGGCGATATTCCTTTAGATGAAGAAATTGTGAGTTCGTATTGTCAAGGTATTCCACTCATGGAAGAAACAAGCAAATTTGATAGGAATGGAGTTGGCTACAAATCGTTTGAAATTATTTTTGACAATCTAAAGAAATGGGGGGATTTCTCAAAGTGAAAAAGATTGGAGTTATAAGTGGAAAAGGGGGAGTGGGAAAAACTTCGCTCGTAGCATCGCTAGCTAGCATTGCGTACAAGGATCGTAATATTAGTCTCATGATATTAGATTGCGATGTTGATGCCCCTAATTTAGCTTTGATTTTACCACCTATATCTGATGAAGATGTAGAGACCCAGGACACATTTACTACAAAAAAAGCACGATTTTTTGAAGAAAAATGCGTGAATTGTAAACAATGTTATGACGACCATTTTTGTGAATTTAGCGCGTTAAATTGGAATGAGAAAGACAATATTCCTTTTATTGATTATCTAGCATGTGAAGGGTGTGGTGCGTGTAGGGTTTTATGCCCGGAGGATGCATTTGAAATTAATCCAGTTAAAAGTGGAGAAATAATAACGTATGAAACAAAAGTCGGATTTCCTTTAATTTATGGTAAGACTAAACTTGGGAGCACCACTTCAGGTTTATTAGTTTCAGAAGTTAAGCAGCATGCTGCAGATCTCAAAGAATTTGACACCACTAATCTAATTTTAATTGATGGACCTCCAGGAATAGGATGTCCTGTAATTGCAACAATTTCAGGTTTAGACTATATAGTCGCAATAACAGAACCAACACCATCTGGTTTGCACGATTTATCACGAGCAATTGAGATGATTAACCAGTTTAACATTCCTTTCGGGATTGTAATTAATAAATCAGATTTGAAAAGCGCTTCTCAGAAAGAATTATACCTTTTCATTGAAAAAGCAAATTATGAAATTTTAGGTAGAATTAAATTCGACCTATCAATACCAGAAGCAATGTCATATGCAAAACCTGTTGTAGATTATGCTCCAGAATCAGTAGCCAGTCAAGCAATTAACAAAATATATATAAAATTAAAACATATTCTCTCAAAATTATAACAAAATTAAAACTTTACTGGAACTGAGCATTGAGTTATTATTGATATTCAGGATTAATTAAAAACTATTAGATTTATTTATAATTTGATAAATTTAATTTTTTGCACCTAATTAAATTAAGTAAATAAAGCTGCAAAAAAGCACATTAAAAATAATAAAAAAAGAGTATATTGAGTTTAAATTTATTTACCAATTAATCCCTTTTCTTTAATAAAGAGAAAATAAATGCAAGCAGTATAGGAATCGTCGTGAAAATCATAAGTAGGCTTAAATTGAAAAGACCAAGAAGAAGACTATAAGATATGTAAAAATAAGAGATAAACAATAGAATTGCTGGAGGGATTAGATCAAACCATTTAGTACGTTTTAGGTTAAAACGTTTCCAAACGATCGTTCCTGCTGCAAATATGACCGTAAAAAACATCCAAATCCATAGAATTATCCAATGCAAATCGTAAATAAATTGTATTCTACAAATCAACCCTACAATGATTAAGATCCCCATCGCTATTGGCACAACCACCAAGCAAGTATATAATTTCCGCCCTAATGATTTGTTTCCATCTATTTCATTAATAGTCAATAATTTAAGTTTCTTGCTCTCCTTATTCCAGCTTAACTCATATGGTATTAAATATGCGATTGGAATGAAAAACCAACCAATAAAATTAAACCCGGGAATTCCAAAATAGTCTCCACCTGAAAATGACCAAGTCCACGCTCCTAATTCTACGGCAATTGGGTCCATACCCCAATCCAGACTGAGGGTTATTAAAGTAGTGGTAAGTATTCTTTGCCACAAAGGAAGCTTTAAACGTTCCCCAATTAATATAGCACTATAGATGATCCCTACCCATGCAAAAGTAACTGATAAGGGAATAATTCCTAAAAGCATAACCGGTTCCGAAGCATATATATAATTCCCAGAAACAACTCCATTATATTCCAACAAGAATCCAAAAACGAATAAAGTTATTAACATTAATAATCGTTGTACACGATTCTCACGCGCATCCAATAAAGCGTGAATTATTGCCAATCCACACATTATATAACCAACAAAGGCGGGAAGTAATTCTAATAATGACATTTTAAATTAACACCCTATAAATATTTTATAACAAGAATAATAGACTTTACTCTATATATAAATGAATATAAATATGTAAAATAAAAAGAAAAAAGAATAAGTTGGTGATTTTAATTAGTAAATTTTAGGTTTTTCTGGAGGATTTCCTAACATTTCTGACATTAATTGTTGAAAATTATCAAAATGACCCGGAAGTGTTTTTTGAACATAAAAAGCTTCAGCAACTCCTAAACCTGCTTTCTTTCCTATGACAGATGCAATAGAACGTAGCAGGTTATTTGCATGTCGAGTGAGCTTTTTTAATTGTTGTTCAGAAACGTTTGCCGGATCGATATTGGGAGCAAATAAATCGGCTAAGAGTTCTAGAGTCGCCTCAAATTTCAATGCAGCACTCACTTTTTTTTCTAAAGTAGATGAAATATCGACAAACGCATTTGGATAATGCCCTAATAATCCCATGAGCCATATTTCACTGCAAGCATGTGGTTTTAATTCATCTTGAAATTGATCCTCATAAAGTAAAGGGAAAGCGGAAAACGCTCCAGCTTCACATGCCATCCTAGCAACTACGACATGATCAGGATGTACTTCGTATTTAGCCCAAGGATCGAATGTTACTACACGATCTGCTTTATACTTTCTTACATGATATACTAATTCCTTTCTTAAAACTGCAGGTTCAATGAATCCCGCATCAGGGTATCCTAATATTAAGGTTCCTTTAAATCCTAAGAGCTTATTAGCAGCTCTAAGTTCCTTTTCTCTCTTTATGGCTACGTCTTCTTTAGTTAAATCGTTTCTAAGAGTTCCAACTTCTCCATTCGTACAACATATAACATATACATCATGTCCTTCATCTACCCACCTTGCTAGTGTTCCTGCACTAAAAAATGAAAGATCATCAGGATGAGCAATGATTGCTAACACATTTAATTTATCGATTGGAATTTCTAACACCAAACCAAGTTAATTTGATCTATTATTATCTATATTGAAAGCTCTTTTTTAGCTTTTTCAATCAACTTTTCAAGATCCTTTTTAATATCCTTTTCGAGTGGTTCGGGGACGTATTCAGCAAGAATTTTCTCCTTCCTCATTTCACATCGTCTCTTCATGTTAATTGCTCCATTTTTTTGCCATTTCTCATAACCATATCGATCTAGTAATGAAGGAACCCATAGTTCATTCCGAATATTATTTCTTGTATGCTTATTACTAAGAAAGGATCCCTTGGGACCAATTTTACTGATTACATCAATTGCAAAAGCATCATCATCAAAACTTACTTCGCGATGTAGATTTTCTGTATAGGATATGACTTCGGATTGCATGATAAGCACATCTAACGATGCTGCTTGATCCATCCCACAAATCCCCATATGCCCATAAATATCTGCTTCTGTTAAAGAACCCAACCCCAATGTGATCCCACTTTCTAATCCTGCTTGAGCGTCTAATGTTTTTGAATCTGTTAATCCAGCATTAATGTACACTGGAAATCCATAATGTTTACCCATCTGACTCAATGCTATCGAAAAAATCACTTGTTCCGGACCACCAAAAATAATTTGGGCTGTTTTCATATCAAAAGCGTGACAAATCCCTCCATAACAGATTGGGGTTCCTTCTTGAATTAATTGCGTGATACAGATAGCTGCGAGGATCTCGGCATTCTCGATGGCAATAGTTCCTGCAATGGTTGCAGGAGCAGACACTCCCATTTGAGCCATGGGTCCGACTTGAACGGGTAGATTCAATTTACAAGTTTCAAATAATAAATCAATCCCATTAAAGGGAAAACTCAAAGGGCTTACTGGTTCAAATAATGGATAAGAAAGAGGGTATTTTTTAGCATTTTCTTCATCACCTCGAAGAAGCGCGTAAAATTCATTAAGATATCTTGCAGAGGATCTATCATAAAACCAAAATCCAATTGGTTTAGTTGTATTTTTAACCATTTCAAATGCTACTAAAAGGCAACGCCATTTTAATGGAACTTCAATTGGGTCTGCCATTGCTCCTGGAATGGTAATTGGTTCTAAAAAGTCGCCAACTTTAACAGCATTTTCTATATCCTTTAAGTTAGGTTGACGTCGATTGCCCTCTAATGAATCCAACCAATGAGCCTGCCCAAAAGAGGTATTATAATTTCTTTTTCCAAACCCAAATTCTGCTTTTTTAGATAAATCTCTACCATATAAAGTAAATTTCTTGCCAGCTTTAGAAATAAGCTCATTAACTAAGTGAGGAGGAATTCGCACTAATCCAGTTTGAGAATTAACTATTGCCCCGATATCCTCAAATAAAGAATTAATTTCTTCATGTGGAATTATTACGCCAATGTTCTCAAGAATTTCAAGAGATTTATTATGAATAGTATCGATTTCATCTCTGGAAAGCATTTCTATTCTCAATTATAATCAACATCGCAATTTAGATTAATGCTAATAATCATAATAACCCAATTCTATATAAAAAGCTATCATTTTCTTTATTAATAGAGCGAGAAAAAAGGTAATTTTTTAAAATGGTGAATTTATGATATATTTTAATCCAATAATTTTGAAAAAAAAGATTTTGAAGAAATTTATAAAACGTGATCATTATGGCGAAAAGATCCGGATTAGCCGTTTTAGCCCTAATAATAGCTTTAGGAGCTTTAGGAATAGGGGGATATTCATTTATACTTGTACAAATGGGTTCAGGAGTCCATCGAACTTATAATGATGAGAATAAAAGTACATATACGTCTACTGCTGAAGATACATGGTATGCTATTCCTGATTTAAGTGTATCTTTTCAGGTAGACGGTGCGGAACATGTATACTTCTCATTTACTTGTTATGCGTCTCTTACTCCTTCAAGTTCAATTTGTAGAATGAATTTTAGATTATTTATTGATAGTGTTGCAGCAGATGACTCCTTAATAACTGTTGGAGGGACAAGTATGCCGGCAAATACGCTATTATCTGTCTCTCTACAATATTTTGAGACTGCGATTGGAGCAGGAATTCATACTGTAGTGGTACAAACGATGAGAGAATGTGATGGATTCATAGATAATTGTTATCTAT
>CAZBPC010000015.1:39223-48943 GCA_964493715.1 uncultured archaeon
GTAGTGGTACAAACGATGAGAGAATGTGATGGATTCATAGATAATTGTTATCTATTGGTACAAACTTATACTCCTTAAATCTGTTTTTTCATTTTTTTTTAATTATTTATCTTTTATTTGATTATAGTTTTAGAACCAAGCGAAATAGACTTTATTTTTTATGAACAATAATCTAAAGAAATTAATATTAGTCAATACGATATTATATGAAGTATATAAGGTGAAATATAATTCCCGTACAGAATTTTATGGATTTATACAAGTTTTTGCCAAAGACGAATTGTAAAAAATGTAATCCTAAAACTTGCATGGCATTCGCATTGGCTCTCCTACAAGGAAAAGTTAAAATTGAAGATTGCCCACCACTTTTGGAACCGAAGTACAAGAAACAATACGATACTTTAAAAGAACTAATTGGATCAGAGGAGGGTCAAGAAAAAGAGTTGCAAATTAACGTGGATACGGATTTATGCGATGGATGTGGCATATGTGTCACTGTTTGTCCTGTAAATGCAAGATATTGCCCTCCTACTTTAAGCGGAAAAGTTCCAGATTTTCCTCCAGATAATCATCAATTATTTCAAGTTAAACAAGGGAAATGTGAATTATTACACATCAAATACTGTCGTCGTATAGAAGCAGAAGGGAGAGAAAGGGAATGCAGAGTATGTGAAACTTATTGTCCACGAGAAGCAATCAAAATAGAATATGCTTAATATAAAAGGTGTAATCAAGATGAAAAGAGTCCCTTGTTCAGGATGCTCATTATTATGTGATGATATTATAATAAGAAGCGATGGAATATTTATTGATGAGGTTGTTGGAGCTTGCATTAAAGGAAAGGAGCATTTTGATCATGTTACAGCAAAAAATCGCATAATCAATCCAATGTTTAGAGAAGAGAACAATCTGAAGAAAATAGATTGGAATCAAGGATATAACACAGCGATAGAATTAATGAGAAAGGCAAAAAAGCCATTGCTTTATGGATTTTCAACCGTAAGTTGTGAGGCCCAATTGAAAGGAATCCAACTTGCTGAAAAAATTAATGGTCATATCGATTCTAACTCTTCTATCTGTCATGGTAAAGTCATTGAAAAGGCTAAATCGGTAGGTTTAACACTGACTTCAATCGGAGAGGTAATTAATAAGGCGGATTTAATAATTTTATGGGGAGCAAATGCAGCGGAATCAATTCCTCGCTTGTTGAATAAGGCATTGTTTTCCCGTGGTAAATTTCGAATGACTGGGAGGGAAATAAAGACCCTTATAATTATAGATCCAGTGCAAACTGCTTCATTCGGAGTAATGGGTGTGAGGGATATATCATTAATGATTCAACCAAATAAAGACATTGATCTCATCCGAACTTTAAAAGAAGAATGTTGCGTGGCTGATTCAATTCCTACTGAAGGTGTTGCAGGGTTAGATAAAGATGATCTTAAACGATTATTACTTCAACTCACTGGAGCTGAGTATGGAGTTATTTTTGCTGGACAAGGATTATTAAAACCCTCTGATGACTCCACTACTTTACAAGAATTTTTAGAATTAATAGAAATGATTAATTCAAAACAAGAAAAAGGTAGAATTTCTCTAATAATGATGGGTGGGCATTATAACATGACGGGGTTTGAGCACGTTGCACTTGCCAATTATGGTCAAAACGGCAGTCTGAATTTCGTGAATAACCAATTAGAAGAAAACAAAACAAACACTATTGATAAGATAAGTAAAGGAGATTTCGACTTATCAATTATTGTTGGAACGGATCCAATTTCACATTTACCAGCTAATTTGAGTTCAAAGTTGATGAAACATCCTATCATCGTTATCGATAATAAAAGATCCGCAACAAGTGATGTAGCGGATTTATTCCTTCCAAGCGCTATTACGGGGATTGAATCTGGAGGACTTGCATATAGATTAGATCATGTTCCTATTGAATTACAGAAAATCATAAATCCTCCCAATAATATTCCTTCTGATGAAGAAATCCTAAATGAATTATTACAAAGATTAACAAGTGGAGGTCCTTAATCAATGGAATTTTTACTTAATACAGTAAGAAAAGTAGACAACGATCAAGCAAGAGAGTTTGCATTTGGAGATGATACCTCATTAAAAGAAAAATTAGCTATTGTTTTTTTAAACCCAGAAGATATAACACAGTTGAATGTTAAACCCGGTTCAGTAGTCAAAATTTATCATGAATTAGGTTCTATTAATGTAAATTGCAGCCAAGATAAGAAGGTTCCTTTAAAGATGGCTATTATGCCCGTATCTATTTGGTCAAACCAATTAACAAGGGTGATGAACAATGAACTTGAATATAAAAACATCGCAGTGAAAATTGAAGCGAATAATGAACCAATTTTAGATTTTAAATTACTTCTTCAAAAGATAAAGGAGGGATCACTATGAGTAAACTGATTGTAAGAAACGGGACTGTTTTCGATCCAATGAATAAAATTGAAGGAGAAAAAAAAGATATTTTAATTGAAAATGGAGTAATTGTCGAGAAATTTTCAAATCAATCTGAGATACAAGAGATAGATGCTAATAATAAAACGATCATCCCCGCTGCAATTGATATGCATTCTCACATTGCATCTCAAGAGTTAAATTGGGTAAGATTATTAGGATCTAATGATAAACTCTTTCAAGATAACTGGAAAGGTTTAACTTTAAGAAATATTGCTAAACAATATATAAATAATGGTTATACGTTTGTCTTAGATGCTAATATATTTCCCACGATGGTAAAACACGCAATCTTCAATTTAAATAATTTACCAGCTATCGATTCGGGATTTTTATTAAATGTGAGTAATTTATGGCCTTTGGAATTAGAATTCCAAAAAGGAATGGTAAAACAAGCCTCTACCTTTCTTTCAAACTTACTATCTATTAGTAAAGGATTTGGAATAAAGGTTTATAATCCATTTGAATCCGAATCTTGGAATTATCAAAAAATTAGAGAAGATTTAAACCAAGGGGGACGATTATATAATTTTAAACCTATAGATATCTATGAAAATCTTACCAAATATGTTGAAAATCTTGGTTTACCTCACTCAATTCATGCTCACGTGGAAGGATATGAGAATTCAAATGGTCAAAAAAATTTGATGACTGTGTTAAATAAAATTAAATCCTTAGGATTGCAATCAAATCCAAGTACAAATTATACCAGATCCCAAATCTTCCATCTCGCACACGCATCTTCTTATAATATTGATGGAAATAATACTGAATTGATTCAATTCTTTAATGATAATGTCAATTTTGACTTGGATTTAGGGTTCATTGCTTTTGATTCAGTAAATCCCTTAATGACCAACGACAGAATATTGATTAACTCCTTACAAAAATCAAATCATGATTATAAGATAATAAGAGCAGCTGCGGAATTAGAAGGGGATACGTATTCTACAATAAGGAAATTTGACAAGAACAATAAAATTCATCGTAATCTCTGGAAGAATGCTTTAGAACTAGCTCTTAGCATAAAAAACAAGTGGCAAATCCAACTTACTTGCAACTTTCCAAATTACTCTAAAATTTCAAATATTCCCAAAATTGCTACATGGCTCATGAGCCAAAAAGCTAGAGACGAGTTTAGCACTGGTTTTAATATTGAATCTTTCAATAATTCAATTACTTTCAATGAGTTCGTCATAATCTCACGTTCAAGTCCTGCTAAATCCTTAGGTATAGGAAAACACAAAGGAAATTTAGAAGGCGGGGCTGATGGAGATCTTAACATCTTAAATCTTAACCCTGCAAAACTTGATTTTGAAAAAAACCATCAAGTCCTTGAAAAAGAATTAGCAAACATTGAGTACGTTATTAAGGGTGGAAAGATCATCAAGAATGGAGATAAAATAGATTTAAATTCTAATGGTAAGATCTTCTGGGCTTCAGGAAAAGCAGAAGAGGAGGAGGATAAATTTGTACTGTCAAAGAAACGAGATTTTTATCGAAAATATTATTCTATCTTCTATGATACTCTAAAAGTTTCTGAAAATGAAGATCTGTTCCGAAAGATTAAATGATTATAGTTAAAAATTACAACTAAATTTTTATAATACTTCCATTATAGTTTATTAGATGCATTAGGGGATCAAATTAAATTTTTGAATCTTGGTGAAGATAAATTATGAATGATGAAAAACTTGAAAATAAAAATTTCTCCTTGAAAATATTTTTCAAAGAATTACTCAATAATCCCTTTTTAGGTTATACATGGATAGTAACAAATTTGTTAATAATATTTTACATAGTTAATCTTATCTTATTGGGTCCGGCTGAAAGTCTACCAATTTTTGGACAAGTTCTAGATATTCATGGAATAACTTTCTTATTACTCATTACATTTTCATTTTTCCTACTATTTTTATTTATTATATTATGGTTTGAAAATATTCAATCAAAAATAAAGAAAGGTAATATATATCTCAAGCTTTTGATTCTAAACGTTATATTTTTTGTAGGAGCGTTATTTATACCAATTGGTATTTTCATTGGGGTTTATGTAGTTGCGTTCTTTTGTTGGTATTCATTGAGTGCCTTATTTTTTATCTTATTCTTACGTGGAATAACGCTAAAAAGTATGAAAAAAATATCGTTGAAGAATGGATTTTTACCAATTTTGCTCTATTTGATAATTTGGTTTTTATCTTTCGGTTTATTTGGATTTGCATTTATTTCTATTCCTTGGATGTCCTTCGATCTTTTTAAACAAATGCCATTATTAGTATTCCCTCTATTTATCATAATTTTACCACTTTTAGGATTATCATTAAAACCAAAAAGCGGAACACGAGTTCCTATCACATTATTTAGTTTGTTAATTTTCGTTTATACATTCTATAATTGGATTCGATACTTAACTTGGACTGAAAATTCAAAAGTGTTCACAATCTCTGATGCTGTGATAGATATCATACTTATTACTTATGCTTTTTTTGCCATGTCCAAGAACGCAAAAAAGTTCTCGGGCCTCATGAAAAATAAAATCAGTGCTGATCAATTTCTATTACTTTTTATTTGGTCTCGTATTTCTTCAATGATATTGCTCTTAACTGTGAGTGATTATGAGTTGTTTGGCATTAGTGCTTCTGAAGGGTCTTACTTAGCAACCATGTTCTTGATTATGGTGGTTGGATTTCTGGTTGGAATATATTGGATTAGAAAAGGCTTGACAAGCAAGGATTTTAATTCAGACATTCTCCCCGCTATAGAAGACCAGTTAAAATGACCAGAATAATAAATTGAGTCTCTTTGATTTTACTATTTCATCCTATAACATGATAATGCAAGGAAGAATAAATATAATACCTTGGAGATATAATATAAGCCAATGGTCTAGTTCTCACGTATTTTTCTAAATCTTTTTCTAAGAAACTGTATACTAAAAGATGCACGATTGGAATTATTAATTGTGTCCATTCATCATATTGGTTTTGCGTAAAACTATTTTCAATCTTGATGATTTTAGGATTCATTGCTAATAAGAGCGCATATTCAATTAATTCGGGTACAAACTTGGCACTTTGAGCCCGTAAGATGTTCATTTCTGCTCTCAACAAGATCATCCACGTTTCCTTAACATCCCATGGAAATAAAGCAGATACCGATGCAAAGAATTTTGACCCTTCGGGAATATCGCGCAATAAATCATTAAAATAGGTTAATTTTGATAAATCTCCTATAAAAGGTATGACAAATGAAGCATATACCACTTCTTTGGTACTTAAAGAACCAATCGGTTGATCTTTAAAGATTTTAACCAAATTATTTACATATTCCTCACTCAACGCTTTGCTTCCATGATGAAGAGACCAGTTAGAGAGTAACTTCCCTATCATTGCAGTGGCTTTTTTAATGTTTTGATTTAGATCATAACCCTGTCTGTATAAGGTTTCTTTTATCTCATTAGCAGGATTATCTTTTCGATATTCATATTGCATTTCTCTTTCAATATTTAAGGTATCTCTATATGAGGTAGGCATGGATACTTGCGGATTTCTCATTAAATTAATCGAAAGTGTCATCATTCTCTTTTCAGCTTGTTGATAGGTATATTCTCGATTTGATATCGAGTTGTATGCGTTCTCTAATCCACCCATATTAGAATTTAACATGTAAACCGCCCAAATTGGAGAAAATGCTCCCGTTTTCATTGTATTACCTATTCTATTAATTAAGGATGAAAATTCTTCATCGAGATGATTGATAACATTGATCAAGTCATTAAGATCCCTTAGGAAAAATCTTTCTCTAGCTTCAATCTCATCAATCATGTTATCTCCTATAGGTGTTAAGATTACATTTTTTCCATTGACTCGTACTGCTTGATTAATGGATTGCTTTTGATCATTTAATTTCAAGATTTGATCCTTGATAATACTAACTTGAATATCTAAATGTTTTATCTCATTCTTCAATTTAGAAATTTGAGCCTTTAACTTTTTTCCCTTTCCGATTTGTAAATAACTAATTAATTTACTCCCTAGAGAGGCATGTTCATATTCTCTTTCTATAGATAATAGTTTTTTATTTAGCCCATGAATCTCAACATTTAGGTGATCGTAATTCGTTTTAAGAGTATTTATCTCACTTTCCATAGGTAGATCGGTGCTTTTTTTTCCGTATTCACTAATCAAAGAAAATTTCAATAAATCTGAAATCTCATCAGAAGAACAAGGAATATCATCCCTTTTTTTTATTGATGTTAATATTTCTAAAGCTCTTTCACAATCCATTTTAAGTCACCATTTCAAGTAGTGGAATTTCTACTGAAGGAACTTCAGTTCCCTCTAACACAATTAAGAAATTTTTATTATGATTTTTTGAATAAGCAAAACTATCTCGATTTATAGCAAGTTGTATGAGAAGGACTAATTCTTCCCGCTGTCTATTCCAAGACACCTTAGAACCTTCCATTTGGTGTCGATATGAATCTATTTTAACTAAAGCAAAAAGAAATTCAAAAACTAATTTCTCCCACTCCTTAGATTGAGTCTCTGCAAATTTGTCTTGATGTACAGTTTTCCATATCAATCCTTCTAAATCAGCAAAATAAATATTACCATCAGGAGCTACCACGCAATCTTTATCTAACCATACATCTTGATATATGATCCCTGTTATGTTTTCTCCTTCTTTTTTTGCTGATCTCAAAAATAAAGATAATAAAGCTATCCCGCTTTTAATAAAATTGATCTCGAATTTTTCAATAAGTTTTACGGAGTCTAAATCAAATAACGATTTCAAAGAACTAGGATTTGCTACTAAACGAGAAGATTCAAAATACAATCGTACATTCGAAGGCATTAGTCTAATTTCTTGGTAAAAGTGATCTTTATAAGTGCTAAACCAAAAGAACTTACGAGCCATTTCTTCAATTTCAGGAGGCAATTGCACGACTCCTATAACGGGGCAAATGTGAGCACCATTGATGGAATCTAATTTTGCTAACTTGGAGAAAGCTAATTCATCAAAAGCATTGACAAAACCTTGACAACCATACGGACTTTCGCCCATCCATGATTCTCCCATGATAAAACCAGTTCCTGTTGTTAATTTATCTACAAGATGAAGGCATGAAGAATCACGACAAGCATTTCGTATACGATCGGGAGTTAATGATTTTCCTTCGTACATGTCTTCATATGCTCCACAACCTTTTATAGCTAAAAAGAAATTTTTGCCATTTACATTGATTGAAAATTCAGGAAAGATTGCGTTGCGATTTTCATCTTTTATAGCATTTACTTTTGGTTCTTTGATATCATGTAATTCCGCCGTAGCAGGACCTATATATCCTTTTATCCATTTCTTACATGATTTGAATTGCGGATTTATTGCTGAAATTTCTGCATTTACAGAATATAAATTTAGATCAATTGAATCGTGAAGAAATTGTTCAAAAGTGTTCAAAAGCGTCTCACCTTTACTTTAGGCATTTTTTTTCCAAATAAAGTTACATTTCCCAATTTTAGGGCATTAAAATCATCATAAATATTTTTTGCCGGGCTGTTCCATTCAGCAATTTCTGTGATAGCAGAATTACATCCTAATTCTTTTAAAATTGATAATCGAGCGTTTACTAGTGCTCTACCAATACCTTTATTTCTGAAAGCAGGATGCACATAGAGACCATATAACCACCCAGATTCTTTTCCTGGAGTGGCAAATCCAACTCCTAATAAGACTCGGTCTAAGTAAATTTCTGGTTTTCTATAATTTCTTCTGAGGATCTCTGTCAAGACCTCTTTAACCCACTCTTCTTTAGGAGATGCTGTTGCAATAACCATAACATCACTCTTCGCAGCTTCAATCACCCATTTTGCATCCCTCTTTTTAGATGTACCACTATCTTCATTGGCAATTAATCTCATGATTGCATCTAAATCTTGAGCTGCGGCGGGTTCAATTAAGTTAGCATCATAGTGGACATCCATACCTTGTAAGTATTCAATCTTAAACACATCATATTTCTCAATAGTTTTAAAACCAATGAGTCTGGAAAGTTCAGCGTGAGCATATTTCACTTTCGTATATGATATTAAATCCTCAGAATATTTTCCAAAAAATGTTCCAACCTTTCCATTCGGTTCAATAAACCCGATTCCTTTAAGATTTTCTTGATTATGAGCAGAAACTATTGTTTTTCCTTGAATTTTTGCTCTAGAGAGATATGTAAGGATCATTTCGGAATAAGGAGAATCTATAGAAAATTCTAATCCTCCCGGCATCTTTCTTTCTACAACCACTTCTTGCTTTTTACCTTCCGCTCTTACTATTCTTGGTTTCCATCGATAATGTTCATAAACTACATAAAAGATTATTGCAAAAAATAATAATGGAAACCAATAGGCAAGGAGATACATCCAAATGCAAAATGGGCGTAAATAACTTGAAGAAGTTATAAAAACGTATGAATTCAATACAAATTCAGAATAATACCCACTACTATGACCCTTGTCTTCTTCGTGTAATATTTCTCCAATTAGATACCCATCAGGAGTGAAAAAATCGTCAATTGTGTAAGTAGCTTCAAATTGACCATATACATCATCTCTTGAATATTGTCCCGCAGAAACCAATCTTTTTCCCGTAAATGGCATGAGATGACCAGACCAAATCAAGCCATCACCGACAAATTCATAAACCTCATTAAGCATGGAATAAGTACCAGTTTGAATTCCTCCCGGGATGTAAAACCAAACGTTTTGACCAGTGGCATTATACTCTTGATCACCGGGAGATAGGTACTGCCCATTAATTAATGAATAAGTAAAACTATAGTGATCTGTTCCCCTTAAATCCTCTAAGAGATATCCTTCAGAAAAGTTCTGAAATGTCCAAGTAATTAAACATGAGACACTTGCAATTGATCCACTATAATCGATTTGATAATGCCCATTAGCCCTAAAATTCTCTGAATAACCAGAATACCATCCTCCCGTTCCAATAATATCCCAATTATAAGTATAATCAAATTCAAGGTCGTGGTTTGTGAAACTTATACCGAGGTATGGAATTCCAAATAACTGTATAATAACTGAAGTAATCATCATCAACATTAATAATACGGATCTTTTTTTCATTGGATATAGTCAACTCTGAAGGTTATTAGTAGATGATTATTAATCCTATCATATTGAATTTCAATAAATATTATGATCGATCTAACAATATTCCAATATA
>CAZBPC010000016.1:0-48876 GCA_964493715.1 uncultured archaeon
ACAACTTCATCCTTCATTTCCCAATTAATAGCACCAGCTTCACATTCTTTTTCACATAATTTACATGCTCCTTTTGTTAAAAAAAGGCATTTCTCGGCATCAATTACCGCTTTACGTGGTACTGCTTGTGGAAAAGGAATATAAATTGCTGTTCGATTTCCCATACCCTCTTCAAATTCAGAAGGTATTTTTTTCATAGGGCATTTTTCAGAACAGGCCCCGCAACCAGTGCAGATATCCCAATCAACATACCTTGCTTTCTTTAAAACTTTTACACTGAAGTTCCCAGGCTTTCCAGTAACTTCTTGAACTTCTGAGTATGGAATTAGTTCGATATTTGGATGCCTAGATGATTCAACCATCTTGGGAGCTAATATACATATGGAACAATCTAATGTTGGAAATGTTTTGTCGAGTTGAGCCATTCTACCCCCTACAGAAGATGTTTTCTCCACTAAAATCACCTTATATCCTTGATCAGCTAAAGTTAAAGAAGCTTCTATGCCTGAAATTCCAGCTCCTATTACCATAACATTACTATTTGGCATTTTTCTTCATTTGGTATTTTTTTTTATAATCTTACTTAATTACTGCATTACTATTGAATTAACGATCAAAAAATAAAGATATTGTTAATTCCAGTAAGATATAACTTTATAATGAGTATTAATGACTATTTCGTATTTAAAGATTACATATATTGTACGAATTTTACAATTTTTTGTATTATTTGATCAATTTTTCGCAGTATTTGATCATTAAATTACGAAAAAAAAGCCTAATTCAGTAATAATCGATTTTGAGAGCTTTTACTCTCAAAAGAACGATGACAAAAAAGTATATCGTCAGTCTTTATTGTGTGATTAATAAATAAAAAATGCAATAACTTGATATTACTTTGTTAGATTATGAAAAAATTACTATGGAAGTTATATCTTGAAATTTCCTTTTTGCCCAAAACAAAAAGACCAAATAAATCGACTTTTTCGCGTGAAAATCCGAGAAATTGAAGTTAAAGGCAAATTTATAAATGTAAATTGATTTATTTTATATACAACAAGGAAAAATATTTTTCGTCGATATCGGTCATTTTTTTATAACACGGGGTTATAACGACTGTCTTGCGTTGAGAACTTTTAGATGTTATCTAGGTATTAATCTTATATTAAAATAAAGGAATGTAATAAAAACATAATAAAATATGAAACGCTAAAAGAATCCGACAAAAATTTGTAAAAAAGGTGAATTACGATAAAGATATGTGTTTGCGGTCCATTAAGATGTGGTAAATCAACGTTTATAAGTCACTTTGATGAAAAAGCTCTTAACGTTGAGGCAAAAGCTAGAGATAATAACTATTATACAGTTGGTATGGATCTTGGGATAGTTAAATTGAATGGATTTGATGTGTTTCTATTTGGAACACCAGGGTTATTAAGATTTAAAGTAATGAGGGATGTTATTGTACAAGGCACTGATGGGATCATTTTCATGTTTGATGCAGCCCACCCGGATAAGGATGAAGATGGGATCATAATTCTTAATGCCGTGAGGAAACTTCTACTACCTGAAACCCCAATTGTATATTTAGCGAACAAACAGGATATCGCGGGAGCTAGGCATCCAGAAGTTGTCCGTTCACAAAATTATTTGCCACCAGATGCCGTCATTTTCCCTACAATAACAAGAACTGGTGAAAACTTAGAAGAAGCATTGAAGTATATTGTTAACCAGATTTATGAAAATTATTCTTCACTGTTAAAGGTGTTAAGAACCTATGAATCAGATATTGAGGGTCTGGCTAAGAATTTGAGCAAGAATAAGACGGAGATGCGAGATTTATTAAATAATTTAGAAATCAAGAGATTTATTGATATAAATCGTTTTAATCAAACATATAAAGTTCGCGAAGGTATGAAGCTCTTGATGTAAAAGAATTACGGAAAAAAAATTCATCTTTTTAAAAAATCATTTGGAGAAATAATATACTTTCCTTTATCATTCATGAGTTGGATTAAATCAATTTTCTGCTTATTTAGAAGGGTCCATATAAATTCTGGTATGTCTTTTTCAGCTTTAAACATTGTTTCCATCCGTTCAAATTTTGCTAGAATTTGTTCTATTCTAATTGAAAATTGCTCGATATAAGCTGTCTCTGAATAAGATTTGCCCAATTCCAGTTCAAATAGATTCTTTAAATCTTTATATAATGGAATGTATCCAATCGGTGTTTTAATTGCTTCAAAATCACCTTGAGTTCTCCCTTCTGCCCATATAATCCATACTTTTTTATCAAGTATTCCATTTAAGTACTTTCCATCTTTGTTTTTTAGAAAGTAGTTGGTGGAAAACACTTTTGGACAGTACTTTAATTTATTTCCGAACTTTTCATGGTTTTTTAGATATTCCCCTAACGGCACTACTAAAAAATCAAGATTGGCCATTGGGTTTGAATCTCTCACACCTTCAGTTCCTATTGTTGCAGATGTAGATTCAGATTCTATTGTAGCTCCGAGAAAGATGCCATGTTCCCAATTTAAACTTTCTAATACTGGTGGCATAGTATTTGAGTCTCTTCCCCCATAGAAAATACCATGAAGGGGTACTCCATCTGGATCCTCCAGTTTAATGTCGGTATTCGATAATTCACTTAGTCTTATAGTGTATCTCGCATTAGGATGAGCGAATGGAATCTTAATTCCATTTTCATCAGTTTTTTCTGCATTCCAATCACCAGAAAAATTATATCCATCTTTTGGTGCACCTTTACCCATACCTGTCCAGTATGATTCTCCATCTTTAATTAGGATATTAGAAAAAATTGTCTCTCGTGGGGTTGTGAGAGCTTCATATATTACAGGATCATCAATTGGGTTTACATCCTTTATAATTCCAAAGATCCCTTTTTCTATATTAGCAGCATGAGCATATCCATCATCCCAAGAACGTAAATAAGCAATATCATCACCAACTATTTTTTGACCTGGTAACATTGCTGTAGATGTTTTTCCACAAGCACTAGGATAAGCACCCGCAAAATAGCTTACGCGATTTTTTCCTTTTGGACAAATTCCCATTATAAAGTAATGTTCTGTAAGCCAATCTTCATTATTTGCTTTCTGAATAGCTAATCTTAAAGCTAATTTTTTTAAACCTAAACTATTACCAGCATATTGATTATTAACAGAGAGAACTCTAGGTTCTTTTAAATCAATGTATATTCTTCGGTCTTTCAGATTTTTAGTAACAGGTGGGTCTCCTGTTAATTCTCCCGCAGAGTGGATGAAATAAAAGAAATCGTCTGAGTTTTTTAATTTCTTAAATTCTTCATATCCCGCTCGATACAATAAATCCTCTGAATGGGCAACATATAGTGAATCTGTAAGTTGAAGAGAGAGAATAGAGAATTTCGAGTTCTTAGGTCCTAAACAGAAAAACCTAATTATACATTCTTTACCTTTCATGCAATCTTCCATAATTTTCAAAATTTCTTTCAAACCTTCCTCCCTATCAACTGTGTTCAATGCAGGCGGTTTATATCCTCCCTTAGGAATTAAAATCTTTGTATTTCCTTTATCCCTTGCTTGATCATGATTTGCCATTGTAATGAATCCATCATAATGGACTGTATGCCCATCTATGTTTAAGGTGCATTCCTCATGCTTTTCAATTGCTTTTTGTCTTACATACTTAATGTCTTTTTCAGAATCAGAGATAACAGTAAGTTTGCTAGGATTGCACAAATTTACAAATTGATGAATTATACGTAATACATGTCGATTATTTAGAGTTTTTAATTTTTCAAAATCAGACTCTGTAAGTATACCTTTAATTACATAACCCTCTATTTTATTTAGATAATCCATTAAAATCAGTTGTTAAATTTTATTGAGTAGTTATTGAGATAAAGATTAGAAGGGAATAACTAATTTAAATGCTTTTCTATCCTCGTAGAGGGAAAAATTTGGGAAAAATAGTAACTATTCAGCTGATATTTAAGATATGAAAGAAAAAAAAGAGATTAAAATAGATAATTTAAGAAAAATGTAATAATTTAGGAAGAACCTTTAGCATTAATTATTCTATCAACGCGTAAAATTAGATTTGCTAATCCACTACCAGATTTAATAACATGACTGATTAAAGCAGCAGGCTCTATTATGCCTTTATCATAATTGTTTCCTATTGAATTGGTTAATGTATCAATGCCAATCCATTTATCGTTATCTGATTTATGAGCTGCTCGTAATTCGGTCATGTTTTCAATCTCATCTAATCCAGCATTTTTAATCAATGTCTTAGGGATTTCTTCGAGAGCAAGCGCAAATGCATTAATGGCTAATTGTTCTTTACCACTGATTTCATTGGCATATTCTCTTAAATGTTTAGCTAATTCGATATAAATAGCACCACCACCAGCGACAACCTTCTTAGTATCAACAACTTTTGCAACAACAGATAAAACGTCATGTAATGTTACTTCTGTTGTTCCTAATATTTTATCCAGACCTCCTTTCAGCAAGATGGACACAGATTTGGGATTCTTGCACCCTGTGAATAGCGTGTAATCATTCTTGTCGATTTTTTGGAACTTTATACTTTCAGCATAACCCAACTCATTTTCACTTAAAGCAATGAGATCGTCGATAACTTTAGCTCCCGTAGCTTTAGAAACGGCTTTGATATCACTATCTCCCAAATTCTTAATCGCAGCGATCCCTTCTCTTGCTAAAAGTGCACCAAATTTATCTGAAATGTCCTTATTGTTGACAACCATATTTACTCCTAAATCTTTGAAGATTTTAAGGTAGTTAAATAGCATTTTTTCCTCTTGATCCAGGAATTTCTGTATATCAGCAGGATTAGTGATGCGAATTTCTCCAGAAATTTCTGTTTTGGATACATCCAACTTTTTCCTAACAATCGCGATTTTAGCATTCTTAACGACGTCAGGCATCATAGCGTTTACTTTTTCCTTTTCAATATATACTCCATTGATCAGTTCTGTGTCTTTGAGTGATTTTCCAGGGGCCTTGACGATTTTTACGTTTCCGACTTTAGAAAAGGTATTACCATCTTCTTTTATATGATTTACTGCTTTAACTGCCATTTCTGCGAAAAAGTCTTTTAAGCCCATGACATCTTTGGAATTCATTGCTGTGATCGCAACTTTTTTCAAGATTTTATCATCATCAGCGGAGATATCTTCCGCGATTTTATCTATAATTGAAAGAGCTTTTTTAGAGGCTAAATGATATCCATGTGTAATGGGTTTAGGATGAATCTCTTGTTCTATTAATTCCAGTGCGTTTGCTAATAATTGTGCGGCAAAAATAACTGCAGATGTAGTGCCATCACCTATATCTTCATCTATTGATTTAGCGATGTTTACCATCATATTGGCGGCTACATTTTCAATACTCAAGTTTTTCAAGATTTCAGCACCATCGTTTGTAATTGTTACATCTCCAGTGCCATCAACAAGCATTTTATTCATTCCTCTTGGTCCGAGTGTTGATCTAACGGTCTCAGTTATCGCCATCATTGCATTAATATTTTGCATCCTTGCTTCTTTTTCCTTAGTTTCCTCAGTTCCTTCCTTTAGTATCAATATTGGAACAGACATTAATTTTCACCTATATTTATCATATTTTTTTTTTTATTTATATTATAAATTCATTAATTTTCTGGATTTTAAGAATTTTATGATTTGGGGATCTTTAAAAAAAGGTATGTTAGATTATGTTTAAATAGCGAAATAATAAAATATACAAATAAAAACGTATTTTTGTTTAAAAAAGAAAACTACGGCTTTTTCTCTTTATTAATTATAACACGAATAATTAATTGCTCTATTTTGTATTGTATTTTATTATGAACGAAACAGAAAATCAAATTAATGATGATGATTGGCGTAAAAAATTAACAAAAGAACAATATAAAGTATTACGTGAAAAAAGCACTGAACGTCCATTTACTGGAAAGTATTGGGATAATAAAGAGAAAGGAAAGTATTATTGTGCTGGTTGCGGAGCACCATTATTCGACTCTGAAACTAAATTCAAATCAGGATCTGGTTGGCCAAGTTTTTATGCACCTATAGATGAAAGTAGTATCGAAACTGAAACCGATAAAAGTTTTGGAATGCATCGTACAGAGGTTTTATGCAAAAATTGTGGAGGACATCTGGGACATGTTTTTCCGGACGGTCCAAAACCAACAGGTCAAAGATATTGTATAAATTCAATTTCTTTAGATTTTAAGAAGAAAGAGCAAACTAAATAATTAGTTCATCCCAAAATTTTTTTTTAAGTAAAGAAAGTACTTTATTTTTAGGTTTAATGAAATAAATATCCCGAGATGTTAATATTGGATATTCTTCAACTTCTAAAAATTTAATAAGACCTGCAGTAACAGCTTTTTGAGCAATTTTCTCACTAAGAACAGAAATAAAATCAGATTCATAAATTGCTGAAATTATTGAATCATTATTGTCTAATTCTAATTTAATATCTAATTTATTATATTCAAGAAAATTATGTTCGAAAACATCACGAGTTCCTGAACCTCTCTCTCTATTTATAAATGGAAATTTTAGTAATTCTTTAAAATGGACAACTTTTTTTTTTATAAGTTCATGATTAGGTGAACAAACGAATTTTAAGTTTTCTTTTCCTATTATTAAAATATCAAAATTTTCTGCAGTATGTCCCATAAAACTTCCGATACCAGCAAAATCAACTTGGTTTTTTGTGATAGCTTGCAAAGATTGCTCAGAATTATTGATTATTATTTTGAAATTAGAATTGGGGTATTTTTCTCTGAATTGAGCAATAAATTTTGGCAAAATATGTGTCCCTGGAAGTGTTGAAGCTGAAATGATTATATCATCAACTTTTTTTTCATTGTATTTTAATAACTCATTCTTGCTTTTTTCAAATAATTCTAATATAGCTTTAGCATATTTAAGGAAAATAATTCCTTCTTCGGTTAATTCAAATGTTCGAGTGGTTCTCTTAATAAATTTAATACCACCATATTGCTTCTCTATCTGAGATAAACGGTGAGATAATGTACTCTGAGATATTTGTAATTCATTAGCAAGCTTAGAAAAACTTTTACTCTCTGCGAGATAAATAAAGGTTCTCAAAAATTCAATATTCATTATTAAATATTATAAGAATTAGCTTATTTTTTAATTTATCGAAATAATTAATAAATCAATACGAAAAAATTAATATGTAATATTATTAGATTTATTAATAGGAAATTTTCACCGAATAAGATTTATAATGATTGAAAAACGGAAAGTATTTACAATTGCCATTAGTTCGGGTCAATACACAACGGAAAGACCTTATACTTTACTTAGATTTGCCTACACTGCTTTATTGGAGGGTCATAAAATTAATATATTTTTAGTAGAAGATGGTATTTGGGTTGGAAAGAAAAACCAAGACCCTAAAACATATGATAATGTAGGTAAATGGCTAATGGATGTAATAGAAGAAGGTGCAAAAGTGTTTGTTTGTGGAGTCTGTATGAACGCAAGAGGTATGTCAGAAGAGGAATTATTATCGGGATGCAAAAAAACTACGATGAATGGATTCTTAGATATGTGTGTAGAGGCAGATAATATAATTTTTTCTTGAACACAAAAAGGTGGTTAATATAGCAGGATTAAACTTTTTAGATTGCTCTGATCTTGTTTGTCCCTTGCCTGTAGCAAAGACAAAAAAATTGCTCAATTCAATGAAAAAGGGCGAACTTCTTGAAGTAAAAGGAGATTTCAGCGAAGCTGGTGAAAATATTCGGAGATTTGCAGAAACCCAAGGTCATGAAGTGGTCGATTTTAAGATAAAGGGAGAATGTTACGTAATCAAAATCAAAAAGAAATGATATAACCTCTATATCAAATACCAATAATCGATGAAGTGTTCTTATACTCCTTTAGGACCATGTTGGATATAGTCTTTGTAACCCATTCTTCTTCATTGATAGACCTGATAAAATCGTGAACATCTTCAGGTTCTTTAAATCTACATATTAACGCTGCAGATTGTTCACCAGTTGTGTGGAAAATGGAGCATACTTCTGGTTTCTCCTTGAATCCTTCTAAAATTTCTGGTGTATGCTTACCATCGATCTGAACCCTAATGAGAAAAGTAAATTTATATCCAAGTTTAATATTATTGAGATTTAGGGTATAGCCTTCAATAATCTCATTCTCCTCCAGTTTAGAGATTCTATTATGGATTGTACCTATAGATATTCCCAATTTTTCTTGGATTTCTCTATATGAAGTCTTTGCATTTTTTTGCAGGATTGTAATTATGTTTCTATCAATAGAATCAAGTGATTTTTCCTTTTTTTCCTTTTTATCGTTCTTTTTTTGATTTGAATTTGTAGGAACCATTATTTAACCCTTAGGTAGTATTGAGAAAATAACAATATAATATATTTTGAAAAATATTTAAAGCCTATCTTTAAATATGAAAAAAAATTAAAAATTCTTGAAAAATTTGATCTAATTTTAAAAAAAGAAAGTATATCTTTTTACCGAGGAAAGATGGTTCCCGAATTTTATTTTTAAGGAAATCTTTTATTTTTTTCATTTACTAATGAATTAAGATTAATTTTTTCATCAAGTAGATAATCGTTAATTATATCTTTTGCTTTTTCTCTTTGTTGCTGATGTTTTGAAAGGAATTTATTGATCTTTTGTATTAGATTATTCTTACATTCTCCGCAAAGTAAATCACCTCCTTTACATCTTGATTGAATATTTCTAATTTCATCATCATCTAAAGTGAAAAGCATAAAATGATATTTATAAACTGAACATATTGAGGGATTTCCTCCTAATTCTCTTTGTATTTTTGCATTTGCTTGTCCACCTGTAAATGCATTGTTTACCTTTTTCTTGACTATATCTGGAGTGTCTTTTGTGAATATCGCGGTATGTTCCATAGAGGCAGACATTTTTCCTCCTTGTTGAAGACTTGGTAGAAATACACATTGTATGGAAGCAGGTTTGTAATAACCCAGTTTTGGTAAAACGTCTCTTGATAAACGAAAATGTGGATCTTGGTCTACGGCATGAGGAATCATGCATGGAACATTCTTCTCCTCAATTATACTCTTAATTATAGCTGGAACAGTTTGAATGCTTGTATAAAAAATTTGTCCTATGTTTGAGCTATTATCTAGTCCAAAAGTAGCCTTAATAGTAGAGAAAGTTATTTTTTTCGCAATTTTTAACGCATTTCTATAGAGAGTTCCTGCGAGATCTATATCTGAAAAGATAAAAGTCTTTTTTGGATCAAATCCTAAAGCGATAATATCTAATGCATTATCATAGGAGTATTTATAAGCATCTTCAATTGAAAGAGATTGATTAAATAAAAATTTCTCGTCATCTGTTAATTGAAACCATAATTCCACTTTAAATTTATCTTGAAGCCACTTTGTAAAAATCCAAGGCATAACATGCCCTAAATGGACATTTCCAGAGGGACCTCTTCCTGTATATAGATAAAAGGGGTTTCCTTTTTTATATTCATCTAATATCCAATTTAAATCTCTATGAGCAAAGAAAATTTTTCTGGTTAGAAAGGGATGAAGTTCATTTGTAATTTCTTTCAACTGAGACAATAATTGATTATCAATTGCATCTATTCCAAACTCTCGTATTAATTGATCATAATCTACTTCTCCACTTACTTCCCAAGGAGTAACAATAAAATCAGACATTAGTTTATCAGTAATAAAATTCAAGTTATTGTTAATTGGTAGTGTTTCCTTTTTTTTAGGTTTTAGGATTTTTCACCAATAATATGAATTATGCATTAAAGAGAGAAAAAAGATATACAAAAAATACATCAGAATGACTTAATTTTAACTTAAAAGTGGTTTCAATATCATTTCTATTTTATTTAGAAAATCACTAAACTTTTCTAGAAATTCATCTTTTAATGATTCTTTAATAATTACTGATATAAATAGCGAATTTTCAGCAATATTTATTCTATGAAGATAAGAAAGCAGATTTTTTCCAATATTAGAAAAGCTATAATCTGCCTCATATGATTCCTCTAACATTCTTTTAAGTAAAAACAGATGATCTTTTATTGATTCTATGAGTTCTATATAAATTTCAGGTTCAATAAATTCACTATAATATTCACTTATTATAATTCCATTTTTATCAAAAACAATTAAAGAAGAGCAATTAAACTCTTTTAAATATGTTTCAAGTAGTTCTGAGAGATCAAAAAATTTATCATCGAATATAGACAAACCATATGAAATTAGTTGAACGATGGAAATAATATCAAAAATTGAGGTTTGCTGAAATAATATCTTCACAGAGGGATATTTTTGTAAAATGATTTCTTGTAAATCTTCAACTTGTCTAATAATTCCTTCATTCTCACGTAATTCCGGATCATATTTATGAAAGCTAATTATTAGTGGAATATCCATTTTATACTTCATGAAGTTTTGTAAAATCATATCTAAATAAGCGAGAGACGTTTCAAGTCTCTTGGTATCTTGAATATCAATGACGTAGACTAGTAAATCAGTATTCGCAAAATAAATTTCTTGTTTCTCGTGATATAGTTCTCTGTATTTCTCTTGCCCGCCTAAATCCCAAAAAACAACTTTATTTTTTAAAAATTCTGTTGCATGATATTCAACTCTAATTGTTGGTGTGAGGGATACAATGTCTTTTTGAAAATCATACTTTTTATCTAAAGCAGTTAAGATTGAAGTCTTACCAGCATTATCTAAGCCAGCTACAATTATTTTTACAAGCGATTCCATTACTATCACGTTAAATTTTAAGATCCTTGGTTATTTTCGAATATTATATTATCAAATAAAATTCATTATTTTTAATCTTATGTTCTTCCCGTTAAGAAGCAAGATCGCGCGTGTTCTTTTGATAATATTCACGTGTTAATCGCGAGTCATATAAATAACACTCTTATTTTAATTAATGAGCCTTTTTTATATCGTCAATTGAATTAATTTAGAAAGGTAGTAATGATGGAAGGAAAAAAAAACAATTTTTTACAATATTTAGAATATCAAATTAACATCAAAAATAGGAGCGAGCAATTCAATATAAAATTCCCTTCATTTGAATCACAGATAAATGAAAAAAACTCCAAGATTATAAAGATGATTGACGAATTTGATTATATGCGCCACAGAGAAGTATACGCTTCATTGGTGGAAGAGTTTACAACATTAATTCAAAAGAATAGATAAATATCATTCCCCAATAATTTGGCAATAAATTGTCCTACGACGAGGCTTTTCATCAAATTCACAGAAGATAATCTGTTGCCAAGTACCTAGAATTAACTTTCCGTTATGAAACGGAAAAGTTTCAGAGGTCTTAATAAGAAAACTTCTTATATGACCTGAACCATTTTGGTCTCCCCAAGTTCTATGATGTTTATAATCGCGTTTATATGGTATAATATTTTCTAAAAATTCATTTATATCATTTTGAACCAATCCTGGCTCAAATTCAATTGTTGAAATTGCACCTGTAGATCCAGCAATATGAGCATTAACGAGTCCATTGGTTATATTGCTAGAACTAACAGCATTTTGTATTTGAGCAGTAATATCAATTAAATCACAAAATGGATTTGATACTATCTCAAATGTTTTTAATATAACTGTCATTTTCAAGATCTAATTTTAACATTCTTTTTATTAAAGAAAGTAAGATAAATACTTTGAAAAGTTTTTTCAGAGATAATGGCCTTATAAAATTATACCTTTAATTTAATGATACAAATTTGCTGAAAAAATATGAGTGAAGATAAACTCAAAAAATTCTTAAAGAAAATTCATAACCCCAAAAATGATATTCCTCTTTATGTCACTATTATTGTAAGACCCGGGAAGAAAATAATTGATTTTAAGATAAAAAAAGAAGAGGCAAATATCTTACGTGTTATTGCTCATGATGAAAAAAAAGTTGGGTATTTTATTCATTCATTTCACATACCCATCAAGAATTTGGGATTATCTCCAGATTCCAAAGATCAAGAAATCCTTAGCTATCTAACAAATCCATCTAAAATACCTAACAAACCAACTAAAGACTTCGTTGAAGATATTCTCAGAAAATATATAGAGATTTTACCAGAAAAAGGACGGAATTATTTTAAAACTCAGAGATACAAGAAAAAGAAAGAAATGCAAACAGGTGTTAAATTAAAAGGATTTTAAGTTATTCATCATTCTTTAAGGGCATCCCATCTAAGGATACCTTTTCAAACTTTATAGGTTTTCTCTCTCTATAGGGATTAATTATATCTAATATTTTTCGTCCTACGGTTATGTATCCTGTATGACCAATCATTCTTACTTGAGGCCTCGTTGCGTTTTCTTTTACTTGCATAGTTCTTTTAATCAATTCATAAGTGTAGATCTCAGTGAATTCATTCTGTTGCAAGGCGATTGTTGTCTTTTTAACTTGTTCTATAGTAGGAGAAAAAGAAACTAACGTTCCAGAAAATTTCAAGTATTTTTTTACATTGGAAATTGCCTCCCAAGGTTGAGGCATATCTAAAATAACGGAATCGATATTTTTATGATCCATTTCGTCAATAAGAATATCTCCATTTTTAATTGAAACAAATTCTTGTAAATTTGCTCGTACGATATTTCTCTCCGCAGTCCGCAAACTCTTTTCTCTAATATCATATGAGTAAACATGCCCATTTGGTTGCACATATGTTCCTAATATACAGGTCAATGCTCCAGATCCACATCCTGCTTCGATTACAATACTACCAGGTTTAATTCCAGAGTACATAATGATAAGTCCCGCATCTTCAGGATAAATGATTTGTGTTTTTCTGCCCATATAAATTACATAATCAGAAGGTAAAGGCTTTAGAACATAGAATTTGTAACCTTGAGTATCATGTGGATGCGAAAATACGACTGTACCAAATGATTTCCCGATTAAATCATCGAATTTGATAATACCTAAATGGGAGTGAAATTCTTTTCCTTTTTCTACCTGTACAAGCCATCTCCTTCGCTCATCTAATATTAGAAAAACAAGATCGTTATCTTGTATTAGTCTATCGCTCATTATTTATTGATTTTCATCATAATTTAATGTTTATATTTATAGAATAATACTTTAAGTTTAAAGATTTTAGGGATAAACTCTATATTTTTAAGTACTCCTTTTTTTGACAAACATGTAGTTAGATGGTGAGAAAATCTCCTTTTTAAAATTATTACAAAAAATATAAAATAAATGGTAAATTGAAATACTTAATAATTAGTATAATCTTCTTTATAATTACTCGATTAAGAATCTATTCATGAGTAAAGAAAATAATAGCGCATCTCAACCTTCTAGGGACTCATTTAGAGGATTACAACTCCAGATTGAGGACTTTCGAGAAAAAAGGGATGAGTTAAATAAAAAAACAAAAGAATTTATAATTGAATTACAAGAGATTGATACAGAGATCGATAATTTACTTAAGGTATCAAAAGAAAATTACAAAAAGAAGAGAGATTATTGGAATAGCAAAGTAAAAATCCTCAAAGAAAAAAAGAATGAATATAAATCAATTCTCGACTCTTGCCTAGAGGAGCAAAAAGCACTTCAGAAAGAATTCAAAAAAGATAAAAATCCCCAAAATAATTTCTCATCCATCAAGCAAATTGAACGCAAAATTGAGAACTTAGAAAGAGTCATTGAAACCGAAAAATTAGATATTGCTGAAGAAAACTCGATTATAGATAAAATTGGGGAATTAGCAGAAGTAAAACAAGATTTTTTATCAGAACAGAAAAATTCTGAAATCTTTAAAATCGAACGAAAAATCCAGATCGTTAAAATCAATTTAAATAAAATCTACGAGCAATTAACAAAATGGTCAAATAAATCTCAAAATTATCATTCAAAACTCCAAGAAGTCTATGATCGGATAAACGAATTAAAAGAAAAGAAGAAAAAAACCGAAGAAGAACTAATTGAAAACAAGAAAGCTGCTGATGCTTATCATGAACAATTTTTAAAAGTTATGAATCAGAGGAAAACTGCTTCCAAAAGGAAAGCTCCACATACTCGCAATAAGAAACCTGAGAAATTTCAGAAATCATATAGATATAATAAAGAGAAAAATGACGAACTTCAAAAACTTAAAGATGACAAATTAGCTACTGCCCTGGAGAAGCAAAAAGCAGGAAAGCGATTAAATTTATATGAAGCACGATTGATCTTGGAATCAAGGAATTAATTCCAAAGATTGATTTAGGGGCACTAACACCTTTTATCTACAATATTATTATAAAAATAGTTGTTTTTTGTTTCATATTTCATCAATTTTGAACAATATCGAATAATATTCTTATTTTAAAATATATGGCGTTTTCCATATTAAAATTTGATTAAATTTATTGGTTCGATTTATTTTTTTATCATGATTTATTAAAATTACATAATGTATTATCATATAAATTTACCAAAATATGAAAGGTGAAATAAAATTGAAGAATATAGTAACTGAAATCCGTGAGCATTTAATGAATCATAATGACTGGTTTAGCAAGTCTATACCACTAATCGCTTCAGAAAATATTACAAGTCATGCAGTTGATGAAGCATGTAATTCAGACTTTAGCCATCGGTATGCAGAGGGCTGGGTTAACGAAAGAGTGTATGCTGGATGTCGATACATTGATAAAGTCGAAGAAATTTGTATGGAATTGGCTAAAAAGTACTTTAGATCTATTCATGCTGATGTTCGACCAATCTCTGGAGTGGTAGCTAATTTAACAATGTATAATGCTTTAACTTCAGACAACAATGGAAAAATGTGCTGCATGTCAATTATTCGAGGAGGACACATTTCTCACGGTCCACGATTTGCAAAAAGTGGAAGAGAAATATTTGGAACTGCTGGGACTACAAGAGGTTTAAATATCGAATATCTTGCCTTTGATAATGATGAAATGAATTTAGATATTGATGGATCGGCTAAAATTATTAGGGAATTTGAACCCGAATTGGTGTTGTTTGGAGGATCTGTATTTCTATTTCCTCACCCTGTGAAGGAACTTAGCAATGTTGCTAAGGAAGTGGGAGCTTATGTTGGATACGATGCCGCTCACGTCGCGGGTTTAATCGGTTCTGGATATTTTCAAGATCCTCTGAGAGAAGGCGCTGATGTAATGACAATGAGCACTCATAAAACCCTCCCCGGTCCTCAGCATGGAACATTAGTTTCCAATAGAGAGGATTTAGTTGATAAGCTAAAGTCATGTGCATTTCCAGCGCTTTTATCAAATCATCATTTGCATAACGTAGCTGGTTTAGCTATTGCTTATGCAGAAATGCTTGAATTTGGAAAAAGATATCATAAAAATGTAATTGATAATGCAAAGGCTCTCGGACAAGCTCTTAATGAAAGAGGTTTATCAGTTCTAATGGAACACAAAGGTTTCACAGAGTCTCATCAAATATTGGTTGATATTGCTGATTTTGAAAAATCTATTGGATTAGGTGGAGACATTGAGAAATTATTGGAAGCCAGTAATATAATTTTGAATAGAAACTTACTTCCTCGTGATCTCACTGAAGGAAGGCATTATCAAAACCCAGGAGGTTTGAGAATAGGAACTTCTGAAGTTACTAGGTTAGGGATGGGAAAAAGTGAAATGGTAGATATTGCTGAATTCATAAAAAAAATTGTGATTGATAAGAAAGATCCCAAAAAGGTAAAGGATGAAGTTATTGAATTTCGAAAAGGCTTCCAAGAAATACAATACTGTTTTGATAAACCCAACAAAGCATACGAATATTTGAAATTTTATTAATATTTTTTCTTCATTTTTTTTAAAAGAGAGAACAGAAAAATTTATCTAAAATAGCATGTTCCATATATTATTCATTTATTATACATAATCTTTTAGGTTTCTAAGTAATATGAGTTCTCTTAAGCTTGATATAATCGACAAGGATGAATATAATCTCAAGTTCATTGTTGAAGGAGTTTCTATCGAAATGATAAATGCTATCAGAAGAATTATGCTTACAGAAATCCCCGTAATGGCAATTGATGAAGTAATTATCTTAAAAAACGACAGTCCGCTTTATGATGAGATTATTGCTCATCGTTTAGGACTGCTTCCATTAAAGACAGATTTAGATACATATAAACTTCCTGAAGAATGTGAATGTGAAGGGTATGGTTGTTCACTTTGTCAAGTATCATTAACGTGTGAAATAAGTAATTCTACAAATGCTTTTTTAGAGATTTATTCTGGAGATCTTATTTCAAACGACCCTAAGATTGTACCAGTAAATTCAAGGATTCCTATAGTAAAAATTGATAAAAATGATAAAGTTATCATAGAAGCATATGCTATATTAGGAAAGGCTAAGGATCACGCGAAATGGCAAGCGGTTTCGAATTTTGCTTATCGACATTATCCCATTATAGAATTTAATGAAAAAAAGATGAATGATCCTGAGATCAATAGTCTAGTAGTTAGGATGTGTCCTGAGAAGTTATATGAATTAAGCGGTAATAATGGATTAAAATTGAAGAATGATTATTGGAAAACCTGCACGCTTTGTAAATCTTGTGAAAGCAATTCTGATAAAATTAAAGTATCCTATAAAGAGAATGTGTATATTGTTACAGTAGAAAGTGATGGAGTATTACCTTTCGATGTTCTCTTCAAGAAGACATTTGAGATATTTAATGAAAAAATTGATGAATTTATTGAAAAATTAGAGGATTTAAAGATAGAGACTTGAATAATGAAAAATTTATTAAAATAATATAAATTTTAGTTTATATATTAAATATACCATAGTAATACGAGAGAGAAAAAATGAGCCACCAGAGCAAAGGTCCAAGTAATTATTATAACAGAAAACTAATAAGAGAACTTTGGAAGACTAAGAGAAGAATATGGAAAAAAATTTCAAAAAAAGTAGCTAGCCCAAGAAGTAATAAAATAGAAGCTAATTTATACAGGATAAATAAGAAGACGAAAATCGATGATGTCATTGTTATTCCGGGCAAAGTATTGGGTATTGGTGAATTAAATCATAAATTAACGATAGCTTGTTTGGAGTGTTCAAATCCTGCAAAGAAGAAAATTGAGCAATCCGGAAGCAAATTACTATCAATTAACGAATTATTAGAACAAAATCCAGAAGGAAAAAACATAAAAATCTTTTACTAAAAGGTAAGTGAAAAAGAATGCAGGAATATCAATTAATAGATGCTACTGATAAGATATTGGGACGTTTATGTAGTCAAATTGCTAAAAAAGCATTATTAGGAGAAAAAATAGTAATTGTCAATGCAAAATATGCAATAGTAAGTGGAACTAAGCAAAATATCCATAATAAATATTTAGAAAAATTGAATATACATACAGCTACAAACCCACGTCGTGGACCTTTTTGGCCAAGAAGGCCTGATACCTTTATGAGAAATGTTATCAAAAAAATGCTTCCTAGAAAGAAATTAAGGGGTAAAGAGGCATTGAAGAGAGTTCATGTTTATATCGGGGCTATACCCGACCGATTTAAACCTAAATATCAGAAATTAACACCAGATGAAATTCCTAATTCTGATAAAAGTAGGTTATCATATTATAATAAATATATTACTTTAGAAAATCTTTGTACTCGAATTGGATGGAATAATAAGGAAATTGAGGTTTAATAAAGATGTCAGAAAAAGTTAAATATATTCAATCTGCTGGAAAAAGAAAATCAGCTATTGCCAGAGCTACGCTAGGATTTCCTGCGAAAGGTCAAATCAAAATTAATAGTATTCCATTAGATATATATGAACCAGAAATTGGTAGATTAAGGATTAAAGAAGTGTTGGAAGTTGTTAACCATCCTAAACTCGAGAAGTGTGATATTTCAGTCAAAGTGAAAGGCGGGGGAATAATGAGCCAAACTGATGCTGTTCGAATTGCTATTGCGAAAGCAATAAATAAATTTATTGGCACAAAGACAATTGAACGGTCCTTTCGAGAATACGATGAATCTCTGCTTTCTGGTGATTCAAGAAGAACTGAACCAAAACATTTTGGTGGTAGGAAAGCTAGAGCAAGACGCCAGAAATCATTCAGATAATTTCTTGGTAAAAATTAATCTATTTCTAATTTTGCACCTAATTTGATCAAATCTTGTATAAAATCAGGATAGGAATCTTGAAAAATTTCAGCATTTTTTATTCTGGATTTTGAAGTCGCATATAATGCTGCTATGGTAAATGCCATTGCTATTCGATGATCATCTTCGTGGTTTATAATAGTACCTATAAGCTTATCACAGTGATGTATTACAAGGATTTTTTCATCATATTCTATTTTTACTCCCATTCTTTTCAATTCTCGCATCATTACCTTGATTCTATCGCTTTCTTTATATTTTAAAGTGGATATATTATAAAGAATAGTTTTAGAAGTAGCAAATGCGCCTATTACACATAAAATTGGAAAGAGATCAGGAATCCCATTGCAGTTTATTTCAATACCCTTTAAAATATTTTTTTTTAAATTTCCTCTGACAACTAGCTGACCCTGAGTTCTATTTATCTCAATATCAGCACCCATTTCTTTTAAAATACTGATAAATCTTTTATCTCCTTGAGGTTTATCAAAATCTAAATTTTTTATAATTACTTGAGAATCAACGGTTGAAATGACGACTGCAGCAATAATAAAAGCGACCGATGAGAAATCTCCAGGTATGGTAAATTCGGTTGCAATAATTCGTTGGGGGTTAGAAACATAATATTTAGCAGTATTATCTTCATTGATTTTTTCTTCTACATTAACTCCGAAAGATTTTAAAACGTCAATTGTGATTTCAATATAAGGATAGGATGAAAAGGGAGTTACTACATTAATCTCAACGGAGTCATTGTTCCCACATGGGATTATAGGACTTATCATTAAGAGAGCAGAAATAAATTGTGAACTTATATTACCCGGGATATTAATAATATTACATTTTTCCTCTTTTCTTTCAATGTGTAATATATTGTTAGAAATTTTATATATAGCTCCGAAATCCTTCAAAGAATTTAATAATGGAAGAATAGGTCGATTTCTCGCAAAAAATTCTCCAGTAATATTTACACCGCCATCTATTAATAAAGACATAGCACTAAAAAATCGTATGCTCGTGCCTGAATTCTTACAATCCAAAAGTTTTCCTTTTTGTTTTAAAATTTTATCCGGTCTTTCAACTTTATAATAGTTTTCTTTTAATTTATCAATATTTACACCAAAAGTTTTCAGTCCATCTAGCGTGATTTTAACGTCTCCGGAAGTTAAAGGATTCTCAATCATACTTGGTTCATTTGCTATACTAGCTACTAAAAAAACACGATGAGAATAACTTTTTGATGCCGGAGCTCTAATTTCACCTTGAAGTAGACTGGTTGGAAATATATTTAAGTTCATATTTTCTTCTCAAAGATTTAATAATTCATAAAAAAGAATTAATAAAATATCAAAGTAATTAATTAATCATCAGATCGTACTAATGTGATATACATTGGCTAATAATTCTTTAGGTCAAATCTTTAGAATCACATCCTTTGGAGAAAGTCATGGGGAAGTGATTGGCATAATTATTGATGGTATACCAGCTGGTTTGGTTTTCGATTTAAATTTAATACAAAAAGAACTAAAACTAAGAATGCCTGCTCAATCAGAGATAACATCTCCTCGAAGGGAGAGAGACATTGTCAAACCTTTATCAGGATTATTTAATGGAAAAACAACGGGAGCTCCTTTATGTCTTATTATTGAGAATGAAAGTTTTAACTCCTCAAAATATGATCAAGAAAAAATTCGTCCCTCTCATGTTGATTATGTTGCCTTGAAGAAATATGGAGGATTTGCAGATTATAGAGGATCGGGGAGATTTTCGGGGAGAATTACTGCAGGTTTTGTTATAGCAGGTGCAATAGCAAAGCAACTTCTTGAGACAAGAAATATTTCTATTTTTTCATATACAAAAAGTATTGGAAATATTTTTGATAATACGGATTATACTTTAGAAGATAAGGAAAAAATGTTCAGGATTCGGGAAAATTCACCAGTGCGAGCACTAAATCCCGAGTTATCAAAAACTATGGAAGACAAAGTTAAATCCGTTATCCAAAATAAAGACTCAATAGGAGGAACCATAAAATGTATTGTTCATAATTTCCCATCAGGAATAGGTGGTCCGATTTTTAATAGCCTTGAATCAAACCTAAGCAAAGCAATATTCTCTATTCCTGCTGTTAGGGGTATTGAATTCGGTGCGGGTTTTAATGCTTCATTAATGAAAGGTTCAGAACACAATGATCCTTGGATTTATGACAATGATGTAATTAAAACCACAAAAAATGATTCTGGAGGTATTATTGGCGGAATCTCAACCGGTATGCCAATTGAATTCAATGTAGCTATCAAACCAACTCCTAGTATAGGGATTTCTCAGCAATCTGTAAATATTAAAACTAAAGAAAATATAAAAATTAGGATTGAAGGAAAACATGATCCCTGCATTGTACCAAGAGCTGTTGTCGTGGTAGAAGCTATGACTGCTATAGTATTATTAGATTTTTTATTGATAGAGGGAATAATTCCTTCCATCTTGAATTAGGGTGAGATAAATGGATTTACCAATAAAAGCTATATTAATTGGAGCAGGAAATCGGGGGATGACTGTTTATGGCAAATATGCTCTTGAAAATAAAGGTAAATTGAGATTTGTTGCCGTTGCTGAACCTATTTCTTCAAGATTAGAGAGATTTGCGATGCTGCATAATATCCCTCCAGAATTATGTTTTGATACTTGGGAAGACCTTCTTACTAAAGAAAAGTTTGCAGACGTGGCTTTTATTTGTACACAGGATCAACTTCACATTGAACCCACTATTATGGCTTTAGAAAGAGGATATCATGTTCTATTAGAAAAACCCATGGCTCACACTCTTGATGGATGTATTAGTATAACTAAAAAAGTTGAAGAAACAGGTAATATTTTAGGAATTGGACACGTTTTGAGATATACAGGTTTTTTCTCAACAATCTATAATACAATCAGACAAGGTTTATTAGGTGAAATAATCAATATTTCTCATAGGGAAAATGTAAGCTGGTATCATATGGCTCACAGTTTTGTGCGAGGGAATTGGAGAAATATTAAAGAATCGTCCCCAATGATCTTAGCAAAATGTTGTCATGATCTGGATTTGCTATTCTGGTTGGTCGGTTCTCATCCAAAAAGTATTACTTCCTTTGGAAATTTAAAACATTTTAAACCAGAAAATTCTCCAAAAGGTGCTCCTAATTTTTGTGTTGAAGGATGTCCGATTGAGGATTCTTGCTTGTATTATGCACCGCGAATCTATATTGATATAGAGCCTATTCTCCAAATTTTGAATCAAAGCCAAATAAAATATTACAAATTTGTTTCAAACTTACGAAAAAATCATCCTAAATTTTTAAAGATTTTATCAACAATAATAAAATCACTAAAACCGTTAGTAAATTGGAAAGATTGGCCTGTTAAGCCCATGTACTTAGGGCAACCAGAAGAAAGTTTAGGAGATTATTCTAATGAAGCGAAAATCTCAATATTAAGTCGTAGTTCTTATGGAAGATGTGTTTATAAATGCGATAATGATGTAGTAGATCATCAAATAGTGAATATTGAATTTGAGAATGGCGTGACGGCTTCTTTAACGATGCATGGATTTAGTGATCGGGAAGGACGTACCTTAAGAATTGATGGAACAAAAGGTACCTTGATAGGAGAATTCGGTGATTCTTATCAACAGATTATCATAAGAGATCATTATTCTCATTCTGAGGAAACAATTTTCAAGAAGAATCTCTCTTCAGACTTATCTGGTCATGGAGGAGGTGATTTTATTCTTATTTCAAAATTTATTGAAGCTTTGCTCGATCCGAATAACCCCCAACCTCTAACCAATGCTCGTGAAAGTATAGAAAGCCACTTGATGGCGTTTGCCGCAGATGAATCCCGTTTGAACGAGACTGTTATAAATATGAAAAATTTTCGTATAAAAGCTGGGACAAAATAAAAGATTATTTTAGGTAATTTTATTACTATGAAGTTCATAAGTATAATATATCACGATCTACTAATTCAAAGCAAGTGAAATTATGGATAATAAGATAAATACTGGAAAAGACTTTATGAAATTTTTTCAAACCAAAGGAGATTATCTTGTTGAGTTATCTGAAAATCATTTTAAGAATAAAGAATATCATAAAGCATTAGAGCTTCTAAATCAAGCTTACTCTAATTACATGAAATGTAATAATACTGACGATGCGGAGAGAACAAAAAAGAGATATCTTGAGATTAAGAGCAATTTTTTGAAGTGAGTGGTTTAAAAATTTTTATTAATAATTAAAAATAGTTTTAAAACTCCAAAAAAGGAGCACCAAAAATGGATTTAAGTGAATTAATGAAAAAAGCAACGCTTTTTCACGGCCATATTTGCCCAGGAGTTGCTATTGGTGTATTAGTGGCAAAATATGCCATTGAAAATGGATTTGAGCATTCTTCAGATGAGGAATTAGTAGCTGTAGTGGAGACAGATAACTGTTCTGTTGATGCAATACAAGCATTATTGGGAACTACTTTTGGAAAGGGGAATTTGATCCATCGAGATTATGGGAAAAATAACTTTACAATCTTTAGTAGAAAAGCAAAAAAAGGTGTAAGACTGTCCTTAAAGAATACAATTTTTGATAAAAAAAAAGTTACTAGAGATGAAAAAGTCAAAATATTATTAGATTCTAACTTTGAAGATATATTCGATATCGAAGAAGTTGAGTATAACCCTCCTCCAAAAGCTCAGATAGAAGAATCTATATTATGTGATATCTGTAAAGAATCAACAATGAGTTCGAGAATTATTAATTATCAAGAAAATAAAATGTGTATTCCTTGTTATCAGAAATTTAAAAAATAACATATAATCAATATTATGTTATTCAGGTCATAAAACATATGTCCGATTAATGAAATTTTTTAATGAAAAAATCGTGTCTAAGAAGATGATTAATAAAAAAAAAATCATTTATTATAAAGAGTTTATTTTAGATATTATATTTACAAGTTTTTTGAATTAAGCTAATAAATAAAATGATTATTCGAGAATTTTCTGAAGACGACATAGATGAGATCACTTTATTAATGAAACAACTCTGCATATTAAAAGGTAAAGAGTTCAATGAAGAAAGTTGGAGAAAAAGCTTAACTGAAAGATTGTTTATTGATTCACAATCTAAAGTTATTGTTGCCTTCGATGAAAATTGTAATCCGGGTGTTTTAGGTATAGCACAATGCTCCGTTAAGAGCTCAGACAATGGTTTTAAATTTGGATATCTTTCAAATTTAATAGTATTAGAAGATAAAAGAAGAACTGGAATAGGAGAGCTTATAATGAGAAATGCAATTGATTACTTTAAGAGTAATCACATTCAATCAATACGGTTAGCTCTTATTCCTAATTTAAATAAAGCAGCAACAATTTTATTTACAAAATTAGGATTTCAAGATATCCTTCATATATATGAACTTAAAATTTGAAATAGAAAAATAAAGTATATTTCTTTTAATTAATTATATTAATTGAGAGCATGTTATGGTTTTTACAACAATTATAGAAATGAGAAATTTATGATAAAGAATATTTCAAAAGGTCATACATTATTGGTTCAAGGTCCGACACGAGTTGTTTTAGTGGAGGGAAAGATCGAAGTTTTTGGTAAGATTTTTGTGCCGGGTAAAATTGAAGAAAATAATGTATTAATTGTTCCAAGCGCAAATGTTTATCCAATCTTTTCCGTTGAATCCTCTAAATTAGATGTTTATACAAATAGTGATAATAATTTGACATTAATAGAAGAAAATAGCATCATTAAGGAATGGGAAGATATAAAGGATAAAGTTCTAGAGGAAGTAAAAAAGAAGAGCGCCCTGAATCCATTAAAAGTCATGGTATTAGGGATAAGTGGAGGGAAAACTACTCTAATTAAATATTTAGCAAATAATATCTTGAGAGCAGGATACAAAGGAGGATATCTTGATTCCGATTTAGGTCAACAAATGATGTATCTTCCTACAACTCTAAACATTGGTGAAATTAAGGATTATATAATCTCAAGTGTAAATATAAAAACTGAAGAAACGATATTTATCGGAAGTACATTTCCCAAATCAAACTATAAATTCATTGTCGCACATTCTTGTAATAGTTTAATTGATAGTTATTTAGAAAATCATAAAGATACGAATCTTATATTGATTGACAGTGACGGTTGGATAAAAACTGAAGCAGGAATCGTTTATAAGACATATTTCATAGAAACTGTTGATCCAGATATTATCATTGTATTTCATGATGACAATATTGAAGAATTAAAAGAGATTGAGAAAAGCGCTTCTAAATCAAAAAAGAGGAAAATATTTCTAATTAAACAAGAAAACAAATATTTTTATGAAAAAGATAAAGAAGAAAGAAGATTTTTAAGACAAAGCCAATTTGCGAAAATTTTAGAAAATTATCGAAAAATTTCTATGCCCTTAGATGATATAAAGTTCATTAAAATGGATTTTGATATGGAAAATAATAAGCTAATTGAACAGGAAATAAATATTGGGAGTTTAGTTAACTTGCCTTATCATTATGTAATAATTTCATTAATGACTGAAGATTCTAAATTAATCAAAATTGGTTTACTTTTTGTAATCAATCTCGAGAAAAGATATATTTTATTCTTTTCAGATTTGAATTATAAGGAACAATCACAAGTAAAGAAAATTATTCTTGGTAGTCTGAGATTAAGCACAAAAGGCAATCATCAAGGTTATTTATACTTATGAATTAGCTTTCTCACATCATTTTTTTTGTACGAAAAAATATATAACTACACGCATCTTAAATTCACTATATCTAAGCCTTTAAAATTGGTGATTTCTTTTAGAGGATAATTTATTTACTAAATTTCTAAATTTAATGTCTCAGAACATTACTGAATCAGATTTAGAATTAATTAAACTAGGAGAATCATTAGGACTTAATTTGATATCATTTGCAGATCTAAGGCAGTCACAAGATGATTATTTTGTAGATGGGATACGATCTGATGCTTTAAAGAAGTTAGAAAATAAAAATTGCAATACTTTAACTCAAGAGAATGCCTTTTACGTTGGTAGTATTGATTTCATGGTAGGTAATACTCACGATGGCAAAAAGTTTTTTCTTTTAGAAACAAATGGGGGTTCACATCGAGGACTTTCAATTTTAACAACAAAGCAACAAGAATTGCTTTATCAAGGATATTACCAAGCAATTGAAGATGCCCTTAAGCAAAAAAACCAAGAAACTGAAAAAATTTTTATACTCGTTGGGCTGCCGGTTGATGACAGACTGATTCATGAAAAAGTTATATTGATTGAATACTTAAGAAAAAGACTGAAAAAGGAAGGTTTTACGTCAAAAATTTTTAATATAGATAATTATGACCCTAATCATAAAGCAGAAATTATCTTTCTCGTCGCGAACTATAATCAAATTTCTGTCTATCTCTCTTATATTAATAATTGGTTTAAATTTAAAGAAGAAAATGTCCATGTTTTAATTGGAGATGGCATAGCAAGGCGATTTAATGATAAAACGTTTAATTCAGACGTTTATAATAATTATAGGAATATTAAAACCATAATCGTAAATCCAATTTTTAAAATAACTGATGATAAATCTTTAACATATTTAGCTAGTTTTTTTTCTCAAAGTAAACTCAGTGAATTTAACCTGAAGCATTTAATGTTTACAAAATGTTTTTCAGAAAAGCAATTACTTCAGAAACTATTAATTTTGATTAAAAAAGAACAGAAATCTTTTATCATAAAACCAAGTGGAGGTTCTGGTGGAGCAGGAGTTTTAATTGTCTCTCAAAGTCAAAATAAAAAAGATATCAAGCAAATTATAAAAGAGTCTCAAAAAGAATTCTATGATAAATTTGGAGATCAAAGAAATCCTTTTCCTTACACCATTCAAGAGTTTGCAGATTTTTGCTTAATTAATTGGAGGGGTGGAAAACATACTTATGATTTAAGAATTTATGTTGCTCAAATAAGCGGGATCATCCAGCCAATAGGTGGATTAGCAAGAATTTCTCGTGGTTCATACATAACTGGAGAAAAAAAACAAGAATTTGTTGTAAACCTATCCGGTTTTAATGGTCAAATCGAGGTGAGTAGAGGCCTTGGTTTTTCAAAAACCAATGCAACTTTACTCGGTTTACAACGGGAAGATTTCGTCGACATATTTTGTATAAGTTGTATGATTTTTAGAAATATTATCAATCATTATGAGAAAATTATCAATTTTTCTAATTGGAATAAATTTTTTGGATTTCATTGATTTAAAATACTAATAATTTTAAGGATTTTTATTGTTTTCAATATCCAAACAACTCAAGTGGATATATTGTTTTTGCTTACCTAAGAACTTCCCGTTAATCATATTTCCTAATGTTAATTGATATGCTTTATTTAATTCTTTATCTGAGATTATTTGCTTACAAATTTGGCAATAATACATTATAAATCACCATAAATTTGACTATAGTCTAGTCTAAACTATATAAACCAAACAAAAAGAGAGCCAAATTTTATTTTGAATTAGATTCAAGAAATTTTAATGAGCGTCCAACCAAAATCAGTTCATTTTTTTTATGGGTATGTCCTCCTTTGCTTATTATTAACTTATTTTCTTCTGGAAGATCTAAAACTTCGGCATTTTCCTCATAATTTATCATTTTGATAATTTTATCATTTCTGCTATGAATTAACAATACCCTATTGGATAAAATTTTCCATTTTTCTTCAGGAATATCCTTTTTGATTTGATTTATTATGATTGAAGGAGACAATCTTCGATTTTCCTCATATTTTGGAAAAAGTCTCACGCCTTTCAAAAAATAGCTTAGCATGACAATAATGTTAAATCTTGGTAAATTTTTTCTATAATTAGATATAGCAGAGATAGCAATTATTTTGTCAATCGACTGATTATCGAATCCACCACATAATATGGTTAAAGCTCCAATACTAAACCCTGCGCAACAAATCCTTTTATTATTTAAATCGTTATTCATTGATACCCATTTTAAAATTTTTCTAAAATCTTCAATTCTTTTCAAGAATTGACTTCTTCGCCCAATTTTTTTTGATTTTCCGGTTCCCCTAGCATCATAAATAAGGATCACATATCCTAGTTGTACAAAAGGAAGAAAATAATTCTGAAGCGATTCTTTTGTATCAGAAAATCCATGAGCTATTATTAATACGGAATTTTTAATATCAACAAGATTTTTATCTTGTGATGATACAATGAGAGCAGCTATTTCTTTTTTCTTATTTCTTACACCTCCTACATCAATTCTTTCGATATTTGTATTATAGTCTTTTAACGTTAGGGAAATCCATCGCTCATACCATAAATCTGCAAAACTCCAATAAATTTCGAAAGGGGTATAGATAATCAAGAAAGTTGTAGTAGATAAGATAAAGCAAGGTAAAAATGGATTCCCGAATATATTCTGATTAACATTCCATATGAGCATAGAAAAAATAAGATCAAAATAAATTAGAATGCTCCGTTTTAAATTTTTTGTGATTATAATAACCACCAATGAGATTTCATTATATTTGAAAAATAAAGAATAAAAAAGGGTTGATTGTTTCTAGAATTCTATTTTTTTGCTTTATCTGGAGGACATCCAAAATCATTCCGAACTTTGCATTCCCGCTTACTAGAACTACCGGGGCAAGGGGCACATTTAGCTTTCCGTAGTAATTGTTCTACTTCACTGATTTCATAACCAAACTCCTCATCCTCAGTTTCATCCGCTAACATATCATCTTCGATTTCACTGAGATCGTAAATCAAATCTTCATCCAAATTATCTTTCTCATCATATAAATCGATGACCTCGTCCCCATCTTCATCACTTTTCCCCGCTGGAATATCATCATCTTCTGGTTCGGTGATTATAACCTTCTTTTTAGCCATTAAACTCACTATTCTCTAAATTTGAAATTGTTGATATAAGATAATATGAAATTATAAAATTTAGATTTTGTCATTATTCAAAATTCTTTGAATTGATAGTAGATAGATTTTTTAAAAATAATAAAAGTATTCGATATTAGTAATTGAGCTTTAAACTAACCCAAAGATAACTCGCTCATAATTTGTTTATTTTCAATTATTTTAGTGTAAATTATAAATATATCTCTCAAGATCTCTTTTATTTCATTTAAATTATAAAATTTGTAGTTCTCTATTTTAAAATGAGGGTAAATGTATTTGAATTCTATCTCAGGAAAGTAATCTTTTGAATCTAGCAAAAAACTCAATTCCTTACATTCCCGTTTATTTAAGTATAGTTCTTCAACTAATGCATTAGTCAATGCTTCGAAAATAATTATTAATTTTTCAATATCCTCCAATTTTATTTTGTCGTTTACATCTAATTCACGAAAATCATGTCTTAATTGGTGTAAAAAATGATTTATTTTGCTAATATTAGAAATGGAAGATGGAAAATCATTCGGAATCGGCAATCTTTTTATAAAACTACCATTATATCTTAGGTAACCTCCTGCCATATGAAGACTTCGATAAAGGGTATTAAAAAGATTATTCATAAATTCAGAATTCATAATAGCTAACAAACAAAAATAATCGTTAGTTGAAAATGATTCTATAATAACTTGGTATAATCCGGTAATGTTAACATATATTCCAGGATCATAAACCCATGTTAATTCTTTTGCTATCTCTCTAAAGATTAACTTTTCTGATTTAAGTAATTTCCACTTATCCTTATAATCATCTTGATAAGTAAAATAAGATATTTTTAATTTATTTTTTGCGATTGTTATGAGTTTATTAAATTTAATATGATATTTTCCGAGATTTCCCGTACCAATTATTAGTAAATCATGGTCACTCTTCTTTTCTTCTTGTATATTTTTAAAATGTTTAGCCCATTTTATAAATCCAAATGGTCTATATATTATTTTTAAACCTTGAAATTTCTCTTGTAATGATTTATAGTTATCAAATATAGAATTTACTAAATCAATATCTCCAGATAATGGAATCACATGAGTTGGTAACTTCTTGAGAGAATTTTGAGATATCTTTTTCCACCTTTCTTTTTTCTGATTTATATTTATATTTATTTCATCTAATTGAATAAAATCGAATAAATTTTCTTTTTCAAGGCTAATAATTTTGAGAGTTATGACTATAGGATAAGCTGCTGCTTCTTTAAATATAGGAAGGGAAGAAATGTCAATGATTTGCCTTATTTGTGTGTCATGAACAATTTTTTTCCGAATTTTTATTCCATAGTCCGCTGCCAAAAACTTATTTGTTATTAAGAAGGATAAATATCCTTGATTTTGGCTTAACAATTCCATAGATTTTTCTATGAACAAAATAGATAAGTCGTATAACCTATATGCGCTATCAAATATTTTTAATTTATTTTTATAGGCTTTATTTTCAATTTTTTTATTCTCTATATAAGGGGGATTTCCTAAAATAATATCAAAAGGTTTAGTGTTAAATTCTAGGAGGTAATCAGAATGAAATATCTGAAAGTTAAGATGGGAATTATCTATAATAGATTCTAAGTTGTCTTTCATATTCAGAGCTAGTGATTCTAATTCTGTTTGAGAATACCACATCATCAATCTTGCTTTCGTAGCCAATAGCGCTCCTTTCTCAATTTCTACACCATAAATATTATGTTCAATTATATAACGCTTTATTTCCTTTAAAGTAAGATTGCACGATAAAATTTTATATAGTTCAAGCAAAAAATTAGCCACACTCAACAAAAACCTTCCAGAACCGCAACTTGGATCCAGAATTTTCATTTGAGATATGTGTTTCCTTACTAAATTTTTAGTCTGCTCTTCTTGCTCGTTGAAAAACTTAATTAAAGGTAAATTATCTAATTGTTCCGTAAGGATATTTGGTATCCATTCTTTCTCCTTAATTTTATCAATTAAGTAAATTTTGAATACATTATTAGTTACGAAATCGGCGATATGTTGAGGAGTATAAACAATTCCATTTGTTTTGTTCCCAATCTTATTTTGAAGCTTATCTTCCTCATGTTTTTTTAAAAAGTCTCTGAGGTATGTGAAATGATTCTCCATAGATTTCTTTTTCATTATTCAATTACAAATTTATTAGGAATGAGCATCTAATTTATTATAATCAAATTATTTTAAATAATATTCTTCTATACATATAGGTGTTTTTTAATTTGGTTATTAAATCTTGGTTAATCAAGCTAATTGAAAATCCAAATCTCATATCTTCTTTAAAATTTGAAGAAATTTATCCAATTTTATTAAGAGCATATGATATCTTTAAGGAAGAAAATTTCATAATTGAATCAAATCTGATTAATCCTGATGATGTTGGATATGTAATTGGAGATATTCATGGAAATCTTAACTCATTAAATTATTTTACTAAATTAATTCAAGAAAATGACCCAAAACTTGTCGTATTTTTAGGAGACATCGTAGATAGGGGACCAGATCAATTGGAATGCTTCATAGTAGTCCTCGCATTAAAAATCTTATTCCCTCATAAAATTTTCCTTCTAAAGGGAAATCATGAAACTTTAGAAATGAACAAAGCGTATGGATTTTATGACCTCTTTCTAAATCGATTTAATGATCGAAATAAATTTAACTCGATCTTAATGGTTTATGATGTTTTACCACTATGCAATATTATTAATAATGAAATTCTATGCGTTCATGGGGGGATTTCTAGGGATTTTAAATCATTAATAGCTCTGAAAAATCATAAAACCGCCAATCGTGAAAATTTGTCTCAATTTTTGAAGGATTCAATATTTGAAATGATGTGGAACGATCCAAAAGATGAAATCTCAGGATTTTCAAGAAGTTATAGGGGTGAGGGAATCTTTTTCTTTGGTGAAGATGTTTTTAACGAATTCATCGCGAAAAATAAATTAAAATGCCTTATACGATCTCATGAATGTTTTCGAGAGGGATATCGATGGTTTTTTAATAAAAAATTGCTTTCAATCTTTTCCTCACATAATTATCATGGTAATCTCAATCCAAATCCAGCATCTTATGCGATTATAAGAGGAACGGAGATCGTTCCTACAAACATAAAAATTTTAGAGAATTAATTCTGGGAATAATTGCACGATTTCTGGAATTTTTTTAAGATGTTCTTTCCATCCGTCATTTATATCTAAATCTATGGTTAATTTTTGAGAATTAATTAAATTTTCAGTGGGAACATACAAAAAGGCGTTGATTTTATTCCCCTTCTTTAATTCAACTTGAGTTCGAATGCGTTCAAATAAACCTAAATCCACACCTTCATATTTATTAAGTTGATTTAATTCCTCTTGAGTTACATCAAACTTTAACGCCCAAAATGAATCAGCTGAAGGAATTACAATTGGGAACCAATAATTTGGAGGAAAAACTCTCGTATAATTACGTACTAAACAGGGTTCCACATTTCCCTTATTTTTCCAGTAGCCCTGAGTGATAAATGTTCCGTAACCAACTACAGAAAAGTATTTTTTATAATTATTATCTAAATTCAATTCAGATATATCGTTTTTTTTGTATGATACCATCCACTATCTCACCAGCATTTTCAAGAATCACGGAGATGATTAATTTTCTGTAATTAAATATATATTTCTAATACTTTACTTTTTATTTGAGTTATGAAAATAAAAAAGAAAAGACTGATCGCGCTTAAAAATCCTCGTTTACGGAAAATTAGGACTGAATTACGAAATCTATTAAAGAAAGCATTCAATGACCACTATTCAAGATATTTTAAACAAGAAGATGCTATCAGAAATGATTCAAGTTTAAGTTATGACGAAAAGAAGAAGAAATGTACCGAGATCGAAAATAGAAGTGAAAAATTTTATATTGCTTTCATTCATTCGCTTATTGGATGTCGTTTGTGTGGCAAAACAGATTTGGACTTGGTATATAACCCAATTTTAGATACTTGGTACTACGAGTGATGTTATAAGTTTAACCAAAAATGCTAAGATGAGCTACTAACACCCGGTGTATATTATCCATAAAATACTTGGGTTGCATCTGGTTTAATAAACAACAAGTTGTTCCCACAAATTTTCAATATCCTTGAGTGAAGGATGTTCTATATCCAATCATAGTAAAATTATAATTTTTACTATCAGAATTCAAGATAGATACTTTTACATTATTTGTGAGGCATCTGGCTTTATAAATAAGAGATTATTACCTCTGATGAAAATCTCGTTGTATTTGGCTACAGGGCTCCCATCCATTATCTCCACTGCATTTTCAAGAATCATATTCATATACGCATCGATCTCTTTTAATAAGCCCTTGTATTCTGTTCCATCTTTCAATCTGAGTATTATTTCAGAATTTTGAGCAGCTTGAAGAATATGTAACGGATTTTTGGACCGCTGACCTGTGTTATTTCTTTCCATTTTTTTTCAATCTCTTTTCAAAAAAAAATCTATTATTGATATTATTTAAAAGAATATTTTAAAGAAAAACTTTTTTGAATTAAAACCTTATCATCGCTTAAATTTAACTCTAAAATGGGATTTTTGATTTGGGAGATCAACAAATAAACTTTGCTAAAAAGAAAAACATAATTGACAGTTATAATTCCTCACATGAATATTATGACGATAGATATAGAAATATCCAGTTCCAAAAATATGAGCTCGCTTTTAAAGGCGCTAATTTACATTCAAAATTAATTTTAGATGCAGGATGTGGCACTGGATTATTATTTGTTCATCTATTAAAAACATTTCCTGAATCAAAAAGTACTCGATCATTTCTTATATGTCTTGATTTATCTCTAAACATGCTAAAAAAAATAAAAATTAGAGAAGAATTTAAGGAAAAAAAAGCTAATGTGTGTTTAATTTTATCAGATATGGAAAACTTGCCATTTAGAGAAAATTTGTATGATGTTATCGTTTCTATAACATCTTTACAGAATTTACCAGATATTTTCCAAGGAGTTTTGGAGTTAATTCGGGTAAGTAAACGAGGAACGGAATTTTATTTATCAATACTAAAAAAAGATGCTCGATTAAAAAAGGTATTAGCCAAATTTAAGCCATATTTTGATGATTATAGTACGATAAAAAATGAGGGGTTGGAAGATTTAATCATTCTTGGAATTTTAAATAATAAAAAAATTCCTTTTAATTGAAGAAAGAAGCTAGGATATCTTGAACGTCACTTTGGATATTAAATTTCCTGTAGAAATATGTCGATAAGTTAGATAAGTCTCGTTCGAGCAATGATCGTGCATTTGGGTGGTCACTAGCCACCCATTGTAACCAATCGATTATCAAAATATTTTGTTTTTCATCGACTATGATATTAAACTCTCCTAAATCCCCATGTACTATCTTTGCTTCTTGAAATATTATTTTCATTTGTTTTATTATCTTATTAAAAATTTTTTCGGGTTTATTGAGATCATTAAAATAAACTAATTCTTTTCCTTTTAGGTAAGACATAACAATCATGTGTCTGTTATAAGCAATTGGTTTTGGTGTATCTAATTTTAATTTAAAAATTTTAGTTAAGGCTTCAAATTCTCTTCTCGCTGCTAATCTATTAATGTATAACCAAGAAGAATGTCCTCGGTTCCCTATTAAATCCCTTAATTGCTTTATACTTTTGAAACTTGTTCGTCCCATTCTAAAAATCTTTAAAGCCAGAATATTTTCATCATCATCCATGCAACCATATACATCAGATTCTTTCCCTTTACCTATGATAGGTCCTAATTGACCAATAACTTTTTTCTCCACTAATGCGTGAAGAGCTAAAACATCATAACCAATTGAATTAAGAGTATAACCAATTTTGTATGAAGAGGAATCTCTTATTATGAGATTATACTTATGAACTTTTTTTAAGCGAAAAAGAGTTTCTTCCAGTTTATAACGGGAATAAAATCTGATGTTATCAACAGTTACATATTCTGAACGTTTCATCCCGATTTCAATTGCCATTAAGATTCTTAGATCCTCCTTTTCAAGAACAGTAAGTAATTGGGCTGCTTCAGACATGGTATTAATCGTCTTTATTCAAGTTCAAAAATTTTTAAAAAATATAACTTTTATAAGTTTTGATAAAAGAAATGAGTTTTGCTAGGTTTGGTAACTCAAAAATACATAAACAGATTGTCACGATTATTAAAAATCTAAATAAATCTGCGAAATTAATGAAGTAAAGAGATTCCGTTGATCCTTCTTGAAATAAAAAAAGAAAAATCCCTTGATTCAAGTAAAAGATCATTCCTATAGAAATTATTATTCCTGAAAGAGAAATAATTAAAGCTGTAATCTCATATTCGTAGATAGATGCTCCAATATTGACTATTAAAGCCACTAAAGTAAAGCTTACCATCATTATTGCAAAATTGATCCAATTTAGAAAATTTATTGAAGAAATCGAAACATTTGGACCAATTCGTGTCCAATTAAGTGATCCCCATAAATTTAACATCATCAACGCAGGCAAGATAAGTGAGATAAGACTCATTATAAAATAAATTCTTATTGTAATAAATCTAGTGAAGACATATTTCTCGGCATCTTCTTCACGTTTTGCTGTTTCTAGCATACTATTCAATTTGGTTTTGATATGGGAAGGAAAATCTTTGGATAAAACAATCAATTCAAATTTAGAATCTTGAAAACTTGAAAAGATATCTATTAATGAAGCCTTTCCTTTTTTTAATTTATCTTTCGTGCTTTTTGGACCATTCCATAAAAAAGCTTTCTTTTGAGTCACATCTAAAAAAACACATAAATCATGGAATAATAAAACATGTTCTTCTTCAATCCAACTATTCTTAACTTCATTAAAAATATATGTATTAAGCATTAAGTAATTTAACTCTGATTATTTATTAATTTTTTCTATATATTTTAAGAGTTGTTCAAATACAAATAAAATTAAGTAAAAAATTTAATCTTCCTTTATTCTTGATTCGATCCCAGACCATAAATCGATAATATATTCTTTATAATTCTCGATTTGTTCTTGAGAAAGAGATTTAAATCGTTTTTGTGCTTTAATATATTCTTCAATTGGTTTTCTTTTCGATGAATCGAGGAATTTCTTACTATCTTTTGATAGGATGAATTTACCTTCAATAACTTCATAAAGTGGCCAAAATCCCGTTTGAACTGCTAATCTACCTATTTCAATAGAACTACTAGGGAGATACCCCCATCCTGGAGGGCAAGGGGCAAGAATATGGATATATTTTGGACCATATATATTTTTTGCACGTGAAAATTTCTCATAAATATCTAAAGGATAAGAGGATATCGCCGTGGCTACATATGGAATACCATGAGCCTCCATAATTTTAGGCATATTCTTTTTATATCCAATTTTGCCTCCTGGAGTGGTGGTACTGAAAGCACCTGGAGGGGTACTTCCACTTCTTTGGACACCAGTGTTCATATATGCTTCATTATCATAACACGCATAAATGAAGTTTGTACCTCTTTCTGCAGCTCCACTTAAACTTTGAATTCCAATATCTACTGTCCCTCCATCACCTGCGAATGCAACTACATTGATATCTTGATCAAGCCCTTTATCTTCAAGTGATGCAACAATTCCTGATGCAGATGCTCCAGTAGTTGCAAATGGAGTGTGCAACACTGAAACTTTAGTTGTACAAAATCCCTGCATTCCGTGAAGAACCGTTAAACAACTAGCAGGAACGGTAATAATTGTTTTAGGTCCTAAAGCTTTAAGCGCAATTCTATAAATCAATGCCATTGAACATCCAGCACATGCTCTGGTACCTGGATATATATATTCTTCTTCAGGTACATCCATAACATTTACCAATTTTTATTTCGCCTCCTTAAAAAAAGTGGATTCGTCATATTCACTTAATTCTTTTAATTGTAATCCTAAAAATTCAGTAGTTTGAGATATTTCTCCAGTTTTTTCTTGATCTAATGTTCTGTTGACACCTTCAATGAGTTGTTCATTAGTTATATCCCTTCCACCTAATCCTACTATGAAACCTTTGATAAATGGATTTTCTTTCAAACCATATAAAGCAGATTTTAATTCATAACATAAAACACCTTCATATCCATAACCTATGTCTCTATCAAAAACTACTATTGTTTTTTTGTTCTTTAGAAGCTCTCTTAACTGTTTTGCAGGATACGGTCTGAATAGTTTTAAACTAACCAAGCCTACATTTAAACCTTTTTGTCTTAATTTTTTTAAAACTGTTCTAGCTTGGGAAGCAACAGAGCCCATTGCTAAGATAATAATATCAGCATCATCAAATTCAACTGTTTTAAATAGTCCATTTCCGTATGATCTTCCGAATCTATTTGCAAAATCATCATGTACTTCTTGAATTATTTCAATTGAATTTTCTAATGCCTTTTGGAGGGCATATCTGTATTCAAAATATCCCGGAGCAGTTCCCTCGGATCCTCTATCACGGATATGTGGTGTGGTGACGGGGTCTATCCCCTTAACTTGAGAAATATCAGAAAGATTAATGTGATGTTTTAAAGGAGGTAAGAATTTATCAACTTCTTTTTGATCCTCTAAAATCACGGGCATCATTGTATGTGATAGAATGTACCCATCATAGCCCACTATTACAGGTAAATTTACTCTTCGATCTTCTGCAATTTTAAATGCTTGTAAATTAGTATCATAAATTTCTTGATTATCTTCGCACATAAATTGAATCCAACCCACATCCCGGATAGTAACAAAGTCTGAATGATCTGTCCATACAGACCATGGAGCACCTAGGCTTCTTGTAGCCAAATTTATAATTATTGGTAATCTATTACCCGAAGTCCACGGTAACATTTCATACATATATTCTAATCCGTGAGCTGATGTAGCGGTTCCAACTCTAGATCCGGTTGCAGAAGCCGCAACACAAACTGCGAGAGCAGAATGCTCTGATTCAACTTTTACAAATCGCGCATTTAGTTTTCCATCATTTATAAATTCTGCAATTTTTTCCACAACTGGGCTTTGAGGCGTAATAGGATAGGCAGCAACAACTCCTACTTTGACTTGTCTTAATGCATGAGCAGCGGCATAATTACCAGTTAAAATCTTAGTCTCTTCCGTTGCATTATTAATCGATTTTCACCTCTTCCATAGTTATTGCTTTTACGGGACACTCTTCCATACAAATGCCACATCCCTTACAATAATCAAAATCTATCGTGGGAGGGATTGTACGTGTAATAACTGCATCAGGACAATATAACCAACAATTAAAACAAGAAAGTTTACCAGATTTTGCAGGTATGCATTTATCTAAATTAATTACGGGTTTTTTTGAACTCCAACTTCCGGTTCTTCCTGCTTCACCCTTTACTGATTTTTGCACCGATCCAAGAATTTTTTGATAATCCTTTTTAATATTAGTCATAATATCACAATCATTAATGAATAAAAGCTAATATGAAATGTAATAACTATTAAAATAAAATATCTTTGGAAATAATACAAAACTAAAATGAAGTTTGTTATTATAATTCAATCATTTTACTTTTTAGAAATACATATATATTTAGGGTTTTCATAATCTTTTTGAATATTCTATTAGTGATAACTCCTAAAAATAAATTCTTGAGGATAGAAAATTGGAGTATAATAAAGAAGAAGTTAGGGAGAGATTCAAAGAACTATTTGAATATTCATTAGAATTAATATATGTTAATGATCTTAATGGAAACTTCCTTGATGCAAATGATGTTACTTTATTTACTCTAGGATATGACCGTGAGGATATTCCAAAGATATCGTTTGTAGATTTGCTCGATCAAGAAAACCTCATAAAAGCTTACAAGTTTACGAAAGAAATTCGTAAAACGGGAAGACAGTCTCAATGGAGCGAATACAAAATTAAGGCAAAAGACGGAGATTATATTTATATTGAAACCTATGGAATTCCACTTAAAAAAGATGGTAAAATTTACGCTATATTGGGGATTGGTAAAAATGTCACAGATCGTAAAGTCTCTGAGCTCAAACTGAAAGATTCTGAGGAGATGTTTAAGGCCATTTATAAAGAAGGCCCAATTCCCGCTTATACCTGGCAAAAATTAGGAAATGATTTCATTTTAATTGATTTCAATAAAGCAGCGGAGGAAATCAGTAAGGAAAATGTCAAAAATTTCATAGGCTTTAAAGCTTCTGTAATATATAAGGATCGCCCTGACATTTTAAATCACCTAAGGCAGTGTATGGAGAAAAAAGAACGTGTCAGGGCGGAAATAAGGTACAAATTTGAACTCTCAGATGAAGAAAAACATATATTTTCATATTTTGGATATGTTAATCCTGAATTAATTGTGGAACATGCTGAAGATATTACCGAACGAAAAAAAGCGGTTGTACGACTTCAAGAATCTGAGGAAAAATATAAAGAGATGATTAATAATTTAGATGTGGGTTTTTATCAAGTCAGTTTAGATGGAATCATGCTAAATCATAATCCGGCACATAATGAGATTTTAGAGTATGAATTTTCAGAAAGCTTGGTAGGTAAAAAGGTAACAGATTTTTGGCAATTTCCTGAAGAAAGAGAAAAATATCTAAAAGAGATTTTAGAAAATAATTATGCTAAGAATTATATTTGCCCATCATTAACAAAAAATGGTAAAAAAGTTGTTGTTCAATTAAACTCACATTTAATGCGGAATAAAGAAGGAAATCCAGTTGGTATTGAAGGAACTTTTATCGACATTACAGAAAAATATAATTTAGAGCAAGGATTAATAGAATCAGAAGAGAAATTCCGATCAATAGCAGAACAATCGTTATTGGGCATATGCATCATACAAGATGATTTGGTTAAATATATTAATCAACAATTTGCTGATTTGATAGGATACACAGTCGAAGAAGTTAAGAATTGGAGGGTTGGTTGGTTTGCAAACGTTATACATCCAGATGATAGGGATTGGGTAGTGGAACAAGCTAAGAAGAAACAGTTGGGTTCAAAAGATGTAAGAAATTATTATCAATATCGGTTAATAAATAAATCTGGCAAAATTTTATGGTTAGAAAATCTCTCTAAAACCATATTATTTAGAGGAAGAAATGCGAACTTAGTTACTGTTGTGAATATTACGGAACGAAAAATTGCTGAGCAAAAATTAAGAGAATCAGAGAAAAAATATCGAAATATCTATGAAAACACACCTTTTTCAGTAGTATTAATTAATTCTCAAGGCGTCGTTGTGGATGCTAATCCAACAACCGAAGAAATGTTTGGTTATAAGAGAGATGATGTAATTGGAAAAAAGTTTATGGATCTTTCAATAATACATCCAGATTACTCATCCACAATTTTCGAACTATTTAAAAAGTTTATAAAAGGAGAAAAAATGCATCGAATAGATATTCAAATACAAAAAAAGAACGGAATTAATTTTTGGGCGAATCTTCAAGCAGCATTGATGAATATCAACGATAATACTTATGTGCAAGCACTTTTTACAGACATTACTGAAAAAAAAGAAGCTGAATTATTGGTTAATAAAGAAATTAGTAAATTAAAAGAATTAGAAAAGATTCGGAAGAATTTAATTTCTCGAGTTTCTCATGAACTAAAAACACCACTCGTTTCTATAAGTGGAGGTTCAGAATTATTATTGAATGTATATAATGATGAATTCTCATCTGAAGCGTTAGAAATTCTAGAACTTATTGAAAAGGGAGGAAAACGATTAAAATATCTTGTAGATCGTTTAGTTGATATCTCGAAAATCGATTATGGAAAATTTGAGTTAGAGATAAAATTAGATGATATAAGTGAAATTATTAGGGAATGTTGCCGTGAAATATCAAATTTATTAAGAAATCGCAAGATTAACTTGAACCTTTCTATTCCTGATAGCATATTTATAAAATTAGATCGAATTCGAATTGAACAAGTGATTACAAACTTACTCTCAAATGCAATCAAAAATTCACCACCCAATGGAGAGGTAAATGTTATTCTGAAACAAGCTGATGATTGGATTGAGTTAATTGTAAAAGATACTGGGATTGGTTTTACAAAAGAAGAAATGGATTCACTATTCACTCGTTTTGGTAAAATAGAACGATACGGTGAAGGTTTTGAATATTTGGATATTCAAGGATCAGGTTTAGGATTATTTATCGTAAAAGAGATCGTTAACTTACATAAGGGAGAAATAGAGGTCTTTTCAGAGGGAAGGAATAAAGGAGCTAAATTTATTGTGAGATTACCAATTAATTAATACAATTTTTTAATTCAAAGAATCTTAGCCATTTTATATCCTTCTTCAATCAACTCATAATTTAGTGCTCCTAAACGTTCACCTAATCTATCATGAATAACCTTTTCTAAGTTTGTAAGATTTAAATCGGGAAGTGCTTTAGAAAGAAGCCCTAAAACTGGAGTGTTTATTATGGGATTTCCATCAATCGTTAAATCTTTCTCAAGAGCTAACTTACTGATATCCGCTACAATTATTTTTGTTTCATGGCTGAAATTAAATTTTTTGGAAAAATATTCCGGTTCTTTATCTGAGTTAATAATAAATATTCCATTTTTATGCAGAGAAGAGACGATTTCATCATCCAATACTGTTTCATCAAAAACAATTAGAATATTAGGATGTTGTATTTGTGCTCTGTCCCAAATTTTATATTTTCTTGATAATTTAGCATATGCTTGAACAGGGGCACCCCTTCGTTCAGCGCCAAAAGAAGGATATGCATGTACATCAATAAAATTGCCACTCATATATGCGGCTTCAGCTAATATTTCTGCACATGTTACTACTCCCATTCCTCCCCTTCCAAGGAGGATGATGCTAATAAGATCAATTTTATTATTTTCCACTATTAAAACAACATTTTATTAATTTAATTCTGGTAATTATTTTAAAGCAATTTTTAATAAAAAATTTCGGTAATTAATATAGAATCAAATGTTATAATATATTATTCCCATTTCTTATTACAATAATTAAAGAGGATTTTATCATGAAAACGGGATCAGGATTTTTTGAAGGAAGAGAAAACAAGAAGTTATTCTATCAATACTGGTTACCCGAAGATAAAGATATAAAGGCATATATCGTAGCTCTTCATGGATGGGGTACTCATTCCGATAGAATGAAAGTGCCTGCTGAATATTTTACTCAAGAAGGTTATGCTATTTATAGTTTCGACTTGAGGGGGCATTGGAGAAATGCTGGGGGAGCTCCCGGACATATTGATAGCATGGACCATCTTCAAAAAGATATTGTGCTTTTTATGGATATTGTAAAATTGGATGCTAATGAAAAAAAGATTTTTTTGATGGGTCATTCATTTGGTGGACTAGTTTGTTTGTTATATGCTATAGAACATCCAAGTTTACCTGGAATTATTGTTTCTTCTCCAATGATTCGCTTGGTTAAAAATTTTTCATTTACCAAGAAGCTTGGTAATAAAATAGCAACACCCTTATCTAAAATTTCTCCTAATAAAACGATTAAAATGGTCATTGATCAGAATCTATTAACCAGTGATCTTAAAATCTTAAGAAGTCACATTGCAGATAAAAATAAAATAGATTTCATATCATTAAGAACTGCTGCGGAAATGGAGAGATCTATGAAGTGGGTAATGGAGAATGCTACGAGATTGTTATGCCCAATTTTAATTTTACAAGCTGAAAAAGATAAAATAAATGATATTGAAGCTACAAAAAGCTTTTATGAAGGGATCAAGGGTCAAGACAAGAAATTACGAATATATGATGGATTCCTTAATGAATTATGGAATGAGAAGGGTCGAATGCAAGTATACAGAGACATGTGGATATGGTTAGAAAAACATATTTAAGTTTTTAATTCAAGGATATTTTTCATATAAATTTTTAATAAAATCTTCTATTTCTTTTTGGGATTTCTTTTGATATGCAATTTCTCCACAATTATCTTCTAAATCATACCATCGCTCTATCATCTTGTTGTTCATTAAGGTAAGAGATGATTTGATCAAGAACATAAAAGATTCCATTCTTTTACTGAAGGTTCTAATAAATTTTTTGGTTTCTGTCTCTAGTTTATCTGGGGAGAATATTCTTGTCGGAAAATTAATATTCTTTAATTCTTCCAATCCAAATTCATCAGCGGTAAATAAGATATTTTTTGCATAATTTAATCCAAATGATAATAGCGGTAAAATGCTAGCACCTGTTTGTGGATATATTGAAATTGCTATTTCTGGCATCCTAAAGAACATTTCTTCTTTAGGTTTCTCTGCAAAAATTCTCAAATCAGAAGCCATTATTAATTCCATTCCATATCCTATAGCTGTACCTTGAACTTGCACAATAATAGGCTTTTTCATAAGCAACATATATTCTGTATTTTTTCTTCCATAATTTCTCATGCTCTCTAAATATTCCAAATCATCAGGAGTAGTACTTTTTATATCTATTCCCGAACTAAATACTTTATTCCCCGTGCTTTTCAATAAAATACATTTAACATTCTCGTCTTGATCCGCTTTACGTAGAGAATTATAAAGTTCCTTCATTAGTAGTAGATTAAATGAGTGGGCTGCTTTTGGTCTATTTAAAGTAATATATGCCACTCTCCCTTTAACTTCATTGAACAATATCTTATCTTCCGACATAGTTTTTAACACATAATTAAAATGATATTTTTAAAAACACATTGCTTAATAAAAACTTTAATAGTGCTGAAAAAACCTCACTTTACCCATCCCGTGCATTTTTTAAATTCAAAAATTTATGCATAAGCTATTTGAATTTCGTGCTCTCTGGGTCGAAGCTTTACACATGAGTCCTTGGATATAAATTATGACAATTATTAAAACTGTAATAATTAGAATAAATTTCTATTAAATACTAATACTCCACGTATATTTATTTCCATAAAAATAATTGATAACATAATGACGAAAAACACTACTTCTGAGGGACTTCAAATAAAAGACCTCACCCCCATGATGAAGCATTGGTTCAGCGTGAAACAAACTTATAAGGAAAAATATCCAAATCACTTGATCGCGTATAGAATGGGGGATTTCTATGAATTCTTTTATGATGATGCTGTTAGAGTATCGACTCTGTTAGGAATCACTTTAACTCAGAGAAAAATAGGATCTGATGCGTATCCATTAGCAGGTATTCCCTATCACGCAGGCAGTTACATAAAAAACCTCGTTAACTTAGGACAAACGGTGGTTGTAGTTGATCAGTTAGAAGATCCTACTACAGTGAAAGGAAGAATAGTAAAGCGAGGTGTTGTTAGGATTATGTCTCCGGGAACTATAATTGAATCAGATATGCTTAAATCACAGGAGAATAATTATTTATGTTCCTTAATCAAGGAGAGACTCGATTTTGGAATAGCATTTGTTGACATATCGACTGGAGAATTTGTAACAACAGAGTATTTATCAAAAAATGATGATTCTCAAGGAAGGATGTTAAGTCTTTTTTCCCAATATGATCCAGTAGAAGTTATTATTCCATCTGAACTAAAGAAAGAAGAAAAACTCTTTTTAATATTAAGAGATTTGACTAATGCATTAATCAAGCCGTATGACGTATTTGCCTTTAATTATGATAATGCTTACAGTTTAATCACGCGGCATTTCGGGATATCTAACCTTGAAGGTTTTGGGATTGAAGATAATAAACTCGCTATTCAAGCTAGTGGTGGATTGCTTGCATTCTTGAAGGAAACCCAAAGAGACATACTTCCCAACATTTTTAAGATTAATTTAATTCAAGAAGGAAGTATATTGCATCTTGATTATGTTACTCAGAGAAATCTTGAATTGGTTTCGTCCTTGTGGGAAAAAGGGAAAGATGTGACCTTATTCTCTATTTTTAATCGGACGCATACTCCTATGGGAGCAAGATTACTCAAAAAGATCATATTACAACCACTCACTAATATTGAAGAAATTAAAAGAAGACTTAACATAGTGCAAAAATTTAAGGACGACGTGTTCTTAAGATCTGACTTAAGAGAAGAATTGAAAATATTGGGAGATTTAGAGCGTCATATTAATCGGATTAATTATTCAAGCAATTCTAATGCAAGAGATTTAATACATATCAGGAATTCTTTAGAAAAAATTCCTAAAATTAAAATTTTATTAGAGAAATCAAAGATTCCAGAAATTGAGGATTATTTAAAAAAAATCGAAGAGTTCCGAGATATTAAAAGTTTGATTGAAGCTTCAATAAGGGAAGATCCACCAACTTCCGTAAAAGAAGGAAATATGATCAAGTTTGGCTTTGATGAAAAAGTTGATGAATTGATGGATCTCTTGCAGAATGGAAAAAAATACATTCTCAATTATGAGAATGAACAAAAATCAATATTGAAATTGACTACTGGATTAAAAATTGGACATAATAATATAATGGGATATTATATACAAATAACTCTTAATACTCTAAGAAATATATCAAAGATACCAGATGAATATATAGAACGACAAACATTAAAAAACGCTAAGAGATATACTAGCGCTGAATTGAAGAAGTTGGAAGAAAGAATAGTATTAGCTGAAGAAAAAATATATGATTTAGAATACGATATTTATAGCAAAATTCGAGAAAAAGTAATAGAAAAAACTGGTGATATATTAGAAACCGCTAAAAGCATTGCGTATATTGATGTTTTATCTTGTTTTGCTGAAATTGCTGAAAATTACAATTATTCGTGTCCAATCATTTCCCAAGATGACAAAATTATTATAAAAGAAGGGAGACATCCCGTAGTCGAGCAAATAAATCTTACAGATCAATTTATTCCAAATGATTGTTATTTAGATACAAATAAAGATCAGATATTGATAATTACTGGTCCGAATATGGCAGGAAAAAGTACCTATTTGAGACAAGTAGCGTTGATTTGCATCATTGCTCAAATGGGATGTTTTGTACCTGCAAAATCAGCTAAAATTGGAATTGTTGACAAAATATTTACCAGAATTGGTGCATCTGATGATTTAGCTCGCAGATTAAGTACTTTCATGATTGAAATGACTGAAACGGCTAAAATCCTTCATAATTCGACGCAAAAAAGTTTAATCATCATTGATGAATTAGGAAGAGGAACGAGTACGAGTGATGGACAAAGCATTGCAATGGCTACATTAGAAAAATTGCATAAGATAAAAGCTAAAACTCTATTTAGCACCCACTATCATCAATTAACTGAAATTGATTTACCTAGAATTAAGAATTATCATTTAGATATAATTGAAAACGACGATGGAAGTATCAACTTTATTAGAAAGTTGAGAGCTGGGAGTACGGATAAATCATACGGAATTCATGTTGCAAAATTAGCTGGACTCCCAGATGATGTTATCATCCGTGCTTTTGAAATACTTGACCAAATTGAAGACAAGGATCCATTCAAAGCTACTATAAGAGATAATGGAAACGGAATTGGAAAAGGAAAATATCTTGAAAAATTTGTAGAAGAAAAGAAAATAGAATTAGAAAAACTAACAATTGAAATACAAAATAAATTAGGCGAACTGAATAAGTGTGAAGAAGAGATAAGTAATAAGGAACTAGATTTGGGAAGAAAAAGTTATGAGTTGGAGGAAGTTAAAAAAAGACTTGATATCAAATTGAATCAAAGCGCAAATACTGATATTGCCAAAGAAAATCTTTCTAAAAAGAAAAAGTTCGTTCAAACAACTTTATTTCCTCCAATCAATAATATAGATAATTCACTTAAAGATTTGATTGAGGAATTAAAAAGAATCGACCTTAATTCAATGACACCAGTTGAGGCAATGAAAAAGTTAATTGAATTTAAAGAGTTTCTGACGAAATCATAACCATAGCTGAATTGCTGGTATAACTGATACTATAATAGCTGTATAAACGTAATAAGTAGTCAAAGTTGTAATTACAAAGGTTCTTATCCTATTTTTTCGTTTGCCTTCTTCTAAATGTTCAAAGTAAATTAAATATAGAAAACTTATATACATTAAATGAGAAGGTTGTAACGCTTTCCAAAATATGGGATCTATTGGTGTTAAGCCTTGAATGCCGGGATCACTGTGAGCCCAATTATATAACATCTGACCAAGGAAATCTGGAAAAATAACATAAGGTAAACATACGATTGTAAAAGGTATGAGATAGTATATTAAATCTTTAAATTTGATTTTCTTACTTAATAAAATAACAGGAAGAAATAAGAATCCGTTAATCTTGAAAGTACCTAAAGTAAAAAATATACCTGAAATCCATTTTTTATCTTTCTCTAAATAATCATAAGAAAGATAGAGAAATAATAAAATGAGGAAATTCGAATTTCCATACCAACAATCAATAAGATAACCCAAAGTCATAAAAACAAAGAAGATCTTAAAGTCTTTATAATCCTTAAAGCGATCATAACTTCTAATTCCTACAAAAGAAACTAACCCGAGACTTAAAATATTCCATATTAAAAGACTTATTGGTATTAATTCAGATGTAAACCATCCCATTGGAGAAAAAAGAAAGTACCAGAAATATAAGTAATAAGGGGGCCATTCAGGCATCCAAGAAGGGAGATCTTTTAGTGGTAAATAAAAGTTAAATAATCCATTTTCCTCATGTCCTAAAATAAGTAATTTAAAATCAATATCCTTACTAAGAGCAATTATATCTGGTAATTCAATATAATAATTTAAAATTCTGAAGAATATCGAGAAAATTATTATTCCGAGCAATGTTTCAAAAATGACACGATGCGCTAAACGAGGTCGAGGACCTTCCATAATTATTCGTCCTTTTCGGAGCTAATATATAAACAATTAAGATAGTGTATTAAAACAACTATAAAAGAATTACTTTAAGTTTATCAAAAATCTTCCTTATTCCATCTTGTTTCATTTTTTTTATCAATGGAGTATCATTAAATTATTTAAACCTTGATAGTGCATTCTTTTAAAAAATAAGAATTGCTAAGTAAATAATAATGTCATTAAATAAAATTGACAAGAAATGATGAGACCAAAAATACAAAAACTTCAAGATGCAGAAAAGATAGCGGCTGGTGAGGTCGTTGAACGCCCCGCTAATATTGTGAAAGAAATAGTGGAAAACAGTATCGATTCGGGGGCGAACGAAATCCGTATCATAGTAAAGAAAGCAGGAAAATCCTCAATACAAGTCATTGATAATGGCATTGGAATTCATCCTGATGAGATAGAATTAGCTTTTCAGAGATATACGAGTAGTAAAATCAGAACAATAAAAGATCTTGAAAACCTCTCTACTTTAGGGTTTAGAGGTGAAGCTTTGGCAAGTATTGCTGCCGTTAGTGAAGTCGAAATAACTTCAAGGATTAAAGAGTTCAAAACAGGAGTTAGATTAAGAATAAACGGAGGAATAATTACTGAAAAAAAGGAAATATCAGGGCCAATCGGTACGAATATAAAAATAAATAATTTATTTTATAATACACCAGCGAGACAAAAATTTCTAAAAAAGGATATAACGGAATTAGGTCATATTACAGATATTATACAACGATATTCGCTTGCATATCCAGACATACACTTTATTTATTTAAACAACGATCTTACAATTTTAAATTGCCCAGCATCTAATGATCTAAAGACTACAGCATATCATATCTATGGAAAAAAAATAGCCCAAGCATTAGAAGAGATTAACCATGATAAACCCAATTTTAAATTGCATGGATTAATTGGAGGAAGAGACATAGCTAAAAAAAGCCGGAGCCAATCAAGTTTTTTCCTTAATAGAAGATATATCGTTAGTGATTTATTATATAGGGCTGTACAGGAAGCTTATAAAGGAACCCTCATGACTAACACCTTTCCTTTTTTTATATTATATTTGGAAATAGACCCTTCCATGGTGGATTTTAACGTGCACCCGAAAAAATTAGAAGTAAGATTTGAAGATGAAGAATTTATCTATAATAAAGTATACTCAGTTTTGCGTGGGTTTATTGAAAAGAAATACATGAAAGATGAGGAACTTTCTTCTACTGATTTGAACTCTTACATAGCTACCGATAATACAATACCTAAAAGAATGCTTCATGGTGATCAGGATCAAAAATTAAAAATAGAACCAACCCGGGATAAAGCAGTACAACTTGAAATTACAGATCACCTATCAAATAACGAAAATGAAATCCCAGAAACTTTTATCCGAGAGAAATACGTAGTTGCTAAAAATTTTCCAAAATTAAGATTGATATCCAAAACGGGGCAACTAAGCAATAAGATATACGTAATTCTAGAGGGAGTAAATCAAGAGGGAGAATCGGGAATTTATCTCTTGGATCAACATGCTGCTTCCGAGCGGATAACTAAAGAATACTTTATTGAGCAATTTGAATCATCAAAAAAAAGTAAGCAAGCACTAATAATACCCTTAACAGTTGAGGTTTCTCCGAGTGAAAAATATTTTTTACTTTCAAATATCAATGAAATTAAAAAGCTTGGATTTGACTTTGAACATTTTGGGGGCAATACTTTTATATTGAGAGAGATTCCGGTAATTATAGAAAAAACAGTGAATGCAAATATCATTAAAGACATCGTAAGCGATATTACAGAAATTGGAAAGGATTGTAGTTTCTCAG
>CAZBPC010000017.1:0-48227 GCA_964493715.1 uncultured archaeon
TACGTTACGATATGGAAATTGATTTAATGGACGCATTTCATGGAGGAGAAAGAAGGATATCCTATAAAAATCCTGCATCGGGGAAGCAAGAAACATTTAAAGTTAAAATTCCAAGAGGAGTGCAAGATCAGCAGAAATTACGTTTAAATGGAAAAGGGATGGTCGGAACAAACGGTGGAGCTGCTGGTGATTTATATATAAATATAAATATTCGTCCTGATAATAGATTTAAACTAGATGGTATTGATATATATATTGAACAAGAAATTCCTTTTACTACTGCCATGTTAGGTGGGAAGATCGAAGTTCCAGGAATAGAAAAATCGATAAGTGTAACCGTCCCTCCTTTGACTAAAGATAATACGATACTAAGATTAAAAAACAAGGGATTTTATAAAATAAATTCTGAGGAAAGAGGAAACCAACTTGTAAAAATAAATATTAAAATTCCTCAGAAATTAAGCAAGAAACAAAAGGAATTATTGGAACAATTGAAAGAAACTAATTTATAAAAGAAGGATCTCTCATGATGAAATTTGACAAATTTACTATAAAAGTTCAAGAGGCTTTAATGAGCGCTCGTTCATTGGCTCAAACTAACGATAATCAACAAATTGAGCCCATTCACATTATTTTATCTCTACTTGAACAACAAGAGGGAATCACAAGTCCACTTCTTCAAAAGTTAGGAATAAATCTAAACCAAATTCGAGTTGATTTTGAAAAAGAATTAGCTAAACTAGCCAAAGTAACTGGTTCGGGTGCTACTGATGTTGTTCTGAGTAATAATTCAGCAAGATTATTTGATCTCGCATGGAAAGAAGCTGAAACTTTGAGAGACCAATTTTTAAGCACTGAACACTTGATTCTGGCGATGTCACAAACGCAATCGAATGAAATATCTCAAATTTTCAAAAAATTTGGTATAACTAAAGATAGATTAATGCAAGCTTTAAAAAGTGTTCGTGGCACACAAACAATAACTGATCAAGATCCTGAAGGTAAGTACCAAGCTATCGAGAAATACAGTAGGAATCTTACTGATCTAGCTCGGCGCGGCAAGATTGATCCCGTCATTGGGAGGGATGATGAAATACGACGAGTAATGCACATTCTTTCCCGAAGAACTAAAAATAATCCTGTCTTAATTGGTGAAGCGGGAGTAGGAAAAACAGCTATCGTTGAAGGATTAGCTCAAAGAATTGCAAATAATGATGTCCCAGACTCGTTAAAGAACAAGGATTTAATTGCAATGGATTTAGCAGCGATGATTGCAGGAGCTAAATACAGGGGAGAATTTGAAGATAGATTAAAAGCTTTTATCAAAGAAGTGGAAAAAGGCGAAGGGAAATATATTTTATTCATTGATGAACTGCACACACTAGTTGGAGCTGGAGCTGCACAAGGTGCAATTGATGCATCTAACATGTTAAAACCAGCACTTGCTCGTGGAGAATTACGTGCTATTGGAGCAACCACATTAGATGAATATCGGAAATATATTGAAAAAGATGCGGCACTAACCAGGAGATTTCAAACCGTTTTAGTGACAGAACCATCAGTAGAAGATTCAATTGCTATCTTGAGAGGTCTTAAAGAAAAATATGAAATTCATCATGGGGTTCGCATTACTGATTCAGCAATAATAGCTGCGGTAACTTTATCACATAGATATATTGCTGATAGATTCTTACCGGACAAAGCGATTGATCTCATGGATGAAGCGGCTTCAAGATTAAGGATAGAAATTGATAGTATGCCTACTGAAATTGATGAAATTGAACGAAAAATCATCCAATTAGAGATTCAGAATGAAGCTTTGAAAAAAGAGAGCGATACAAAAATTAAAGATAAAATGGTGAAAATTCAGGAAGATTTAAATAATCTGAAAGAGGAGAGCGACAAACTTAAAATCCAGTGGAAGAACGAAAAAGAAATCATATCAAGAATCAATGAAATTAAGAAAAATATGGAGCAAACCAAAATTGAAGCAGAAAAAGCAGAAAAAAGAGGAGATTTAGGAAAAGCTGCTGAACTTACATATGGAGTGTTAAATCAATTGAAAAAAGATTTAGAAAAAAATAACAATGAATTACAGGAAATCCAAAAGAATAAAACAATGTTAAAGCAAGAAGTCGATGATGAAGATATCGCTAAAATAATCTCTCAATGGACGGGGATTCCAGTCTCACGAATGCTTGAAGGAGAAAGGGAAAAATTATTAAAAATGGAACAACGCTTAAGAGAAAGGGTTATTGGTCAAGACGAAGCACTAGTTAAGATATCAAATGCTATTCGAAGGGCTAGGGCAGGAATTCAAGATCCAAATAGACCATTAGGATCGTTTATATTTTTAGGACCTACTGGTGTGGGTAAAACTGAAACTGCTAAAGCTTTAGCAGAATTTCTCTTTGATGATGAAAATGCTATGGTTAGAATTGACATGTCTGAATTCATGGAAAGACACAGTGTAGCTAGATTAATTGGAGCACCTCCTGGATATGTCGGATATGATGAAGGAGGATATCTCACTGAAGCAGTAAGGAGAAGACCATATTCTGTTATTTTATTTGATGAAATTGAAAAAGCTCATCAAGATGTTTTTAATGTGTTACTTCAAATTCTCGATGATGGGCGTTTGACTGACGGTCATGGTAGGACTGTTGATTTTAAAAACACGATCATAATAATGACAAGCAATATTGGAAGTCAATTTATCATAGAATCAAGAGGGCAGGATAATCAGAAAAACCAAGAGATTATTTTTAACACATTAAAGCAATATTTCAAGCCAGAATTTCTTAATCGGATTGATGAGATAATCATATTCAATTTCTTGGAAAAATCACAAATAAAGAACATTGTTGATATTCAAATTACCAAATTAAATAAAACGCTTGCAGAACATAAGTTAAAAATAGTGTTAACGGAAAAAGCTAAGGACTTTCTAGCCGAAAAAGGATTTGATCCAGATTTTGGAGCTCGCCCCTTGAAGCGTGCTATTCAAAATTACATCCAAAATCAATTATCCTTAAAATTATTAGAAGGAGAATTTGTAGAAGGGGAATTGATTGAAGTTGATTTAAAAGATCAAAAAATTTCATTTAAGAAAGTTGGGAAGTAATAGTATTTTTTTATTATCTATTACCTAAACCTATTCAAATCTTTACTTTCAAACATTTTTAAAGGTTCTAATCATCTCATTAAAATAACACTTTCATATATTCTCCTCTCAAATCTAAATAAAAAGAGAAGTGATTTATATCAAATCATATATAATCATAGAACATTATGAAAAATAACCAAGCGAAAATTGATTTTTATGACCTCGTTTAGAGAATTAGGATTGAGAAATACTAAAATAATGTTTGAAGTTGCATTAAAGAACAAATTTGCTATTCCTGGATATAATGCTAGCAATCTGGAGCAGATGCAAGCAATTATTACGGGATGTGGGGAATCATATTCTCCTGTTATTGTCCAAATCAATTCAATTTCCTTGAATTATGCTAATCCGATTATTCTGAAATATCTTACTAAGGGACTTGTCGAATTCAGCAAAAGAAATGGATGGAATATCCCTATTGCATTACATCTAGATCACGGGAAAACCTTTGAAGAATGTAAATCATGCATAGATCGTGGATTTTCAAGCGTTATGATTGATGGTAGTCATTTAGACTATGAAAGCAACATTAAGATAACAAGAGAAGTTGTCAAATATGCTAAAGAATTGGATGTAAATGTTGAAGCCGAATTAGGAGTAGTAGAAAGAATTGATAAAAATCAAGAAAGATCCACTCCTAAATTCACAGATCCAGAAAAGGCGGAAGATTTTGTAAAGAGAACGGAATGCGATTCTTTAGCAATCGCAATTGGTACTTCTCATGGCGCCTATAAATTCCTAGTGGAAAAAGAATCAGATATACCTGATTTAAGATTTGATATCCTTAAAGAAATAAGAAGACGATTGGAAAATTATCCCATCGTACTCCACGGTGCTTCCTCAGTTTTGAAAGCACATATTGACATTATAAATTCAAACGGAGGCTCAATTACCCAAGCTTTTGGAGTTCCAGAATCTCAATTACGCAAAGCTTCTCAATTAGGAGTATGCAAAATTAACATTGCTACAGATAATCGCTTATTATTCACAGCAATGGTAAGAAAATATTTGCAGGAGCATCCAGATCATTTCGATCCAAGGCAATATTTGGGTCTGGCTCGTGAAGAAATCATAAAAATGGTAAAAAGAAAAAATAAAGAAGTATTGGGTTCTACAAATCAAGCTAAATTTATTTTGGAATAATTTTATCGATTTTTTAATAGAAATTCCATAAATAAAATTACCATTATGAGATCAACGCTTCCAAGCAAAACTATTAATACATTTAAGTCTCCGATAAAAAAATAAATCAGGCTCATTAGGAAAAAGGATAGCTTAGCTAAACCTCCAACAAGTACTAACCCATGATTTTTTGAAATATCACGACTGACCATAATATATCCTACACCTAACAGTGCTATTAAAATTAGAGATAATTGCAACCAAACCATGCTGGGAGGTATCGCAACTCCGAATACAGGGAAAAGATCAGTAGCAACAATAGATATCAAAATGAAAGTCACTGAATTTATGATATTATACAATGCAGCAACAATAAACAATATTTTATAATACTTTTCTTTATTCATCAATTTTCATCTCATTATAATTGATTGATTTTAATTAAATGTGGTCTTATTTATTAACATTCTAAAATTCTATTTTAAACTGATTAGAAAATGTCAGAAGAGAAGATGTTTTTCATAGATCCCCACCTAATTGATCTGACCAATGTGGAATTGAATGGAAGAATATTAGACATTGGAGGTGGAGGTGAGGGAGTTATTGGTATTTATAAAGGAACTCAGGTAATTGCAATAGATCGTAGAAAGAGTGAATTAGAAGAAGCTGTGGACGGAAATTATTTGAAAATTATCATGGATGCGAAGGATTTGAAATTTTTAGATGAAACTTTTGAGACTGTCACAGCATTTTACATGTTCATGTATGTTCCAATGGAGGATCGCCAAGAAATTTTTAAAGAGATTTACCGTATATTGAAAAAGGGTGGACAATTGGTTATATGGGATATGGTCATCCTAAAAAAAAGAGATAGTAACAAAGAACTATATGGTGCAAAAGTAAAAGTAAGAATAGGAGAGAGAGAAATTGATACCGTTTATGGCACGCATTGGAATAAGGAACAAAATCTTAAATATTTCATTGATCTTGGGAATAATATAGGATTCAAAGTATCCTCCAAGGAAGAGGTTGACAAGAAAATCTTCATCAGATTTTATAAGCCATATTAAATAATTTTTCAAATTTATTCACTAAGTTTAGATTCTTATTATGATATCATAGGTTGGCAAATCTTACAAGAAAACAAATAAATATGGGGAAGAAGATTAATAATTATAGGTATAAGGTTTTGTGATTATTACTCTATTGAATTCTATGGTTAACTATGAACCTTTAAGCTCGTTAATTTCAATTTTAGAACAAGAAGATGATAAGTTCATCCCGGTTTTGGAGAGAATCATTAAGGCAGGAATAAAAATAGTAAATAATGCAGAAGAACTTCGAGAAGAATTATCGGGTTATGATGACATTTATCAAACCAGTATACTCGATGTAGGTTATAATTATTGGCTTGATGTATTAGAGGGTAAATTATTCTACAAAAAAGGGTTCAATCCTGAAGCAAAATTCAAGGTAAGTTATACCAAGGAGTTAATAATTAATATTTTAAAAGGCAAAATTAGTGGAACAGATGCTTTTATGAAAGGTCAGTTAAGAGTCGAGGGAGATCTTTCTCAAGGTTTGCATTATGTTAAAATTTTTAGGCTTTTTGTTAAGTATCTCAAGAAAAAAAATGGTATGGATCGTACTAAATAGATATTATATAACTATTTATAGTACCGAATTTTATTACGATCATAGATTTAACGCCAATACTCCAAATTTGGTAGATTCACATTAAAAACACTTTATCAACTTCTATGATAGACACGAAAGTTATTGTTTCCGTATTGGATTCACTAGAAACCTCCGAAGATAAATTTCGAAGTTCCTTAGATAAATTCATTAAAGTGGGAATCAAAATTGCAAATGATGCTGAAGAAATTACAGATGAACTACGGTTGTATAATGATTTAATCTTTCATTTGTATATTACAGATCTCGACCTAAATATATGGATAAAAAGTGTTGATGGTTTTCTCAGTTATAATAATAATCTTTATGAAATCATTCCTGAAAATGTACATATGATTCACTCCTTTCTTTCGAAAAAAATTATCGCAAAAATCTTAAGACAAGAAATGACCGCTGCTGAAGCGTATCTCAAGGGGTTTATTCAATTAGAAGGTAAAATCTCTGATGCTATAATATCGAAAAACATATTAAATTTATTTTTCTCATATATCAATTATTTCATGAAACGCGAGTAATAAAGCTCATAATTTAACCTGTTTTACTTATATTCGATTAAGTCATTAAATTTAAAGTATATAGGATCATGGTTGTAAAGTTATTTAAAAAACGCCAAGAAGAAATCATGCAAAAATTCGAAGGTCAGAATGTTCTAGGAGCTTTCGGAAGTGCTAATTTCTTCGGATTAGAGTCAAAAGGCGTTAAGCAAGTCAGAGGGAATGGGGTCCTCGTTTTAACTGAAGATAAACTATATTATGAAATGTGGGTAAAACCCAAAACAATAATCGAAATTCCCATTAAATTGATTAAAAAAGTCGATATTGTGAAATCACACTTACATAAAAGCAAGTTTAAACCCTTATTGAAGGTTATTTTTATCAATAGATTAGGTGAAGTAGATTCTGTTGCTTGGATGGTAAAAAATATTACTGAATGGAAAGAGACACTCGAGAATTTAATTCAAAACCAAAAAGGATAGTAAAATTTTTTAGAGGTCAACCATAAAAATAATATGACTTTACTATTTTTTTGGGCCCGTAATCTAGCATGGATAGGGTACCCGCCTTCGGAGCGGGATTTCGCAGGTTCAAATCCTGCCGGGCTCATTTACTATGATTAAATAGATTTTAAGGCATTTTGAACAAGATTTTTTCTCTTAGAACTTGTCCGTGTGATCTAATCCCTATTTTATTAAAAAAATGTTCTAATAACTATAATTAGAAATGAAACCCCAAAAGTGATTCACATAATTGGTTTTTTATAATTTCTTTTAGTTATATTCTTTATTTCTTGTTTTTTGTTTACAAAAAATGTGAACTTTTTATCATATTTTTAATTAATAAAATGCCTATTTAGATTTTGTTATTGTTTATAAAGGGTTTTGGGAGAGAATAAGATTTTTAATCGTACAAATTATTTGTGAAAACAAAAAGCTTTAAATATGCAAAGAAATTAATAGTTTATTAGCACAAAAAAAATATTATTGACACAAACAAAACTTTTTACCACAAATTAAAAATGATTGTGTTAGAAGATCCTTTTTTAAAAGTTTCACATGCTGCTATTTCAGCGTTTTTTATTGTCAGTAGTGCAGGGCATTCATTATTTTCTAAGATTAATGCTGAGAATGATCTTTTGAAAAAAAACATCATTCAAATTGGAGGATTTATATCCGCAATATTTATCTTTTCAAGCGAATTGATTGGACTGGAATCAGGTGATCATCTTAAAGCAATAAGTTTTAAAAATCATCAATTTCTTGTTAAAATGAAGGATGATATCATTTTCGCATGTCTCACCGAAAGAAATGATTCAAAAGAGATAAAAAAAAACATCGATCTGATTGCAGAGAAATTTTTGGATCTTTATGAAGAGCGAGTAAAGAATTTTGATGGAGATGTAAGCGCTTTTAATGAATTTGAGTGCGTGATCGATAAGTATTTCAAAATTTAAGGATTTGACCACGAAAAGATAATTATAGGCATATATATTTAAGACTATAATTTATATTTATCATAATCATGACGGTTCTATTTAATTCAGAATCTATTTTAAATAATTTGATTGACGAATTTGGATCGTCAGTTTATTTCATATTAATAACGTCTCTGAATGGGGTCGTGATGAAATCCTACATAAATGAGGAGGAATTTAATAAAGCGTCCATTTCTTTAAACATATCTCAACTTTATGAATTGGCAGAAGAAACTGCAGAATCAATTGGATTACATGGTCCTGATTTTAATATTATTCATTCAGATAATTATTATATTTTAACAATTAAATTACTCGAGAGATTAATTATCCTTCTCACAGTGGATCAAATAAAAGTTGAGGCTGTATTCAGCACTATAAATAAATCTGTGAATGTTGAATCTTGAGAATTTTTTTAAGGAATTTCTATAAAATACATTAATTATAGATCAATTTCAAATATTGGTCTATTCAACTAATAAGTATGTTCATGAATTTTATAAAGTAGAATTTAATATTAGGATGTGATAATTGTTGACTTACAAAAGAAATCAATATTCAGAAGGTTTCAGTATATGCGGTTTGATTATCGCAGGAATTTTTCTCTATTGGGGGTTTAATTCACTTTTTGAGGGTTTTTGGTTCGGAATCGGACATCATCCAATAAATCTATGGTGGATGGGTTTCATTTGGATTTTTATTGGATTAGCGATAATTTCAGGGCAAATTCATGCACTGTCGAACAGAAATAATTTAAGAAATATTGTTAAAGGTTATTTTATTGATAATCCAAATGCTAGTGTAGAAGAAATTGCTGCTGCCTTAGGGATTACAATTAAAGATGTACGTGCGATCATATTGGATTTAAAAGCACGTGGAGAATTGAGGGGTAAATTCTCAACGAAAACCGGTCAAATGAAAACGGTTTTAAAAGATGAGCAAACTCCTGAACCGCAAAAACATACTTTTTGTCCAAATTGTGGCACTCCTGTTAAAGAAGGAAGTGCAGTATATTGTGCTTATTGTGGATCGAGGTTATGAAATTATCTCTTTTTTTATTATTATATAAATTATATTAATCTAAATTGAAATAAAAAGAAATGAATTTATATAATAAAAAAATTTAAAAAAATTATTTTGCTATTAGCACATCTACATTAACATGATTAATGATATATTCAGGAATAGTTCCTAATATGGTACGTCTTAATATTGAATGTTCTCCTTTACAGCCAAGTACAACAAGGTCAAAATTCTCTTCCTTTACTTTGTTTTCAATATAATATTGGGGACCTAAGTCGTAAATAATCCTCGCATCAACCTCAAATCCTGAATCTTTGAATTTCTTCTTTATATCCGCCAAAAGCTTTATCTCTTGTTTTGCTCTATCGTGTTGTACTTCATATGTTAAATTTCCGTCAGGTGTTGAATTAAATCCAAAACTAGGTCTCAAATCAGAAATATGATGCAAAACTGAATGGAATATAACTACTTCAGCACCACTTTCTTTTTGCATCTCTAATACTTTCTCAACTGCTTTCATTGAATTCTCAGAATCATCAATACCTAAAAGTAATTTTTTATACATGATAATCATCACTTATTTATATTATAAATACAAATAGCGTGTTTAAATCTTGGTCTTATAAATTATTGAGTTAATCAGTCCTATAAATTAGGATTAAAAAGTTGAAATGTTATTATATAAATTGAATATAAATCAGTCCCTTGTATTTTATACATTGTTTCAGAGATTTATTTGAATATAATATATTATTTATAAATTTCAAATATTGGTCTATTCAACTAATAAGTAGGATCATAAATTGTAAAGTGTAACAATAAAAATTGAAAAGTTGATTAAAATTAAATATAAAAGGAATCAATACTCTGAAGGCTTTTCTATCTGTTCTTTAATTATTGCAGGAATGTTTTTCTATTGGAGTTATACTTTACTCTCCAATAGTTTCATCAATTGGTGGGGATATATATTGCTAGCTATAGGCATTGCCATTGTTGGAAGCCAGATTAATGCTCTAACCAATCGTAGCAAGCTTCGAAATGTCGTTTCTCATGAATTTACAGTTAATCCCAATGTTTCTGTCGAGGAAATTAGTGCAATTACAGGAATTTCAGTAAAAGATATAAGAGCTATTATACTGGACTTAAAAGCAGATGGCAGATTGAGAGGAAAATTCTCTACTACTACTGGAGAAGCTAAATCAATGGAAGTATTTCAATCTAAACCAGTTCAAGCATCAGAACCTCCGGTTGAAGAGAAAAATTTATTCTGTCCAAACTGTGGTACGCCAGTATCACGGGATTCAGCAGTCTATTGCGCTTACTGTGGATCTAAACTATAAATCAATTTTTTTTCCGTCTTTTTCTTTATTTTTAATCCTTGAGTTATTGCTCAAATTTAAAAAAGAATAAATTAATTTTTAAAATTTCATAGGTTTTTATGGCGGATATCTCAATTCGTAGATGCTCTTCCCTCCATTTAATGGTCCTTTGAGGTATGGCTCAATATCTTTAGGATCACGCTGAGTGATTTCTTTAGTAGGAGGTAATTTACCAGGAGGAAATGTATTTAGAATATCTGTTACTAATTTTTCCAGGTAATTAAGAAATGCTTCCATACCTGGTTTTCCTTTTTCAAAGGTTGCTTTACTTGGACAGCCGACATGACCCTCGGGATATGCAGATACTTCAATAGGTCCAAAACCAACTTGTCCATACCAACGTATTGGTTTCTGATATATATTTCCTGCCTTGTCAACGTGTCCTTCGGGCATCCATCCTACAACTTCATTATCTTCACATGCATCTATTTTTTTAGCCATTTCAGGAAACAAGGTCATTGAAAATGAAGTTTCTGCTTCATCAGCATGGATAAAAGGCGTTTCAAATGGACCCCCGTGTGCTGTATCTTTACAGTATTCAGGAATGGCATGATACCAATTGACATTACAGATGACAGCAGGCAATTGATAATTCTTTGCCCATTCATGGATAGCGCTCGGGATAACATATTCTTGACCATGTCCGTTTAATAATATCATCTTGCGAAACCCCATGTTCCAACATCCCGCCATTATAGCTCTTAATAATCCCTTAAAAATATCTTCAGGCACTATAATAGTACCAGGCATTCCTACGTGATGGTATGGATGACTTCCATACCAAGTTGGTTGAGCTACAGTACATCCCGTTTTCTGAGCAACAAGTTCTGCCATCCGAGTTACTAAAAAAGTGTCTTCTCCTATACATGCGGCAGGTCCATGATTTTCTGTAGATCCAGTAGGTATAATTATGAGATCATTTTTGCTAACTCTTTCTTTGATTTCAGCAATTGACATTGTTTGAAGATATATCCCATCTGGTATATCCATATGGCCTCTACTATTACTATATTCAGGTGGTAAATTCCATTTTGTCAAGTATTCTTTCACCTCAAAATTTAAGATTTAAATTTGTATAATTAGAATACCTCATATCTGATAAATTTTTTAATAATAGCAGATATTAGGTACTAGAAATGTTACTCAGTATTGTATCAGGGTTAAATGAATCTATAAGTAATAAAAATGAAGTTATAAAGAAGTTTTCTTCATTATGCAATTTTTTGAAACCTTTAAATTATGATGGAATTGAATTGAGTTTGCTTGAACCCGAAAAGATTGATGTAAATAAAATCATTGAAATCAAGGATTCCTATGACATGGAAATCCCTGCATTGGGGACAGGTTTAACATTTATCCGGTTTGGTTTTTCTTTTGGGGATTTAGAAGAGTCGATTAGAAAAAAAGCAATTGAAAGAATCGAAAAATATATCGAATTTGGTCAAAAAACCCAATCAAAAGTGATCATTGGTTTGATTCGAGGGCGTTATAAATATGATAGCAATCCCATAAAGGAGAGAATAAACATAATATCCTCCTTGAAAAAATGTTGCAAGATGGCTGAAAATCAGGGAGTTCAGCTAGTATTCGAACCAATAAATCAATTCGAAATTGATTCCTATAATACTATTTCTCAATCAAAGGAATTAATTGAAGAAATTGGATCAGATCATTTAAAATTACTAATTGATTCTTTTCATACAAATTTAGAAGAAGATCCCGCATGCATGTGGGGTGAGTTAAAGTCAATTTCTCATCATATTGGACATATTCATCTTTCAGATACCACGAGAAGAGATCCAGGATCAGGACATTTTGATTTCAAAAAATTTTTATCAGTTATTAAAGAAATGGGTTATAATCAATACGTTTCACTTGAAACGATCATGAAACCTTCATTTGAAGAGGTTGCTAAAAAATCTGCTCAATACTTGAGACTAATACTCACGTAGGTAGTATAATGGAATATTAATGTTATAGGTGGGGTTTTAATATTCCATCTGCTGAAGTATCACCATAGATTTCTCTCCCTAATTTTCTCAAACCATCCATTCCTATAGGTTCTTCCTGGAGTCTATCGGATTCCCAAATTTTTAAACTTTGGAATTCATTTCTAATATCGTAAAGATATTTTTGTTGAATAGATGATACTTTCCTACAGAAATCGCACGTTTTTGCATGTTTCTTTGGAATCAGCATGTTTATGTGAGCTGCATCAAGTGTAATGTACTTTCGAGTCAAATCTCGAGCTCTCTTAATTTCTTCGAAACTAGGTTTCTCTGCTATTGTAACTAATCGTAATGATCCGACAGTATGTATGAGATCCGTTATCCTTTCTCCACGCTTTTCAAGTTCAACTATCATATTGAGTATTTCTTTTCCTAATTCTTTTCTCTTTTCATAATCATCAAATGGTTTAACCAATTGACGTATGACTTTAGAAAATTTTCTTATCGCGTCTTTTATAGAATTATAGAAATTCAATGAATATTTTAACATGACCTTGGCCTGATCTTCAGGAATTTCGAAAAGAGCAACCATATTACCAGTTGGGGGAAAATCTGCAATGATTAGATCAAATTGCTCTTCTGGAGCGTCAAGATTTTCAGCATCCAAGATTTTTTGAAAGAACATGGCATTTTTTAGAGCAAGAGGTATTGAGTCGGAAGTAAACATTTCATCAATATTCTTTTCGATTTGTGGGAGTTTTCCAATGACAGGCATTTCTTTCATCAACTGTTTCATTTTATCTATCAAATTTTTCGTATAGCGTTCAGCATATTCATTAGGATCTGGCTCAACTGCCCATAAATTTGTTGCTAAAGGCGTGATTTCTTTTCCTATCTCGCAAGCAAAAAGATCAGAAAGATTATGAGCAATATCAAATGACAGTATTAAAATTTTTTTGCTTGGTAAAAGATCTGACAAAACTACAGCCGTAGCCGCGCTAATAGAACTTTTTCCAACCCCTCCTTTACCCCCAAAAACCAGAATTTTCTCTATCATTATAAATATTAAAAGTTAATAACTATAAACTTAAATCATATTAAATTTAAAAAAAGTTTTACTTATTTAATGGAAATTCCTTTTTTGGGAAGATTATTATTTTAACGGTCATTTCTGAATCTTCATTTTTACAATCTTTTATGTAATAAATGTAAATCCTTCCAAAATCTGTTGTTACCCGATATTTCTCCGTTACATTAGTCTTTTTTGAAAGCCGATCTAATATAATAGCATTCCAATAAATACTCATTTATTTATTATAAGAAAAATGATTAAAGAAAGGTCATTTTACGTAGGTATTATCTTTTATTCCGAGAGATCTCAAGATCTGTTTCTAAAATGAAAAAAAATAAATTATATGAACTCCTTTAATGATTATCATCATTGTAAATTTAATTAAAAGAATTAAAATTATTCAATCAATTAATTTAACAAATTATAGATAATAACAATCAAAGAAGTGATCAATATAACTAATCAAGTTGATTTTACAACTAAATATATTATTGAAGCGAATTTCAAAATTATGGGAGTGGTCGAAAAATCCGATATTGTCGGTGCGATATTTGGCCAAAGATAAAAGATTTAAGCCATTTCGGCATAATCGGCTAAACCGAAGGTCTTCTTTTGGATCTTGACTTACGAGATCTTCAAAAGTCAGGAAGAATAGGGCGTATTGAGGTTGATACTGAATCTAAGGAAGGAGTTACCGAAGGAGTTATCAAGATTCCCAGTAGCCTTACACGAAAAGAAACCGCACTATTAGCAGCGACAGTAGAGTCTGTATCGAGAGTTGGTCCTTGTGAAGCAGAAATCACTCTTATTGAAATTCGAGATGTACGTGAAAGAAAACGAAAGAAAATAATCGAAAGAGCAACAGAACTTCTGAAAGAATGGGATCAAAATTCATTAGAACCAAGTGAAATAGAAGAGAAAATAGACACTGATATTAAATTAGGGGAAATTATCTCTTGGGGTCCAGAAAATCTTCCTGCAGGTCCAGATGTAGAATCTAATAAGGAATTAATTATTGTAGAAGGGAGAGCAGATGTTCTAAATCTTCTAAGGATTGATGTGAAAAATACTATAGCCGTCCAAGGGACTCAAATACCGAAATCAATTGTTGATCTTGCAAAAACCAAAAGCTCAGTTATAGTATTTTTAGATGGAGATAGAGGTGGTACTATAATTCAAAAGGAATTAGCACAACTAATAAAGATCGATTACATTGCCCGCGCTCCCGAAGGTTATGAAGTAGAAGAATTAACCAGAAAGCAAATGATTAAATCTTTGCAAAATAAAAAATCTATAGATGACATAGAAGAAAAAGATTCAGAGCCAGTGGAAAAAGAATATTCTGGAAGAGATGCGAACCTTAAGAAATTTTTAAAAGGCACTAAATTAAAAAATCACGATGCAATAATTGAAGTGATTAAAAATGTACCTTCAGGGCAAGGTTTGGGTTTTAATAAGAATATGGAAAAATTATTCGAAATTCCTGTTGGAGAACTCTTCGAAAAAATCAAAGAATATAAAAACACTCAAGTTTTGATTTTAGACGGTATCTTAACAAAGAGATTACTATCTTCCGCTTTATCGATGAAACTAAAATTAATAGCATGTAAAAATAAGGAAGAAGACCTCACCATTCCATACAATATTGTAGTTTTCTTTTTCTGATTTCCTTTTTTTATTTTTTTTTAAAATTAATATTTATAGGAATTCCATTTAAAATAGGTTCATAAACAGGGCAGTATTTTATGAATTCTTCAATACAATTATCAAGTTCTGACTTATTGGTATTTTCTTTTAGAACAAGGTTAAATTCAACATAAATTTGCTTCAATCTTAAATAAAGGTTTGGTTGGTCATGTTTTAAAACACCATCTATGATGGTTTCTAAATTATCTATTTCAATCTCTTTTTTATGTAAACAATATACAAATGTTGATGATAAGCATCCTCCTATACCAATTAGAAGATATTCAACAGGACTGGGGGCTAAATCAGTGCCATGGAATGTCTGAGGTTCATCTATCAAAATGTTATCAAAATCACGCGTTTTTGCTTTAAAATGAAGATTATTACAGTAATTAATTGTAATTTTCATAAAAAGACCACATATCTTTGGTAAAATCACACAATAATTGAGAGAATTATCACAATCCTATTCCTAATGCGCTGTTTATTAGCGTGAATATCAGTTGAATAACATAAGATACCGCGCCTAATAAGACTAAACCTATTGCACATATCTTAAAAATTGTGAAGTATTCTTTTCTATCCGGTTTATTGGCAATCTTAATTATTCTTTTGGTATTTTGGAAGAAAATCCCTATTCTATTATATAAACTTGGTTTTTTCTTTTTATCATACTCAGAATATTTATCATATTTGGGGTAAGCTTTTGACACAAATAAATTAAAATTGAATATTTAAAAAACTTAACTATGCATCAATTTTAGTAAGTATGTAATCTATTCGATGAAATACATTATCATTAATAGTTCTCAACTATTCTTGAATCTCAAGGATGCTTGAGATAAAAAATTCTTTATTAAAAGGTATAAGATCATCATATCCTTGCCCCATTCCTATGAAAATTATTGGTTTTTTCGTTTCATAAGTTATGGATAAAGCAGCTCCCCCTTTAGCGTCTGCATCTATCTTTGTTAAAATATTGACATCAATTCCTACATGCTTATTAAATTCTTTTGCTTGATTCAATGCATCATTTCCCGCTAAACTATCACCTACAAATACTATTAAATCTGGTTGAGCTACTCTTACGATTTTTTGCATTTCTATCATCAGATTTTTGTTCGTGACTTGTCTACCAGCGGTATCTATTAAAACAACTTCTACATTTTTTGCTTTAGCGTGCTGTATTGCATCAAACGCCACACTAGCGGGATCTGATTTGTATTCATGTTTTATTATTCTAATTCCTACCTTTTCCGCGTGATAGCTCAGTTGTTCTATTGCTGCCGCCCTGAAGGTATCTGCTGCTGCCATAACAGAACTAATGCCATTTTTCTTTAAAAAATGAGCAAATTTTGCAATTGTAGTTGTTTTTCCCGTACCATTTACTCCTAAGAAGAGAATTACATATGGCAAACCATTAGCGTTTTTTGACCTAATATCACTAATTACATCTATTTCTTTTTCAGGAGTCAATATCTCAGAAACAATATTTTTGAGATTTTCGAATAGAATCTTTCTTTTCGAGGAAAATACTCCAACAGGTAAATCTTTAAGAGAATTATTGATTTTTGAGCATATAATATCAGCTGTTTCTATTGCCACATCATTGCTGATTAATAAAAGGTTCAGTTCAGATAATGTTGATTCAAGTTTTTCTTCAGTTAAAGTTTTTTTGATAAAATTTGAAAAAACTCCCTTTAAACCCTTTTTTTTCACTAATCCATCACAAGTATTTATATTTTAGAATAAGAATGAATTCTATTGTTTTTGATTAAGGGCCCCTTGGAGGGATTCTCCCATACCTTGAAGAGCGAATTCAATAGATTGAAGTCTTTCTATTATGTATTTCATACTTTCACTATATTTTTCTATTAATTTATCGATGAACTCAATCGATTCTCCTAAACTCTTTTCAATTGCAACATCTTGACCTACAAATAGTAAAGCATTATTTGTATCTTTGATGGAGGCTTTAATGCTAACAATACCACCAATGGGAATTAATATTTCATCATCTTCCTTAACACCATCCATAATGTTTTGTATTGTTTTCTTGCTATTTTGAAAATTAAGAAGGGATGCATTCATTAATTCAAACTGATTTTGATATATATCTCTTTGTTCTTGTAAATAGCGAAATTGAGTTAGTTGACGTTGAAAATCTTGAGATTGTTCCATATAAGCCACCTTTAAGAAATAACTTTATTGCGATAATTCCCTTATAAGATAATCAGTAGATTCTTCTAATGATATCTCTCTAATTTCTTGTATTTTAATTTGTCTCCGAAAAATACCGATAGATGTAATTTGACTGAGAGCTTTTTCAAGGGCATCTTCTTCTTTCATTGCTCGAACTTCTTTTCGGAATAAATATTTTCTATAATTCTTATTGTATGTTCCTACAATTCGATAAATTTTAATCTCTGACATAATAGTTCAGATCTTTAGTCGCAATATGTTTAACCTTGAAAATTAATCTAAAAATATTAAATTTTGCTTTTTTTATAATACTCTTTATTTTAAAGTAAAAAAGGTGAATCTTATAATCTTAAAACATTAGTTAATCGCATCATTTCGGGACCAGTACACGCTTGACCAAAAATACTATCACTATCATTAACTGCTGCTCCAGAGGATACGTAAGGTATGCCTCGATTAACTGTGGAAACATCTACCTCCTCAACCTTCAAAATTTCAGTTATCTGCTCTATTTCTGGATCACTAGTTAGGGGATGTACTAAGCAACCATTATTATTGCAAACACCAATCGAACCGGGAAGGTAAAAGTTAGCAAAATCAAAAATGACGGTTTCGACATTTAAAACATCTTCAATTTCCTTTCTAACGTCTTTTAAAAGAGTGCTGATAATCGCTCCTTTATCATTGCACAAAATCATATTTCCAAAAGCATTATCTAAGGATTTAAGTTCTCCTATTTGATAAGATGGAGAGACTTGCTTTGTGTATAAATTCAAATTCTCTAACTCATCATCTCTAATTATGTAAGGGACTATTATACCATATTTATTGCTAGCAGTATAAATACCGACTAAATTTGAGTTATTAACTGAAAGAGGAAACATAGGGACTCTAAATGTGCTCTTTATTTTTTCTACTGGTACATTCATTAATGTAGATGGATATAGACCAAACAAGTTATTAATTGATAAATATACTCCGACCGAATTTTTACCAAATAGTTGGTATTTTAATATAGTCATTTTGAACTCAATGATGTGTTGTACTTGATGCAAAAGGTTTAAAACCATAAATATTTTATTAAAAATGCGTAAGTTACTTAACCTTACTATTTAAACAATGTAGGTTCTTAACAAAATTCCTTCTATATTCTTAGTTAATGTTTATTAACAAAGTTAACTCAATTATAATTTATGATTGATTGGATAATTGCTTTTTTTTTCTTTTTAAATAACTTGGAAGTCTTGAATTTAGAGCAAATTTTTGCTAAAAGCTTGATTCTACTTATGATCTGCCGGGGTTTCTACATCATCACCTACTTTTTCACTTATTTTAAAAAATCAAATGGAAGCAAACAAGCATTTTCAAATAAAGAAAAAGGCTTCTTTGTTATTAAACAACTCTTGATTTTCTTATTTGGGATGTTGTTTTTTCCGATTTCTGTGTTCATCTCTATCTATTCGCTCGTAATCAGTGGATATTTTTTCAAAAAGATCTCAGAAAGTAAAAGAAATAGATGGATCAAAGTTTTGAGTAAATTAATTATAGTATTAACCCCAATTGTTGGAATTTTATGGTTTACTTTTATAGAAGTAGATTACTATTCTTTAGCTGCTGTAGGTTTTAGTTTACTAGCTTTCCTAATTTACGGTTTGAGAGTTTCAAAATTGTCGATATCGGAATTAATATCGAAATTTCCCAAAAGACGCATACTAAAACTTCCTAAAATTGCCCAATATCTCTTTTTATTAATCCTAATAGCACTACCAACTACATTAATAATAGGTACAGCTATATATACTCCACAAAATAAATTAACTTTCATGGTTCCAATGAGGGATGATGTTAAATTAGCTACTGATGTTTATTTTGCTCCTGGATCCTTTGGTGCTCCAAGGCCAGTAATACTTATAAGAACGACCTATGGTAAAAATAGTATGGGGGATCTTTATGGCATGCTATACCTTACTCAAAATTACCATGTTGTAATGCAGGATTGTAGAGGTACTTTTGATTCTCCCGCGGGAAGTGATTTCATACTTTTTGCTAATGCTTATAAAGATGGTGTGGATACAATTAATTGGATATTGAAACAATCTTGGTGCAATGGTAAAATCGCCTCTGCAGGAGCTTCTGCACTCGGCATTAATGAATTTTTCTATGCAGGGATGAATCCTGAAGGATTGGTTGCTCAATCTATTATGATTGCTTCTCCTGATTTATATAAAACATCAATTTATCAAGGAGGTGTTTTTAGAGAGAGTTTATCAACAGAATGGGCTAGACTTACTGCTCCCAATAATTATCTCTATCAACTTGAGCAATTAACGAAGCATCCAATGAAAGATGTTTTTTATAATTCTACTTCGTTGTTTATGGATATTGGTCCTACTTTCGAAAACGTAAGTGTTAGTGCAATTCACATAGGAGGATGGTATGACTTATTTCAGCAAGGTACCCTTGATGGATACATGGGATATGATGATAACGGGCTTGCATCCGCCCAAGGTAAGCAATTGCTCATAATGGGTCCATTTACTCATGGATTCCCAGCAGAGGGACAACAAGGTGAACTATTTTTCCCCACAAAATCCATTAGTGCGTCTAACTTATATCTTGATTGGGAACGAAAACTATTTGATCATGCCTTATTAGGGACTCAATTTGATTGGACAGGTAATAGGGTAGCATATTATATGATGGGAGATTTAGATGATCCATCTTCAGATGTTAATGATTATCGGTTAGCTAAAGATTGGCCTCTTCCTTATGAAAACGATACATGGTATTTCGATATTGGAGAAGGATTATTAAATAATACCTTACCTCTAACAAACGCAAATTATTCATACCTGTATGATCCTCGAAATCCCGTACCAACTCTTGGAGGGACAAATTTACTCATACCATCTGGACCATATGATCAAAGATCAATTGAAAATAGAACTGATGTTTTAATATTTGAAAGTCCTATTTTGATATCTCCTTATGAAACAATTGGTCACATGTGGGCTCATCTCTATGTAAAATCAAACTGCACAAATACCGATTTTACTATAAAAATCAGTGATGTGTATCCAGATGGAAGGTCAATCTTAATTAGTGATAGCATAATAAATGCTGCAAGAAGAGAGGGTTTTAATTCTACGGCACCAGATTTAAAAGATGTCGAATTTGCAGAAGTGGATATTGATCTGTGGTCAACTGCATATAAATTTAACACCGGACATAGAATTAGAATTGCTATTTCGAGTTCAAACTACCCACGTTTTGCTGCGAATCCAAACACTGGAGCACCACAAGAAATTTATTCTTATCAATATCTCCAAAAATATATAGCAAATAATTCTATTTTAATAGGACCTGCTTATCCTTCCCACGTCATTCTCCCAAGACAGATCTAAAGATCCCAAACTCAAATTTATCTTATTTTTTTAGTTTTTTAATTTTACGGGCATAAATCTTTATAAGCGTGTTTAAAGCAATTATAAATTATGATAAATTGGATTATTGCTATCTTTTATTTTTTAAAAGAGCTTGGCTTTTTAAGAATTGAAGACATGATTACGAAGAACCTCCCAATATTGTTAATTTCCAGAGTTTTCTATTCAATTACCTATTTTCTATATTATCACAAGAGTTTTATTAATAAAACAGATGAAAGAAAACCTCTGTTTACTCAAAAAGAAACTACTTATTTTATTTTAAAGCAAGTAATCTTAATACTCTTCGGAACAATCTATTTGGCTTTTGCTGTATTTATTAGCTTTTATTCCTTAATGATGGGAGGAAAATACCTTGTTAATTTTGCTGAACAAAGGAAAAATAGAATTTTGAGGATGATAGGAAACTTTATAACCTTTTTGGCTCCGCTTATAGGTATTTTATGGTACTCTCTTATCGAAGTAGATTTATATTCCATAACAGCTATTGGAGTGAGTGTATTTAGTTTCCTCCATTATGGATTAAGAATATCCTCTTTGTCTTTGGCCAAAATCTTAGAAAAATATAGTAAAAGGCGACTCGAAAAAATTCCTAAAGTCATTAAATATATTCTATTAATTTTCTTAATTGCTTTCCCTGTTACAATAATAATTGGTACAGGTGCATATAAACCGCAAGATAAAAAAACATATATGGTTCCCATGAGAGATGCTGTTAAATTAGCTACAGATGTTTATTTTGCACCTGGATCTTTTGGTGCTCCAAAACCTGTCATATTAATACGAACTCCTTATGGTAAATCTGGATGGGCTGATGATCTCTATTTACCAATATACACCATACAAGATTATCACATAGTTATCCAGGATTTGAGAGGTACTCATGATTCTGAAGGTGATAACAAATTTTTATTATTTACTCAGTCTTATTTAGATGGGGTAGATACGATAGATTGGATGCTTACACAATCCTGGTGTAATGGAAAAATAGCTAGTGTTGGCGTCTCAGCATTATGTATTAATGAATATTATTATGCAGGAATGGGTCCTAATGGATTAAAGGCTCAACAACTTTGGTTTGGAACACCTGAATTATTTGACCACGCGATATTTCAAGGTTCTTATCACAAATCATCTGTTGAGACATGGATAAAAGATGTGGCTCCTTCGAATTGGAGGTATCAAATTGATACTCTATTTAAGTATATCCCTAAGAATGAAATATTGTATAATTCTACTTCTTTATCAATACCTCTAGGTCCTCACTATTCTAACGTATCGGTATATGGAATCCACGTAGGAGGGTGGTACGATCACTTTTTACAAGGCACTCTCGATGGATACATTGGATATGACGATATTGGGGAAACTCAAGCAAGAGGACACCAAAAATTAATAATGGGACCTTGGACGCATGGCTCGATATATGGGGGTCAACAAGGAGAATTGATATATCCTGAAAATTCCAATGGTTTTAATATGATATTAGAATGGGATACAGAAGTACTAGATGATGCTCTTTTAGGAATCCCAGCGGATTGGGATGGTGCAAGAGTTGCATATTACTTAATGGGAGATGTTGACACTTTTTCAAGTAAGTATAATTATTGGAGATATGCTTATGATTGGCCACTTGATCACGTAGATGATATTTGGCATCTTACTGATGGAGGTGGACTCAGCAACATATCGGTTGGAATAAATAATAATTATTCGTTCCTTTATGATCCTAGATTTCCCGTACAAAATTTAGGAGGCCAAAATCAACCTTTTGATCTAAACGGTCCAATGGATCAACGATCGATGGAAAATCGTTCCGATGTGTTACTTTTTGAAACCCCTACATTAATAGATCCAGTTGAAACTGTAGGTAGAATTTATGGACATCTGTTTATAAGCTCAAATTGCACGGATACTGATTTCACGGTCAAAATTACAGACGTGTATCCTGATGGACGTTCAATGTTAGTCACAGATGGGTCTTTAACTGTAAGATTTCGTGAAAATTACACCTCTGAATTATTTATGTCAGGAGATCAAAAGGATGTATATGAAATATGGGTAGATTGTTGGTCTACAGCGTATTATTTTGCACCAGGGCATAAAATACGAGTAGCTATATCGAGTTCAAATTACCCTCGATTTGCTGCTAATCCAAATAATGGCGCTCCATTAGCTTATGACTATCTTACTCAAAATATTGCCAATAATACATTACTGGTCGGACCAGGATATGAATCCGCAATCATTTTACCAAGATTAGTTAATATGAGTGATACTCACATATCCTTTTAATTTTTTTTATATTTATGATAATGAAAAAATAAGGGAAAAAAGATTATTCTAACATTTTAAGAAATTGTTGTTCATCCAAAAAAATAACTCCTAAATCTTTAGCTTTGTTGAAACGGGCATTGTTAGAGTTGGTTTTATTAGTAACATAATACCAAAGATCATTCGTTATATCTTCTCGGATTATACCACCGTTTTCCAAGACTTTGGATTTAGCAGTTTCGAGGTTAATAGTATCTAAATCATCAGAAATACAGAACTTAATCAATGATAAATCGGCCATAATTGATCACACATCTCTCTTTATTGTTTAAAAGATACATGATAGTATTTGTTTGAACTTTTAATAATCAAAAGGCTATAAAAAATTTGTAATTTTCTCATGAGAGAGAAAATGAAGATAAGCTTTATTTACTCAAATATACAACAACTAATCCTTCAATATTCTTAGTTGCTCTGATCTTAATCTTACGTGGAGGTTTCTGTATACCTCTTGCCCATATTGCTTCATTGACTTCTTGAGAAATTACCAACGATTCTGGTTTAAAATGTTGTTCCATAAATTCTTTCAAGAAACGTACCGCTTTATTTGCTCGTTTATTACGAGGCCCTTTTCGAGCTTTCGCCAAAGGTATCGTATAAATTCGTTCATCGATTATTTCTTCCTTGATTTCTTCTTCTTCTTCTTCTTCGAGTTCTTCTTCAAAGACTTGACTAATTCCTTCTTCAGGAGTAACCTCTTCTATGCTAAATTCATCGATTTCTTCAATATTTTCATCCATTAGAGATGAATCTTTTTCAGTTTCGGACAATTCTTCTTCTAAATCATCCAAACTAATATCTTTCGCTTTTTTTTTTGCCATTCTTATTTCTCACTTTTTTCTAAGTATCTTATTTTTCTTGTAATACCATAATTATGTTATTGAGAGTTTATTTTCTTAATCTCTCTTAAGTCGTGCATTTCTCCAATTCCTTTTTGAGTATGGGCTTGTTCTAATACGATTCCCAGTTTTTCTGGTAATCCATGTTGGTATTGATTCGCTTTGTTTCATCTTTTTTCCTCTTCTTAATTTTGAAGGTAGATCTTTATTTCGTGCCATCTTTATTATCATCTAGTTTATTTTTTAATTTTATATTCTTTTTTGTTTTCCATTGAGCTGAGCTGTTCTAAAATTTTTTTAAATTCATTATCTGGTAATGGTGTAGCTCCTCTTAAACGTCCAGATTGATACAATTGGATTAATTGAAGTTCTACTTGCTCAGCATATTGAGGTCTCACCAAGCGAATATTTTCTAATCTTTGTCTCCCTTCTGGGCTCAAAATTTTGCGCATTACCAAAAATTTCTTACTTTCGTAATCTTTCTGTTGATTTTCAGCATACTGTTGCTGCATTGCTTGCATTTGTAGTTCCTCCAATTTTCTTCTTCTTATTTCGTCTAATTCGTTTTCTTCACTCACAGAAAAACTCCTCATGCTTTAATTTAGTAAGTAATTAATCTTTTCTCAAACTTTCATGTGCTATCCTTTCTAAAAGGCTAGTTCCTTCTGAGGAAACAATTCTCCCCTTTTTTTCGTATTTATCAAGTAAATTTGCATTCTCTAATTGTTGTATAGCTACTCGAATTATTTTACCACTTCCTTTAGCACTATGATTTAATCCTGAACCTTTCCGGCTTTTGCCACCATAAGCCTTTCTCAAGTGATTTACACCAATAGGTCCGAATTTCTTCACTTTCCTTAAAATTGAGGCGCATCGAACATACCAGAAATTTTCTGAATCAATTGGCGCCAGTTCCTTGAAGAAAGCGGTTTTCCAAAATTCGGAACCTTCGGGAGGCTTGATTTCGGGATACTCTTTTAATTTTTCAGCTAACATTTTGATGAGTTTATCGGGTTCTACGACATAAATGGACATGTTAATCTTTATTTTATAAGTTAAATTATTAATACAATAGATTTTAAAAGATGATTTAAATTAAAAATTTTATGGAAATTTTACTTTTTTGGGACTATGGATTATCAAGACAAATTTAAGCAAGTTTTATTAGCATCACCGCATTGCAATTTAGGTAAAAAAGGTATAACTGATGAGTTCATTGAGCACGTGTTAAAATTATTAAAACGATACAAAATAATTAAAGTTAAAGCCTTAAAAACTGTAGCAAGTAAATCTAATATTCGGGAGATGGCAAAAGAAATCTCAGAATTGACTAATTCTCGGGTTTTAGATGTTCGTGGAAAAATGATAATACTTGGGAAATATAAAATTTGAATTAAAATAGAAGTGCGTTATAATAGTTCATTAACATGCCTAGAGCCAAAAAAAATATTAAAGAGCTAATCAAACTTATAGCACGAACAAGAATGCTTTATTTGTATGAATTAGCTCATGAAATTTTCCCAAATGACAAGCAGTTAGCCAATAGATATGCATATTTAGCTAGAAAATATTCTCATAGAGCTAGAATAAAGATTCCTAATGAGTGGAAAAAAAGAACTTGTCATCATTGTAAGAAATTTCTTTATCCCGGATTAAATTGCCGAACAAGACTTCATTCAAAAGGTAAGGGTTCCCATGTATCTATGACTTGTTTAGAATGCAATCAGGTCACTAGATATTACATAAAAAATAAATGATAGCAACAAGGATGATGATATATGACCCTAATTATAATTTTGGTGGAATCTGGCTTAGAAATCATTCCAAAACAGATCAGAACTCATCCAGCGGTAAAAAAAAACCTCATCAAGAGAAATTTTTCTTCACAATTGTTGGATTCAGCTTTGCATCACGCAGCCATGCCAAAATTGACTAATACTGAAAAAAGAGGTAGACCCGATATTGCACATAGCTGTATATTAAATGCATTAGGTTCACCTGCCAACAAGAGTGGTCATTTAAGATTTTTTCTTCATACAATACAAGATAGAACCTTCGAAATTAATCCCGAAATTAAAATCTCACGAAATTACAATAGGTTTAAAGGATTAATTACGAAACTTCTAATTGAAGGCGATATTGTGGCTAACGATAGTCCATTAATTACTGAAATGCATCAAACTTTGCCAGAATTGATTAATTCCTTTAGAAATGCAGAAGTTTTTTTATTTTCCAGTAGAGGAAAGACAATATTAAATAAATCTAACTTATTTAGAAATCCAAAATCTCAAAATTACGTGGCTATAGTGGGAGGATTTCAAAAAGGGAGTTTTTCTGAAAAAATTTTTAATTTGACAGAAAATGTTATATCCATTTCTCAATATTCGCTAGATGCATGGATTGTTATCAGTAGGATCATAACATATTATGAAATTATAAAGGAAATCTCTTAGCATTCTATATATATCTAATAACACAAATTGACTTTTTTTACGATAACATCATGTTCCAACAATTAATATAAGAAACTTTTTTTTTAATCATAAATATATATCAATTATCTATTTTTCGCGTTCTTAGTATAGTGGTAGAATCGTGGCCTTCCAAGCCATGGACGCGGGTTCAATTCCCGCAGGACGCATTTTATCATTTGAACTAATTCTATTAGTAACAATCAGTTTTAGGGGCAAGCAGGACAAAGTTTACATGTAGTTTCATTACTAAATCTTTAAATAGAAATCTGTCATTTTTTATTACGGTGACTGAAATGTCAAAACCGACAAAAGAAGATGCTTCTTTAATGCTCCAAATATTGAATATGATGAAAGGAGATGAAGTATATCAAAAAGCTGAGATGTGGAGTTTTATAGAATTTAATGTAAAAGACTATGAAGATTTCAAAGCGAAATATCCAATGGGAAGTGAAGGATATAAATATTTAATGAATCTTCTTAGTTATGGCGAACTTATAGGAATTCTTATTAACAAAGAACTTCTCAGTGAGGATCTTGTTTTTGATCTATATGGTAATATGCTATGGGATAAAGTAAAAGAGATCGTTCCAGGTTTAAGAAAAGATATGGGAAGCCCCCGTTTATATGAAAATTACGAACTTGGTGCAAGGAAATATCCCAAGTGGGCAGAAACTCATCCACCTAAACTATAAAAATAAATTTTTTTTTTTATGTTCTTTCTTACTGCGAAGATTTTTTGTTCTGGTTAAAAACCAAGCTCTTTACTGTAATAGGATATGCTTGTCCCGAGTAAAGAGGTGCGCCAATATCGATAAAATCACCGGATTCCAGGATCAATTCGTCCAGACAGATAAGATTATTCTGAATTGATGTTTCACGACGGATAGCGACTCCCAGGACTTTAGCAATATCCATGCTAAAGATCAAGATGATTGGTTTTTTCTGCCCAACGGAATGAGGAAGTGAACTCTCGATTGCCTTAGCAAGTGTCGATAATATGTTATCAGAGTGATCGATAAAATCTTTGAAGTAAAGGGCAACGATATCTTCACCTTCTTTCATGTCATAATTTTTAAAAGCACGTTTGATTTCATTCTTAATATTTTCATAATTAAACTCTTCCCTTTTTACATTTACAGGCAAAACTGGAATATTAATGTGAGGAAGAACAACATCTTTATCAACGTAACACGTTGATCCCGATATCGAAAGTGAAAATGCCCCCGCACCTATAACAGTTGCCCTAATCTTGTTCTCTGGTTCGATTATTGATAAGTCTTGTTCTTCAACGAGAAGATTAATTTCATCTGCCAAATATTTTCCGATGTCATTATATTCTTCATAAGCATTATTTCTACCATAGATCATCTCTGCTACTCCACCAGAGAAGGAAAAATCGTCGATTGGGATGGAAAAGTCCAAATCATCGGTCATCATCAGTTCTCTGGCAATTTTACTTGTTGCTGGGCCTCTCATTACTTCGAGCAAGGCTTTAGCGTATTCCCGAGAGATGATCTTGATATCATTCTCAGGGATGATATCTCCTAATTTATAATTCATGTTCAACTCTTTCATGAGGAATGTGCTGGGTTCATCTATCCTCCAAATTTTAAATTCTTTGTCAATTCCTAATAATCTCCCTCCTATATTGATGCAAGAAGTGCTAATTACATTTCCTTTCGAAGATATCGCAATATTACTGGTACCTCCACCAACATCAACATTTAATATAGTCCGTTGATTCTTGCGTGATTGTTCAACAATTCCACTTCCCATAGCTCCAAGAAGTGACTCGAAATTTGGTCCTGCTACTGCACTGACGAATTTTCCACCCTCGGAAGATAATCGATTTATTATCTCCGCAGCGTTTTGTTTTTTAGCAGTCTCCCCAGTAACTATAACTGCACCCGTATCGACCATCTCGCTTGTAAGACCCGCTTTCTTGTATTCTTCTTCGCAAAATTTTATAATCGCCTCAATATCAATGGTATAACGATCAATTAAAGGTGTAAAAATAATATTCCCTTCATATATGATGTCTCGATTAGCGAGAATAAATCGATTTGACATGTTAAAAAAACTGGTTTCCCTTTTTAAGGTTAATTTTGAGAAAACAAGATGAGATGTGGAGCTCCCAATATCAATTCCCACGCTCGTTACATCCAAGTATTCAACATTAGCTTCTTTGGAATTTACATGAGCCATTAGTAGTTCGGCGGGATAGATTTCTATTTCAGCTTCGGGATCTTTACCGTCAATTTCTTCGGACGGTACTTCTTCTTGAATCCTTACTATTTTAATTACCATCTCTTTATCACAGTGTTTTGGTAATTCTTCTTTTTCATCATCAGAATCATCATTTAACAATTTTTCTTTTATTTCTGGTGGAATTTCAAAATTTTCATTACATTCCGTGCAGTGGTATGCTAAATCCATGGATTTGCTGATTCCAGGCATTATTGGTCCTTTTTTTTTTGGAGGTAATTTGTTTTCTTTAACCTGCGCTCGAATTCTATCTAAAGGAACATTGAAGATTGGTATAACAACATCACAACACATGTCAAATTCCTTACCTGGTTTCAAGATCGTTGATAAAGCGGGTTTAAATTCCGTGATCAGCCGATAATACCGAAGGAGATCATAAATATCTTCATTCTCGTGCTCTTGAAGCAATTTTTCGTACTGCTGCAAAAATTCATCCCCGAGCTGTTCTGCATTTGGGTTTCCACTCGATGCGAGGATTGTTTTAATATAATAAACCATCGCCCCCTTTTGAGAATCAACATTTATCTCGATATCTTGTATTCTAATTTTTTTCCCCATTTTTTATACCACTTTTTTTTTCTCCTTTTCTTTATTCATTAGTAAGGCAATAATTGTATGTTTTATTTTTTCTTCTTTATTTATTTTTTCGATAAACCTAACAAAATTCCTGCTGTGATTCCTTCAAGTAGAAGAGAAAAGACAATTTTAGGATTAAATGGATCTCTGTTCACTATATACCATATTGTAATTACAATGTTAACAAAAACTACAAAATTAATCAATATTTTTTCTTTTTCCCTCAAGTATCGCTAATGCCATCTCCATAACTCGATTAAAAGGTTCTTCTCCATCTTCTCTTAATTGCATAGTTATTGCTTCCTCAGGGCAAACTGTAGCACATAAACCACATCCAAGACATTTCTCTCTTGATACAACAACAGTATCATTCATTTCTATTGCTCCCACAGGACAACGTTCAAGGCAGGTTTCACACTTAATACAGATTTCTTCATCTATAATTGATTCAAACATTGCATTCATAAACTTATGTTTATCAAGTCCTTTTTTAGTAATCCCTTTCATTGATGCGCAGCAACATGGACAACAATTACAAATATTTGAGAGATGTTTAGAATTAGCTCCTGCGTGTACTAAACCAGCCTTATCGGCTTCCTCAATGATTCCTATTGCTTCGTCAACAGATATTTTACGACCAATACCGTTTTCAATGTAATATTCGGCAGCAACTCCGAAACTTAAACAAGTTTCAATCGGATAATCACATCCTTCCCCGTTTAATTTAGCTTCTTTGCGACAAATGCAATCTGTTACAGAAATCACTCTTGCATTTTTGATACTATCTTTCAATTTGTGATATGGATAAAGTGTAGTGTTTACATCAATAGTTTCATCGAGGGGGATTATTTTAAATCCTGGTACATTACTAAGTCCCATTTCTTCTTGATACGCCATATCGTAATATTCCTTGAAATACTTAGCGAGTTTTTCATCTACATTTTTAACAGAATATTCATATAAACCTATCATAAAGGGCACAGCATTGAATAAAGTTTTATTATTTCTTCGCATACGAAAGACTAAACCTTTTTTCGCCATCAAATCTAGTTTTTCTTCCAAGTAATTAGCATCAATTCCAGTTCTTTTAGCAATTTTTTTTGCCTTTTCAGGAATAGGAGTCAACATTATTGCTATATTTGCTTCTTCTATAGTAAAAAGCCTCTTTAGAATTTTAATTTCAACACCAGATGGTGATTCGGGGTATCCTAAAGGGAATTGATCTAAGAATTCCCTTAATTTTAAAAAAACTTCCTCAGTCATTTCAATCGATTAGAAAATAAAATGTTTAATTTTTTAATAATTATATTATAAAATTCAAATTAATCACTAATAGTTATTACTTTTTATAAAAATTTATTTTCTGTAAAATTCTAAAGATAAGTATTTGTAAAACGATGATTTCATGAATATTCTTCGTGAAAGTATTGCGATTAGCGCCTTTCAAAATAATGAAATCTACACAAACTGTCTTAGGCGTACTATTTTCATTGTTTTTTTGAAAAAAACTTACTTCCTTTTTTTTACATTCATTTATTAAAAATATATCTATTTTTTAATAAAAAATACTAACAGATGTTTAAGAATATTATACTTGGGCATTGATTTATAATCAAGTTATGTCATATCTTTTAGTAGAAAAAATGCCCATTTTTATCATGGTTCCATTTCCAGTTTTTAATCACTTATATCATGTTGAAATATTATTGGGCGTTTTTTCTCTTAAATTAAATTATTTTAATCTGCACTAAGCTTTTATAGAATTTGTTCCTTTAGTAGATTAAGATTCAGTATTGCAATTGCAATGGCAAATAACATCAAAATAATCTATAAGGAATTTAAGACAGCCCTAAACAAATTAAAATATCCTGATTCTTGGTTTTGGGCTCGATATACTACCAATCCTTATTCAGGGTGCGAACACGCATGCTTATATTGTGACGCACGGAGTAACCGTTATTATCTGGAACAAGATTTCGAAAATGAAGTGGTAGTAAAAACCAATTTTGACATAATTTTAGAGCAAACAATTAGGAGATCCCGAACTCTACTTCCTGATGTGGTGGGTCCTGGAGGTGTAAGTGATGCATACCAACCTATTGAAGTATTAATAAAAAACACGCAAAAATTACTGAAAATTTTTCAAAAATACAAATTCCCGGTAAACATTGCAACAAAATCAAATTTAATAACCCGAGATTTAGAAATTTTACAAAAGATTGCTAAAAAGACGTGGTGTACTATTGGATTTTCTATTACGTCCATAGATCAAGATTTAATTAATTTTTTGGAACCGTACTCTTCTCCTACTTCAGAAAGACTCAAGGCTATCAAGTTTATAAAAGAAAATGCTCCTGAGATTCAAGTAGGTACGTATTTTATGCCAATAGTCCCCTATTTAGAGGATAGTGATGAGAACCTAGAAGGTGTAATTAAAGAATCAAAGAATGCGGGAGCGGATTTCGTATTATTTTCACCAGGATTAACATTAAGAGATTCCCAAGCGATTTTTTTCATTAATAAGCTTAAAAACAGCAAACATAAAGATATCGTGGAGCCATTACTGGAATTATTTAAAGGAAAGGAATATCCTGCTTCTGAATATGCTCGTAATATGCATTCTAAGTTATATAAATTATGTAATGATTACAAAATTCCTTGCCGTGTAAAAAGATGGATTCCAAACGACTATAGGAAATGGAATTATAAAATCTCAGAACTCATCCTCAATAAGGAATATATTGACTCAATTATACTTGGAAAATCAAATAATAACATGAAATGGGCAGGTTTAAAATTAAATAATTTAAAAGAATCCATTCTGGACGTCTATAAGAGAGGTGCCCTAAAATCATTAAACAACTTCAATTCTGAGATAATTAAGTTAGTGGAACCTTTTATCAAAAGTGCTAAGGATTTAACTAAAAAGAGAGGTATTGAACGTTATTTATGATTGAAAAGATAAATATTATTTACCATAAATTATGTGAGGAAATTTAGCATTGGCTCAGATTTATTCAACTTACAAATTTATTATTATTCTTTCTATTATTATGAAAAACAAAAAATAATACTGAGCTTTCCATAATTAGAAAAGATATGAATGAAAGAAGTTCTTGCCGGATATTAATAAAATTATAACATAAAAGAATTATAAAAAAAAAGCCTGTTAGGATCATCCCCGAAAATGGGACTATTGCATTGCTTTTTGTTTCCCTTTTAACTTTAAAATTTGTGAAGTTTATTATAAAGAAGACTTGCGCGAAAATTAACCCTGCAACGCTAGCAATTGCTAATGAACCTCCAGTTAGAATTGTAAATAGAGCGCTTATAATACTTATAAAAAGGATGGCATTATATGGAACTTTATTTTTACTTAATAATGATAATTTCTGAGGAAATATTCTATCAATTCCCAAGATGTAAATTAAACGGGAAACTCCTAATATGGTAGCATTTAAAGCACTTGCCGTAGATAAGAGTACACCAATGATAATAATTACCATTCCATATTTTCCCATAAAATTTAACGCTGCATTAGCAACAGCAATTTCAGCATTATGAATTCCCCCTCCAATTAAACCGGAAACACCTAAAATAGAAATCACGGTAAAACCGACAAAGAAATATAAAACCATTGAAATTAAAACAGACCATCGCATCATCTTTAATCCACCTTTAACATCTTTCATTTCATGTGGTACATAAGCAATTAACTGAAAACCTTGGTATGATACAATAATTGAAGCACTTCCAATAAAAAGTCCTACAATATCTATGCTTTTTAAAGAATCAATATTTAATCCAACGTTTAAAATCATTTTTTGAGGAGATTGAAGAGCATAGGTTATTCCTGTAATACTAAATACGATTAAGATTAAGACTTTTATAACTACTAAGAAATTTTGAAATCGACCAGATTCTTTGACTCCTCTCAAATTTATTAGTGTAAATATCATAAAAATTGCAATGATAATAACCGAGAGAAATAGATAATTATCTTCTATATTGAATAGATGAAGAAAATATATGCTAAAAGTATACGCATATAAAGCCATTGAGGTAATATACCCAAAAATTAATAATAATCCTGCGAACGCACCTAAAATTTGTCGTTTACTATCTTTAAAAGCGCCTTGAATCACGGAATACTCACCTCCCGCACCGCTCCATTTGAGGTTGAGTTTTTGGTATGAATAAACCGTTATTAAAACTACGAATCCCGTAATTAAATAAGAAATGTAGGAGTACGGTCCCGTAAAGATTGATATTACCCCGATTACGCTAAATATTCCTCCACCTATAAGACCACCTATCCCAATCATTAAACAACTAAATTTACTGAGATGTTTATGAAAGATTAATTGATCTCTTGGATATATTTTAGATTCGTGCATAATAAAAGAATTAGGGTCTATATAACATCAATATATATTCCTAAATTAAACTTAAAAATATGCCCTAAATTAAATACTTTATCTCAATAATTGATAATCATATTAACATAAATAAAAGCTGTCAGTCCATCGATTTGGCAGAATTTTTTGATCAATAGGGGTTAGAAGAAGTTAAAAAATCAATTTCATTCTTAGAATGAAAGAAGAACTTCGGAATTATGAATGAATTAGAAAATTTTACAATATCCGGAATTTTAGTTTAAAAATTTAAGCTTTTTCAGCAGTCTCTTACTTTCCCGCTTGGGAGAGTTAATGATCAATCAATAGTATTTTTAAATATTATAACAGCATTCGGTTATTTCTTTATAGTTAGGAAATTAGGTATCATAATTTTCTTCATGGAAATTATTTTTATTTTCACCTTTTTCCTCATCTTCATCGTTTATTTCATTCCACTCATCGTCCTCTCCTTTTGTTTTCCGTTCTTCACGATTTCTGCTCCTCTCATTCCATTCATCCGTTTTCATCCGTTTTCTAATTTTAAATTTTTTCATTATTTTAATCTCCTACACCTTTTTTCTAAATCATAAGTTAAATCTTATTTAATCTTCTTAAACGTTCTTGTTATAACTTATAAAATTTCTAAATAATTATTCTAATTTCTTTAATCATGTAAATCAATCTGAAAGGTAAAATCAGAGTCTGATTTGCTCGAATTTTCAATGAAAAATCAACCTATTAAATCTGCTCGTGAAACTTTGAAAATTAATTAAAGTACATTAACTTGAAATTTCACGCTTTTTAAAGAGGAAATATCCCAAAAGTATTAACCCAGTAGCTATTAAGAGTATTAAAATTAAGGATCCTAAGGGTGAATAAAAATCATTACGAGTAAAAGAAAACGAATCTCGAAATTGAAGGTGGGAGCGTGTTCCGGATTCATTTTTTTTTATTTTCTCGAGATAACTTTATAGTAGGTGATGAAATTGCTCTCAAAGTAACAAGTGCTTTGGAAATAAGACTCTCTTTATCCTCTGAATCCACGAATATTTTAGACTCAGATATAATTATCATTTTTCCAGTACTTAACACCTTAGATTTACAAATAAGGACTTCCCCAATTGCTGGTTTAAAGAAGTTTATTTTAAATTCGATTGTGAGAATACGTAAATTTTTAGGTACAACAGTATAAGCAGCATATCCTGCGGTATGATCAGCAAGAGTGGCGATGATCCCAGCATGTACAAAACCGTCTTGTTGTTTATATTCTGGACGTATTCTAAGTCTGGATTTAAATGCACCATCAGCTATGTTAACTGCTTGAAAGCCTAGATATGCGGGAAAACCAAGAACAAAGTCTTTTTTTAAAAAATCAATTCTTTCTTCATTCATTTTAATATAAATTATATAGATCCTTTATTTATAATGAGTAAATATTGAAATAAATCTTGTCTTTAAAAATTTTAGGGCAAATAGGAGTACTAAATATATCATTTCAAGTAATAATTTTTGTTTCGAGATTGAAGTGTGGGAGCGTGTTTCGGATTCTATTTTTTTTACTTTATTATATTTTTCTAGTTCATTACTTACTTTAAACTAAGTAATGATTATCGGAGCATTAATCGGTATTTATATAGCATCAGTCATACCTGCGGTTAATTTTCCAAATTTTTAATAGAGGTTAATACAATTTCATTGATTCTTTTTCGAAATTATCGATAAAATTATCCATTTCTAAGATTCTTTCTTTTGCGATTTTTTTCGCAGTATCTAATTCTACTATTTGAGCTAAATCATGACGATGTCTTTTAATTGATTGAAACGCTTTTTTAAGATCATGTGGTGCCCTTGAAAAGTCTCGAGAAATTCCAATGAACCCAAGAAAATCAAGAGCATCTGCATCTCGAAGCAATAAAGACTCAAAGAATTTTCCCGTAATCTTCTTATGATGATTTTCAATTACTTCAAGAATAGTAAGTTTATCTTCCTCCCGAAAATCGTAATCATCTAGTAATTTTTCAACCACCTCTCGTGATCTAGTTGCGTGATCTACCCCCTCCTTTGCATATTTCTTAAAAGCACCTAAATCATGAGTATAAGCACAAAATAAAACTACATTTTTGTTATAAGGTTTTCTAGCAGCTATTAAATCAATGAGTGCAATTAATCGCTTGCTATGGTTTAAACCATATTCTCCTCCACACTCAAATATTAAATCCTCTAACCCTTTAATTAGACCTTCTTTCACTAAAACTACCCATTTTTTTATTAATAGGAATATTATTTGATCATTATATTAATTATTGAATGGGTTTATTTTAATACTAATGAAGGTTAAATCTTTAGATCTTTACATGCTAGAAAATCTTGATATTACTGATGCCACATAGCTTTTTTTATCCGTGTTTTTAGTAAAATAATTTAAATTAAAATAGAATCGATACCATCGATAGGCTGGTAATTAAAAAGATTTTTATGAGATTCCATACTCTTATTTTTATCTTAATTAGGTTTAAAGTTAATTTTTAATTCCAAGTTGAGAAAAACACTCTCTTGCCAAGGTGGCGTAGTAGCGATCCTATAACATGGTCCTGCGAAACCCGGGAACGCACTAGACTGAAGATCTAGGTATCGGGGTACCCGATAGCGATTCGCATCGGATCCGAAAGTTCAAATCCCCTCCTTGGCATGTCTTATTTCCTTTTTCATATTAAATATAGGTATTCTTCCTTATATTCATCTTTCCTCTTAAATTATGACTTTTAAAGATTGAACTTAGTTTATTTATGTAAAGTAAGCGTTTTAAAACAATATGCCTTAAAAAAAGGATTTTGATTTTCTACGGTTATCAATTTCGATAAATTGTTTAAAATCTTCGTTCTCATCATCGATAAATTCCCAGAATTCGTCATAAATCTCTTCAATAGACATAACGTGCTTATCCTTAATCGATTTAGGGTTATCATTTACATTTTTCTTTGGATTTGAGAGAATTTCTTCCTTTATGATAAGATTCTTCTTTACGAGTTTCTTTTCAGTGACTTCCTTCTTTTTTTGAACATCATTCGGTCTAAATTCAATATAATTACCTTCGATGATAATTTCATCATAGAAATTCTCGGGTTGGGTAATCTCATTTTTTTTTTTCTTTTTTTTGTTATAAATGTCATAGGCGACTTCGAAATCCACTTTTTGGTATCCTCGAATTACGAAATTTTTATCAACAAAGGCTTGAAAGTGGTGTTCACATACCAATCCCTTTGGAATGGAAACGGTTGTTAATTGTCGTGCTTCATTAATTATGACTTTTGGAATTTTTAATTCTTTACGTGTTTTACAGACGGGGCAAATAAAAGTGATAGAAGAATATTCATTTAAATCATTCATCTGCACTTGAATCGTTTCTTTTATAATTGCCACTTTAAATACACCCGAATATAAATTGCAAGGAATGAATATAAACTCCTTTAATATTTAGAGTAATTTGACTTATTATAGAATTAGTAATGTATAGTAGAATAGGAATAAAAATGGAGGTAAAAATCTTTAAAGGTTAGAGATTCTCAGGTTTTTGAGGATCATATATACGATTTAAATTATTTTCAGATAGTACAAAATAGAAATCTAGCTTTGGAATGAGTTCTGAATCGAAAGTGAACTTGTGCGTTCCTTCTGTAAATTTTTCTATTCCCTCTGAATCGATTTTGATTACGATATCGATTGTATCTCCAAGAGCAATGAGTATATATGCTAGTTTTCCACGCAAAATATCATCAATTGTAAATCTAATACCATTGTGGTAAATTAGAAAATGATCCTTGATTACTTCAATATTATATTCATCCTTTGCGATGGTAATGGGTTCATCATCGAGATAAATTTTACCATAATCTGAGAGATCAAATTTCTTGATGTCAAAATTGTTGCTGTTAAGACCTCCGAGTTCTATTTCTCGAGGGACTTCAATTGGCATGATTACATTAAATGCTCGAATTAATATTGAATCAGCACTCCCATCTCCAGTTGAATCTATCGTATAAACGCTTTTTGATGGAGGAAATATTTTTTTAAACAAGACCTTTAAAGCTGATATATCATAATCAAATGGAGGCATAAAATTTCAAATTTTTCGTGATATTAATTGTATTGATTGTACTCTTAATCCTTTATTCTAGTAATGAATTGTACATTAAAAATCTTGGATATTAAAATTAAGGAATAGTTATAATTTTGACACATTTCCGTTCATTCATTAACTTAAAACCAGTGGAAAGCAAATCGCTTAAAGGAATAGTAGTTGTTATTAATTCATCAACGTCAATTACATTATTCGCAATTAACTCAATTGCATCAAGAAAATCCTCAGCATACCCAATGTATGAGCCCAAAATTTTCCTTTGATATCTTACAATGTCATTTGGTTTAATTTTTGCCTCAGCTCTGTAGTCTTGACCAAAACATACTACTTTTGCGCCTGGGGCCCATATTGACGTTGCTATCTCAAAAGTATCAGCAATTCCCACGGCATCAATGATTACATCTGCTCCTTCACAATTGGTAATATTTTGAATTTCTTGTTTTACATCTTGTGTTTTAGGATTAATCCAATGATCCGCTCCAAGTTTTAAGGCCTTCTGACCTCGCCATTCATCCATTTCGATGCTAATTAATCTTTTTATCGGATGTTTACGCACTACTGATTCTATTATTAAACCCATCGGACCTGCTCCAATGATAACAACGTTATCTGATTCCTTAACATCCGCAATATTATGACAATGAACCGCACATGCTAGGGGTTCAATTAGACTCGCAGCTATCATATCAATAGAATCGGGAAGCTTGAATAGTGCGCTTCTTGGTAAAACACAATATTTAGCAAAACCTCCATTTTGAAATATACCAAATGTAGTTCCTAAAGCCATGTATTCGCATAGATTAGAGAGCCCTCTACGACAATTAATACAATAACCACATTTTTCATTTGGATCGACGACAACATTATCCCCAATCTTAAGATCAGTAACATTTTTTCCGATTTCTTTAACGACACCTACAAATTCATGACCTAAAACAGTATTATCTGTAGCAGGATGACCTCCCTTTAAAATTTTTAAATCAGTTCCACAAATACTGGATGCTTTCACTTCTATTAGTACCTGATCATCTTTTTTAATCCTAGGAATATCGACTTGTTCTAATTTAATCTCTCCGCCTAAACTTTCATCTTTATGAAACACAGCAGCAAGCATTTTATTCATGGGAGTGCTCCTTCTAATTTACCTTTTTTTTATAATTAGATCATATTTTTTTTAGTTAATAATTGAAAAATCTTAATTTGTAATAGAAGATTTAAATTAAATCAGATCTATTTTGAATAGATAATTTATTTATTAAAAATTTTCTAAAAAATGTGAGAAAATATGACTGAAGAAAAAGTGCAAGTATATGGTTATCGTTGGGTCGTTTTATTATTATTTATGCTAGTAAATATAATGACACAAATACTATGGATAACTTTTGCTGCTGTTACAAATGAATCAATAATTTTTTTTGGTGTTGATGACGAGTTATACATCTTTCTGTTATCAGCGATTTTTATGATTATTTACATTCCAGATAATTTTTTAGCATCATGGTTAATTGATAAATATGATTTTAAAATTGGATGTGGTACAGGAGCGGTACTGATTGCTGTTTTTGGATTTTTACGTTTTTTTGCGGGTACTGATTACATGTTGATGTTAATTTTCAGTATAGGCATAGCAATCGGTCAACCATTTATCATGAATAGCATAACTAAATTATCAGGGAATTGGTTTCCTGAAACTGAGCGAACAAGCGCAACAGGGTTTGGAACGATTTCGATGTTTATTGGAATTTTACTCGGCATGCTTTTAACACCGTTTCTTATTGTAGGTAACGATCTTAGCCCGATGTTACTCATATATGGAATTTTAAGTTTAGTAGTTGGAGCTCTATTTATAGCATTTGTAAAAAGCAGACCACCTACACCGCCTTCAATAAAACCTTATAATGAAAAAGTTCTAATGTTTGAAGGTGTGAAGAAATTATTCAAGGATAAATCTTTTCTGATTTTGGTTATTACATTTTTCTTAGGATTGGGGATTTTTAACATGATTACAACCTATATTCAAGTTATTTTGACTCCAAAAAATCCTGCATTTGATGCTACTTTTGCGGGAATCGTCGGTGGAATAATGTTATTGGGTGGAATAATTGGCGCTATAATTATTTCTGCTTTATCTGATAAATTTCAAAAGAAAGTAATTTTAATAATTATTTCAATTACAATTGCGACTATATCCTTGTATGTCTTTTCATTTGTAACTGATGCGACTCTAATAATGGTTTTCGCTTTCTTATTCGGTTTTGGATTACTTAGTGCTGCTCCCGTGGCATTAGAATATGCGGTAGATATTACCAAACCGGTTCCAGAAGCGAGTTCAAATGGGATGCTGATGATGGTGGGGCAAATTGGAGGGATTGTTTTTATTCTAGGTCTAGCAGGTTTTACACTACCGGGCGGAGATTATTTACCAGCACTACTTTTAGAAGCTATATTAATGACAATTGCTCTAGTTTTATCCTTTTTTCTTAAAAAAGTAAAAAAGTAACTTAAAACTCTCTTTTTTTTTCATTTTTATTGAAAAATATATCTCAATTTCAAATAACATCTTAATTTATATTTTTTTTTGAATATAATAACTCAAGTTCATTTACTAAATAACTTATAAATATGAAAGCTGTAGAATTAAGTGCAAAATGGGATCCTAAGCCAGATTTCAAGCTTGGTTCAAAAGATATTGATGGTAAGCTTACTTATCTCGGATCTCAAGTTTGGAGAGATCCAAAAGTACGAATTGTGGATAAGGAAAAACCAAAAATTCTTTCTAATGAAGTGCTTATCAGAGTAAAACGCTGTGGAATATGCGGTTCAGATGTACATATGAATCAAACATACGAAGATGGTTATATTTACTATCCAGGTTTGACAGCATTCCCAGTTACTCTAGGCCATGAATTTTCTGGAGAAATTGTTGAAGCTGGAGCTCAAGCTATTAATAAAAGAACAGGGAAACGCTACGAAATTGGAGAACCAGTAACTGTCGAAGAAATGGTTTGGTGTGGTGAATGTAAGCCATGTTGTGATGGTTACCCTAATCATTGCGAGCGTTTACAGGAGATAGGATTTTCAATAGACGGAGCATTTGCTGAATATATTACCGTTCCCTCAAAATTATGTTGGAGTTTGAAAAAGCTTCAAAATCGCTATGATGATACCTATAAAATTGGGAGTCTTATAGAACCAACATCTGTAGCATACAATGCCGTGATCGAAAGGGGAGGAGGTATAAGACCTGGGGAAAACGTAATTATTTTAGGAGCAGGTCCAATAGGTTTGGCAGCGGTGAAAATTTTAAAAACCGCTGGTGCTGCTGTTTGTATTGTATCAGAACCCGAGCAACATCGCGCTAATTTAGCTCAAAAAATGGGGGCTGATTATGTTATAAATCCTATTAAAGAAGATTTTGTAGAAAAGGTCAAAGAATATACTGATCGTGAAGGAGCAGCCATCTATCTTGAAGCAACGGGATTACCTCAATTAGTAACTCCAAATATTCAAGATGCAATTTGGCAATGTAAAGCAGTTAATAGTACTGTTGTAATAGTGGCGAGAGCGGAACAAAACATGCCAGTGTGTGGGGAATATTTTCAAGTCAGAAGAGCTCGTATAATTGGTTCTCAAGGTCATTCAGGTCATGGAACATTTTCAAATGTGATTAGTTGCATGGCTGCAGGAATGGATGTTTCTCCAATGATAACAAAGGAGATATCGATCGAGCAAGTGCCGGAAAATTTAACTCTTTTACAAACAGACAGAGAAAACTGCAAAATATCAGTGAAATTTTGAATTCCATTTTCCAAGAATATATGTATTGGTCTTAGGTCAGTTTGTTAATCTCAAAAATAAAATCAAACCTTTAATAAAATAAAATTAATTAAGCATAATGATTCTTTAAAAATCCTATAACACTCATATTGACAACCGATATAACATTTATACCAATTATTAAAATCCAAATTATTAGATTTTTTGAAGCAATTGAAAATTCTATTGATATAATCGACTCTACAGTTATAGGAATTGAAAATCCAGCTATTATCCAACAAACAACAGTTATAATTTGCGCATACCAAAAATTTCTTTTATATCTAGACATTTTTATTGATTGATCTGCTTTTGTGAGAGGAAATAAAGCAGCTTTTCCAATATCAGAAAAGGCGTATTTGGATTTTTTTTGAATAAGAAATTAGTTCATGCTTTTAAGATGATAGGAATGTGTTGGACTATCAATTTCTAAATTCCGTTTGATTTGTGAGAATGTTAGATCGCGTTCTCCCAATACTTTTATTATGTTTCGACGTGTTTGATGTGTTAACAATTTAAATATTTCATCCTCCTTGGAAGTGGGAATTTCTTCTGGTTGAGTTTTATTTTTTCTCATTATCCTCATCTAAATAAATCGAATATTTAATAAATTATATGAGTACAAGTTTTTAAAGAAAGGGTATGTTAAAGATATGAGGGAATTTTTAAAATTAAATCATAAAAGACATTTCTGTTTGATAGTTAAGTGTATCGATTTCTTAGGAATCCAAGTGTAATCAAATTGATTGTACAAATTACGTTTATTGTAACTTGTATTATTATATTAGAAAGATCTTTAGGTGAAATAAACCAAAAAGCAAGAGGGGTTAATATTTCTGCGGTTACCCAACATAACAGTGTTATCACGTAAGCATAAACGAAATTTCTCTTATATCGAGACATTTTTATTGATTGGTCCGTTTTTGTAAGTAGAAATAATGCAGCTCGTCCAATATCAGAGAAAGAATATTTCGAGTTTTTTTGGATAATAAATTGCTTCATACTTTTGAGATGATAGGAAAGGGTGGGACTATCAATTGGTTCTAATCCTCTTTTTATTTCAGAGAAAGTCAAATCCTTATCACTGAGTACCTTTATAATATTCCGACGTGTATCATGTGTTAATATTTTAAAAATTTCATCTTCCTTGGAGGTAGGAATTTCTTCAATTTTGGTTTTATTTTTATTCATCTTGATTATCAATTAGGTTTTATTATATAATATTTATTTTATTTACTATGATTCAAAAAAGTTAATGATAATTCATCACATAAATTCAAGATATTAACTCAAATAATTCAAAGTAAGCTCTACTTCTTAAAATCCAAATTATCATATTAAATTTTTCTATAATCAGAATCTTGCTTGATTTTGTAAATCAAATTTTTTGATAGTCAAGACTTCTATACTATATTTGAAATAGTCAAACTCCCCATACTTAACGGTTCTACACTCACTAGGTTAAATATTCTGTAAATCTTAATTTAATTAGTAAAATTATGAACCAAATTAAAAAAAAAATAATGAAATGAAAAGAGGTGGTTATGAATGATAAATAATAAAAATACAAAATCATCTAACAGTGAATTAATCCATGTTTCGGATGATTCAATTGCAATTGAAGTCATTTATTTGAAGAAAGTATTTAATGATAAGAAAGGAATTGAAGAAGTTAATGCTGTTGATGGAATATCGTTTTCAATAAAGAAAGGTGAGATTTTTGGTCTATTAGGGCCAAATGGAGCAGGAAAAACTACTATAATAAATATTTTGTGTGGTTTAATAAAGCAAACCGAAGGAGAAGCTTTTGTTGGAGGTTATTGTGTAAAGGAGGACCTTCAAGATATTAAAGAAATAATTGGTGTTTGTCCTCAACAAGCTGCAATTTATCCATATCTTAATGCTAAGGAAAATATTGAGTTTTTCGGGAAATTACATCTTATGGATAAAGAAGAAATAAACAGAAGGTCTGATAGATTCTTGGATTTATTAGGTTTATCTAAAGCAAAGGGTAAAAAAGCTAAGAACTATAGTGGGGGAATGATGAGACAATTAAATCTTATTATAGCATTAATAAGTGATCCTCCTATTTTATTTCTAGATGAGCCAACGGTTGGAATGGATCCACGAGCCAGACGTAAAACTTGGGAATTCATCAATTCTTTAAAGAAAACAAATAAGACGGTTATATTGACAACCCATTACATTGAAGAAGCAGAAGCACTTTGTGATAGAGTTGCTATAATAGAATATGGTAAGTTAATTGCGATAGGATCACCGAGAGAACTAATCGCGAAATATAAGGCTGAAGACTTGGAGGATGTATTTATGAAAATTACAGGAAGAAGAATCTTGGAGGGGATCTAAAAATGAAACTTAAAAGAATTTTGGCTATTGTGAAAATTGAATATAAAAGTCTTATAAGGTCACCAGCACCATTATATATGATACTGTTATTACCAGTTGCATTAGTATTATTGTTTAGTCTAATGTTTAGATCTATAATTATAGAAGATGTGGGAACGAGTGTATTTGAATTTCTAGTTCCTGGTCTATATGCTTTTAGTGGTCTTTTCATGGCAGTACCAGTTTCTTTATCATTTTCAGAAGAGCGAGAACAAGGTTTACTAAAAAGAATTAACACGACGCCAATGACTGGATCAGAATTTATAGGAAGTCATCTTATATCAAATATGAGCATGGCAATCATTCAAGTAGCAATAATTGCTGTTCTGACTTTTTTAATGGGATTTCGTGGAGCAACTGAGGGAATAGTCTTTGCATTTGTCCTCATGGTTATTTTCTCCATATCAACTATTGGTTTCGGATTAATAACAGCGACTATCTCAAAAAGTGCTAAAGCAGCAGGAGGAATTATTCAGATTTTTGTTTTACCGCAACAATTTCTTGCCTCGGGTTTATATCCCTTACCTACTGAAGCAAAAGTGGTTAGTCAGTTCATGCCATTACATTATGCGTCTGACGCTTTAACTCTTCTCTTTAATGGTGTTGCTTTAAGTGATATAAATATTTGGGTGGATTTGATAATCCTATCTCTATTTAGTATTGGAATCATCATAGTAGGAATCTTTTTGTTCAAGAAGTACGGTAAAACTTAATTTTTTTTTTCATTTTATTTTTTTATGAAAGTATTAATGTGATTGGATTTGTATCGCTATCTAATCAATAACATCCAGAAATGCCAAGTTTTATGAGATATGTAATATTTGCTTTAATATCAATATTGTGAAGGATTAATTTTATCATATTCAAGTGAAATGTCAATTAGAGCATGGAAAATTAGAGAAGAAGAGAAAAAGAAAAAGCTATGAAGCTAAAAAATTAAATAAAAATACATTATGTTCCTTCATTGTAGCCGAGTATATAATTATATTGTTCTTTTGTTACAGTATCTATCTCAAAGCCCATTGCTATACTTATTAGATATTATTTAATGTTTTATATATTAAATTGGAATAGATTTAATTAATCAAAAAAATATTTTAAAGTTTAAACTAAATCCCAATGTAATGAATTCAGAAGATTTCAGTAAAGAGGGAGAAAATGTTCAAATTTTTAAAAATTTGGGAAAGAATTTTGCTTACTTACATGAAAACTTTAAATTATAAATCTAATTTGAGGCGATATTAAATGAATAACGATATATGGTTTGGTTATCATGTCCCTTCTGAGGGGCTTAATTTCGAAAAGATGAAAAAAATCTGCTTAATGGCTGAAGATGTCGGTATTGATCTTTTTACAACGACCGATCATTTTATGAATATGATGAATCCGATGGGCAAGGAAAATCATCCTCTTGAATGTTGGACCTTGCTAGCTGGTCTTGCGGCTGTTACTAAAAAAATTCGGTTAGGACCACTAGTATCATGTTATGGGTATAGAGCACCGACTCTTCTTGCAAAAATTGCAACAAGTGTTGATATTATCAGTAATGGAAGACTAGTAATGGGACTTGGAGCAGGATGGCACCAAGCTGAATTTAGAGGATTTTATGGAGATTTCCCTCCAGCAAGGGAACGAATACAAGGTTTTGAAGATACGTTAGCTATTGTCCAATCTATGTTCCGCAATGAGCACACTTCATATAAAGGAAAAATTTTTTCAGTCGAAAATACTTTAAACAGCCCGCTTCCAATTCAGAAAGAAGTACCGATGATGGCGGGAGTTTTTGGGAATTTAACGATCCAGATTGCTACACGATATGCTGATATTATACATAGTCTTTTTGATCCTGTGCCAGATGTCTTAGAAAAACGGAAACTCCAAATAGTTGAAAAATGTAAAGAGATAGGGAGAGATCCTAATGAAATACGAATTGCGGCAGGATATACGCTCTGGTTAAATCCAACAGAAGAAGATATTTCTAGACGCGTTATGAGTTTAAAAATGAGGGGCCAAATATCCGCAAAAGAAGCAAAAGAGATCGTTAAAAGTACTCCATCAACGCCAGATGCTCACATTGAAGTAATACAAGAGTTAATCAATCGTGGATTGAAAGTCTTTACTTTTATGGGATCTACTGACAACTTAAAGATATTTGGAGAGAAAGTTATTTCAAAATTAAAATAATAAAAATAAAAAACAAAAATTTTTTTTATTTCCTACTTATTGTGGATTCCTTTCTTCTTATAATTTTAGCTTCATCTGGTTTTAGTATTTTTGAATCATACGGTTTACAATCTATTGTTAAATAGTTAAATATGACAACAGATTACATTAAGATGTGGTGTAATAAATGGAATATCTCAAGACTAGATCCTTCATATTGGCCAAATCGAACAGCATATCAAAAAAATAAATTTAAAAAAGATCGGGAATTTAAGTTCCTTCTTCGTAACCGTGGATGTAATTATTAAATTATACTCCTTACAATCTCCTTGTTAATGAGTTTGATTAACACATGTTAGAAGTATTGAAACCATCATTACAATCTATAAATTATAATAATTATTTTTATTATTTTTATTATTTTTATTATTTTTATTATTTTTACTATTTTTAAACAAGATTATACAAAGAATTATGGTAAAATCCTTTTTAAAACGCATTAAAGTCCGTCTGCAATTCACCGGTTGGCTTCAATACATTCCAACAACAATGATTTCACTTTTGCTTTTGCTTATAACCGTTATCTCATGGTTATTTGGTGCCCAAGTAATAGCATATGTTATATTTTCTATAGGATTGCTTCTATTTGCGAGAGTTCTATTTGAAATATTAACCATAAAACTCAAACTACACCCTCGTGAGCATCTTCTTAGTAAACGCAACGATAACTTAGACCTTTTTGATTTAATGCGATTGAGACGCTCTTGTCGGTCATTCCAAAATCGAAAATTAACACCTGAACATTATAGTGAACTAATACAATACGTAAAATCAACTAGTGAACCTAGCAACTATCTTTTAATAGGGAAACATCCAATTCGTTTCGAATATGTTGCGGCACCTCTCACAGTTTGGCCAACGGTTGGCGCACAAGAATTTCTTGTGGCAATAGCTCCTAGTGAGTACAGTCGTCTTTCTGTTATCGATGTGGGTCGATGCTTACAGAAGATTGTAATGTATGCAACACGCATGGGATTGAGCACTTGTTGGATTGGACCTGGTGCAGATCACAAGAGTATCATCTCTTACCTAGGAGAACGCTATAACCCAACAGAGGATCATATCATCTGTGTTTGTGCTCTGGGTTATAAATCCAAGTATATCCCATTATTTATCCGTTTAATCAATTTTATTTTTCATCATCGATTACCACTAAGTTCCCTTTTCTTCGCTGATTCTCAATTTAAGAAACCATTGAATGTTAACGTAGAACCTTTCAAGCAATTTGGACGATGTTTCGAAATATGTCAGTGGGCTCCTTCCTCATTCAATTCCCAAACGACACGTTGTGTATGTGTTCTCTATCGAACCGGTGAAATACAAGATAACAATAATAATTTCGTTTCTAATATAGAGAGATTTGACTTCTATCAATCGACTGCGTCTCATTTTTACGCACCAGTAGCACTGGGTATTTGGTGCGCGAATTGGGAAATGGGATGTGAAGCGCTGGGTATTAAAGGGCATTTTTCTGTGTTAACAACAAAAGAAAGAGGAGAGAACGAGGAGATTGATGAGAATACTCCACCCAAGTTGCCTAGATATGATGTAAGTTGGATTTTTTAAATTCTTTAAATTTATGTTCCCTCTTCGCAACCATGGATGTAATTATATTGTTCTTTCGTTAAAGTATCAATCTTTACACCCATAGCATTTAATTTAAGCAAGCCTACTTGATTATCTATTTCAACTGGCACATCTACCATTCCCGCTTTTTAAGAATCCTTATTTTTGACTATATACTCAGACATTAAAGCTTGAAGTCCAAATGATATATCTATTCCCTCACTTGGATGCTCTCCTAAAAAAATTTGTTTGAAAATTGTTAATAAAAATTTGTAATTTTGTTGTAAATAATAAATTCATCTTAAGGAAAATAATCATAAAGTATATAAAATAATTTTATTTTTATTAAATTAGTTCGATATTTATCGAATTGGTTTGAAAAAAAGTTAATAAAAAAAATAGATGGTTATAAAAAAATGATTAATCCACGTGAATATCTTGAAATGGGTTTTAAATTTCATGGTCATAAATGTCCTGCTATGCCA
>CAZBPC010000018.1:0-47820 GCA_964493715.1 uncultured archaeon
TTCCCCCATATATATGGGAAAGACGCTCCATTATATTTTAAAAGTTTGATATAAGAAATTTTAATTAATTTAAAATCATCTGAAATAAACGTGGAAAAGTGAGTTATAATATCTTTTAGAGTAACATTTTCAATAATCCGCTAAAGAGTTTAATACGTCGTGCCGTTCAATAAAAAAGTCGATCGAAAGGGATTATTTTATTGCATGAGATGAGGGATGATTTGAGGTCCGTGAGGTAAAAATAAAATGCGAGCATCTGGACCATGTTTCTTTAATCCCATTGAAATTGCTTTCTCCACAGTTTGGGCATATTTTAATCCAATATTACCCAATTCATTTTCTTTTAATCCTGATACCACATAGATATCAGCTTTTTGGAGAATCCTTGTTAATATTTGGATTTCCCATTGGTCGGGTACTATAATTTTTTTTTGAATGATTTTATTATATATCTCGGTAGGCGTCATTCCAGAAAAGAGTAGTTCTTTAAATTTTGCTTGTCCCACACCATCAGAACATTCGTTTACGGAAATGATTGTTCCTCCCTGTTTTACTGCCATTTCACCGATTGCCATGCTTTTAACCGCTTGATAGAGATTTAAATCGAGAGGAAAACCCCCATTACCACAAACCACGATATCATAAGGTCTTTTAATTGGACTGAAAACTTTTTTCAATTGATCTTGAACAAGAAAATTATGAACAACTTCTAATGCTCCAGCAGCAACATTTGTTATTTGATGGTGTTCATCAATGCATACATTTACAATAAAATCTACTCCCGTGATACCTGCTATTTCCATAGAGTTCGAGTACATGGGATTATCTTGGTATTTTCCAAATCGCGAATTTTCTGATGCAATTAATTGAGCGGAATGGTTTGCTTGGATAGTGTTAGCTCCTGCTATGCCAGGAACTATAGATTTACAACCCCCAGAAAAACCAAAAAAGAAATGTGGTTCAACATATCCCGTTAAAATCTTAAGATCGCTTTGAAGATAAGTTTTATTAATGTAAATCGGAATTCCTTTTTTAGAATTTCCTAAAGACTCGAGTCTGTCCATATCTGATGCAATATGATCTATACATTCAATTCTTCCAAAAAGCTTTTTTCCTAAAATAATTTCACGTTCTTCCTCTCGAGATGGTCGATGAAGCCCTGTCGCTATTAAAATGATAATTTGGGAATCTAGAATTCCATAATTGTTAAGTTCATTGATTAGAGCTTCCAATAAGATATGGGAGGGTACTGGTCGAGTAGAATCGGAAGAAACAATACATATTCTTTCCACGTGACCTTTTCCCATTACGATTTGTTTAAGTGATGGTGATCCAACTGGGTGGGCAATTTTATCTTGAATGGTTTGAAGTGGACTTTGTAATATTTGTTGAGGTTTTGGTTTTAACACTTCTATATTCCAATTAGGATCCAAGGATATTGTAAGCCCTGTTTTTCCATAATCAAATTTTAGATTAATGCCCTAATACACCTTATGAATTTGATTTTAAGTATAGAACTAATCACCATGTTTAGAAAAATAACTTAAATAGCATCTATTTTGAGAAAAGCTGTAAATAATAAAATTCTATTCTTTCTAAATTAAAAAATTATTCAATATGATAATAATTACTTTATATTTTTATATACGAAAATAATATTTATTGACAATAGAGAATTATTTAACGAAATATTTTTATAATTTTATAGGAAATTATGTCATTGTAGTTACATTAACCAATGAAATAGGGACATAATATGGTAAAAATACTTAAAGACGTATGGATAATTACTTCTACTGGAGTTGTGCTCTATTCACGAGTTCAGTATGAGAAAATTAATCCCCAATTGTTCGGTGCGTTAATGTCTGCTTTAAATACATTTGCAGAAAAACTTTCAGATGGTGGTATTACTAATTTCGAACTCAGTAATCTGAAATTTGTAGTTGTAAAAAGAAGGGATTTTCTCTTCATTGCGAGTACTTCTACTAAGATTAAAGAAAAAAAGACGGAAGAGGAATTGAAAAAAATTGGGGACCTCTTTTTTAAAAGCTATCCTCAAGAAGTACTTTCAAAATGGGATAATGATGTTAGTATTTTTGCAGATTTCGGAGCTGTTATTGAAAGTTCTTTAGAAAAAGCTGCTAATGGCAAAATGAAAGGAGCTTTCTTGTAACTCATATTCAATAATCATAAAGAATTTAAGATTAGAAGTATATTATTTGATCGAAAATATGACTTCAGAAAATACAATAAAAAAGGAAGTTGTTAATCGAGGAGATCCGCGTATTGTCGCAGATTATGAAGATTTAATGAATAATAACAGATTAAATTGGATTAATTCAAATGATCCAAATACTATCATGAAGCAATTAAGAAGTCCAAGATTTTTAGGTTCTTATCACCTCAAACAAGAAGTAGGTTCAAAAGTTAAACCAATAGGAAATTTACTCCAAGGAAATCTGAGATTAAAACAAGAAAAATCCTTAAAAAGCGCTATATTTAATCCTTTAACAGTAGGATTAATGATTTTAGCCTTCGCATTTAACTTATTCTGGTTTCTTCAAATGTTTTTTTAATTTTCCACGATTATTAGGGAAGAAATTAATGAATTAAATAGTATCAAAGTTTTAAAGAAGAAAAATGTTCTAATAATTAAGACGCAAGATTATAATTTGATACTATAAGGAGTTATCTTTCTTGATTTATGATGTAATTATTATCGGAGGTGGCGTGATTGGTTGCTGTATAGCACGAACGCTCTCCAAATATGATATTAAGATTGCTTTATTAGAAAAAGAAGTTGATATTGCTTCGGGTACTACAAAAGCTAATTCAGGAGTTGTTCATGCAGGTTATGCTGCTGAAAGAGAGTATATAAAACGTGACATGTGCATCAAAGGAAATAAAATGTACACTCAAGCTGCTGAGGAGCTTAATTTTCCTTTTAAACGGATTGGTTCTTTTGTAGTAGCACTAGAAGATAATCAAATTAAAGAATTAGAAAAAGAACGGAACTATGGGATTCAAGATGGCATTTTAGGTTTAGAATTAATCCTGGATAAGAAAAAAATAAAACATATGGAGCCAAATTTAACTGATGACGTGGTAGGAGTACTTCATGCACCATCCGCAGGGATTGTAAGTCCATATGAGATGACTTTCGCATTAGCAGAGAACGCAGCAATGAATGGCGTAAAATTTTTTCGGAATCATAAGGTTAAAAAAATTCGTCATCAAAATTATATTTTCGATCTAAAAACTAAGCAAGGTGATTTTAAAGCTCACAATGTTATCAATGCAGCTGGTTTATTTGGATCTAAGATTTCTAAGATGGTTGGGCTAGATTATTTTGATATAATGCCTCGTAAAGGCGAATATATTTTATTTGATCGCAATGCTATGCATCTGAACAAAATTCTGTTTCCAACAGCAACAAAAGTATCAAAAGGAATATTAGTTTGCCCTACTGCCCACGAAAATACTTTTGTGGGACCAAATGCTCAAAACATATCAGATGAAAAAGATACTTCAACAACAGAAGCGGGTTTAAAAGAAATTCTCGAAGGTGCACGAAAATTAGTACCTAAACTGCCTGTACGTGCCTCGATTAGAAACTTTGCTGGTTTGAGAGCAATACCAGATAGTTATGACTTTATCATTGATAATACTGATGTGTATGGATTCATCAACGTTGCAGGGATTCTTTCTCCTGGATTGACATCTTGTTATGCAATTGCAGAGAGAGTGACTGAATATCTCGAGTTACTTGGTGTTGAATTGAAACCCAATGACAATTATAACCCTATTCGACCTAAACCGGAGCGCTTTAAGAATTTTTCTAAAGATGTACTAGATCAAAAAATTAGAAAAGATCCTGCTTGGGGGCGAATAATCTGTAGGTGCGAGACTATTCCCGAAAGAGAGATTTTAAATGCTATTTATGCCCCTGTAGGCGCAATAACTGTAGATGGAGTTAAATTTCGTTGTAGACCTGGAATGGGCAGGTGTCAAGGTGGTTTTTGCCGCCCAAGAGTTATGGAAATTCTCGCAAGAGAACTAAACATTCCGTATCAAGAGGTAACTAAAAAAAGTGAGGATTCACATTTCTTAGTCTCTAAAACCAAGGATGAATTACTTAGAAAAATAGAGAGAGGTGAAGAATAATGAAAAGTTATAAATCAGATGTCCTTGTTATTGGTGCTGGGGCTGCAGGTTTAGCAGCGGCGATAGAAGTTAAAAAAGCGGGGTTAAAAGTATTAATAGTAGAAAGAGATAAAGAATTAGGCGGAATTACATTGCAGTGCATTCATAATGGTTTTGGTCTTAAGGAATTTGAAGAAGAATTAACAGGACCTGAGTATGCTCAAAGATTTATTAATCAGGTTAAAGATTTGAAAATTCCTTACATATTAGATACAATGGTTATAGAAATTACAAAGGATAAAAAAATATATGCTGTAAACAATAAAGAAGGTCTTATTGAAGTTAGTGCAAAAGCAATTATTCTCGCTATGGGGTGCCGTGAAAGAACAAGGGGTGCCATTAATATTCCTGGATTTAGACCCGCAGGAATATATACTGCTGGACAAGCACAAAGATTTGTCAATATTGAAGGGTATTTACCGGGACATACATTTGTCATTTTAGGAAGTGGTGATATCGGAATGATAATGGCTCGCCGATTAACTTGGGAAGGATGTGAAGTAAAAGCCGTGGTTGAGATCCAACCATATGTTAGCGGACTTCTGAGAAACCAGGTTCAATGTTTGGAGGATTATGATATTCCCTTAATCACTAGTCATACTGTGACTAAAATTCACGGAAGGGATAGATTACAAGGAGTGTCGATAGCAAAGGTTACAAAGGACTATGATCGAATAATAGGATCTGAAAGATTTTTTGAATGTGATACATTGCTACTTTCAGTAGGCTTAATTCCTGAAAATGAATTAACACTACAAGCTGGAGCTTCCCTTTCCCAAAATGGAGGTCCATTGGTAGATAATAATTTAGAGACTACAATTGAAGGGATTTTTGCATGTGGGAATGTCCTTCAAGTTCATGATTTAGTTGATATGGTTTCTTCTGAAGCTAAAAGAGCAGGAAAAAATGTTGTGGATTATATTCAAAATAGTTATGATAAATCAATATCAAAAGAAGAGAAGATCAAATGCATCCCTGGTGAAAATATTAATTACGTGAAACCAGATCAAATAAACAAGAGAGATATGGAATCAAATATCATTTTTAATTTTCGAGTAAAGTATCCTGATCGAAGAGTACTCATTCAATTTAAGGATGAGACCAATAAAGTCATATACAAACGAAAAAGAGTGTATGTGATTCCTAGTGAAATGATCGAATTGGATCTCAATCTGAAAGAATTTGGGGTGGACATGACAATTAAAGAAATACGAATAGAAGTGATTCCTCGTCCTGAAGTTTTGATAGAGGAGGATTAATACGAGGTGAAAAAAATTTCTGAAGTAAGTACTGTTAAAGTTATCCGGTGCATTGTATGCCCTACGGGTTGCGAAATTAAAGTTCTTAAAGATCCAAATAATAAGATTACATTTGAAGGATATACATGCAAACGGGGATTAGAATATGCCGAACAAGAATTTCATGAACCTAAAAGAATTCTTACTACTACAATAAGGGTAGAAAATGGGTTTATTCCCTTAATTCCCGTAAGAACTGATAAACCAATACTTAAAGATAAGTTAAATGAGGCACTGATGATAATCGCACAAACAGTCGTAAATGCTCCCATAAAAATGGGAGATGTATTGATTAAAAACATTTTAAACAGTGGTGCTAATATTATAGCAAGTAGAGATATAGCTACAAGTTAAATCCTCGTTTTTAATACATAGATAGGCGAACTTAAAATGAAAAAATATACATGATTTAATCGAATATTCAGATACAAAACATGGTAGAATTAGATCAGATTTACAAGGTTTATCCAAATCTCTATATAGGCGCGTATTGGCCCCGTTTGAATTTTAAATTATTTAAGGAAATAGGCATAACTGCTATCGTCAATTTAATGGAAGATAATTATTATGATCCCACAGATCTAGGATTTGAATATCTATATAAAGGATTTCCTGATGATTGGTATCCTCCACATCGCTATATTGAAGAGATTTTAAATTTTATAGACGTTCACATAAAAAATGGTAAAGTACTGGTACATTGTGCAATGGGAATTTCTAGAAGTGGTGGAATTATAGTGGCTTGGATAATGAAAAAAAATCCAGAATGGAGTTGGACTCAAGCCTTAAAAACGGTTCAAAAAGAGCGATTAATTTATCCCGCAATTGAAATAAAGATGGCTATATTAGATTACTTCGAATCTATTGAAGGTTATAGGAGACAAGATTAATCTTGATTAGTTGATATTATGATAAATCTCAAGATGGATGAGGATCAAAGAATTCTTAACGTTTTGATAGCAGGACATGCCCAACATGGAAAAAGTAGTTTAATTCAAGCAATCTGTGGTGTTTTTCCAGATACTTTAGATTTTGAACTTATTAGAGGTACTACTGTAACATTAAAAGTAATAGAATTCATATTAAATGAGAAAAATATAATTATCAATTTTTTAGATAGTCCGGGTCATGCTGATTTCAAGGGTGCAATTGCGTTAGGATTATCGTTCGCTGATTTGTTAATTTTGGTAATTGCTGGAAATGAAGGTTTTCAAGCAAGAACTTATTGGTTATATGAGAAAGCAAATGAGATGAAGGTGCCAATTATAATCGCAGCGACAAAAATGGATTTAAGAAACGCAAATGTCGAAATAATTAAGGAAGAATTAAATAAATTAAATTCAACAAAAAACTACTCCATTTTAGAAACCTCTGCTAAAGAAATTTTTGGGATTGATGAATTAATAGATAAAATTACATTATATACAAAAATTAGAACCGGTATAAATGAAAATTTATCATTTATTATTTTAGGTTATGATAACAAGAAAGGTTTTGGTGAATTATTAAGTATAGGAATCTTATCTGGTAGGATTGAAACTAATTGGATAACTGATAAAATCAGAATACGTTATTTATTATCCTTAAGTGGAAAACCATTAAAAAAAGCTTTTGAAGGGCAAATCGTTAAAGTTTCTTTAAACATCAATACAGATTTTGATCTTGGTACTATCTATCGTGAAGGTAAATTCTTTCCTGCAAATTTTACGGGAACCTTTTCGGAAATTAAACCCAGAAAAGAATATTTTATCACGATTAATGATCCAATACGATTTAAAATAGGTATAGATACCTTAGAGAAATTAAAAAAAGTAATACCTTCTTTCGACTTTTACGTGGATAATGGAACCATAAGTATATTAGTATTAGGTGATTTGCAGTTTGAATTCATCAAGAAAAATCTTGAGGAATTAATTGAATTTCAAATTGTAGGTTCTAAAATAAAAGGAATTGTGACCATTAATTCAATAAGTGAAGCTAAATTTGGAACTGCTCATGTACGTATTGTTCCTAGGTGTGCAAACAACTTAACGATATCAAGAGGAATTGATGAGCTAATTGAACCAAAACTAATTGATATTTTAGGTGTTTCTGTCGCAAAACAAGCATTCCATATTGACGGTCTTCACGTTAACATTTATTCAGGAAAGAATGAAGACGATATTGCCCAAGCGATTGCGAAAGCTATTGAAAAAACTAACCTTATAAAAATTGTACCTTTTCAAGATGTTTTAGTCAAAGTTGATAATCAACACGATTTATTTCCAATTATTGAGAAATATAACATAGAAGTGTTGCACCAAGATATACACAAAAATTTCTTTCTCCAAGTAAAAATTGATGATTTTGATCCATTCTTCAATTCTTTGATGAAAATTTCAAATGGTATGGCAGAAATAAATCTTTTTCACTTTGACAAAGAAGAATTGGCGCTTGCTGTAGATCCTGGAACTCGACATTTTGGATTTTGTTTAATGGAGCAAGGAGAACTTCCTTCTTTATGGTATGTAAATCTCAAAAATAAAATAAATAATATTAAGTCATGGAATAGCTCTCAAAAAACTCTTAAAAGGGAACTAGATACATTTGTGCAATATAAAAAAGATTTGATTAAGAAAATCTTCATTGGAAATGGTCCAGGGTCAGAATTTATAGTAGAATTTCTCAAGGTGTTTTTCGATCTACAAGAAGATAATAAGGAAACCATTGAACAGAGATTTGCCTCTCCAGAAATTTATCTCGTAGATGAATACAAGACAACAAAAGAAGCATTATATCATCTTCAAAATGGTAAACTCGTAAATGAAGTGCACTCTAAAGGATTCGTTGATCATGCGATTGCTGCTTTAATAATTGCTAAAAGAGGTATAAAGGGAGAGATTATTAAAATTCAAAAACCGCCAATTAAAAAATTGCATGATTATATCATCGAAAATTACAGCGGTTCGTATTCCTTTTCTAGTATTCATAAAATAGATAGTTTAGATGATATCAAGCGAGGTATTTACTTAAGAGTCAAGGATTCAGCAAAACTTGATTCCCGGTTAACTAATGGGGATATCATTGCATTTACGGGCTTTGGACAAGGATATGGAGAGTTACATGCTAATACGATTTCGGGTAATAAAATTATCGTAAAATTTCAAGGAAATGTAAAAATAAGAAGAGATTTTTTTAAGATCTTTACACCTATGAAAGAAAGAAGTCATCCTTAAGAATTACTTTTTATCTGATATATCTTACGTTCAATCTTGTATTTACAAAAATATTTAAAAATCAAATAGATCATTTATTAAAATCGTTTCAAATTGTAAAAAAGAAGGAAAAAAATATGATTGAATTTGAAGAGAAAATTTTATCACTATTAGAAACAATAAATGAAAAATTAGACAAACTTTTAGATTTAAAGACTTCTATACATTCAATTCCTGAAAATAGAACCACAGTAAAGCCGTCTGAATTAGTCGAGAGACAACAGGAAGAAGAACGAGCAATTGAGAAACCTCCTGTGGAAGGAAGAAGAATGTGTCCAAAATGTGGTGGTACAGCATTTAATACGATTGAAGATCAATCCCAAGTTTTATTTCAGCAAGGCGGGATGAAAATATATGCTAAATCGTATATTTGCCGCCAGTGTGGTACCAAAGTATAACTTTTTTTATACTTTTTTCTATATTTATTGTATTTCATCTTGAAAAATAGCTTCTAATGAATTAAATAACATATTTATAATTAGGTAGGTTTTTAATGCTTCTAGACCTTATTATTTCTAATAAACCCTTATAAAGATTTTTATAAAAGCCACATTTGTTGTTAAGGTGAACGAAATTCCTCCAATGAGAATTAAGAATGTGTTTAGATATTTAAGGATCTTCACCTTGAACAAATTTACTCAAATAAAAGTACCTTATTCTGCCCAAATCGAGGTAACATTGCGTTGTAATGCTGTTTGTCCTTTCTGTTCTTTTCCATTATTACCTAATCGTATTATCTCTAAAGAAATGACAACACAACAAATAAAAGATATAATTGATCAAATTGCTAAATTAGGAGTCACAACCTTATCATTTACTGGTGGAGAACCCACCTTAAGAAAAGATCTTCCTGATTTAATCTATCACGCAGGAGTAGTTCATAATTTTATGAATGGGGTAGCTACAAATGGTTATTTGATGCCTTCCTTACTAAAAAAAAATGGAGGCTTAGAAGGATTAGATTATCTATTACTTTCTCTTGATTATCCAACTGCAGAATTGCATGATAAAATGAGAGGATTAAGATCATTCCATAAAGTAATAGAAACAATTGAACTTGCAAATAAAAGAGATAAAAAAGTAATTATTAGCACCGTTGTTATGAATGATAATATTCATTTACTTGATTCAATATGCGAATTAGCAGAAAAATTTAATTGTTCAATAGAATTATTTCCATGTGAAGATATTATTAGGGATTATCATGGATTAACTTATCAAATAAAGGATATCGAGAGTTTAATTCCAAAAGTATCTGTTTGGGCTAACTTAATGTTAAAATTGAGAGAAAAATATAAAAACATTCTAACTGATCCTATCAGTATCGCTGTGGTGGGAAGAGGAGGTTTTGGAGGATATCCTAATTATCATCAGAATTTACTACGTTGCTATGTTGCTGAAGCTTATTTATTTGTTAGGCATGATGGCGTTATCGATTATCCTTGTAAAATACATCCTTTTATGAGTTTTGATGCATTAAAACACCCGATATCTAAAATATATAATTCTAAAGAAGTAAGAGAAATAATGGTAAATCATGATAATTATGATTTTTGTAATAAATGCAGATTAGGTTGTGCTATTGCTTCTTCCATGCCTACTCGATGGAAAACCCTTGCTTCTAAATATATTTTGGGGTATTTGCATGGAAACTTGAATTGAATATATAGAGGTTTAAATTGCTTCCCTTTAGAAGTTTAATATTATGAATAAATTTAATTGGTAGTAAAATTTTTTTACAATAGTGAAGGATAAATGGCTAATGAGATTATAATCTTTCAGATTTTTCTAGTGACCCTAGCTATGGTCGTTTTGAGCAGGATTTTTAATAAAATTACTGGATTGAATACAGAAAGTGCAAGAGAAATTAGAGAAAAATCAACGGATCTACAAGAACGAATGAAAGCAGCCCAACAAGAAGGAAATGTTCAAGATTTGAGATCATTGCAGCAGGAATCAATAGAATTAACAAAAACAATGATGAAAAAACAATTAATTCCCTCATGTGTACAATGTTTCATCTTTTTAGGCATTTTTGGGATATTAGGACTCTTTTTTGCCCAGTATACAACTGGACTTCTTCCTTTTCCAATCTTATTTTTCGGAAATGGATGGGTTGGTGTATATTTCTTATTTTCAATTTCATTATCTCTTTTGTTCTATTTGGCAAAAAGAGTGTACAGAAAAATGACCGGGAAAGAAGATAGAAGAAAAATGGAAAAGCAAGAAATTATGGGAATGTTAAATCCAACATCAAGTAATCCTTTGGGTTATATGCAGTTAAATGCAAAACCTTCTGAAGAGATACCTATAGATGATCCTTCTGAAAGGAAAGATTCTTGGAAAGAAAAAATAAAAAATTAAAAACCAATTTTGAGAAAATTGTCAGATAAAAAAAAAGGGAATGATATTAGAACTGAAGATTCTTGGAAAAAAAGGATTAAAAAACCACAAGAAGAACAAGAATCGGACTTACACGAAACCGAACCTTTTGTAGACGTTAAACTTAATGATTTAGAGATAGAGCCTCATAAAGAACTCCATCATGGGGTTTCGGAAACACCTGCCTTTGTAGATGTTCAAATTAATAACTCTCAATTATCTGAAAGAATTTGTAAAAAATGTGGTCATCACATAAAGGAAGAAAATCTAAATTTTTGCCCTAAATGTGGTAGTAGATTAAAAAGTTCAAGGTATAACTTCAGGCGTTAAAATTGGACGGAAAAGATGATTTAAATCGCCAAATATTCTTATACTTTCTATTCGTTATTTTGATGATCATTTTAAATTATGGTATTCAAAAACTCAATCAATTGTTTTTAGCTCCATTAATTTGCTCTAATTTTGGAAGTATTGAAATTATTCAAGCCCTTTATTGCTCGATTTTTCCATTTAACATGCCCGATTTGATTGGATCAATTGCTGCTGTAGGCATTACCTATATCATCAAATTTTTTCTTGATAAAATTATTGTATTCAAAAAAGGCGGAAGTCAAATAAAAGAAACATCAAAAGAGTTTTTAAAGTATTTCGGATTTGCGATCCTAACAACGATTGAAAATGTCGGTATACAGTTCCTTCTAAATAATCTCTTGAATTCTCCATTAGAAATCAGCATTATTATTGCACTTCCCATTGGATATTTAACGAAATTTTATTTTGATAGGAAATATGTATTCAATAAAAAATTTTCTTAACAGATTTCCCTTTTCTTTTAACCTAATCATTTACTTAAATGCCTTTAAAATACCTTAGAATAAATTCTTGATTTATGAAGGAAGAAAATAACATAAAATTTAATAGATCAAAACACGTTTTTTATAATATGCCCGAAGATCATGGGAATCATAAAGAAGAAGATGATTCGATTATTGAAGCTCTTTCTTCACTTGGATGGGTCGAAGAAGACGAACCTAAGGAGGAACAACCTGTAAATGATGATAATGCTTTACAAGAACAATTAACTTTCTTTAAAGAGCAAAATACTGAACTGAATAATGAAGTTGTTAAGATCCGTGAAGATCATGATAAGCTATTACAAGATATTACAGAAGTGATTCACCAGAAAGAAAAATTCATGCAAATGGTTGAAAAGAACAATGATACGATTGAAAATTTATTGCAATCCATTAGCCAGAAAGATGTTAAAATTAAAGAATTAGAATCCAATATCAAATTATCTACTGAATCCTCCTCTGATAATAAGGATATGATTGCTTTACAAAATCAAATTGAAGAACAATCCCTAAAAATAGAGGAATTGAATTTTATTGATATCGAAAAGAACAAAATTATTGAAAATCAAAAAGAAGAGATAGATAAAGTAAATAAAATCGTAAAAGATCAGGTTCAAAAGATTCAAGAACTAACTAATGAAGCTGAAGAACTTAAATCTGAAAAAGATGCTAACAAAGGATTAATTGATAAACTGCAGGAGAAAGACCAAAAATTAAAAGAATTAACGGAACAACTTCAATATTTAGATAAAGATACTGTTCAAAAATCGAAATTCGAGAAATTAGTAAATGAATTATCAGTAAAAGATAATATCATAACAGAAAAAGAAAAGATTATATTTCAAATGGAAAGCACAATTGAATCAGCAAATAAAAAAACGAAAGAAAATCAACAACAATTAGAAACGTTTAGTTTAGTTAAGAGAGATGTCGAGAAAAAAGAAGAGAGAATTAATACTTTAGTTCTTGAAGTTGAAAGATTAAATCAAAAAAACATAACTAATGCTGAATTCATTAGCAGTTTACAAGAAAAATTAGAAGTATCTCAAGAAAAATCTGGTAATCTTACAGGAAAATTTGAACTTGAAATGGCAAATTTGAGGGCTCTAATTGATGATAATAATACGGAGATCAGGGAATTGAGAGAAAATGATACGAAACTAAAAAATCAACTCTATGAAGCAGAACAGATTGAAGATAGACTATTATCTGAAATGCAAAACCTGAAGGATGAAAAGCTAAGGTTTGAATCAGAAATCAAGAAAAAAGATGAAGAAATTGTAGATTTAAAAAAACGAGTAAAAATTGCTCGAAGAGAATCTCAAAAATGACATATTTTAAATTATGTTCAAAAAGACGTGCCAATTTCATAACAAATTAACTATCCCTTCTTTCAGAGATCTACTTTTAAATCTCTTCTCTTTCTAAGAGTGGCTTTGAGAACTAGAGTTTCTATACGTTGTAAGGCAACTCTATCTTTTTTAGGAATGAGCTCATAAAGTTCCTCAAGATCCCTCAAGTTAAGAAGGCTAAAGAAATTATTCTTCAATAAATATCTATAAGCTTCAAAATCATCTTCTTTCAGATACATAATTATTTCATTTTTAATGGTTTTCTGGGCTCTATCAATTCCTCTTTCAATCAATTCTTTAAGAAGCGGATACCATAATCTTCTTTTCTCCATATGGGCGAATTCGACATTTTTATTAAGCCATTCATCAAAAATGACTTCCAATTCCTCATTAGAAAAAAGTTTTAGGTACTTCTCATTTAGGTAGAAGATAATGGTATTATAATTTTTTGATGCTAACCTTGTTGCAATGCTTTCTTTTAATCTGATAAGGGCCATTTTATCTCCTAGGAAAGCTATTTTCTTAAGTAAGGGGATAGATAAGCTGCTATGCAGAATTCTAAGATCATAGCCATTTTCATACCATGCTTGAAGATTAGAACAATGTCCGATAAATTCCGATTCGGGATCAATTAGATTATGCTCTCTTTCATGGAACTTATCGATTTCATTATAAATCTCAAAAGCTTCGTCAATTGAATCAAGGTGATCAAACTCATTAAAATCCTTTTGAGTAAGATTCAAGAGAAGATACTTGCATTGATGGAATGGAATCTCATCAATAAATATAATCGTTTCCCCTTTTATTAATTTTAACGTAAGATGCTCATTGATTTTAAATTCTCTCTCTTCAGGATAATTCGGTTCTTCTTTAGACTTAGGTTTCTCAATGTTGCGAATATATCTCATATCTGCTAATTTATCTTTAACTTGCATTGATTCCAGATTAAATGCATCAAGAAATTCTTGAATCTCATCTCCTTGGTCAACAGATACAATCTTGCAAAGATGAAAACCAACTTCTTTCATTAATTCTACCTGTAGCTCTCTTGCTACTCTTGAACTTATGAATCTTTTTTTTACTGTAGATTTCGCACCCTTCCAAATGAATATCCTTCGTAGATCTTCTCGAACAAGCACTAAGACTTGTTCTGGATTTAGAAATTGTGCTAAATTCGTCTTCGAGAAATTAAGTTCTTTCCGCTCCCCTGTATCCTCCAGTTCATAAACAAAAAAAGTCCTAAATTCAGTCATATCAAATTAAAAATTCTAATTTTACCATTCTTACGAATTTTCTAATATAAGATTGTTCTTTAATGAAAAATATGAATCTCATTGAAAAAAATTTTGGTTTAAAAATATAATCCAAACCACTCTACCCACATCAGCACAATCTGTATTTGTACTTTTTACTATAAACTACGTTTAAGACGTTTTAAACACCTTAAATCAATATTAAGTAATTAATTGACCATTTCTCAATCTAAAGAATGAAAATCGTAATATAACAATAATAAAAAATATTAAAGAAAAAAGTTATTACTTCTCTTAAATCATCGGAAATAGCCCAATCGTGCTATTTCTCCCTCCATTCTACTCCACACTGACCACATTTGTATTTCTTTCCATAAACTCGCGGATAGTCTAAAATCACGTTGCTCTTATCAGTACTCTCGTGGATACTCATTTTTTGTTCATTTCCGCACTTTGGACAAATCCGTCGACCCTCAGTTTTTTCAATCGTAAGCAATGAATCATCTATGGCTCCAGGTATTCCTGGTGATGCGCTTGAAGCACTTGTTGATTTTACATCTGCAATTTCTGCTTTTAAATCATCAGGAGTGATATCTTTGACTACTGATTTAAATTCCGGCTCTATAGCGTCAGCCATTATATCAGCAGCTGTATCTGGCTCTAATTCTGATTCTGCTCTTAATTGATAAGCATCCGATTCCTTGTAATTTTCGCCTTTCGCTAAAGCTGCAAGAAATTCAGCATCATCTCCTTCTTCGAAAATCGTTTCATTTTGAGAACCCGCTCTATCTGCATCAATTTGCCTTGCCCATTGTCCCGCTTTTACTTTTTCCTTGACATTACAAGCCTTCCCCTGCCAAATATAGACTTTATTTCCTAAGTCCAATACATAACTATCTTCAGTATCTAGACTCTCTTTTTTATAAGGAACTTGTACCATCTTCATGGAATTAATTCCCTCAAATTCCTCAGATGATACTCTATAAAGTACATTAATATGTTCTGCAAACTGAGCATAATCTCCTGTTACAACATCTTTTAACATAGTTTTAGCTAAATTTTTTTCCACAATCTTCATTGTGCCCATTTTATTTATTGCAGTCATAAAGTCGCTAGATTCATGATTTTGATCAACGGTGATTATTTTAGCAGCTCCGCCCCTTTGTTGATCTAAAGTCCTAGCTTCTGCTGCTCCGACAGTTTTTTCATCTACAGAGCATTTGGCTCCGATCCAAACGTATATAGTTTTATCATCATCGATGAGATAGACATCTCCCGTGGAAAAGATTGGTTTATTTACTTCTTGTAATTGCCCTTGATTGATCATATAAATTTTCATATTATTTCCCAATTAAATTTTAAAAGAAACTTACTTAGTATATAAAACTCAATCTTTTTAAATAATTAGAAATGAATAAGAAAAAATAATCTAGAAATCAGCTAACGCAGATTTTATTCTTTTAACTGTTTCGGGTATTTGAGTCAAATCTATTGAACAATAAGCGATCCGTACTCCATTTACATTTTCACTTGGGGTTTCAATTGGAATGACTCCTACCTTATACTTTGTTAATAATAATTCAGCAAATTCACTGGCTTTCATATGATTAGGATTAAGATTAATAAATGTAAAAAAGCCTCCTGAATTAGGATCCACGGATATATTAGGGTTTTTAATTTTTTTTAGTTCAGAATTGAGTTTTATATATCTTTCCTTGAGAAGACGTTGGATTGGTTCGCGCATCTTAAGAATTTCTTCTATTCCTTTTGTATTGAATAAACTAATCATTACCGCTTGATAAAAATGATTACAATTCGATATAGTACTCCTAATTAAGCCAGATAATTTATTATCTATCTCATTTTTAAGCGTTTCCAATTCTTTATCATTTTTGGTCCATGTAGGTTTTAATCCAATTGTAATAAATCCAATTCGTGCACCATATAAAAGTAATTCCTTTGTTGCCCCATCTAATTTAATTGGGATGATATCTTCCTCTAAATCCTGCAGATCATAGAATATTGACCTGTTAATTGCATTATCATCATATATATAAGGTTCATAAGCATCATCGATCATAACAAGTATTGGTTTTTTTACTTCTTTTTGTTTCGCTTTAAGTAGGTCAATAAGTTTTAAAGATCCTTCTTTTGTGGGCACATAACCCGTAGGATTATTGGGAAAATTAAGAATGATTAGAACTTTATCTTGAACAACAGCAACCTCATCAATTGCTCCTTCTAACCCTTCGAAGTTGAATTGTTGATCTTTAAAATAATTAAAAGACTTAATTTTTGCCCCTAAAACCCTTTTTATTATATTATCGTAGTTCCCCCAGCGTTTGTTTGGTGTTATGATAAATTCATTAGCATTTAATAACAATGAGCTAATTAAAAAAATACCATTTGTTACTCCCGTTGTTATTATCGGCGTGGTAATGTATTTCTTAAGCTTATCTAGTTTTTCATTATCTTCTTTTTCATTCAGCAAGGATTTATAGATGATCCAATTTTTCCAAAGATCTCTTAATTCTGATATGCCTGCTATTGCTGTGTAGGGGACTAAATCATTTATTTCTAAATTTTTAAAATATGCATTTATTCCGTCAAGATAGCAAGGAAACCATTCCGACTTACCCTCTTTAATGAAGTCATACTCATGAGCGTACGCAGTACCTATCGTACCATTCAATTCTGCCTCTTTTTTTGCTCTTCCCGACCAATAGAAGACTCCTTGTGGTAAGGATATTCTCTTTCCAAGTTCCGAAAATGCGGAATAAAGAGGTGTGTTTTCCAATATTTTAGAATCCATATCATCAATAAAAATTTTTGATGTAATAAACATTTTTATAACCAATTTGTCATTCTCTATTTTTACATCAGATAATTCATGAAATAAATATTTAAGTATCAAAATCTTAATATGAAACTATGAGTACGGAAAAGAATTCAGAAGAAGAGAAGAAAATTGAAGACCTTTCAAAACTTAAAAATCTATTTATGCAAGGTTGGAATGGTTTTGTATCTGAAATAAAGGATGGTTTGGCAAATGTTCAACAATCAATGGAAGACGCATCAAATAGAAATCAAGAATCAATGAATAAGAATAGAGAAAATGTGGAGAAATTTTTTAACGATATTAAACAATCCACTGAAAAGAATTTAGCCCAATTAACAGAAGATATTCAAAATTCTCACTTAAAAAATAAAGAAAATTGGGAACAGAATACAGAAAAAATTGCTAATTTTTTTAAAACCTCCCAACAGCAATGGAATGATCAAATAAATATATGGAATGAGGGAATTCAACGAAAACAAAACGAAACTGCTGATGAATGGGAAGCACGAAGGATAAAATTCGCAGATGATTTTAATAATTGGAAGGATAAATCCAAGCGTGATTGGGAAAAAGGACTTAAAACTTTTCGTAGAGAGATGATAAAAGGTTCGTACATGTTTCTTGTTTTTATGGCTCCAATTCTCGTGGTTTTAATTATAGTTGTCTGGTTAATTACTTGGGCGATGAACGGTTTTAATTAATAATATTTAGATTACAACGCAGTATAATGTTTGAAATTTTTCTCTTTTCTTTTTTAGTTGCATTAACAGGTGCATTATCTCCAGGCCCCTTACTTACTTTTACAATATATAAATCTTTAAAACAAAAAAGAGGGTATTTAGCGGGAGTAAACATAATTTTGGGACATGCTACAATAGAGCTCACATTAATAATCGTATTACTTGCTGGAGCATCTTTATTTTTCCAGAATATCTTATTCTTAACTACAATTGGAATAATTGGAGGAATTTTTTTGGTAGTATATGGTTTTTTGGTTATTAAAGATGTGTTTAAGACCAAAATTAACATTGAATTTGATAATAGTCAACAGATAAAGGGATTTAAGGGAAATAGTTTTCTCGGTGGTATTGTAGTTAGTCTTTCAAATCCTTATTGGGAATTCTGGTGGGCTGTCATCGGTTTAGGGTTTCTTATATCTTATAATGTAAGTTTTGCCAATCCTCTTGGATTGTTGTTATTCTTTTTGGGACATGAATTAGGAGACGCAGCGTGGTATCTTCCAATTTCTACCATTGCCTATTTTGGTGGAAAATCCTTAAACCCTAAAATCTTTAAATATATTTTGTTAGCATGTGGTGCTTTTATGGTTAGTTTTGGTATATATATGGTAATAAATATTATTATTAGTCCTCCAAATTTTTGAAAAGAATTTAACTCATAATATGCTCGTAATATCCTCATATCACAATGAAATAATAATTTTTTAAAATCTTCTTTTGTTAATAACAAATTTCGAAGTTTGAAAGTAATAGAGGTATAATATTCTTTTTTATCAGCTCTATTTACTTGTGTACTATTAAGGTTATAAATTGAAATGATAATGACGGAAAAACGATTAATGAAATGTCCCGTGTGTGATAACAAGTTTATTCCCAGAACTTTTTATCCGGAAGATTCAATTTTTTCTAGTTCCGATGGAAAAAAATTAGCATCAGGTTTTAATGGATATATTAATGTGGGTGGTAAACCCCCGGAAATGATACTCGGTTCTTGGGTGACTTATTGCCCGAAATGTAATTACATCATGAAATTCGTAAAAGAAATTGTAAGAAAAGAAAAAATACAGACACACGGAATTAAAGGTACAGAATTGACAGAAAAATTGAATCCGTATTACTTTGGTTTTGAATTCGGAGATTATTCACAATATCTTAAAGAAATAATAAGTAAAGTTGAGAAAGAGATTGAAGTTAAAATGAAAGATATAAATATAGAAACGTGGGAAAATTTATACACGTTAAATGATAACTTCAAATTTCTCGTAAGATTTTTTAATAATTTAAAAGACTACTGCGATAAAACGTTAAAGATCAATAACAATACCGATATGCCAAATAAAATTAAAAAGTTGCAGCTTCCTAAAGATGTTGAACTCTCATTATTACAGCTAAACAATATTAAAGATGCGATTATTAAAGGTGAATACGATCTGTCGAGTGAGGAAGAAGACATGATAAACCACATTTTAGTAAAATTTGTCTTTTACCTAGTTGAATCGCATATTAAACCTCTTATCAATGAAGAGCAACTGAAAGATGGCTTTGAATTTATAAGCATGAAGGATCTTGAAGAGGAAATTAGAATCTACTTAGCAACATACTTATATTCTACGTTTAATAGTGATCCAACTTCGAGCAAGCAAATCAAAACATTTTTAGAGAATATTTTTTAATCTATCCTCTCTCTTTTCAACTTTTTAATCTATATCAAACATACCTGAATAAGGTTCGAGAAAATGATTCTGACACATGGGACATGAATTATATTTTGAGAGCCATGCTGCTACACAAAGATAATGATATGTACTTCCACAAAACGGACAAGTAATAAGTTTATCTTTAGCAAAATTAATAAATTGGTGACAAACAGTGCACTGCACATCTGAAACTGCAATCCCTTGCTTTGTTTTAACTTTATTAGATAAAATTTCCTCAACCTTAGCTAATTCCACTTGATATAGTCCTAAACTTGAAGTTAAGTTGTTTAATTTTGCATTTAATTCTGTAATCCTTTCTCTTAATTCATCCTCTGTCAATTTTTCAGCGAGAAATGAAGATAAGGCAAAATTTATGGGCAAACCCTCAAAATTTTCAGATTGTTTAGTAATTTCAGTGATTTCCGCAAACAAAATAGATTCTTCATCAATTAAATCTTTAAAACTTTTAAATATTTTATTCAATAAAATAGTGAGTAGGAAGGTCAATTGTTGTTTTTTTCTATAAAAATTGTCCTCCCAATGTTTAATAAGTTGATATGTATCGATATTTCGAAACTTATTTCTATCTATCTTCTCATAGATTTGGGATTTGATAATTTCGATTTTTGTCTTGTAGTCTCTTAATATTTCTTTTATTTTCTTAAGCTGGGGTAATTCTTCCCTAATTATGACAGAAGTCTTATCCTCATAATCACTCATCATGGCATTAACTTCCAGTATCTTGGAATCAACAAATGTTCTTAATTCAACACGCAATCCCTCATCTTTTACACTTGTAAGATATGTCTGATATTCTTCTTTTCTACGTAATAATTCATCATTTAATCGTGATAATGTTTTTTTTAAGGTTTCTGTAATATTTTCATACGGTTTCAGGTATTTGTCAAATCTTAATACCCAGGTATCTATCTCATCAATATTTGACGATATTGCATCTACTTTTTCTCTATAAGAATTAATTATTTTCACAAACTCATCTGTCGAAGTACCCTCAATTTGATTTAAGAGATTTTGAAGTTTTTTATCTATTGATAAAAAATAATATTCAATCAATTTTGGTAGAAATTCAGAAAATTTTTGTTGAGTTAATGATTCAAAATTAAAATCTTGTTTTTCCTCAAGTCTGTGTTTTTCATCATATTGTTTAACTTCATTAATGAGTCCTTCTAATTTATCCTCGATTAAAGAGACTATGAAAGGGCGCGTTTTATCTTTTAGATTTTGCACCACCTCCTTTCTTTCCAGTATGTTTATAAATTCTTCACTGGAATAATCTGCAAAGACATTATTTTTATACATCAAATAGATAAGATCCGAATAGACTAATTCGTGATTCTGGTGATTTTCAATAAAATATTGAAAGAGTTCATTGAAATGAAAAGTAGGTAACGGTTCAGATCCTTTTTTCTTAACTTTTATAGGATCTGATTCAGATAGAGATCGTAAAAATTCAAGGGAACCCTTAATTTCATCCCATTTTTTCAATTCTAAGATTGATTCATTAAATTGAAATCCTAAATTTTTAATCTTACTTGCTTGAATCCATAAGAATATCTCATCATCATATTGTTTTTCCACTTTATAGATAATCTTCTCAAGATATTGCCTTATCATATCACATTTTTTAAGCATTTCTGTGATAATTGTGAGGAAATCATCAAGAAATTTATTCTTCTTTAAAATTCTCTTTATGTTCCTACCATTAGCGGTGAGATTTGTTAAGTTTTGAGAAATAATTTTAAGTTCTTTTACAAGTTCAGATTTTAAATTATAGTAAAGATTCTTTGAACTTCTGAGTAAATAATCATCAACAAATTGTTCTATTTGAGTAAGATATTCCTGATAAAACTCCTGGTGTTGTAGATGGAAATATTTCTTGAGGTAATCATTGATTTCACTTTCCTCCACGTTTTCTTCCATAAATCGCGATAACTTCCTTTTTACATCAAGAATCTCATCTATAGTAAAACCTTTTATCTCTCTGGTATCATTAAACTTATTATTGAAAAGTAACATTGAAATGCACTTTAATCTCTTTCTTATTGCATGAAAATATTATCAATGATCCATTAAATTTTTTGTTAAAATTATTACTAAGGAGACAAAATATCCATTTTTATTATGATATCGAATCATATTTAAAATTTGGAAATAAAAAGGTGTAAATTTTATTCTCCTAACTCATCAATCTCAATCGTTTTTTCTTGAGCACCGCTTTTGGTTATGATGAGTAAATCAATTCCGTTACCGGACATGGCATCTCTTTTTATAGCATTACTTATAGCTTTTACAACAAGTGCTTCTCCAGCTTTAATTGTCATATTCGGTTTGTATTCTGCTTCTAATATTCCAATAGATAATAACATTCCTGTTCCTGTTGTTCCATAATCATCAGGCATCAAAGAACCAAGAGCATCCAAAGTATATAATTGCGGACCATCATCATCTAATCCTGCAACAACTAAATTTGTATATAATGGAGCTTGTTTTCGTGAATATAAGAAGTTTGAAATCAATTTAGCTAAACTTTTTGTCGTGATCTGTTTCCCCGCATCAAGTTCATAAAGATTTGCTTGAGCTTGAAGGATTTTAACTAAAATTTGGAAATCTCCAATTAGCCCATATGCGGCTACTCCAATATTTTCAGTAATCTTAAAAACCTTCCTTGTTGCTTTATTTGTAACTGTATAACCCCAAGTTGCCCTGCGATCATTTCCAAGAATAACTCCATCCTTACATTTAATAGCAACGCCACAACTTCCTGGTACCATTATCTGCTGAGACATTTTTATCTCTAATAAATTTTGTTTTATAGTTTTAAAGTACTATTTAGTATTAAATTAATGGGAATTAATAATTTTTTGTTTTAAATTATAATATTTTACTGATTAAACTGAAAAATCACGTTAACGTATCATCATCATATATTGAAGTAGTCTTTAAAATCTTGATATAATGAAAAATCAGCAGTATTCTGTCAATTTTTACCAATTATTTACTTTATGACTAAGTTGTGATGATCACTAAATTGATCCCATGACATTTACCCATGATAAAGTCACTTGATAATATTTTTTTTAATTTCCCTTTACCCCATAATAAAACTAAATTAAATGCCCATTTCTTCAACATAACCCTTTGAATTACTTTGATACTAAAAAATTAAGTTCAACTTTTTCGTGTGATCAATCATCCGATGATCATAGATGTTTACTCTTCAATCAAAACATAAAGTTTTTGTCGTGATTTTTTGTTGATTTAATCCCCCATCTTCTTCTCATATTGCCAAAAGATTTAAATAATCATTCGGATATAATATTAACTAAGAAACTCTATTAATAAACAAAAAAAAAGTAAAAATACACGAATTAAAAATTTTTAATTGTGGAGGAATAAGACCATGGCTAAAAAGAAACATAGATCAAGAATCCTTTCGATTCTGAGTGTAGTTTTGCCTGGTCGCCAATAAGGAGATTAATGAAGCAGCAAGGTGCAAGCATCGTAGCAAGAAACGCAGTAGATCTTTTAATTGACCATCTCGAAAAGACTGCAACTGGTTTAACTGAACAAGCTCGCGCTTTTACCATGCATGCTAATCGTAAAAAAATTACCAAAAACGATCTCCTATTGTCGATCAAGTATAAATAACTATAAGATAAAGTTCTGCTAATTACAAATCCAATCTTTTTTTCCTTTTTTTATATCTAAATTTGTTTAAAATACGATGTTAGTTTCATTTCTGTTGATTAAATACAAATAAAGCATGTATCATCAGTCCATTTGGACAAAAAAATTGTTTTCTTTTTTTTTTATTACTTCTTTATTTTAACAAAATTATGCTTTACAGAATTCAAAATTAATGTTCTAAATACCATAAAAATGAAAAACGACGCGCAACCGATATCTACATTAATAAGGAGTTATTTCGACGATCTAAATACCTCTTATTAAAGATTCTATTCAATATATCCTCGAAATAGTCCTTCAAAATCTATAGAGATCGTTTATAAATTCGACTTTCTTATCATTACTTGGGTTTTGTAATCTATAATCATGTCAAGTTTTAAACTCAAAATAATTCTAACTGGCGCAGCGGCAGTCGGTAAGACAGAGTTGGTTCAAAGATTCATCAAAAATCGTTTTGCAGCCAATTATAAATTGACCGTAGGCGTTGATATATTAACTAAGGATGTAGAATTTAGATCGGGTGAAATAGCAACTCTCTCAATATGGGATATTGGAGGCCAGCAAAGATTTGAGTTTATTCGAAGTACATTTTACAAAGGAGCTGCAGGGGCAATGTTAGTCTTTGATTTAACTCGTGAACAAACGTATGTAGAAACTCGCAAGTGGTTATCTGAAATTAAGCAATCAGCGGGAGAAAACATACCGTTTGTTTTGATCGGTAACAATGTAGATTTAGTAGAGGATGTGGGTGTGGTCATAGATCGTGAAGAAGCCAGAAGGTTCGCTGAAAGTGAAGGAAGCATTTACATTGAAACATCATCGAAGACGGGGAAACACGTCGATGAATCTTTTACGGAGTTAACTCGACGGATTATTGATTCTCGATCTCAATAATATTTATGTATTAAATCCGTATTTACGTTCTTGTTAATAAGTTATTGATCATCGATCGATAAAATTTTTTTTCTTCCTTTTTCTTAAATTTCGTATATAAAAATTTAAATTTAGAGATTTAATTAATTTAATTAGCATTCTACAAAAATAATAAATGAAATAATCGCAATTTCTCATGCTAGCGGTCGATGATAGAGGAAGACGATTCGATATTTATTTTGATTGCATTTTTGGGGGTTCTATTTCAACAATAGCAATTATAATAATTATCGTATATGCTAATCAAAATGTGAATCAAGATCCTATAGTTTTTTATGGTGGCCTAGGATTTTGGAATTTTATACTTATTGGTTCAATATTCCTGATATATGTGGGCATACATACATATTTTTTGAAGAAAAAGTATCCTGAAGGAATCCCAACTAAAAAACCGGTAAGGGCTCTAATAATTTAATAATTTTAACGATTTATTTATTATACTTCCCCCTTGATGGGGTTTGATATTTCCTTCATTAATCACTTGATAATCATTATTTATAAGCTTTAGAATTCTTGAATTCGTAACCGAAACATATTTTTTCATATCATTCTTTTCAATTCATATTACTTAAAATAACATAATGAATAATTATGGCAGATAAAACCAATTCAGAAGCTGGGAAACCAGTAAATGGGAAGGCAAAAGAGATATTGTTTCAATCCATGGAGCTTATTATGAAGAATCTTCAAGAAAATATGGAACATCTCATGAAACCAAAACATTTCGAGCATACCCAACATTTTATTGAATTAGTATATGATGGTTTAAAAAATAAGAGGAAATTCTTTTTATTAGCATCAGGACGTTCCGCTTTCATTCTGCAGTGCTTTGCTACCCGATTAGTGCATTTAGGTGCTGAAGTTTATATGGTTACTAATTTAGCGAGCATGCCTGCTTTAACGAAAGATGATCTACTGATCGTTTTATCAGGATCGGGAACAACTACAATCGTTGTAAGCTTGCTAAAGAATTACGTGAATACTATAAAACCTTATGGGATCATAACCATAACTTCCCATCCAGAAACCATAATTGGGAGAGTCGGAGATGTTACCATTAAACTGAAAGGGCGTACTAAGAACGATTTGACAGATCGCCACGATGATACTGCATTGCTAACTCCCGAAGGAACAGCTTTTGAGCAAGTTGCTTTTACATATTTAGATGCGATTATTGCTGAGTTAGCAATTAAATTAGGTAGAACCAACGAAGATTTGCTTAAAAAACATTCCGAGTCCATTTGAGTCTTTCTCATTCAATGCCAAATTTAATAATATTTTATCACCTACTGTTTTTTGTGCCCATTTATAGTTCTTCTATGAGATTTTTATAAAAAGACGATGAATAGAGGTCTCCAAATGGGCATACATCAATATTAAAGAGAATGTCTAAGAGTAAATTTCAAGATCCAAAAAGAAGATAAAATAGTTTCTTACCTAACTACAAATTTATTGCTCCAATTGCTCCAGCAAATATGGAATGATTAAGGAATATCGCCTTTTTCTTGTTAATTGAGCACAATAGCGTGAGAATTTGTTTTAATGGTCTGTTATTAGAAACAAAACCTCCACAAAAGATTAAATACTTTACATCATAATTTTTAGCTTTTTCAATTGCTATAGTTCCAATATTTTCTCCAATCATGCAGATAAGTGAATTTAGGAGATCTCCATCACTATATTTTTCTACTTTATTCCTTGAGTTTATTTTTCCTAAAGAAGCTGCGGTAAATTGACGAAATATTGCATCTATTCTCTGATCTTGAGGGGAATATATATCTGCAACTTTTAAATCAACATTATAACGATCTCCTTGTTGTGCTATCTCTACTGCTTCATTAAAATTAGTAAAATTATATAATAATTTGATTAAAGCCATGAAAAATCCTCCTCCAAGTGCTGATCCTCCGATATGTTCGTAACCCTCTTTTTTTAGAATCATTGATGATCCTGTGCCAATTGTGATTATAAGAGACGTAGTTAAACTTTTTGATTTATTTATATTAAAAAGAGTGTCAATTCCATTAATATTAGCTTCAAATTCGTTAAATAGGTTTGATATAAAGTCTTTAGAAAGTTGCTCCTGGAAGTAATATGCTTTTCCTCCAGTTAAATTTAATTTCATATTGGTTAGGTTGTTATCTACTAAATACTTGTTAATATATTCATAATCATCATAAGTAGGATGAATTATTAGGTATAGATCATCTTCATATAAATATGCAATTTTTGTAAGACTCTGCCCCAAATCAATCCCAATCACATTCTGGGGAATTTTTCTTAAGTTTGGTTCATCTTGGAGTTTTATCGAATAAGTAGTAAAAATCTTGATCACTTTCTAAAAAATTTAATTAAGATTTATTTAATTATTTCATTTATTCAATTTAATCTATTTCATATTTTTCAGAATTATGAAAAAACAAGAAACGGATGTAGTTAATGTAGCAATAGCAAAAGCAGATACTCCCATTAACACTTATAATATGATTATCACCTTATTAGGTGAAATGGAACACTATGTTTCAAAAAATGATAGAATCCTTATTAAGATTAATTTAAATACACCTAATGGATTCCCCGTGAATACAAGCTTAGTCTTGATAAAGTCAATCATAAAATCTTGTAAGAAAGCAGGAGCAAGTGAAATTTCATTAGTAAGTTACTCTAATATGGGAGTAAAAATAAGGAATATAGACAATCTATTAAAGATCAACGAAATAGTAAATCCATTAGGCGCTCAATTACAATTTTTAGAAGATGGTTTAGAATTACTTGATCTCCTTCAAAATTATGATAAATTTTTTGTTATTAATCAAGTAAATGTTGATCCCTTATTCGATTTTACGCTCTCTATGATGAACTCAACTAAAATTAACACATTAAATTCCCAAGATTTAATGAGACAAGATTTGGAAAGTGAATTTTATATGAAAGAGATGGTCTCAAAATTATTAAGCTTATATGAACAACGGAAACCAGATTTAACCATCAATGATCTTTATCATGTGATGGAAGGAGCAGGACCTAATATTTATAAAGATTCCAAATTAATCGAGACTAAGATGATGGTTGGTGGCACTGATTCAATTGCAGTAGATTTGATCACTTTAGAACTATTAAATATAGATCCTCTTGGAAATTCCTTAATTCTTGGTGCTCGTGAAAAAAATATCGGTATTACAAATATAAATAATATTAACATCATTGGTGAAGATCTTGAAAAATCCAAGGTTAATATTAATTATTGTAAAAAGAATTTAGAGGATATCACTATTCATAATTGTAACATTAAAACGGGTTCAACTTGTTCTGGGTGTTACCACGTAGCATATCATTTATTGAACATTATGAGAACATACATGACTAAAGATTTAAAATATGTAGCCGCTCAATCTGTTTTAATTGGTAAAAACCCTCCAGAACCAGATTTTAAAAAAGATGTTGTCTTATTTGGTAATTGTGCTATTAAAAGTACAAAAAATTCAAGCTTTAGAACAATTATTACCTCCAAGGAAGTAATTCCGTTAACTAATAAAATTAAATCAATTTTTAATAAAAAAGAACCCATTAAAAAACTAAAAACTTTCGAAAAAGCAAACAAGCAGATTCTAAACCTACCTGGATGTCCTCCGAATTTAAATTCAAGCATCAATTTAATCTCAAATTACCATGGAAAACAGCAAGTTCCCAATTTATATTTATACCATAATCTCATAGAAACATATAACTCAATAAACAATAAGAAAGCGAACAAGGGAGGTATTTAAACAATGATCAATCGCTTTTTCAAAGATAACTCGGAAAAAATTTTAAGGTTTAATTCAAATGTAGAAATTAATGATAAACCAGAACTCTTAAAAGAATTTGTAAGGATACCTCTGACCCCAATTCAAATAGATGCTTTTCTTCTTTACAAGTTGACAGAATTAATATATCCTAAATTCATTTATGATCAACAAAATATTGTAGACATTATCATTTCTGATTTTAACATTGATAATATTGTTTTGGAAAGTAATGTTTATGAAACTAAAATAGCGGGAATACTTAAAAAAGGGATCTATTTACCGAAAAATTCAATTTCTATAACAAGAAAAGACTTAGAAAATATTGAAGGCTTGTTTAAAAAGATCCAAGATGTAATTATTAAAGAAAACGGGATTAAAGTCATGTCCATATGCATTTTTAAAAAACGGGGCATCGATTTAATAAGTACACATTGTGAAAATCTGAAAAAATTATCCTTTAATGGATTTATGAGTAGTTTGTTAGATTTAGTACAAAAATGCATAGAAAAAGGACTAATTATTCTATATCCAGAACCCGAGTTCTTACGATTTATGAGAGAGTTAGTTTCAATATTCCAAGATGTAAAATTTTCCAGTATTTATAATTTGATAAATAATTTGTGCCCCTCCTATAAACATGCCATAAAGTTCAATTCTAAAAGCATAACCTTTACATTACAAGTTGAAAAGGGAGATCATGATAACGTAGTCAAATTTATTCAATCTGAGTTAACTCCCAATGAATTAGAAGAATTTATGTTGCCAAAATTGAGAGAGGATTATAAACTTGAAAGTGTAATTTCTTTAGATTTGGATGCCGCAATTAGTTTTTTAAGTGAAATTTTTGAACTGAAAGTTCCTATAATAGCTGATCAATTGAAACTTCTACTACAAAAATTTTTGTTTGGTTTAAGAAGTATCGAAATCTATTGGAAGATGTATCCTCGTCCGAAGATATATAACGTGTTAATTAGATATATATTAAGATTAATTGGATTTAATGTTAATCTAAGAAAGCTTTCTCATTGGAATCTTCCCGAGTTTATCATTAATCTCTTTAATTCTAACTTTGGATTAAATTCAAAAATATTAATACTTTTAACCAATAACAGTCATAATAGAATCCAAAATGCTCTTCAGCTTCAATTTTTAAATGGTTCCTTGGTAAAAATATCCGCTGTTGATAAAACCAATGTATTTGATAATAATTTTGATTTAAAAGAAATTTATTCACAATTAGTAGAATCTATGGAATATTTAGATTTTATATTTAAAATAGACATCGATTTAATTAAAGAATTTATAGAGAAATATATTTTTAAAATTTATGCTGTAACACCACTCAAACAATATAAAGTTTTAAAAATGGCTAAAAAATCCAAATACCTTGAAATGTATCCAAGTATACCTGCTTATGAGCTGTTTAAATCAAAAAGCTTATTTTCCTTATTGAAATTATTACTCCCTATTATCATTGACAAACATGAATTTTAAGGATTTATATAAATCCTTTTTTCATTAACAACTCCGCATTTAAAATTGCACCCCCCGCGGCGCCTCGAATTGTATTGTGACTTAAAGCAACGAACTTATAATCAAGTACTTGATCCTTTCTTAGTCTACCAACAGTAACTGCCATTCCTTTATCATTATCGCGATCTTTTTTGGGTTGAGGACGGTTTTCATTCTCTAAATATATAATTGGCTGTTTTGGAGCATAAGGAAGTGATAGTTCTTGTGGAATTGCACGGAACGATCGCCAAATATCTATAATTTCATCTTTAGAAGGTATTTTTTCCTGGAATTTAATATTAACACAAGCTGTATGTCCATCTATTACCGGTACTCTAGTACAAGTAGCACTTATTTTGATTGAATCGTTATTAATTATCCCATTTTCTCCGATACTCCCTAAAATCTTTAAGGGTTCCAATTCTGATTTTTCTTCTTCACCCCCAATGAATGGTACTATGTTATCAATCATGTCTAATGAAGCGACTCCCGGATATCCAGCTCCAGAAACCGCTTGAAGCGTGGAAACTATCAATTTATTGACTTTATATCCTGCTTTTTGCAGTGAATAGATTGGGGTCATGAAACTTTGTATGGAACAATTAGGTTTTACAGCCACAAACCCTTTTGAAAAACCTCTATTTTGTTGTTGGATTGGAATAATATTAATATGGTCAGGATTTATTTCAGGGATTATCATTGGCACATCAGCAGTCCATCTATGAGCAGAATTGTTACTGATTACCGGAATTCCTTTTCGAGCATAATTGAATTCTAATTCCTTAACATCTTCCTTGCTAGGTAAATTTATTGCGGAGAACACGAACTTTATCTGGGGATCTAACGAATCAATATCATGAACATCTCGTACTATTAAATTCGTAATATTCTCTGGAATATTAGTTGACATCTGCCATTTATTCCTTACAGCGTCTGTATATGTTTTTCCCGCAGATCTTGAAGATGCCGCAACATCCATAACCTGAAACCATGGATGATTCCTTAGGAGTTTAATATAATTTTGCCCCACAACTCCAGTTGCACCAATAATTCCAACCATTAATTTTTCAAGCATTTATTTAGATTTTGGAAATTTATAACTTGTTTTTTTTGATTTATATAAAAGGAAATATGTAAGAAAATTTAATAAATTAGATAATAACAATTACTTTAAAAAATATTACTTAGTTTATTGTATACATCCTAAGACTTACCTTACGGTTTATATTATAACAAATATAATTAGATATCAAGGAAACAAAGTTTAAGATGTCTTTTTCATTTTAGTTATTGAAAAACCTGATGTGAAAATATGTCATTTATGATGAAATTGGCTTATATATTTGTCCCTTTTATCAGATTGATTAATTTAATCAAAAGAACAGTTTCTCCGCCCATTAAACGTTATTTTGCACCGAAAATATCAGATCATACTTACGAGCTTGGTGCTTGGAATAATAATGCTACTATCCAAACAAGATACGGTCTTTTAACTGGTTTTTCGGATAAAAATACCTGGTGTTGGAAGGGGATTCCCTATGCGACTCCTCCAGTAGGGAAACTACGGTGGAAAGCACCACGCAGCCCTGTTCCTTGGTCCGGAACGCGCAAAACAAAAAAATTTGGGAATTCCGCATCGCAAGTAATGCCTATACTAGGTTCAATTGGTTCAGAAGATTGTCTCTACCTTAACATCTGGCGACCTAAAAGTTCAGAAACAGAGTTACCTGTTTATTTATATATCCACGGGGGAGGTAACTCAATAGGAACGGCTGCTACGACCGAATACTATGGTAATGCGGTAGTTGGGAAGTCAAACTTGTTATACATCTCTGTTAACTACCGTCTAGGGGCAATGGGATGGTTCATCCACTCTGCTGTAACAGAAGGTGGTTCTTCAGAAGACCAAAGCGGGAACTTTGGTACTCTTGATCTGATAAAATCCTTGGAGTGGGTACAAGAAAACATCAGAGCATTTGGTGGTGATCCAAACAATGTAACAATTGCAGGTGAATCTGGTGGAGCTTTTAACGTACTCTCACTCCTTGTTTCTCCCGCAGCAAAAGGACTGTTCCACCATGCTATTTCAGAGAGTGGCCTTTCGCTCCTATGGAGCACTAATGATGCTATAATCCAAAGTAACAAACTTCTTGTATCTCTCCTCATTAAGGAGCGAAAAGCTGGGAATGAAGAAGAAGCGGAACATCTCATCAGCAAGATGAAAGACGATGAAATTAATGAGTATCTCCGTTCGAAATCAGCGTTTAAAATCATGAAAAACATTCCTACTATAGATTTTGGAATGGCAGATTGGCACACGATCTTCACCGATGGGGTTGTGCTGCCTGAAGAAGGGTACGACATATTTTCATCTGGAGAGTGGTCAAACGAGGTACCTTTAATTATTGGTTGTACTAAGGACGAAATGAAGCTCTTTGGTCATTTTAGAAAAAATCCTTCATTAAATTCACGAGAATATGATTTGATATGGGGATACTATTCATTATTATGGCGTGCAAATGGCGTCGATTTTATAGCAGAAAAAATTACTTCTAATAGCGATGTACCTGTTTATGCTTACCGATTTGACTGGGGAAGCCTTGATAGCAATGGTTTAAGCGTTCTGCCAAGAAATAAGGGACAAGAATTTGGGGCTCATCATAGTGCAGAAGTACCTTTCTTTTTAGGTATGGGAGCTGGTGAAATTGCCATGTTAATAGGAAGAACCCATACAAAGCATAACTATCTAGGTCGCGAAAGACTAACTAACTTATGCATGAGCTATCTAGCCAATTTTGCAAAGAATGGGAATCCTAACGGAGAAATGGTCCCTCATTGGCCTGCTTGGGATAACACTAAAGGAAAAGAAAAGATTCTTGTCCTTGACGCGGGAATTAACGATTTAAAGCTTTCTTTTCTGAGCGAGATGATCAATGTCCGAAGTGTTCTAGATCTTATCAATTCTGAACTCAAAGAACCTGAACGGGGTAAATTACTGGCGATTCTCGATGGTTTCATACCTTTAGACTAAGCTTTTTGACTAAATCAGGGCTTAATGTATCTTTTGGTAAAAAGGTGATAATTCTTCTTGAAACTGAGAGATTCCATTTGTTGTTTTAATTATAAAAAAGAAGGATCTAAATGGAAGTATATTAATAATGATTAATATTAGTTTAATGAATAATTTTATTATCTTTTTTAAGAATAATTAATAGTAATTACTATGAATGACCCTTTAATAAAAGAAGCTGAAAAACTAGAAGAACATTCAAAATTACAGCTTAAATTAAAGAATTACGATTCTGCAATTACATCTTTATTAGAAGCAAAAGAACTTTATACTCGTTTAGGATTAACTGGACAAGTTGGGATTGTTATTAAAGAAATAGTTCGAATAAAGAACTTGAAACGTACCAGTCCCGCAAGAGACACGAAGTTAGAAGTTCTTGAAGAACAAGAAGATTTAGAAATTGATGAGGATTTAAAAACTATTGAATATTCAGAAAAAAATGGATATGATATATTGGATAAAGCACGAGAGCTCGCAATACAAGAAAAATATGATGAAGCGTTAAAACTATTCGATCAAGCTTATAGTCTTTTCAAAAAAATAAATTATGATTTCGAAAGCAATCAAATTCTATTACAAATTAATGAAATCAAGGAACATTTACGATGGAAACAATCTGGGAAAGGATTAAAGAATAGAGTAAATATAAAGGATATAGTTACTTTAGCATCTGCAGAAAGAAGAAGAAATAAGCTTCAAAAGCAAATTGAAACGCCTAGAAGTCCAATTACTACAAAGAATCCCATAACCCCTCATATTGAGAAAGAAAGTATTGAAACAAGGTATCCCAAATTATACCAACAGCAAATTCAAGACCAAAAGAAAGAGTATGATGAAAAAAAATTTCAAGGGAATATTTTAAAGGAAAATGACAATTTACGCAAACAACAAATTGAAGAAAGAAGAAATCGCGTAAAATTACTGCAAGAGAAAAAGAAAAAAGAAGAAAATCTTCTCAAAGAAGCTGAAGATTTGTTATCTGATGGAAATCGAGCATTAATGAGTAAAGATTATGATGGTGCAACATCTTTATACCAACAAGCTATTAAAATCTTTAATCAGATGGGTTGGTTGAATCAAACGCGTACACTACAAAAAGAACTTAGGAACATCGAATTATATAAAAAAGAAGAACAGAGAAAAATTACACAAAAAATCCTAATAAAAGAGAAGGATGATCAGGAATTTCAAAAACGAGTTGAAAGCATAACTAGTGAAAAACAGAGAGTTGAGGAAAAGAAATTGCAACAACAAGTTGTTTTACCTCCTTTGATAAGGAATAAGTTAGAGAAAATAAATTTGGCAAAAATAAAAGCAGAGAAAGAAGAAAAAATGGGGAAATTTGAAAGAGTAATTTCTCGATTTCAATTCATCTTAGAGGAGTTAAAATCTATTCCTATTGATGTAATTGATCTAAGCAGTGAGATTACTGCAACAGAGCAAAAATTGATGGAATTAAAAGAGAAAAAGTAATATCGAATCAATCTTTATTTTTTATAAATATATAATTATTCACATCACCATGAAAAACCCATTCTTGGAATTTTATCATGTTCCAAACACAAAAGAATTATTGGATATCGCCTTCAAACGAGGAATGAAAAGTTCCGCTCAAGTATCGAAGAATGCTCCCATTCTCTTAAAAGCAAAAAAAAAGGAACGTAAACGAATAAACGTAGTGATTGAAGAGTTAATTGAGCGAATTCTAAAGATAATTAAGAGTGTTCCCATGATTGAAGAATTACCCGATTTCTATCGGGAATTAGCGTCTTTGCTTGTTGATGTTGATGAATTAAGGCTTACATTAGGAAAATTGAATGGGATATTACCCATACTTAGTCAGGTTGAAAGGGATAGTTTTAAATCGCTCTCGAAAATCGAAACACCTAAGGAAGCAGATAGTATACGTCGTTCGGTATTTGGAAGAGTTTCATCTATTTTAAGAAAACAAAATGAAAATCTTGAATATTTAAATAATATCAGAGGAAAGTTAAGAAAAATACCCTCTATTGATTATGAAATGCCTTGCGTTGTATTTGCAGGTTATCCCAATGTAGGAAAGAGTAGTTTAGTAGTTAATGTATCAACAAATAAGAAGATTGAAGTTCAAGAATATCCATTCACTACAAAAGAATTAATTTTAGGACATTTACATATTGAACGCAAATTTGATACGATCAAACTTCAATGCATGGACACTCCAGGTATCTTAGATAGACCAATGTCAATGCGTAATAATATTGAAGCTCAAGCAATTTTAGCATTAAGATTGATCTCTGATTTAATTGTGTTTGTATTCGATCCAACTCCCGCTTGTGGGTATTCCATTGACTCTCAAATTGATCTCTATAAAGAAATAAAACAGAATTTTACGCAAGATGGAAAAATAGACATGTTAATAATTATGAACAAGAAAGATTTAGCAAGTCTGACTGAAATCAATTACTTGAAAGAAAAATTAAATTTAAATGAAGGAGACTTTTTCATGACAAACGCTTTAACAGGAGATAATGTAGATAAGTTAATATTTTATCTCAAGCAGAAGTATGAAAATAAATCCTAATCTAAAATACCATATATTGATTCTTTATTATGCCTGAAGAAAGTCATATTTCTATTTTAGGATTAGATATTGGAGGCGCTAACACAAAAGCAGCCTTGTTGGAGTATGATAAGGGTAAAATAATAAAAGCATCATCCTCTATTGAATACTTTCCGTTTTGGGAAAAGACTCTCAATGATATTCCAGAGATGCTTTCTCGCATTACAAATGCACTTTTATACCAAAATAATCTCACACTAGATGATATAAAATACATTGCCATCACTATAACATGTGAACTTTCTGACGCCTTTCAAACCAAAAAGGAAGGGATTGATAAAACTATAGATGCATTATCACAGATTTTTCACTGCAAGAAATTATTCTTTATGAGTACCGATGATGTCTTTATCTCAGAAAAAGAAGCTAGAAAAAATTATATTAAAGTTGCAGCTGCTAATTGGGTGTCTACGGCGTTGTTTTTAGGGAAGATTGTCCCTAATTGCATTTTAATTGATTCTGGATCCACTACAATTGACATAATACCTATAAAAGATGGAAAACCGATCTCAAACGGAAAAACAGATGTGGATCGATTAATGTATCATGAACTAATTTATACAGGGGGTTTAAGGGCTACAATACCTTCAATTACTCATAGCGTCCCATACAAAAATAAGTTGATTCAAATTTCATTTGAAAAGTTTGCTTTGGTTTCTGATGTCCATCTTATTCTAAATAATATTACAGAAAGCCAATATATCAATGATACTGCAGATAATAGAACAACTTCCTTAGAGAATTGCTATTCTCGTTTAGCAAGAATAATTTGTGCAGATAAAACTATGCTAACAATAGAAGAATTGAATAAAATAGCGGAATATATCTATGAAAAACAATTAAGTCTAATAGCCATTGAAATTAAATCATTTCTCCATGATTTAGAGTTAAGAGAGCCCAACTTAGTTAGAAAACCTAAATTTATAATAACGGGATTATCAGCAGATTACCTTATAAAAATTAATCTTCAAAAAATGGGTTATGATGAGATATTTTCTTATGAATCACTTACACAAATACCTGATAAGATTAGTTCCTCTGCTTTTGCTGTAGCAGGAGCACTTTATTACCAAAAACAGGATTTAAGAGGATCATGATAAGTAAAAATGCCCTTTTTAAAATTGGGGGTAAAATCCTTGAAAATGAAGCAAATTTGGAAAATTCAGTATCACAATTAAGTAATCTCTTCATTAAAAACGTTCTAGATAAGATCATTATTGTTCCAGGAGGGGGAACTCTCGCTAACTTCGTTAGGAATCTCGATTTAAAAATCAATTTGGGAGATGACAAGTCACATTGGATGGCAATTCATGCAATGGATTTTAATGGACAAGAGTTAGCAGCGCGTTATAAGCACATGGAAATTATTGAAAATATTGAAGAGATTAACAATGAAAGACGTATATTCGCAATTTTTCTCCCTTTCAAACATCTAAAAAATAATGATATTTTACCTCATAATTGGCAAGTAACTTCTGATTCTATTGCATTATTCTTAGCGCATGAATTAAACTTCGAATGTGTTTTTTTGATAAAAAATGTTGATGGAATAATTCTTAAAGATAATTCTTGTATAAGAAAAATCTCTACTCAAGAATTTAAAAAATTAAAAAGTGAAAATCAATTATTAAAAATGGAAGAAGATAATCTCAATAAGAAGAGCTCAACACCCATCGATGAATATTTACCTGATTTAATTAACAAATATAAATTACCATGTGTAATTTTAAATGGTGCTGAATCAACAAGAATCACTGATTTTTTCTTAGAAAATAGTAAGGCATATCATACTCAATTGATTCCTTCAGATTTGGATAAATAAAATTATCTTTAATCAATCCCGAAATCAAAGTTTTAATTATATAAATCACGAATTTAATAATAATAATTCAAATAATATTGTGAGTTAAGATGGACGAGGCAGAAATGAAAAAAAATGCAGATTTTCTAATTAATAATCTGGTTGGAATGGAAATACCTGGTAAAGCAACGGTATCAATAAGGTATAAAACCCTTGTTAATTTCGCACAAATTTATGGTATTACAGATCCTAAATACATAGGACTTGAGGAAAATGGAATTGTTGCTTGTCACGCATTTGCTAATCATTTTACAATTAAAGCACTATACAAATTATTACTTGGAATGAAACTAATTCAAGATGGTGTAGAACGACCTTTTATGTTGAATGTTAACAAGCTACTACATGGAGGTCAGAAATATGATTGGGAGGGATGTGTGGATGTTAAACCAGGTGATAAACTATCAATTACAGCAAAATTTGGTAAAGTATGGGTCATTGAAAAAACAATGGTTCTTTTTACTGAAATAGAAGTACTGGTTAAAAATCAAAATGATGAATTAGTATGCAAGCCCTTGATAACGGCTGCAGTAAGACCTGGAGGATATTGAAAGAGGTGAAAAAAAAGTGGTAAAAATATCAGATATCAAGGTTGGTCAAGTTATTAAGAACGAATTTAATCAAATCACTCGAGAATTGTTGAAGGAATATGCTAAAGCATCAGGAGATACGAACCCAATTCATACAAGTGACGAAATAGCGATAAGGGCAGGTTTGAAGGGGGTAATAGGTCATGGTCTTTTTAGTTTCGGATTCATATCCAAGTTGTTTGAAGATTTTCTAAATCAAGAAGAATATGGAAAACTAATCGATATTGATATCGAGATGCGTGGGATGGTAAGATGCGGGGATATCTTAGTCACTGAGGCAAAAGTCACAAAAATAGAAGGGAAAAGAGTCTATTTTGACGTAACACAAACAACATTTACTAATGTAGATATTAAGGATAAGGATGGAAACATCATTAAACAATTTGAAGCGGGAGAAAGGGGTTATATTTCTGAAAAAGATATTGAACGAAACCTAGTTAAAACTAAAGAAGTAGATAATGGAATCTTAACATTTCGAGAAAGAGTATCAATGCCTGGAACGGCAACTATAGAATTATATGATTAATTTACAATCTTTTCTTTTTTTTGTATATTTATAAAGATTTCTTATTATTTTTGCTTTTTATTTCAAAATTTAAATCAAATAATCCAAACTCATTAATTTTAAAAAACTGAAATGTTATGTATTTTTTGATTTAATAAAAAAACATTTTTATAGTTTTACGACAAAAGAGTTTATTGCCAAGAATAAAACACAAAATTATTATTTAGATAAGGTTTAGCTTGACGATTTTGACCCTAGATGAAGTACGGATAGAGAAGTTGATATATAGCGGTAATTATGAGGAGGCGGCTGAGCTCATTTTTGATTTAATCGAAAATCGAGATAGTCTGGATAAGGAAATACTATACAAAACATTAAATCTGTTGAATAATATTTGTGATAAAACACCATCTATTTCTTTACGTGCTGTAAAGTACATAATTTTTCTAATAAACGATGCAAATTCATGGATTCGTTTAGTTTCATTAGAAATTCTTTATCAAATTTCAATCTATCGCCCCAATCTCTTAATTGAGTTAATAGAAAAAATTCGAACTCGTTTATTTGATCATGAACCAACAGTGAGAAGATTAGCGGTGAAAATAATGGGAAATTTATTAGTTTCTCTACATATTGACCAAGAAGAGATCCAAATAATAATTGAGGAATTTATAAACAAATTAATAGATGATGACTGGAAAGTTAAATTAGAAGTAATAAAAACTCTTAAAAAGATTTTGAACCAAGATTTTTCTAAAATTCCCGATTTAGAGCCTCTTCTTTCAATTGTGATAATTAATTTACGCGATTTAGACGAGGATGTAGCTCGATCTTCAGCAGAATTATTGAAAATTTTAGGAACTTATTTTTTATCGAAAGATAAAATTATGCATATTCTATTAAATCTGCTGTATAATGAGGAAGATCGAGTAAAAGAACTCATTATTTGGTTAATTGGGGAGATCGGGAAAGAAAAGTCGTATGAAATAATTCCAATAATTCCTAAATTAATCAATTTGTTAAAGGAAGATGATTACCGAATCCAACAAAGAGTAATTGATGCTCTTGCAAGCATCTCCAAAAATAATTTCGATCAAATATGGTCAAACTTAATAAATTCGTTGGATATTGGTGATGAAGATTATAGAAATACCATAATTAATGCTTTATATCTTCTTAGCCAAAATAATATTCTTGATATTTTTACTTATATTTTTGAGGAATTAGAGAGTCCTTCAGAAATTGTGAGAGATAGTGTTGCATTAGTTTTCAAAAGGTTATATGAAGAATATCAAGTTGAGATTGAGAATGAAATAACAAAGATATTATACCGATTAGAGTCGAAATATTGGAGAGAAAGAAAAAAAAATACTGCTCTTCTCCAGAATTTGATTTTTATACTAGATATTAAGAAGATCGCTGTATGGATCTTCATAGAATTAGATAAAGTACTGAAAGATGAAACAGATCCAGATGTAAAAAATGAGATTATTTTTACTCTTAAGAGTATTAAAAGCAATTTTAAAAGAATGGATGAGACAATTAGAAGAGTTAATTATGAATTGGAGCTATTCACAAATAAAATCAGAGAATTTCAGAAAGCACCCGCTCAATTTCGCGAAAAGATGAACGCTCTAATAAAAGAATTCAAATTTAATGAAACTGAAATCGAGTTGAACAATACTTATAGAAAGATATTAAATAAAATTAAGAAATTCAATAAAAAGCTCAACAAATTCGAGTATAAAAGATTAGCATTTAATTTAATTGAAGATTGGGAGGAAACTAAATTACAAATCATTGATGAACTCAGTCTTATTAAAGGATTTATTCATGAAATTTTTGAAGAGAAAAAAATGGAATTCTCTTCTGGATTGAAAGGCAAAATAAAGATATTTCAGGATCGTATTAACATTTTAAGAATTCAATATGAAGCGTTAAAATTTTATGAATTTCCAGATAATTTAGATGAGATTATCTTGTCTAACGAACAAAATGAAGAATTAGAAGAAAAATTCACTCAAATCACACAATTGAGAAATTATTTGTTTAAATTGGATGATGAAATTAGAGATCTTATAGTAAGTAACATAGAATTTGACATTTTTAAGCAATTGCTTAGAAATTGGGTCGAATTAAAAATTGAAATCCAAGAATACTTGAGTAGACTTGATAAAAAAATTAAGGTAATCAAGGACAAATTTATTGATTACTTCATTGAAATTGAAACCCGTGAAGAATTTTCAACTGATAAAATCAAAGATATCACCAATGAACTCGGATTCCAATTATTCCAAGGACATATACATTCAATTATAAGTCAAGGAATTGAAGGATTTAAGAAATTCAATGAAAAATATGAACAATTAAATGAAAAAGTAAGTCAATTAATAAAAAAGAATGAATTTAATGACGCAAAAAAATTTATTGATATGAATCAAAAGCAGATTCAGAACTTTATCGAAGATTATGAAAATCAGATTGATACAATCATAGGTAAAATCACGAATGATAATAACATATTCAATTTGTATATTCGTCCATTCATTACTAGATTCGTTTCTTCAAAAGAATTGCTCATAAATAGGATGAAAATTTTCCAACAAAAGAATCTTGAAAAGATTTACCTAAATCAAATTAAATACTACTTAGAAGTAATGAATCCTATTAAACTAAAGAATTTAGCATCATATATTGATTTGGAAATTGACCAACTTACCGATTACATACTTAAATTCATAAATAAAAATAAATTAAGCGGGAAAATCATAAATGATACGCTTTATTCACCTAAATTAGAAGATTTATATGAATCAAAAGATCTCCTTCTATTTAAAAAAGTTAAAACGATTGGTAATAAAATCCATCTTGAATTTAAGTTAAGTAATCCAACAACCCTCACTTTTAAGGATCTACAAATCATACTTCGCATACCTGTATATTTGATCTTTGAGAAGAGTGAAAGTTTTCCTAGAAATCTCTACGTGAATGAATTAAAGCCTGGAAGCGCTTTAAAATTCAATTATATTGTAAAAATGAATCGGATGGTTGAAAAAAGACTATCAGATCCTGGTGCGGATGAGATCACTTTAAATCTATTTTATCGGGATCCATTTAATGTTACCAGGAAAATATCCAAAAAAATAGATCTGTTGTTATCTTAATATTTTATTTGATTATTTGCCTAGTTTAATGTTAATCTTTACTTATTTATCGAGAAAAGGAATAATTTATAACGAAATTCTTAATAAATGATAATCATCTATAAATTTACGATAATTAAGGTTATAACCGAGAGGTGAATGTTGCAAGTAGAAGAGAGTTATCGATTGACGCTCCAAACGAAATTATTCGGTTGAAATTGTAAAGTAGACTCCAATAAGTTAAATGAACTTCTTAATAACGCTGGTTTGGTTGGAGATATAGAAGATTCTGCAATAATTCCCGTACCAAATTCAGATTTAGTAATGGTAAAAAATATCGACATCTTTACACCAATCATCGATGAACCAGAAATAATGGGTGAAATCGCTGCTGCTAATGTAACTAATGATGTATTTGCATTAAATGTTCTAGATATTTCGGGAATGCTGATATTTCTCGGTATGAAAAAAAATATGCCTATGAGAATCGCAGAAGGGATATTGAAAGGTATCCGAAATTTTATTGAAAATAAGATTGATTCAAAAGTATTAGGAGGGCATACTATCTATTCTGAATGGCCTTTGATCGGTGGGGAAGCAAGTGGATTTGTTGATAAAAGCAAAATCATTAAAAAGGATCGTGTAGAATCTGGTGATACATTAATAGTCACTAAACCTATAGGAAACCAAGCAATCATGGCTGCTTATCGTCTCCAAAAAAACAATCCCGACCTTCTGAAATCTTATTCTAAAGCTGAAATTGATGAATCTATTGATTTAGCTGTAGAATACATGACTTTACCATTACGTGACGTTGTAAAAGCTATTCATTCTTACGATGATGTATCTTTTATCCATTCAATGACAGATGTGTCTGGCTTTGGTCTATCTGGTCATCTAAAGGAAATGCTTCAAAATTCAGATCTTTCTGCAAAAATCACAAAAGTTCCTATTTTTAAGCTCACTCAAGAATTATCATATGATTTCGGTTATAAATTTGATGAATGTGAAATGTCTGAAACCGCAGGGGGTATGTTACTTGCGGTTGATAACAAGCACGCTCAAGAGTTTTCTGAAAGGCTTGAAAAAGAATTTCATGTACTTAATTGGATAATTGGATCAATCGATAACCAAAACGATCCTCGACGTGTTCGTGTTTCAAAAAACGTTGAATATGTCGAAATAACCACAATCTAACAATGTTAATGATATAAGCTAAAACACGCTAGGTGAATGCTTATTGAAAATTCCGGTGCAATACGGCATTGTAAGTATCTTCTTTTTTTACTATAAAATTGTTTACTTATTCTTAAATCTAGCATTATTAATTAATGTGGGATTCAAGAATACATTTTGACACATTGGGCATGAATTATGCTCCATGAGCCAAGAAGACACACATAAATTATGAAATTTGCTCCCACAAAAGGAACATTTAATAGTATTTTTTGTTCCCATTACGATAAAATTATGACAAATCGTACATTGAACCTGTTTTTCTTTAGATATCACCGCTGTTTTTAGTTTTTTCCCACAATTAGAACAAAAATTTGGTAATGTTCCATTAAATGTTCCCAATTTTTTACCACAATAGGGACAATAGTTCAATTTATATCCTGTCAACAAGAAATCACTCTAATCATAATTCAAATTTAAATATCCTGTAATAATTTAGTAGAAATACACCCTAAAAAATGATACCTAGTCCAATTTTTCATTATTACCAATATCTCCATGAAACTTTTAAGATAAATTTCATATCGATATTTATATCAACTAGAGTTTTAATCCTCTCAATAACTATAGATTAGGAATTTCTATTACGTGAAAATATCCTTTTTTATCCGACCTATCGAAATTATTAATAAATACGATTAAAAAATTAAATAAACATCCCATAATTATTACAGAATAATGGTAGGATATAATAAAAAACAAAAAAATGTAAAGTATGAGGTGAAAAATGGAAAAAAATGATTACAGGCTCACAAAACAAGTAAAAATCTATGGATGATCATGTAAACTTAGTTCAGATCAATTAAATGAATTATTGAAGAGAACGGGTTTATATAAAAATTATGAAGATGCTGCTGTCGTTTCTATTCCAAATACAGATCTAGTTCAAGTAAAAAATATAGACATTTTTACTCCGATTGTAGATGAACCCGATATTATGGGTGAAATAGCTGCTTGTAATGTAACGAATGATATTTTTGCTATGAATGTTCTAGATATTTCAGGAATGCTCGTGTTTTTAGCTATAAATCCGAACACACCAATGAATATCGCAGAAGGAATCCTTAAAGGAATTAAGCGCTTCATGGAAAAAAAAATCGATTCCAAAATAGTGGGAGGTCATACAATTTACAGCGAATGGCCATTGATCGGTGGGGAAGCAAGCGGGTTTGTAAATAAGGATTCAATCATAAAGAAACAAGGTGTAAAAAAGGGAGATAAATTGCTTTTGACAAAACCAATTGGATTACAGGCTGTAATGGCTGCATACCGAATGCTAAAAGATTTTCCTGAGATGTTAGAGGGGTATTCTCATGAAGAACTTACAAAATCTATTGATCTTGCGATTAAAATTATGATTACTTCAAATCGAGGAGTTGTTAAAACAATACACTCATATGAAGATTTCTCCTTCATTCATGCAATGACTGATATTACTGGATTCGGGTTATCTGGACATTTAAAAGAAATGCTACTAAGTTCAAGATTATCAGCTATAATCGATGCTATCCCATCAATTAAACTCTCTAAAGATCTTTCCAATGACTTTGGATACAATTTTACTGAGTGTTTATGTTCAGAAACTGCTGGTGGAATGCTTTTATCTATTGATCCCAAAAAAATAGAAGATTTTTCTAATGCTCTCTTTAGTAATGGTATCTCGAATTGGACTGTTGGTCGTATTGATAGTGTCGAACATGAGCTTGTTAGGATATCGGATAAAGTTAAACAGATCGAAATCACTAAAATATAAAGATGTCAATGAAATAAGCTAAAACACGTGTGTGGGTGCTTGTTGAGAATACCGTTGCAAAACGGCGTCAATTTTTTGCCAAATATCCTTTTTTCTCATTTGATTTAATTAAACCATTTTAATTTTTAGTTTAATGCTCGGGAGTATTACTGCTTTATTTTTCCCTTTAGTTCTATAATTACCTTTCTTAATTCTTCTAATGCACCTTCAGCTAATTTTTCTCCATTCTCTAAATTAAATGCAGTGATTGATAACTCAACTTCAACAGCTAATCCAATACGGGGATGTGTTTTGATCCAAAGTTGTGGATATTTCTTTTCTAAACTTGTAACATAAGGAGCTATTTGGGATTCACCAATTCCTTCAAATATAAATCCCCTCTCAATGAATGTTCCTTCATTTTCTCTTAAAATTGGTTTAATGCTATTTGAAAACATTGCTTTCATTTCAGAAGGAACTCCCGGCAGCACATAAATTGTAGTCGTATTGGTTGCATCAATCTTAACTCCTGGGGCGGTTCCTCTAATGTTAGGCAAGGGTGTTGCACCTTCCGGTAGGTAAGCCATTTTAGTACGTTCTTTTGTCATGCCTTCTAATTTCAGAATCTTTTGTTTATGGGCTTGTTCATATGACTTTTTTATCATGTTATACGCCTGATCATTCAGCTTCAATTTTTTATTCAATCCTAATCCAATTCCCTCAAGCGTCATGTCATCAAATGTTGGTCCCATCCCGCCTGACGTAATAATTATATCGGGATTTCTACTCAAAATATCTCGCATTGAATGTGATATTTCTTCCAAGCTATCGCCTATAGTTGTGATTCTCCTTAATCTATGACCATATTTTGTAATTCTTTTAGCCATCCAATTTGAATTTGTATCTTGAGTTTTACCGATAAGTACTTCATTACCTATAACTAAAATCTCGACATCCAATATTAATTACTCCATAATCTATAAAAAGAGAAATGAATTCTTTCTAAAGAATATTTTATAAAAATATAAATAGTTTTATTAAAATCACCTTAAACATTTTTATAGATAAAAGTCAAATAATCAATATATTGCTCCATAGAATGATTGAAGATTATGGAAAGGAAATCTGAACCGAATAGAAGTTGGACATTTAAATCAATATGGATACTATATTTCATTTTGTATTTCTGCATTGGTATCTTACCTGTAAATATCGATAATTTGGTTTTAGATCTACCAGGGACGACGGAATTCGGTATAGGAATGGTAATTGTGATTCAAATGTCTATAGGGACATTTAGCTTACTGTTTTTTGGATACTTTGGTGAAAAAATATCAAAGACCATATTAAGAAAAAAACTCTTCATTTTTACAAATTTAATTTGGGTTCTCTCGTATGGATTAAATGTAGTGGCATCAAATTATCAATACTACTTATTTTTTATGATTTTAGCTTCAATAGGGAGTGGTGCTTTTTTACCACTTGGATTTTCAATCATTGGTGATTTATTTCCTCCCAAAGAACGAGGAAGCAAATATGGAATCATGGCTCTTGGACTAAACTTAGGTTCAGGGATGGGATTATTATTTGGGGGGTTGTTAGGGAGTTATACGGGACCCGAAGGTTGGCGTTGGGCGTATCTATTTGGACCAATCTTAGGTTTTTTAGGACTAGTTGTATATGCTATAAGAGGTATTGATCCTGAAAGGGGAAGATCAGAACCGGAATTTGAAAATTTTGAAGGTATAATCAATTATAACTATAAAATAACCTATAAATCAGTTCTTAACATATTTCAAAAAAGAACCGTAAGGGGAATACTTCTTTTTATCATTACTAATGGAATAGCAACAGCTACGTTAGGAAATTGGGCAATTTTCTATTTATCTCAGAAAATTATAGCCGAGGATCCTGGATTGATTGCTACAACGCTTTATTTGCTAGCAGGTATAGGAATTCTTCCAGGTTCAGTTGTTGGAGGAAAATTGGGTGATAAATATGTTAAAGTTAAAAAAAGAAATGGAAGGATTATTATAACTTTAATTGGTCTAATTGTTGGTATAAGTTTGCTAATGTTGTTTTACTTATTACCAATTCCTAGCAGCAATCCATTAGAAATAATTCTATCTTGGATTCTATTTCTTATTCTTGGTATGTTAGGAAACTTCTTTTCGAGCTTGTATTCTGGGAATGTTTTCGCGATTTATTCAGAAGTATGTGTTCCTGAAACTAGAAGCACGATAAATGCATTTAATGGCGTAATGACTAATATTGGTGCAATTATAGGAAATCTAATTCTTTCTTCTTTAATCCAACAAGATACTGCCTTTTTACCATTTGCGATATTTCTTGTGTTATTTATATGGTTATTTGGATCATTATTTTGGATAATTCCATTAAAAAATTATTCAAGAGAAGTAAAAGAATGTAGTGAGCTTAAACTACTCCGCAGATCTGAAATAGAAGAAAATTCATATCCTTAATATTAATAAATTTGAAATTATAGATTTCATTTTCAAAAATATTGAAATGACTATTGAAATTGATGATAGCGGAACTGGAGATTTAGTTGGTGACGCTTTTATAGGATTCCTTCGACAAGAGACGGGAGAAATTCTATTCAAAACGCTTTCCGTGGAACTATTTAAAGGGGATAACTGGAAAGATAAAGAACCATATAAAATGACTGTGGATTTAGTCAAGGAAGGATTAAAGGAACTAAATTTTGATAAGAAGAATGAAAAAGTGTTATTATGTCGTGGTAACATCTTTGATCAAGTAAGACAATATTTCGATGATGTTGGTATCGTTTATGAACCCGCGATTATCGAGGGTAAGTTACAAGATGCTGTCGAGGGAAGATTAATTAAACATTTAAAAAATGATCTAGGAATTCATTCAAAAAAATTAACGATAGAAAGTGGAGCAAAAAGATATTTTGTTCTGTTTAATTGGGTTTGTCGTAATTTTTATAAAAGAGAAAAATATGTAAAATCAGGGTTTAAAAAATGGAATACTTATTGGCGAGACATTGCAATAGAAAAATATGAGAATTATATAGAATCAAGCAATAATAAATAATTATCTTAACCTTCTCTTTATGATCCTTCTTCTCATAAGCCCAACCCCAGCTAAACCTATCAATGAGCCTCCTGATATTACCATGCTCGTTTGAATAGTGTTCCCAAGTGTTGTTGAGTCTAATGATAAACCCATTTCCTCTTGAGCTAAAAATGGCATGACATTATTTTTAAATCGAGGTAACCAA
>CAZBPC010000019.1:0-12614 GCA_964493715.1 uncultured archaeon
GATAATGTATTCTTATTCACTCACGGACCCCCAATTAATATTCAAAAAAATTTGAGCATCTTTGACAGAATTGCTTTTAAAAAGTCTAAAAATGATTTTATTAGTAAATTTGATGAATTCAAAGAATCAGTAATTAAAAAACTCGGTAAAAAGCGCACTAACGCTCGAATAGATATTAATTTCAATGTTAAATATGGTACAGTTTCAGCAAATTGGGAAAAGTTAGTTAATTTTTGTAAAGATCATTGCATTCTTACTCTCTCGGGGCACACTCATGAACTTAAAGAATTTAGATTGGAAGATTCCGATATTAAAACTCACGTCTTGAATGCTCCCCCTTTTAGCTTGAAAAAAATAGAAAATCCAGCAGCAATTTATTATGATTTATACTCTGAACTTTATACAAATCCAAAAGATATTGAAATGTTTGCACCATTTGTAGTTCAAACCCCAGCACTTGGGTTGGGAGGATATTCGAATACAAATTTGGTGGGAGCATTTAGAGAAATCAAAATTGTGAAAGGAAAATTAGCGTCTTTTAGGTTAGCATTCATTAAGAAATAAAATTATCATAGTCCATGATCTCATGAAATCAAATTATATCCTATCTCAAATGACTTAATTGCATTTGGTTCTTCACTTTGCATGCTCATTAAGATTTCTAAAGCCAAATCTTTTCTGAAGAAACCATTGAACTCTTTTATGGTAACCCCTGTCATGATAAAACTCGCAAGATGTGGTTTATTGAATTTTATGAGCGCAAGTTCTTCGAAATCCATGCAAACTGTCCTTCTAACATACTCATCTAATAATTCAACAATTTCTCCAACTGAATGGCTTACCTTTTCATTGTAAGAATTAAGATTAGCATTTAATATTACTAATGTTCTCTCAGAAATCAATTTCAAATAATTTACTACTTCCAATGGATCCAATCCAAAAACTAAGTGTACTCCTTCCTCTGGAATAATTGGAGAAATTTCATCATTTATATCATATTCTGGTTCTGTAGAATAAATACTACTTTCAATTAAATATCTGATAGTAGCGATTTTAGTGCCATCATCCCCTATGCTTGTTTTTTTTTTATTGATCACGGTTTTTTTAATGAAATGTGATGCTTGGCCGTATTCCTCAAAGAATCTTACTACATTATGAATACCTTGATTTTCGAAACCAGTTATTAAGATGTTAAAAACATTTGCCAATATAATCAATTCATGAAATTTGTATTCATTTTAAGTATTAATTACAGATTTGGATTTTCTCCAAGCAGATTCATTTATTAAACTCATTCTTTTAAGATATTCTTCTGGAGAAATTGATTTTTCTTGAAGTTCTAATTTTTTAATGCTGTGTATCAGTTCTTTTTCAATTTCTCTAAGTTTACTATAATAAACATCTCTCTCTAAATTCTCTGCATTCGGTTTTTTTATAAAAGGAGCGACAAATTCTACGTGTTTTGCCCAAAACCAATTCGAATTGATTTCATTATATTTTTTTGCGGGCATGGTCTCTTGGTCTTCTATGGAAAAGGCATAAGGTTTATATATACTCAGACATGGTATTGTGCTACCAGTTAACCAGTGAATTGAATGAAGATTCCCTTTTTTTAATTCAGAAACCTGAGAACCAGTTGATTGATCATTACGTTGATGCATGCATATCCTTACCGGATCATGTGTTCTTAAAAAGTTCATCATCATCTCTGTCGTAATTTTTCCGTGATTTTGCTTTAATTGATTTAAAGAACATCCATCTCTACTATCGAGAGGAAATACATCAGGTAACTTAGATGGCGAGAAAATCAATTTGAAGTCGAAATCATTATCATCATTACAGTAGTTTTGTTCAATCGCGTGCTGAATGATTCCTTCTTTTCTTATATCTCCTTTTCCCCTAATTGAGACATTATTTGAGATCGAACGAAAATCTTTAACAATTTCTACGATCCACCAGTTACCAGCAGTTTCTAAGACATATGCCTCTTTTGAATCTGCTATAAGGAAAGAATTATGATAGTTCATTCCTTTTTTGTTATGTGCTCCCCCTTGACCGTATGTTTCTAATAGTTTAATAATAATCTCTAATGCGTCCCTAGCAGTTTTTCCCCGTTCGAGCCCAAGTCGTAATAAATCCATTCCCAATAACCCTGTTTCATTAAGTGGTTCCTTTGTAGCAATAGCTTCATTTCCTATTACTACATTGTGCTCATTTGCACCCATTTCAGCACCCCACATCCAGTAAGGTTGACTTAATAAAACAGCAGCGGTTTCTGATACTTGAGAAATGCTAATATGAGTGCATTCTAAGATATCCCCTTTAGGATACCTCATTTTGGGAGCATACGTTATCAATTGAGCTTCTGCTCCAAAACGATCACTATTTTTACCAAAAATAACATTCCCATCTTTAGTGTAGTTGCTTAAAGCAACATATGTGTCACACATGTTAATCTCTCACCTTTATTTTCTTAATTTATGTATCCCATTTCTAATTCTAATAAGAACTTCTTCAATCTCATTTTTTTGAACAATTAAAGGAGGCATTATAATAAGTGTATCTTTTTTATTCCCACAATAATTCAATAAAACTCCTTCTTTTATTATCTGAAGCATTGAAATTTGACATTGGTCCTTTTCATGAAATTCAACACCCCACATTAAACCTCTACCTCTAACGTCTTTAATTAAGTCAGGATAATCATTTCCAATATTTTTCAAGCCATCCCCAAAAATTTTCCCCATTTCTCTAACATGTTCAAGGAATTTTGGATCAGATTGAATGTCTAGCATTGTGTTAGCGACAACACATCCTAAATCAGAACCTCCCGTTGTCGAAATGTGAATAAACGCATCTTCATTGAATATTTCTTTTTCTATAAAAGATTTATAAGAACAAGTAGAAAGGGGATATATACCAGAACTCATTCCTTTCCCACAAACGATAAAATCAGGAATCACTTTTTCATTGGGATACATCCCTCCATAAATCGCCCAGAACTGACCCGTTCGTCCTAGACCTGCCTGAACCTCGTCTATGATTAACATAACTCCCTTATCATCGCAAATTTCACGAACTTCTGCGAAATAACCTTCTGGTGCAATTAAAACCCCTCCTGTAGCCGGAATTGTTTCTAAAATGACACAAGAATCTTCCTCTGTTACAATTTTCCTCATTGCATCAGCATCCCCAAAAGTTACTTGTTTAAAATCGGGATTATGCCATAAAAAAGTTTCTCTGAATTCAGGATCTCCTGTTAATAAAGCAAATCCTGTGTGACCATGATAACCTCCTCTAGCAGATACACAACCCTTCCTTTTAGTAAATGCACGTGAAAATTTTATTGCTGTATCTATGGCTTCACCACCGCTTACTCCAAAAGTTGTTCTTGTAATTCCCGGAGGCATCAAATCTGCTAATTTTTTACCTAATAGAGCTCTCCATTCTGATAATAACATATGATCCCCAATATCTAATCCACTATCTAATGCATCCTTTAGTACTTGGACAATTTGAGGATTACTATGACCAAGATTGAAAACACCGCCACTGGATCTGCAATTATAAATTTCTAAAGGTGGATCTGAAGATTTAATACCTGCTAATGTTTTAAATTTTATTCCACTTCTTTCTCCAGGCATTACACCAAATCCAAATCCTTTAAATGTACGTACTTTTGGTGCATTCACATGTCTTGCATATAATTTTAATAACTGATCTTGAGGCAAAGTTCCTATATATTTCTTTTTTGAATCTTCTTTCATAATTAATCATTTAATTAAGTACTTAATATAATTTAAAGATTGGAAAATTGTTGAGTCCTATTAGAATTTAATTAATAAGGTGCGACTCAGAGTTGAAGTGATTAAGATCTCTTAAAATTTCTTTTTTAATGAAAAATTTAAAATTCAACATATTTAATTATTATACGTTAATCTATTGATGAAATCGATGTCAATTGATATTGAATATCGTTCAAAAAAAGAGAAAAATAAATTTAATGAAGTTCAGGTCTACCTTTTTTATGAATAGCGAAGCCAAAGACGTCCTCTGCACCTTCGAGAACCATTTCTGACATTGTGGGGTGACTATGGATTGTTTCACCTATATCATGAACGGTTAGTCCATGTTGCATTGCTAAAGTAATTTCTGCAATCAATTCTGATGCTTCAGCACCAATACAAGAAGCTCCAATTACTTTATGGTCTTGTTTATCAACTAAAATCATGATAAATCCTTCTTCGTGCCCTGCACACTTCGCTTTTCCTAAGGACGAGTATGAGAATCGTCCCATTGCTACATCTATACCTAAATCTTTTGCGTGTTTTCTACGTAGGCCAACAGAGCCAATATTTGGGCTCGTAAAAATAGTAGCAGGGACAACTTTATAATCAGTAGTTCTTTCCTTTATAGGAAATCCTCCAATACTTGCAAGAGCATTTGCTATGGATACATCTCCCATATAACTTGCAATGTGGGCAAGCATTGGTGCTCCAGATAAAGCAACATCACCAATTGCATAAATACCTTTAACCGAAGTTTCGCAAGTTTTTTGATCGATTGTTATTGCGCCTCTATTTGTTTCAATACCCAATTCTTCTAAACCTAAATCTTTAGATTCGCGAGCTCTTCCAATTGAAACCAAGCAGTAATCCGCTTCAAAATACGATTTTTCGGCACTTTCAACTTGATCTCGCGGAACATCTGCAGAACATGTCGTAGCTTTTACTCCAGAGCCTGTATTTTCAACAGATAATACATTCTGAGATAGTTTTATTTCAATATCCATTGAAACTAACTTCTTTTGGAGTTCTTTAATAACCATGGGTTCCTCTGTAGCTATCGGGGTTGATAGATATTCTAACATAGTGACTTTAGAACCAAATGTTGTAAAAATATTGGCAAATTCACACCCAATTACTCCAGCTCCTATAATTAATAATCTTGCTGGGACATTTTTAAAATCAGGGTGTAGTATATCATCACTTGTTAATATTCTATTATGATCAATGTTGAAGGCGGGAATCAAAGCTGGAGATGATCCAGTTGCAATAATTATTCTCTTTGCTTTTATATTCTTAGTTTCTTCTCCGCTAATGGTAATATCAAAACCATCATTCGCATTTCCACCAATGATTTTACCATGACCATTATACACATCGTTCTTCCAAGCTTTTTCAAGTCCAGCAATGCCATCAACCAATTCTTTAACAACTTTATTCTTTCTTTCTACAGCTTTGGCAAAATCTATCTTCGGTTCACATGTTACCCCAAATTCTTCCGAATGTTCTCTTATTGACTGGATTAATTCAGCGGATGCATATAGCGCCTTGGTGGGTATGCATCCCCAATTCAAACACGTACCTCCCAAATTTCTCTTTTCAATCAAAGCCACTTTTGCTCCATATTGCGCTGCTCTCACTGCTGTATGGTATCCTCCCGGACCAGCTCCAATAACTGCAATATCATACATTTCGGTCATTTTACACTCGACTGCATTAATTTTTATGTTTTCAAATCTTATAATATTATGGATGAAAATAATACAACCAATTATAAGTTTAATTAAATGCAATGTTTACTTTCTTACATAAGGAGTATTTAACATGACAAATTTGTTAATCAAAAATTTGGAGCAATTATTATCTGGCAATTTAACGGAGATAGAATTAAATCTTAGAAAAACCTGTTTAGACTGTTTGGAAAAAGCAATCCAATCAGTGAGCCCTAGAAAATTGATTGAAAAATCTATAAAAGTTATGAATACCACATTATACATTCAAGATGATGCGTATCCATTAGAGAATTTTGAATCTATTTACATCATCGGCGGTGGAAAAGCAAGTGCAGATATGTTTTTTTCTCTTGAAAAACTCCTTTTAAAAATTCCCAATCTCCAATATCAGGGAATTATAAATGTTCCACAAAATCAAGATGTAGGCACTTATAATATGACAGGCAATGTTCAGATTAATGTTGCATCACACCCAATTCCCAATCAATCAGGACTGGAAGGAACAAGAAAGATGATGGAGCTTATTGACAACTCTACCTCCAAGGATCTTATTTTATGCTTAATTTCAGGAGGCGGTTCAGCTCTTTTACCATTACCAAGATCAGGTATAAAATTGGAGGATTTAAAAATTATGAATTCCCTCCTTATTGCGTCAGGTGCTTCAATTCAAGAAATAAATGTTGTAAGGAAACATTTATCTTCTATAAAAGGAGGAAATTTAGCGAAAAGAATATATGATAAAAGTGGTGCTATGTTTATAGCGCTAATTATTTCTGATGTCGTTGGAAATGATTTAGGTTCGATCGCATCTGGACTATCCGTTCCTGATTCATCTACATTTGAAGACACAAAAAGAATTCTTAAAAAATATAAAGTTTGGAATAGATCACCCTCTTCCGTGCATAAAGTAATTGAGGAAGGCTTAAACAACCCAAAATTGGAAACTCCTAAAGAAAGGTTTCCCTCGTTTTCACGAGTAAAGAATTATTTAATTGGTAGCGTTGAATCTGTTATTCAAGTACTTAAACCCATTTTAGAAAGGCAAGAATTCCTTGTTGACTACTTCTCCAATAATTTATCAGGTGAAGCTAGGAATTTTGGAATTCAATTATCTCAAATCATTCCTAAAAAAATAAAATTTTTTAATGAGAAAGGTATTGAAAAATTAGCACTAATAGCTACGGGAGAACTTACAGTTACAATTAAAGGGGAAGGAGTTGGTGGTAGAAATCAAGAAATGTTACTAAGTTATTCAAATGAAGTTAAAAATTCTAAATTTGAATATAACCATGTAATTATAGGTGCAAATCTTGACGGTCTTGAAGGTAATAGTAATGCGATGGGTTGTTTAATAGATAATGACACGATCTCTAAAATTTCGTATCAAAAAATTGATCCAGCGCGATTTCTTGATGATAATAATTCAAATGCGTTCTTTAAGGCAATCGGAACTGAAATAATATCAGGTCCTACTGGATGTAATGTAAATGATTTAGTTTTAATCTTAATCACTCAAAAAAAGAAAAATAATGGAAAAAAAAATTAAAATTAAAGGAATAGGAAAAGATTTCATAATAACTTGTCCTGTATGTGGATATAGTTTCAGAGGTTTAGATCCTACATCTAAAAAAACAACAAAAACTTGTCCCATGTGCGGATATAAATTCATTGAGCCTCATTTTCTTCCAGATGGAAAAGACAACTTCGAAAAAAGATTTCTATGATCTAACTCCGACAAATTTTGATAGTATATATAAAAAAGCTTTTTTAATTATAGTAAGTATATTATTACACACATGAAATTATTTTATCAAATGATAAATAAATTCTAATAATTTAACAAAAATATAAAAAAATGATGAACAATGGCACGAAAGAAAGATAAGAAAATTCACGAAGAACCAACACGGGGTTATGGTTGGGATGCCTCTGAAGCAAAGGAAGAAAAAATCGCTGAAGGATTAAAACGTTCACAAATGGATGATGGAAAGGTCACTTTGATTGATAGAGATCTATCAACTCCCGTGATTGAAACTTATGATGCTGATACTGGCGCTTTAGAAGGGTCCATCTTATTAAAAGATGGAAATCGTGAGGGTTTATTAGGTTTAGTAAAGATTGTTGAAAATGTAAGTGTAGAATTAGATCATGACTCTAACATTGAAACTATGAACTTTCAAGGAAATCTAAACATAGAAAATCCCAGTAAGAAAGATAGAATCTGGGATATTGACATCACGCTTAAAAATATTGATAAGACCGATTTAGCTTCAGAAAATATTAAAATCCGAGAATTGGGTACTGACGATGCAACAAATGTTGAAACTCACAAATTTCAGATTAAAGCTGAAGTTCCTAATCTACTTTTAGTAAAAGAATACGTTAATACCCTCCCAAATGCAGATGATGTTTTAACTGTGAAGGATATTGAAGCAGATCTGGGAAAATTAAAAAATAAAACGAGTAAAGCGGGTTCTAAGGTAAAAGCTATAGTTAAAGAAGAAGAGGAAGAAGAGGAAGAAGAGGAAGAAGAGGAAGAAGAACCAGAAGAAGATGAAACTTATCCCGATGGAGGAACGAATGCATCAGAATATTCCTTAGAATCATTTGGAATCTCCATTGATAAAGAGAACGTAGTTTGGTTTGCAATTGGGTTACGCTCTATGTTTGAAAAAGTGATATCTAACGTTAAAATAGTTAAGTCAATCCCATCCGATTTCAAAGGAACAATGATTAGGAACACTTCTGTAGGACGCGCAGATGTGAAAGGTGATAAGGTAGTATGGACTATCGATAAATTAGAACCAGATCGTACGGCTGTTTTGAAGTTTACAAGCAGTATCACTGTATCTGATATAGCAGCCCGAAATACAGGTCCAATTGAGATTACATACCAAGGATCCTCGTCATTTGCCGGAGGTTTAGATATTGATAAATATGATGCTTATACTCGAAACCGATTCTATGTTGATACAGTAGAACTTGATGCAGAGCCAGGGAAATGGGATTGCAAATTAGTATTTGAAAATGCATCTGAATTTATTATTCAATTATTTAATGCGGATGTATACTCCCCTGATGATGAAAAAACCAAATTTGTAGATATTGATCCAAATGACGTCTCACTCCTTCCTGCAGGCGCACAATGGCACTCTAACAAATGGAAGTTCGAATCTGAAGAATATCCTGCTTTTAGAAAGAAACTTGAGTTCAGAGTCATGCCTGATTTTCAAACTCTTGTTAATGGTTCAACAACTATCTCAGATGTTATTTTAGAAATTGCCAGCATGACAGGAACTATGTCTTATGATATTGATCAAGTACCTACTTACAAGGAGAAAGATCTTATTGCCACGCTTAAAATTGTAAACAATGGCTCTGCTCCATTAAATGAAGTAAAGGTCACCCAACAGTATTTCACTGACGAATTTCAACCTCCAAAAGCTAATGAAATTAAGTTATTATGGAATGAAAGTGAACTTGAATTAGGTTCTAATGCTGTTTCTTTTGATGGGAACGTATTTAAAATCTCATTAAAGGACTTGAGAAATTCAGAAACAGGAATGTTCCAACCAGAATCCAGTTTACAATTTGAATATCCAATCCATTGTGTGAATCCTGTCCAAGATGCGAAGTTTGAGTCAGAAATAATCTATAACGCCAATACTTTTCCTATGTCTTCTGAATTAGAATTTATACCTGAAGTACCTGTTGTAGAAGCACTTCACTTGAGAAGAAGATTCAGAATTGGAAAAGAAGTTGTGCCTATTGGTAAATTAGGACATTATAAGATTATTTTATTAGTAGAAAACATTGGTACAGCTGCTCTTCAGAACTTAGTTTTAATGGATAAAGTACCAGATAGTTTTGAATATGGTACTTATTCGAAAAAACCAGAGATTACAGATGAAGTTGGAAGTGATACACTCAAATGGACGATCCAAAAGCTTGAAGCCGAAGAACGATTAGAAATCACATATGAGATAAACGGTACTGGCGAATATAGTCCCAGCGATGCTCAATTAGGATTATAATTTTTTTTTTTTTTACTAATTTTATTAACACAAGGATTAAATATTTTTTAGATAACTTCTATATTTATAGATAAGTGGATTATTTATTTGTAATAGTAATTAAATTATAAGAAAAATTCTATAACCTCAATTATTATTTTTCATAATTATGTCAACGTTAAAAAAGCGATTTAATTTAAAGTGGCTGTTTGAAGCTCCGGAAGCTGTACTAACGTGCTCTACTTTAAAATGCGATGAAAAGCGATTCTTTGTTTTTGGTGGACATGATAAAACGCTCTACTTGATGGATGATGAAATGCAAATATTAGATAGCGTTTCATTTGATGGATGGTGTCGTTGCAGTTATCCGATCGACATCACGGGTGATGGATGCGATGAGATATTAGTAGGAGCTGGTGATGGTAATTTTCTCGTTTTGAAATTAGTCAAAGGGATAAATAAACTAGCAACCATAATGAATTATCGCTCTTCTGGGAAGATCTTGTGTGTAACTGCGGGAGATTTAACGAATGATGGGAATATCGAATTAATTCATTGTGGTGAAGACAAAACAGTAAAAATCTTTGATAATATTGATGCAATATCTCCTATACATGTATTATATTATGATTCTTGGGTGACTTCTTGTGCTTCTGGATGTTTAAAATTATCTGACTTTAAAGATCCTCTCCAAGGATTAATTATAGGAACAAAGAATGGAATGTTACAAATGATACAAATAAAAGAAGGAACACCAGATATAATATGGAAACGAGAACTTGAATCCCAAATTAATGCTATTGACATTGGAGATGTAGTAAATAATGGGTATAATGATATTATTGTTGGCTCAGATGATTCAAAGATAAGAATTTATAATGCAGACGGAGAAGAACTTAATTCTATCGAAATTGAAAGCGGTCGACCGATTTCAATCCGAGTCGCCGATATAGATGGAGATAATGCCAAAGAAATCATTGTTGGTTGCTCAGATGGAACTTTACGTATATATCATAATCAACAAATAGACTCAAAAAACTTTGAACTGAAATGGAAAACTACTATATCAAATTCAATAAAAATTGTCTCTCCGATGTTGGATTCTGAGAGGGGTCTAATTTACATAATTTTTGGAGGGTATGATAGAAGTTTGAGGTGCGTTTCTGATTTTGAATGGGGAGAAAAACCAAAATTAGATGTACCCGATAAAATGGGTCCCATTAAAAGTGAAAAACCTAAAGCTATTGAAGAGGAATTAAAACCACCTGGAGAAAAAAAGACAGTTCCAACAAATCTTCGAGACTATATTTTTAAAATTTTAGATGAAACAAGGGTCATTGATGGAGTTACAAAAGAGTTAGAGAAGATTGGGTATTTAAAAGAAAATATAAAAAATGAATTTGAATTAATGAAAAATCAAAAACCTGGCACTTATGAGAAGATAACATATTCTTTATGGAGCCTTTCTGAAGAGGAAATTAGTCCTGGAGGAGTTATACAAGAACCAAAAGCTTTTGTTAATATTAAAACTGAAATTGTTGAAGAGACCACTTCAAAAGGAGCTGATTTGATTCGTGCATTACAAAAAGAAAAAGCACCAGATAAATCTGAAGAACAATTGAAAATTGACGAAAATCTCAGGTACATTATTATGCATAATCTCGAGAAACTCAAATTGATTCCCACCAGAACAAAATTGATCAATGAAGTAACCATTTTAGGCTACAGTGAATCAGATGTTGAAGAACAAGTAGATTTGTTAAAAGAACATGGTATCATACAATATTCCAAGTCAAATCCCAAAGGTTGGCGATTAACACCCCAATAAATTTATGCTCGGCTAATATTAATTAGAAAAAAAAACTGGAATCTCATCCTGAAATGGTGAAAACTGATCTAACTCCGTAAAATCCTTGTTCGAATATTTTGATATGAAAGATTCTATTATAGGTTCAGATTTCTCTAAGAATTTCTTGACTAATTTATCTTGATCTTTTTTCCTTTTATCTGTAAGCCCGTATAAAATTATAGTTTCTGCACAATTACAGTCTGAAGCTTTAATTTCACGTGGTTTAAAAATGAACAAGATATTTTTTGATTCTAAATACTCTAACGATATGTTATTGAAAGCATTTTTAGCGAACGTATTGATGGCAGAAATAAATGCACCTCTTAAATCCTTATTTGGATCTTTTGAACCTTTGGATTCTGGAATCTCCTTAAATATATACTTAACTAAAATAAATCCGCGGAATACAATTCCGAGTTCATATAATTCTTTCATTTTAGGATTCGAATATGTAAAAGTTAAAATTGATCAAAAATAACTATAATCCTAATAAAAATTTTCATATTTAACTATCAACTTATCTAAAAGATACAATTTATTTCTTTATACCTAATTTAATCGCATTATTAGGGCATTTGGTATACATAATCCACAATAAAAATAAAGATCTGAGAAAAAGTTTAAATTTTTATCTATAAAGAAATTAAACTTCTCCGCTATAGGTGATTTGATCATATGTTGCTTCTCTCTCATTATGATTGCTTAAATTAGTGGAATGATTTAATAATTTTTATAATAAATGTTGTAATCTTTTAATCAATTATGATTGTTCATAAAGAAGAAATATTGGAAAAAGCATATCAACTCGGGAAAACTTATGAGAAAAAATGTACAGGGTGTGCCCAAACTGCTATAGCTGCAACTTTTGAAGCCCTTGGCATTTGGAATGAGGATGTCTTTTTAGCGGCAAGTGGATTAGCAGATGGATTAGGATTAACTGGAGATGGTTCTTGTGGAGCTCTTGTGGGGGGTTCCATGGTTATCGGATATCTATTTGGTCGTGGAAAGGATGATTTTGAAGATATGAATAAACCAATGAAAGCTTACACCTTGGTTAAGAAATTACATGATAAGTACGTTAAAATTTATGGATCATGTCGTTGTCATGATGTGCAAAACAAATTAGTTGGTAGAACTTTCAATTTATGGAGTGCAGAGGAATTAAAGGAAGCATTCAAGTCAGGAATGATGGAGCATTGTTCTGAACTTGTGGGAAATATTGCTCGTCTCACCA
>CAZBPC010000019.1:12714-46772 GCA_964493715.1 uncultured archaeon
TCAGGAATGATGGAGCATTGTTCTGAACTTGTGGGAAATATTGCTCGTCTCACCATAAAGATTATATTGAATACTGGTTATAAACCTCCTCAGAAGGTGTAAATTAAATGGAAAATGAGATAAACAATAAATTTGATGAAAGACTTGAAAAACTGAGGAAAGAACTTCCCGCTATGAGAAAGGGGGTTAATTGTTGTGAATTAACTCTAACAAACATTTTGGATGTTTTAGGAGTAGACTCATATTTATTTCATAACCTTGCGATGCCATTAGCAGGTGGTTTTGGGGGTTATAAGGCCAAAGATGGATGGCAAGGGGCTTGTGGAGCCGTTACAGGAGCATGTGCCGCAATCGGAGTTATAATGGGTGGTGATAAAAAAATGGACGATGGGCAAATGGTAATAGCATACTTAAAAGCATCTAAATATTGTAGTGACTTTGAAGGAGAATTTCAATCAGTACTTTGCTCTCGTTTATGTGGATATGATTTCAGTACTCCAGAAGGATTTATTCAATATCAAAAAAATAGAGTTTGGGAAAAAACATGCTATAAATTTGTCATTTGGGCAGTAAATCACGTTAGAAAACTCACAAAAAAGGATTTAAGAAATAACTGGTAATATTGTAAAATTTTATTATTAAAGGTCCCTAAATAATATTTAAATTATTATTTCGAAATTAAAAATTTTTAAAGAATAAATATCTTAATACTATTATTCCGAAATAAATATATCAATTATAACATAAGTGGTAATATTATGTCAGATGAGACCGAATCACGATTTTGTCCTTACTGTGGAATTGAATTAAAGCATCCATACTGGAAACATGTTCAAAAAGAGCATCCTCAGAGATATGCACAAAAAGAGACATGGGTGCAACTATACAAGGATTACAAGGCAGCTGGAATGAACGAGGAAATTTCTATTCAAGTAATCTCTGAACTATTTAATGCTACTATGGATGAAATCAAATCTTTCTTAAAAAATGCTAAAGTTTTATAATATATAAAATATCTAATTCTTTTCATTGCTCATTTTTACTAAATTTATATTCACAATTAATTATTGGTGTACTATCTATTAATATAGAATACTAAATTGAATACAATATGAAAGCTTTAATTTTGGTTGGTTGTAAAAAAGACAACGCTGAATCTGCAATGATTTATGAATCCATGATTAAGGAACTTAAGAAATTAAATTGGGATATAAATTCCATAAATCTTGAAGATATAGAATTAGCATTTTGTACGGGTTGTTTTGGATGTTGGATTCAGACACCTGGTGAGTGTGTCATTAAGGATTACCAAGAAACAATTGTAAGAGAAATGATTCATAGTGATCTTATAATATATATTACTCCTATTACATTTGGTGGCTATTCATCTATTTTGAAAGAAACTTTAGATAGACAAATTTCTCGTGTTTTACCATATTTTATGAAAGTAAATGGGGAAGTCCATCATGTTAGAAGATACGAAAAGCAACAATCCTTAATAGCAATTGGGATCCTAGATACGCCTGATAATGAGAAAGAAGAAGTATTTAAGACATTAGTAGCACGAAACGCAATTAATATGTGGAGCCCGTATCAGAAAGCGATTATTTTTACACTTGACCAAGATATATCAGAATTTTGTAATAATTTCAATAAATCATTGGTGGAGGTAGAACAAATTTTATGAGTAAACCTAATAAAGTTTTGCTGCTCGTAGGAAGTCCGAAAACCTCATCAAGTGCATCATTCTCTCTCGGAAATTTTTTATTACTAAAATTAGAACAAAATGGATTAATAATTGAGCGGGAGTTTGTGTATAGACTCATTAGAAAAGATGTTGGGCAACAGAAATTATTAATGAAAGTTGATGATGCTGATCTAATTATTCTCTCATTTCCTCTATATGTTGATTGCTTACCCGCGGGAGTTATAAAAGCATTGGAATTAATAAGGGATCATAGAAAAGCAATGCAAAATTCAAAGAGTCAAGCGTTCGCAGTAATCATTAACTGCGGTTTTCCAGAGACACAGCATAATTTTGTAGCAGCAAGAATTAGCGAGATATTTGCAAGAGATGTAGGTTTTGATTGGAAAGGAGCCTTAACGCTTGGGATGGGGGGTGTTATTGGTGGTAGAGCGTTAGAAAAAGCTGGTGGAATGGTGAAAAATTTGATCCTTGGGTTTGATATTGCAGCTACAGCTTTAGCTAAAGGTGATATAATTCCAGAGGAAGCTATAGAACTGGTAGGAAAAAAAGTAATGCCTTATTCACTTTATACAAAAATGGGTAATTTAGGATGGATTTTACAAGCTAAAAAGTTTGGAGCTCGAAAAAAAATTAAAGATCGGCCTTATCTATAGCTTAAAATGCATAAAAATAAATAAGAGATTTAAAATAAATACAAATAATTAAAATTTTATCTAAAAATCATCTTCGTCATCTTCAATTAATCCGGCTGATTTCAGCATGTCTTCAACCGAATCTCTTGCTTTCATGACTTGTTCATTGTCAGTGAGTTTTAAGTTCTCTAATACTGAATCCGAAAATTCCATGAATTTTTTAATGGATGTGGATGAGAAATCTTTAAGTTTTTCTGCTGTTTCTTCCATGAATTCACGACCAGATTCTCCAAACGCATTTCCCACGAAATCAAGAAATTTATCGTTTAATGAATCTAGAAAATTCTCCTTTTTTTCTTCTTCTCCCATTATTACTTACAACTTTATATAGTTATTATTTTAAAGTTAATGCTTAACCTAATTATAAGTTTTTCACACTCTTAAGCTTATTTCTTATATGATTTTCTTGCGTTTCCATCTCTTCAAATCATCAAGAGAGTAACCCAATAAATCAAAATATATTTCCTCATTATTTTCTCTAACTTCCGGACCGATTTTTTCAATATGCCCTTTACAAGAGGAAAATTTAATCATAGAATCTAAAAAAAAAATTTACAAGCCAAGAATAATAAAAGAAAAATAATAAATAATCATTAGAAGTGAATTCAAGCATCAGGGATATTGAATTGCAAAACTTAAATCATAGAGCTTTTGGTTTGCATCCATTTTTATCTTAGCGTCTTTTATAATTTCAATAAAATCGTCTGTAAGTCTCCTCATTTCTTGCTTTGCAGCATTCGCGTGTCCTGATAAAGCGATTCTCCCAAATTCAGAATTTATGAGATTTAAAATCTTTTTCCTTATAATAGGTGTAGGGATCCAAGACAGAGTCTTAAATTTCTTTGGTAGAATCGTGATATTTAAATCTTTTAGTGCTTTAATGCTTTCTCTAAATCCTTTTTTTGCCAAATTAATGAGTTCTGTATCTTTTCCGAGTGATGTATCTCGATTTTTCGCTGCATAACCCCCCATGGCTAATGGAGCGATTAAAGCCATATGTGTTTTCAGCCACGAATCGATATCTGCACTCAAATCAACCTTGAATCCTGCTCTTGTAAATTCCTTCTCGATAGTTATTAAACGCTCAGTAATGGCACCATCAAGTTCTCCTACATATAATATGGCATTTTCTACATATGCAGCAATAATTTTGAAATCTTCCCTGTATCCCCCAGGACCACCGAATCCAAGAAGAATTCTATCTTTTTCTATGAAATTTAAGTATTCTTTAGCTCCACTCGGATTATTTCCCGTGAAGATTATGGTAGGACTGATATTCTCATTTAGTATGGATAAAATCTGGCTAACTTGTTGTCGTTGCATGATCACTAAGATTATGTCGTAATAATCATCTTTTTCTAGTTTGTCTACAATGTTAATATCTGTTTTATATTCTTTATCAAAAATACCATCTTGAATGACAAGACCGTGTTGTTTTAAATCTGTTAACCGTTTTCCTCTCGCAAGGATAGAAGTGTCTATTCCACCACTCTTTAAAGTGTAAGCGAAAATGCTCCCAATAACTCCCGCTCCATATACTAAAACTTTAATAATCTTCACCTTGAATGAAGGTTTTATTCAAATTATTAATATCAAAGAATATATTTAAATTTAGGTGAACCTAAAAATCCTTAAAAATTAGTTGATAGTAAAGCTCATTATACTATTTTGAGTTAGGATTTTCTCCCATACAGGGTACATCAAATTGACAAAAAGCACAACCGACAGGTGGCTGCCTTTTTCTTAAAACTCCATTAAAACGGGTCCATTTTGGTTGAATATATGGTTTTAACCTTTCTCTTACACTCTCTCTTATATAACGCCCATACTCTGCACATTTAAACTTATCATGTCCTTCTTCAGTAATAGCGTTTGCAGGACATCTTTCAATACATTTTTTACAAGTTCCTTTCGAATAAAAAAGACAATTTCCATATGGCTCATTACTAACTCTTTTAGTTATTATCATGGGAGCATTTGTAAGGACAGATGTTATTCGCACGTTGCAACCAACTTCGGTGATTAATCCCTCATGAAGACTAAATGTTCCAAGACCTGCTGCAAACGCAATATGTCTTTCTGACCAGTTAGAATATATTTTTCGCCCTGTTTTAACATTAAATGTATCGCTAAGCATTCCAGAGGTGGCTATAAATCCATTTTTATGAAAAAATTTTATGACTTCCTTTAATACTACATCCATGAACCTATCTGCTTGATTTCGTCCAATGCAGTATTCATCAGCTGGGATCTTATCGGCATTTTTACTCGCTTCACGAATACTATTGCTGTATGGAAATATTATTGATACAATTCTAATATTCTCTGCTTTCCCTGTAAATCCATTAGCTTCCCACATCTCCAATGGAGTAAGATGCTTTAATCCCACAACCTCTTTAAATTTATGAAATATTGCGTCATCTCCATTTGAAGCACCAAAAATTGGATCTGAAAAAATATTTTCACTTCCATAATCGATTGGTAATCTATTGAGCTCGTGAGTATTAAAAATCTCAATTAGTAAGTTTCTGAGCTGAAATTCAATCTCACTCATGTGTTATCCCGCACAATAAAGGACTAATAATTGTAAATTAAGCCTTTAGATTTTAAAATGATCACATGTTTTAAAATATAAGTGAAAACATATGAGTAAAAATCACTTCCTTCACGGGTTTTTAAATCCTTCTTCGATTGCTTTTTTTGGTGCCAACAACAAGGGAGGCTCTTTAGCTTCAATCCAAATAATGAATTTGATTAAATCGAATTATAGTGGAAATATTTATCCAATTCATTTGGAAATGGATTCGGTAATGGGATATAAAGCATATAAATCAATTGCAGATCTTCCAGAAATCCCAGATCTGGTAGTAGTTGTGCTCCCTGCCAAGATTGTCCCTCATATTTTTCAGGAAATTGGTGAAAAAGGCATAAAAAAAATAATTTTAATCTCTGGAGGATTTCGAGAATTAATCGATGATCGGGAAAATAGTTTAACCGAAGAAATTTGTAAGATTGCCAACCAATATGACATGAGATTTATTGGACCAAATTGCTTAGGAGTGTTTAATAATTTTTTCGAACCAGAAAAAGAAAACTCTGCTTTTAACATAGCTATATGGGAACATATTCGGAAAGGAAACTTTTCCATTGCTTCACAGTCGGGAACCTTAAGTTCTCATATTTGGTTTGCTCCAGATGATGCAGACTTAGGATTATGCAAAAGTCTCTCAATTGGCAACGAGGCTAATATCGACATTGTTGATTGCTTAGAATATTATAAGGATGACTCTGAAACTAAAGTTATAGGTTTATATATTGAGGAGTTAAAAAGAGGTAAGAAATTTTTAGAGATATGTAAACAAGTAACTCCTATAAAGCCAATTATAGGAATATATGTAGGTGGATCTCAAGCAGGTAATCGAGCATTGCAAAGTCATACTGGTTCACTTGCAGGAGATTCAAAGATATATAGATCTGTTTTTAAGGAAGCTGGAATAATAAAAACGGATTATGTTCAAGAATTTTTAGATATAGCACTAATTTTATCAAAAGAAATTTTACCAAAAGGGAATCGTCTAGGAATTATAACTAATTCTGGAGGTCCTGGTGCCATGGTTGCAAACAATGCTGAGCAACATGGACTTGTAGTTCCTGAACTTTCAAAGAATTTACAAGATGAACTTAAAAACATATTACCCTCAACAGCAAGTTATAGAAATCCCATTGATTGTACCTTTGATATGAATTTACCTTATTTCTATATTACATTACCAGAAATACTAATGAAATCTGGAGAAATTGATGCGATAATTCAATATGGTGTTGTTGGATTTCAAGATGTTATGGACGATTATTTGCAAAATGAGGAAATTGCCAAATATGCGGATTTTTCCACTAATTCTGATGAGGAACAAGATAAAATAGCAAAAAAATTGCTCCAACCAACTTTAAATAATTCCAAAAAATATTCGATTCCAATTCTGTACGTGAGCCCAATGAAATTTGACAGTCCGTGGTCTAAGCGTATACGAAATAACGGAGCTATACTTTTTAAATTTTGGGATCGCCCGGTAAATGCCTTAGCTAAGGTATGTGAATACGTGAATTTTAAACTAAATAGAAATTAAAACTGATATTTTATCTTAAATATACTTACTAATCCTCTTTTCTGTTTTCCATTATCCATTTTACAGCAAAATCAACCATTTCTCGTTGAGATAATAATCTAGCTTTAGCTTGTCCTACCTTTTGGGGTTGATAATTTATCGATTGTTCATAATCACTCCCAAGATCATTAAAATCATCACTAATATTATCCAATTCATTCCAAGTTACCCAAGTTCTCTTTTTTTTTACATAAATTGCTGAACTGATAGCAATATATTTTTTTCCAGGATAATCACATAAGTATTCTGCAAGATGTAATGAACTGTTAATTAAGTGTGGAACTCCTAATAATAAAATTTGACCGTATAATTTATAGATTTTTCCCAAAGGGGAATCCATCCCAAGATCATTTTCTAACGGATGATTTTTAACTATTTTATTTGCATGTTTACCCCATGCTGCAAATGAAGTTGTTGGATGATTACTCCGAATAACATTTGGGTATTTTCTAAACGTTTCTGAAATGGTCCCCATACCTCTTGTGGGGGCTTTATCTGGGTGGAATGCTGGGATATATTTTCGAATAGATGACCACCATTCCTCTGGAACTGGAGGATAATTCCATCCTGATGGTTCCGTATTTCCTGAAGTAAAGGTAGGCATTATAAGGGTACCTTTTGGAGTAATTACATCCATTAAAGCATCAATTATGGCAACTGGACCTCCAACAGTCCATCCCAATTTGCTTAATGAACTGTGAACAATGAGTACAGCTCCTTCTTTTAATCCCATGGACTCAAAATCTTTTTTGAGTGAATCCAGAGTATTTGGTTTTATAGTATTTTTAACCGTATCAAATTCCTTATCAATATAACTCAATTTCAATTCCCTTGGTAATCAATATGATATAAGAAATAATCCATAAACAAATATTAAGTTTCAATAAATATTCCACATTAATATCAAATTACTAACGAAATAAAATAACTGAAAAACATGAATGATTATAAATTCTGGATAACCAAACTTGAAGATAAGATTTTTTGGCTTTATCTAAATAATCCTAATAAGAAAAATGCTTTTGATCCTGATGTTGTTAGAGAATTAGATCAAATTTTAGAGGAAGATATTGGAAAAAACTTGGATAAAATTCGTGTTTTAGTATTTACCACTGCACTGGAAGATATCTTTACTGTTGGGCTTGATATAAATTGGTTAGTGGCTCTAGATGAGTCTAAAGCAAAAGATATGACCAGAAATTTGCAGAATATTTTTAGTAAATTTGAAACCCTTTCGATCCCCGTAATTGCTTCAATAAGGGGTTTGAATCTTACTGCGGGATTTGAATTAATGTTATGTGCAGATCTCATAATTGCTGCTGATAACGCAAAATTCGGGCAAGTCGAAACTAAATGGGGACTGACTCCCGCTGCGGGAGCAACTCAAAGATTAACACGTTTGATTGGGCCTTTAAAAGCTAGAGAATTGATATATACCTCAAAGGTCATTGATGCTCAAGAAGCTTTAAAAATTGGCTTGATCAATGAAGTTGTACCTTTAGCAGAACTTGATGATAGAGTTAAAGCAATATCGGGGTTAATAATTCAAAATTCTGGTAAAGCCATTGGTTTAAGTAAGCATTTAATTCAGTTGGGAACTTACAATAACGTAAAAGGATTCCAATCGGAAGGAGAAGCTTTTCAAGAACGTTTTAGCTCTGGAGAACCAAAAAACAAATTAAAATCTTTCTTAAATAGAAAATAATTCTTAAGGAGTATCCTCACAGCTAAAATGAAGATATTAAATTATTTTTTGCTAATAATTCTTCTCTTCTACGGCGGTAATACATGATGGGATTATCACCTTGAATTAGCTTTTCTCCCATTTTTAATTGAGTTTTGATTGGTTGTTGCGTTAGAACGACATCTCTATCTTGATGTAGGATGACTTTATTAAATTTATTAGCTAACCAATTAACAAATGATTTTAAAACGGGGATTCTTAGAAATTTTTGATAAAATCTCATGTAAAATTTTGTGTGAGTTTCATCTACAGGAACAAACGCTATAAATATTCGGACTTTTTCCCCGAGATAATTCTGCCATATATGTGGAAATTTAAACTGAAGGTGAAAAACTTTCATTTCATCAGTAAATTCTTCAGGTTTCAAAGGATCAGTCTTTCCATTATCTTTTTGATTATAGACCCAGAAGGTGAACTCATTTCCATCTTCAGAAGGCTCAACTAATGGTCCATTGACAAGCGTTTGATAACCTCGCCCAATCGTGTTATGATGAACATATGGTAAATGAACAACATCCAGTTGATTCTCTATTGCCCGAGAATAGTGAACTGGCCATATTTCGGTATGTGTTTTATATGAGAATTTTTTATCAATATCTTGGAAAAACGGAACTGGAGGATATTCTGGTTGAGTGTCTCCCCACCACATCCATATAAAATCATGATTTTCTCTGGTAGGATAAGCTATAACTTTAAAGCGCTCTGGTACGGGAGTATTTTTTCCATTTGCAGGTATTATTGTACATTTTCCCGTCTCATCATATCTTAAACCATGGAAGGGGCATTCTACTTCGTCTCCGTTGTTGCAAATTTTTCCAATACTTAATGCTGCACCACGATGAGCACACATGTCTTTTAAACAAATGATATCTCCATTTTTCTTACGCCAGAAAACCAATTTTTCTCCAAGTCTTGTAACCCCAATTAATTCGCTTTTTGGGACCTCTTTAGATTCCAATACTGCATACCATTGATTCCTAATCATAGACAATCGATAGTTAAAATTTATATGAATTTAAGATTTTGCGCTTAATATTTTATAAATTCATTCATTTAACTATTCAATACGCAATTAGTAGAAATAATATGAATAGATAATAAATAAAGAGGAGTTAATCATTTCAGATAGAAAAAAATTATGGGAACCTTCAGAAGAATGGATAAAGAATGCTGAGATCACTAAATTTATCCAGAAAGTAAATAAGGATTTCGGTCAAAACATTAAAGATGGTAAAGAACTATATAAATGGTCTGTAGAAAAGATTGAAGATTTTTGGGCCGCTATGTGGGATTTTGGAGGTATAATAGCTTCCAAAACGTACGATAAAGTGGTTGAGGATTTAAGCATCTTCCCCGGAACTAAATGGTTCCCTGGATCAAGATTAAATTTTGCTCAAAATCTACTCAAGTATAAAGATAACCAATTAGCTTTTATTTTTCAAGGAGAAACCAAGGTTTCGAAGCAAATTACCTATGAAGAACTATATAAAGAAGTTGCTCGCTTAGCGAAATCTCTCAAGAAAATGGGCGTTAAAGTGGGAGATCGAGTAGTGTCCTATATCCCAAACTTGATCGAAACTCCTATTGCCATGTTAGCTACTGCTGCCATTGGAGCAACTTGGGCATCATGTGGAGCAGAATTACAACCGAACGCCGTGATTGATCGGTTTGGACAAATTGAGCCAAAAGTACTCTTTACTGTCGATGGATATTTCTATAGAGATCAAGAGTTTAATATCACTGAAAATGCAAAAAGTGTGGTTGAAGCTATTCCTTCAATAGAAAAAGTAGTAGTAGTATCTTACATTACTAATGGAAAGCCAAAAATAAGCCACATTCCAAATGCGGTACATTGGGACGATTTTATCTCAAAAGAAGAGAACCCCACTCTTGAATTTGAGCAATTACCCTTTGATCATGCTTTATATGTGATGTTTTCATCTGGAACAACGGGAAAACCTAAATGTATGGTTCAAAGCGCTGGGGGTGTATTAATTAATCATTTAAAAGAATTGATCTTATCTACTGACTGCAAGAGAAGCGATGTTATAAACTATATTACTGCGCCCTCATGGATGATGATATAAGTAACCCTTATATCAGCCAAAATGTGGAACTGGCTTATCAGTGCCTTAGCAACGGGTGCAACAATATTTTTATATGATGGAAATCCACTATATCCAGAGCCATTAAGGTTTTTTGAATTAATTGAAAAGCATAAAGTTTCTATATTTGGCACTAGTGCAGCCTATATTCATTACCTAATGGGTCTTAGGGTTAAGCCTGGAGAAAAATTTGATTTAAGTGCATTGAGAGAGATATCACAAACAGCATCTACATTATCACCTGAAGGATTTGAATTTGTATATAGGGATATTAAACAAGATTTGTTTTTTAACTCAATCAGTGGTGGTACAGATATTAATGGTTGCTTTGCTGGAGCAATACCAATATTACCCGTATATTCTGGTGAATTACAAGGTCGTGCGTTAGCGATGAAAGTCGAATCTTATGATGGCAGAGCAGAACCAATAGAAGATGAACAAGCTGAACTCGTATGTGAAGCCCCAGCACCTTCAATGCCTACCTATTTTTGGGGCGATGATGAGAACATGACGAAATATAAAGTTGCTTATTTCGACTATTATAAGGATGTAGGCAAAAATGTGTGGCGTCATGGAGATTATATCGTTATTCATAGTGATACGGGAGGGATTACATTCTGGGGTAGGTCTGACGCAGTACTTAAACCAAGTGGCGTGCGCATTGGAACTGCGGAAATCTACAATGTTGTGGAACAGTTGCCGGAGATTGCTGATAGTTTAGTAATTGGCCAGCAATATGAAGGAGATATCCGAATTGTGATGTTTGTGCTTTTAAAAGAAGGTTATAAATTAACTGACGAATTAAAAACAAAAATACGACAGACTTTACGTGAAAAAACCAGCCCACGACACGTTCCAAAATTAATAATTGAAGCACCCCCAGATGGCATACCATATACTTTTAGTAATAAGAAAGTTGAGATTGCTGTCACGAAAATCATTCATGGAATGGAAGTAACTAATCGCGGAGCTCTTAGGAATCCAGAATCACTTGATTTTTATGAGGAAATGAAAGAAGAACTTCACTAATTTTAAATTTAATTATTTTTTTTCTATTAAATTAGGTTCATGTCTTTATGTTTAATAGTAAAAAAAAAAAAAGTTTTTTTAAGGTCTTAATCCGCTTTTTATTTTATTTTCCCAGTTTGAATCAGTATAGCTACTTTGCAAGGTCAAAACGGTCTAAGTTCATGATTTTATTCCACACTGCTACAAAATCGTGCAGGAATTTCTCTTGAGAGTCATTACTACCATAAACCTCAGCCAATGCCCGGAGCTGGGCATTAGAACCGAAGATAAGGTCAACACGAGTAGCTTTCCACTTGAGTTTATCCGTTGCGATGTCATACCCCTCAAATTCGCTTTTATCTTTCGTGGTTGCCTTCCAAGTTGTGTTCATGTCGAGCAGATTTACAAAAAAGTCATTAGTAAGCACCTCAGGTCGTTTGGTGAAGACACCATGTTGTGTCCCTCCAAAGTTGGTATTCAGGACGCGCAAGCCACCCAAGAGCACCGTCATTTCGGGTGCGGTCAGAGTTAACAATTGCGCTTTGTCAATTAGCATTTCCTCAGCTGATACGGCATAGGGGCCCTTCTGGTAATTGCGGAAACCATCTGCTTTGGGTTCGAGAAAGGCGAAAGATAATTCATCGGTTTGCTCCTGCGAAGCGTCCATGCGTCCCGGTGTGAAGGGAACACTCACTTTATGACCGGCATTTTTCGCAGCTTGCTCCACACCTGCACAACCCGCCAGAACGATCAAGTCAGCAAGCGATATCATTTTGCCGTCAGAACGCTTATTATTGAATTTAGCTTGGATGCTTTCTAGAGTCTTGAGTACCTTCGCTAGCTTGGCTGGTTGATTAATCTCCCAATCCTTCTGTGGTGCCAGACGAATGCGTGCCCCGTTCGCACCACCGCGCTTGTCTGAGCCACGGAACGTCGATGCCGATGCCCAAGCAGTCGAAACCAGTTCCGAAACAGACAGACCTGAAGCTAAAATTATACCCTTGAGTGAGGTAATGTCTTTTTCATCAACTAGCTTGTGATTTACGGCTGGAATGGGATCTTGCCAGATGAGCTCTTCGTTAGGAACTTCTGGACCTAGATAACGAGTGCGCGGTCCCATATCTCGGTGGGTCAGTTTGAACCACGCCCGAGCGAAAGCATCCGCAAATTGATCCGGATGTTCCATATAGCGTCGTGAAATCTTTTCGTAGACGGGATCGAACCGAAGAGAGAGGTCGGTGGTTAACATAGATGGTGCATGACGCTTTGACTTATCGTGGGCATCTGGTACGGTACCGACACCTGCTCCACCCTTCGGTGTCCACTGATGCGCTCCCGCAGGACTCTTCGTTAGTTCCCATTCAAAATTGAACAAGTTCCTAAAGAAATTATTGCTCCACTTAGTTGGAGTTTGTGTCCAAGTGACTTCCAAACCACTAGAAATCGTGTCATCACCTTTACCTGTACCAAAACTACTCTTCCAACCTAATCCCATGTTTTCGATATCAGCCGCTTCAGGCTCGGGTCCCACGTGTTTCGCATCACCAGCACCATGGCATTTTCCGAACGAATGGCCACCTGCAATGAGTGCCACCGTCTCCTCGTCATTCATTGCCATGCGCCCGAATGACTCACGGACATCCCGTGCTGCAGCGACTGGATCAGGATTACCGTTTGGTCCTTCTGGGTTTACATAAATCAGACCCATCTGCACGGCAGCGAGTGGATTTTCAAGATCTCGTTTGCCAGTGTAGCGCTCGTCACCCAACCATTCTTTCTCGGAACCCCAATAGATATCCTTTTGCGGTTCCCAGATGTCCTCACGCCCACCACCAAAACCGAAGGTCTTAAAACCCATCGATTCCAGTGCAACAGTACCCGCGAGGATCATTAAATCGGCCCAAGAAATTTTCCGACCATATTTCTGCTTGATCGGCCAAAGTAGTCGACGTGCCTTATCGAGGTTGACATTATCGGGCCAGCTGGAGAGAGGTGGGAAGCGCTGATTTCCACAGCCACCGCCACCGCGGCCATCGCCTTGTCGGTAGGTACCGGCACTATGCCATGCCATACGGATGAACAAAGGCCCATAGTTACCGAAGTCCGCTGGCCACCAACTTTGCGATTTAGTCATAATTTCAGCGAGGTCCTTCTTCACAGCCTTCAAGTCGAGACTATTGAATTCTTTAGCATAATTGAAATCCTTACCCATTGGATTAGATTTAGAGGATTGTTGATGCAGAATATCAAGATTCAACAGGTTCGGCCACCATTCTTGGATCGTCATACCATCACTAGCAATGGATCTCTTTGCTTTTTCATCCTTTTTTTCCATTTTTAATCATCTCCTTTATTGCCTTATTATGTTATTTTTAAACATGATATATATTTATGAAATTAGTTTATGATTTATAATATAAGAATCATTCTTATATAATAGACATTATCAAATTGTAAACATTATTAATATATCTTATGATTTATTCTAAAAACACTTTAAAATATATAACTATTCATTTAAATGATTGATTTGGATACTCAAAATTTAATTTCGATTTTTCGAAAAAACGGATATAAGGTAACTACTCAGCGTTTGGTAATATGCAAGTTTATCCTATCGCGCAATGATCATCCTTCAACAGAGAAGATATATCAAGAATTGAGAGAGAAGTATCCAACGATAAGTTTAGGGACACTATATAAAACATTACACCTTTTGAAAGAATTAGGATTGATACAAGAGCTAGGTTTTAATGAGAGTATTATAAGATATGATCCTGATATGGAAGTCCATATTAATATGGTATGCTCCAAATGTGGAAAAATTCAAGATTATAAAGCTAAAAAAATTAAGAAACTATGGAATGAAATTATATCTGATATTGGAATTAAACCTAATGGACAACGGTTAGATATTTATTATGAGTGTGAAAATTGTAAATGAATTTAGTTAAATGAATTCTCTTTTCCTTCAAATTGAAATCAATGATAAAACAACTTTGAATGTTTTCTAAATATTTTATTGAGATCAACCTTATAAGAGCTAAAAATAAAATCTAATTATGGATTCATATGATAAATTACCCGATGCTCAAATTGAACCTATAGGAGAAATATCCAAGAAATTCCTGGAGTTAGGCATAAAATCGTTTAAAGAAGCGTGTATGTACGTGCATAATAGTACATATGGATACAATTCGAATTATGATGATAAAATGATATTTTTTAAAGAGAATATGGGTAGTTGTACTATAAAACATGCAACTATTGCAGGACTTGCTGAGGAACTTCGAATTCCTTTATACAAATACGTAGGCATATATAAATTTACAGAAGAAATAACTACTGGAGCTGGTGAAATATTGAAAAAGTATAATGTTCCTTACGCACCAATGGTTCATTGCTTTTTAGTTTATAAAGAATTTCAATTTGATCTTACCGAAGGAAATTATAATGGGAAAAAGACTTCGATTAACGAATTTATAAAAACAGAAAAAGTGACTCCATTTATCAGTAGAAAAGATGAATACAAGCTCTTTAAAAAAATTCTTAGAGAAGAAATTTTACCTAGTAAAGAAATGGAAGGAATCGATGAACGAACATTACTAAAAGCCAGGGAAGAAAGTATCATTTTACTAAAAGAATGTATTAAGAAATGAGATTATACACTCATTTGAACACCCTTCCTGATAATTCATTTCATACCTAATTATCCTTAAACTGACCGCTTTTTTTTCCAATGAGGGCTATCGCTTGTTTGTAAATACCATCTAAGTAATTTCTCTTTCAGATTAGATTTAACGCTTTTATAATCTTCATTTTCAAATAAATTTATAATTTCTTGCGGATCATTTTTAAGATCATATAATTCTTCTTTTCCTGCATCTCGAAGGATAAGTTTCCAAAATTCGGTACGTATCATGACCGATCGAGCAACGGTTTCAGGATATTTCTGGGGAATGTTTGTCTTTTCGTAATAAATTCCCAATCCGGGTAAATTTGGGTCTTTAATAATATACTCAAAACATTGGGGTTCATTAAAATTATAACCCCCTTCAGCAAATACAGCATCTCGAATTTTAGTCTGGGTTCCCTTTATGATTGGAACCAAATTTTTTCCATAATGAATATAAGGAAAACTTAATTCTATTTGAGCAATATCAAGAATAGTTGGAAAAAGATCAATAGTCTGAACTAATTGAGAAAATATCTTTTCCTTTCTGCCAATTTCAGGTGCTTTAATTATTAAAGGTACTTTTAACAGGCAATCTTGAAATGCATTTGGCCATTTCTCAGTTAAACCATAATCACCTGTAAAATCCCCATGATCTGAAGTAATAAATATCGCTGTTTGTTCATATACTCCAATTTCTTTTAGTTTGTTTAAAATTTCTCCAATTTGATGATCAACACGCGTGATCATTGCATAATAGGTCGCCCGTATCTCCTTAAATTCATCTAATGTTAAATTTTTAAGACCATATCGTTCTTGCATTAATCTCATAAATTGCGGTTTATCTTCAAGCATAGCTGGAATGGGATCATGTATATTGGTACGATTATATAAGGAAAAATATGGTTCTTCAACATGATACGGGGGATGAGGGGCAGCCATGGATATAAACAAGCAAAATGGAGTTTTAAGCTCTGAGTCTAGAAATTTTATAACTTCTTTAACTAAAAAAAAATCATAATCTTCTGCTTCCTTTTCATTACTTTTCCCGTAATAAAATGATTTTCTAAGACGATGTCTCTCAGGAAAGGGATTTAATTTGGGAATCGGAGGTTTAAATTGAATACGATGGGTTATGCTTTTATCAATTGAATCTTTATCAAATAAATCGTTTCTCCCTACCCAGATTACATTATATCCATTATCTTTAAGAATTTTAAATAGGTTTTCTTCATGTGGTTGGAGTAATTGATATAAACCTCTATGTCCATTTGAATGAACATATTGTCCCGTAAATGTACAACATCTTGATGGGGTACAAACCGGATTAACACTGTAACAATTACTAAACGTCACGCCTTCTTTAGCTACCTGATCTATATTAGGAGTTTCCAATACTGGATTTATAATGCCCCCTAATGATATACAATCTCCTCTCAGAGTATCTGGTAAAATAATAACAATATTCGGTCTTTGAGGGCTCTCCAGCATCATTTTTCTTTTCCGTATAAATCCTTATCTTTGATATGCATTAATTATCATTTATACTTTAAATCATATTTCTAATACAAAATATCTAATTCTAACTTTTATTTATTGGAATTTAGAATTTTGGATCTCTTCTTTACTAAGTACTATGATATTTAAAATAATAAAAATATATAAAAAAAAGAAATAAGCGTTTCAGGTTTATGTGAGAGGAGACCCACAGGTTCCACAAAACTTACCTGCTCCTGTAACATCTGCCCCACAATTTGGACAATATTTAACACTTGTAGAGGAGGGGGTCGCTGAAGGTGTAGGTGTTGGTTGATATGTGGGTGTTGTCATTGGTGCCATCATTATTTGTTCCAGTTTTGCAACTTTAAAGTATCCAATTATTTGGAAAATCCATCCAATTAAAGCAGTAATCAATAAGAATACAAGGACATACATTAAAGCAGCATTTTTCAGATAATGGCAACCTTCTTCTGCATCTCGAGCAATATAAGCTGGGAACATCGCAGTGTTTTGTCTAAAGAAGGTTTCTAGACTACCCCAAGCACCCATTTCGATCGCGGCAGCAATAATTGTAATGATCAAGCCAATTCCAGTAAAGACAAATAATGGCGTAAGATATGTGAAATTAAATGTATATGCGAAATCCATATAATCTATTGGGAAGAACCATCCCACTACACTCACTATTCCACCGATAAATTTAAAAATTATAGCAGTTATAAATTTTGTTCGATAATCCTCTATTAGAGGATTGTTTAATTTTAAATTAGCGTTTCTTATATCTGATAGCGCTAAAATAGTAAAAATTAGTCCAACAAAAGGAATGGGAATGATGACGAAAATAGCTATAATTTTCATTCGACTTCCAAACGATCTCCAATCAAGGTTTAAATCTGTATTTGACATTTTATGAACCTATTATTTTTTTATTTTAGTATGATGAATTTACAATATTTAATATTTTTCCAATTATTTTAATTTTATTTAATCTTGTAATTTTGAATAAGTGTAGCTTGCCGTTTAAACCATCAATTGAATAATCGTGTTTTAAAATATGCAAAAAAAAAATCAAAAAAACTTTAAAAATAGATATCTTGTCCTATATTATGTGACAAAGCTCGATCATATACTAATTTTGCGACAGCTACATCTTGAGCACTAATGCCAACGGATTTAAAAACCGTAATGTCTTTTTCTGTATCACGACCATGTCTCTTACAGGTAATAATGTCTCCGATTGATATAATATCTTTTTCAGTAATGATGCCCTCATTGATGGGTATAATGTAATCTCCTGCTTCGGCTAAACAAGCTTCCTTTAAACCTGCTACTAGTAAAGTAGCCCTTTTAATAGTTGTGGAATCCAATTCTCGAACGGTAGCGGAGTGAGCACCTATAGAAGAGATATGCATTCCTTCCGAAATTTTATCTCCTGAAAATAAAGGTGTTGTACTGGTAGTTGCAGCAACTAGAATATCTGTATTAGCTAGCAAATCATCCCCGGAGTTGGTGATTTCAACATTTATTCCTAATTCATTTTCTAATTCATCCTTAAATGATTTTGCTACTGATCGATTCAAATCATACACTTTACATTTTTCTAATTTTTGATTTAGTGCCCAATAAACTCCAACAACTTGCTTTCGAGCTTGAACTCCAGCGCTATAGATCCCCATTGTTTTGCTATTTTTACGAGCTAAGTATTTTACTCCTACTCCCGTGGCCGCACCAGTTCGCATTGCGGTGATTAAGCTTCCATCCATGATTCCAATGATATCTCCAGTTTCCATATCTTGTACCATGATTTTTGCTAATACTGTAGGCATATTATGTTTTGTAGGATTTTCCTTATATACTGATACAATCTTAGTGGCAAGAGCACTCATTTTACCTCCAATTAAGCCGGGCATTATCAAAGTTAATCCTGGTGCTGGATCTGTTATTGCTATTCTTTGAGGTACAACAGCATTTCCTAAAGAAAGTTGCTTGTATGCCTCTTCTACGTATTCTAAGGCGTCATTCATGTTTAATAATTCATTTACATCTTGTTTTGACAGTATTCGTACCATAAAGACAATTATCTACAATAATATTTAAAATTTAAGCCAATTTCAATCTCCAATTTTCTATCAGTTTCGAAATTTTATATATAAGAAAATAGAGAAAGAAACAAAAAATAAAAAGGCAAGAACTCTTTTTCTATATTGGATTATGCCAAAACAAAAAAAAGGAGCCAAAAAAGGTAGGAGGACTTATGGTCCACCGTCAGAACAACCAGTAGTAACTCGAGTAAGAATGCCAAGAAGACGTGACGGAGAAATGTTTGGGCGAGTTGTCGAGATATATGGTCAAGAACGGATGGAAATATTCTGTGAAGATGGAAAATCTCGTATAGGAAGAATTAGGGGAAAAATAAAAAAGAGAGTTTGGGTAAGGAAAGGAGATTTAGTGATTATTAATCCTTGGGGTTTTGAAACGGTAGTTCAAGATCAAAAGGAGAAATGCGAGATATTTTGGAGATACTTAAAGCATGAAGTTTCTTGGTTAGAAAGGAATAATAGATTGCCTGAAATTCTTGATATAAATAATATTCCTCTATAAGACAAGCATTATCATTAATTTAATGTAAAATTAATTTATTATTTCATTCAATTTTGTTAAAAGTTCTTCAAGAGAGCATATCTTTTCTTTAGCTCGAATTTTTGGCAATTCAACCTTATCTCGAGAGTACAAATTATCATTTTCTTTAAGTATTTCAGAATAGATTATATTTTGAAGCGGGATAAATTCGGGATAAGTCTTATGGTCTTCTAGATAATGGAATGTTAAATAGTGGAAAAGTAGTGATTGCTTAGGATGCATACCTTATTGATTTTTGAAGCAATAAAGTTTATAATACAGTTTATGGTCATATTTTAAAAAAATTAAGTTTTTTCTTTATTTCTCTCTTTTCTTTTTTTAAGGACTTCTTTTAATGCTTCTTCCTTATATCTTTCCTGTTCATCCCAAAAATTGGGATTATTCATGTTTGCTTTCATATTTTCCACCATTGCTTGAGCAACTTCATCTGCAGTTTGAATTTTCTTTTTTTTTTTCTCTTTTTTCTCTTTCATAAAAAAACCTTCTTTCTATTATTCTTTTCTTTATTTTAATATAATCCTAATTCGTTTTATATGCGCTAAGCAGATCATCGGGTAAATGGATGGCAAATTTACACTCCATATCTCCATTAAGTGCTGTCTTTATAGGTTTTACTTCAATGGGGCGCTCAAAAATTTGCTCCCAATATAGTTTATACCAACCTGCACTACAATGGCAGAAATTTTTTGTGATTTCATTTTCATTACCATTTTTTAGTGCTCCTCTAATCCAAGGGCAATAACAAATAAAAAATTTTTTCATTTGGTCATCTTTTGCGTCTAAAAATTCCCTCATCTGATAGGGAAGTTTAGACACGTAAATGATATTTTCTTTTCTAATTCCTTGTGCAATTCCTTGGTTTTCCCGTACGTATTGAACTATATCATCATCTATCTTCTGAGCAAACTCTAATGTTCCTTCATTTTTATGTTTCTCTAGTCGTGAAACTAAATCTTTATGCATTTTCTCTAAAAATCCATCAATACCTAATTCCTTAAGGAGTTTTTTATCTCCCTCAATATCATCTGGAGGTCGTCCATGCAAACATGGCGAGAGAAGATCAATTGTTTTTTCTGTCCCAACTTTTTCTTCCAATCTTTTTAAAACAACCTTCGTGAATTCAGGTTTCTTTTCAGGGTGGACACCTAGTTGAGGAATTGTCAAATCTTGAAAAATCTCATCTCTTAATGGTTCACCATAAACTTCAGCTACACTTAAATATAAATTATCCATTGCATTATAAGATTCACTAATATCTATTATTCTAGTAATAAATTCAGGTCTATCTGAATAATTAGCATAGTGCATTATAGCCCTAAGGAAATTTAAAACAGAATTTTCGTCGTGCAGGACGAGATAATCAGAATAATCCATTATTTTTTTGGGTAAACTTATTTCGAGAGTTAAATTTTCTTTAGAGAGAAATTTTTCATAATTCCTAATTTGTTGAATATATTCTGTAATCAATTGACTTTCGATTTCATTCTCTACCAGATAATTTTTAAATTCAATTTCATTCAATACGATTCAATTAATGGAGCATAATGGTAAAAATATTAATTTTTTGAATTTTGCCGAACTTTAAACATAGCACTAACGTTATTATCTAATAATCTTTTAATTAGATTTTTTATCCACCGTAAAGAGCATCTAATCAGTTAAATCATTATTAAGAGTTCTTAGTTAATCCTATAGACTAATTTTACAATTTGTCCTGTTTTTATTTAGTAATTAATCTACCCAAAAATCTTTTGCTAGCTGTCTTCTAGTTTGCCATAAACCATCTTTATCAGTAAATCCAATTATTCCTTTTCCCTGATCAGCGTCTTTTATTTTCCACATTCCGCTAACAGCTCCCGTTAACGCACCAGATAAAACTTCAAAACCTTGAGCTGTGTACAAATCACATTCTACTCCACGGTTGATAATGAATTTTAGTTGACGTAAACCTTGTTGATTTTTAGATTTGAGTACATCTAATAATAATTCTACTTCGGTATCTAGTTGATCATCAGCTACAACTCGATTCCAGAGATTCCATTCTACTGCTTTTTCTCCAGAGTGGAGAGCGCCAATAAGATTAATTTCTTTTGCTCTACGACGACCTATAAGTCGAGCTAATCGGGTAGTACCTCCCCATCCAGGAGTAATTCCAACATCAACTTCGGGCATACCCCATTTCGAACGTTCGGTCGCAATTACAAAATCACAAACCATTGTAATTTCTAAACCACCACCTACAGCATAACCATCTACTGCCGCAATTGTAATTTTATCTAACTCTTCGAGCTGATTAGCCATGTTCTGATAGTATCTCACCCGTCTTGTAATATCATTCGCATTTCCCCACTTAATCATTTCTTTAATATCATCGCCCACGCAGAAATTATCTCCAGCACCCTTGATAACTAAGAATTTGAGTTTTGTAGAGTCTCTCACAATTTCTATAGCGGCAACGATTTCTTCAGAAAGTTTCATGCTTAATGCGTTCATGACATCAGATCGATTGAGTGTTATCCAAGCTACATCATCAGTTTCTTGATAAATCAAATTTTCGAATTTCATATTCTATACTTGATCAATTATTTATATAAATATAATTAGAATTTTTGAAAGTAGATGATGACTATTTAGAAAACATGTTTTTCCTATCTATGATAGAGTTAATTTTTAATGAGGCTGCTAGGCTCTTTTCGAAATAGATTTTATAATAAAACTAATATTATTCAATGGTATACCCTTGTTCTTCCCATGCTTTTCGCATAATGGCGTTATGCCTTAAATATTCATCAACTATACTTTTTGGTACGTTATTCAATGGACAACTAAAATTCGGACATTTTGAACAACCAAGAAAATGCATTGAAATGATCCATATTATTGAAAAAACCAGCGAGATTCCAAAATAAATGTACATTTCTGCTATGAGAAAGAAAACTAAAGGAAATCCCGCAAAAATTGAAATACCAATTATGAATTGAATTCTTTCTGAGCGACTCATAGGTGCAGGATTATATTTCCAAGCTTTATAAAGGCCGTAATTCGCATAACACTTGAGTGTTTTATCATCTTCAAATGCATAATAAGGACAATGACTGCAGAGAATTTTATTTTCCCAAACCTGGAAGAAAAACACTAAAAAACCAATATAACTTGAGATTAGGACAATCAATAGAAGAATATTTAATCCTCCTGAAATAAAACTTTGTAAAAGTCCAATTACCAAAACTACCCATACGCTCAAAACGGGAATCATGAAATAGATGGTGTCTTTTATTTCAAATTTACACATTAATTTTCCATTCACAGAGCATTGTTCGCAACTCTCTGGATCAAGATTGCAGATATTTTTCTGTTTATTATTTTCTTTCAATATTTATACCTCTTAAAAAAATGGTTATTTCCTTTATCTTATTACAATTATAAAGACTTTATTATTTCTGCGGCCCATTCCTTTGCTCTTTTTACTTCCGCATCGGGATTATTCTTTAAAGGTTCCGAAAAAATGTTTTCTCCCACAATGTTACAATTTTGCAGTTCTTTCTTTAATCTTTTCATTGCTTTAACTCCATTTCCGCCTGCACAGTTCCAAATTGCGAGATTTTTATTAGATAAATCATTCATTTTAAAATAACTTCTTATTGATGGGGTTAATGTCCATGCCCAAACAGGTGTTCCGAGAAAAATCAAGTCATAATCAATTGGATCATATTCTAAAGGCTCTAATTTTGGTTTATGTTTCATCTTTGCATGCATTCCCCCCCAAAAAAAGCGGGTTCTACTCTCAGAATCCAAATCTTTTATGGGTTTCAGTCGTTCAACTTCAGCACCCGTTTGTTCCTTTATTGCTTCAGCAATAAGATGGGTATTACCCGTAAGGGAGTAATAAACAATTAAAATTTTATTAACCATTATAATTCTCTTAGAGTATAGCATCTTTTTAAAACCTTTTAGTATAAAAATTGAAGAAGATTAATTTCAAACAATCAAATTCAATCTATGATTTGTCTAATTGAAATACTTTTTATCAAAAAAATATATAAATCAATATTCCTATTGAATTATTTTTAAGTCTATAAAGTAGGAAAAAAAGTCTTTTAACTTTGAAATCTCTTTTCTAGTGTCTTTTCATGCAAAAAGAAAGCAAGAAATAGAAAACCAAGACCAAGTAAAGAGAGTATTATCAGATCTATCAATATCCCGAACATCCCAAATACACTTAAATCTCCAAGACTAACATTTATTATGTCAATAAAATAAGTTAGTGGAGATATATACGCTATTGGCGTTAATACAATTGGTATAAATAATGGAGTCATGAATACAAGAGGGAATTTTATAAGAATGGTAAAAACCATTGTACTCCCTGGCGTACTTGATGATGGAACCGAAAGTATTAAACTAAAACATGAAAATGCCAAACCCGCAACGATCATTCCCACTATTATAAGCAACAAGTTAAAATTAAGCGAAATTACTGAGAAAATAGATCCAAGTATCAAGGGAATTGAAGAAAAAAGTATTCCGTAAATTAAAGAACTCCACATACTTCCAAGTAGTATTGTTTTAATCGAAATTGGGCAAGTTATTAATCTCTCTAATGTTTTTTGCATAGCTTCCCATGGAAAGACAATTGGTCCTAGGGAGGTTGAAGTTAAAAATAAGATCATAGCCATCATACCAGAAATCAAATAGATTGATTGAATATTTCTGCCAATTGTAAGAGCTACAAAAAGTATTAACGGAAAAAGTATTCCTTGAATAAGCACAGGAGGTTTATTATAATAGATTCTGAGATCTTTCTTAGTAATTATAAAAGATCTTCGAATTTGAGTACCAACACTTCTGAATTTCGACATTTCATAATCTACAGATTTGTTCACTTTGACCCACCTCTTTCTATAATTTTTAAGAAAGCTTCTTCTAATTTGGGTTGATATGTTATCAGTTTTTTAATTTTCAGATTATTAGTTCTAACGTAATCGATTATTTCGCATATGGAATTATGTATATCATCAACAATAATGTGATATCCTCCATTTACTTCTTGAACTTTGTTTATATAGTTCAGTTTCTCAATTTCATTTTTTAACAAACCGTTTTCAACGGATAGATCTATTGCTTGATATTCTTGAACGAGAACTTTAAAATTTTCAGGGGTATCTAAACTTATTATCTTACCTTTATTAATAATAGCGATCCTATGACATAATTCATTTGCTATATCCATATCATGTGTGGTTAGGAAGATTGTGGTTCCTTTTTTATTGTATTCCAATATTATTTCTTTGATAATTCTAGCTGACTGGACATCTAAACCACTAGTAGGTTCGTCTAAAAATAGAATTTCTGGATTGCTCATTAAAGCCATGCTCAACAGTAAACGTTGTTTCATCCCTTTTGAGTATGTTTTGGCTTTAATATTCTTTTTTTCTAAAAGCTCGAATTCTTTAAGTAAATACTCCGCTCTGTTTTTCCTTTCTTCTTTAGATAATCCATATAATTCTCCAATAAGTAAAAGATTGTGCCATCCACTTAAATCAGTATATACACTTGCTTCCTCTGGCACATTTCCAATTAGCTGCTTTATATGTAATGACTCAGTCCTCGAATCCTTTCCAAATATTGTAATACTACCAATGGTCGGTTTCAGAACGCCTGTCAACATGCGAATCGTTGTTGTCTTCCCAGCACCATTCGGTCCTAAAAATCCAAAAATCTCTCCTTTCTTAACTTTAAAACTTATGTTATCAACAGCCTTAAATTCCTTTCCTGAATTATCTCCATTGGATTTCGATTTTGAGTGCATTTTAGCTTTTCGAGATACTTCAAAAAATTTCGAAAGATTCTTTACTATAATCGCAACCATATTCAACACCTTATGTGTCTATTTTTTCGTTTCATCAAGTTTAATGTGTTTTAGTAACTCATTTATCGATTGATGTCCATGACATTTTATAACTTGGTTAAGCGAACAACCTTCAGGATACTTTACTTTAATTTCTGGACTAGAACATTTACATTCTTCCTCATCTATTTTCATAATTTTTTCCTCGATTTTTGTTATAAAAAGTAAAATTCTAATTAGTTTGATTTATTATTCAACTAATTCAAGCATATATTTAAATATTTCGAAGGATAATTAAATTTATTAGATATGTAGTGATTTAAATTATTATGAAGGAAATTAACTTAGATGATATAGGGGACTATATTAGGGCTTTGCATTGTGGTATTCGATGGCAAATAATTGATTTTTTAAAAGACGCTCCTAAAAGCTCAGAGGAAATCTTCCTGTATTTGAAAGAGTTAAGGAAAAAAATAAAAATCGATAAAACACAATGTAAAGGCGGTTGCCATAATGAGTTTAAAAATGAGATCAAAAAGCAAAATGTCTATTATCACTTACGAGAGCTTGAAAAAGTGGGGATCATTATTTTAGAAGATTATAAGCCAAGTGAGAGAGCGCCAGAAAAGGTTTGGAAATTAAATCTTGAGAAAATAATAATCAAATTTAAATAAAAATTGCTATTTTGCTGAAAAAAAGCATCATTGTGCTCCTATAAATTTCTCTATTTCGATTAATTTGTATAATTAATATCTAAAATAACTACATCCGCGACATAATATGGGATTATTCCTCTTTGTTGCTGTTGTAATGGCCCGAATGATTTATCAAGATTTGAATCATTTTCCTCGACCATTAAAGAATTATGTTCCTCTCATGAATATTGTGATTAAAGCCAATGAATTCTGAAAAAATATTTAAAACAATAATTCTAATTAGATTATAATGACAAATAATAGCAACATTGCAAATCACATCCTAAAGAAAAATTTAGCTTTAGATGACTTGCTAGTTCTATTATTACTGTTATGAACGGGACAAATCCGCTCCTTCTCTTTCTGAAGTATTCCCATGGATTTGTCCGTTTGGCATGAATATGTAATTGAAAGAGATAGTAGCGCGAACTTTTTCCCTAATAATAAAAAATAAGGAAGGAAAAAAATGTACAATGCGCGTGAAATTGAAAAAAAATGGCAACATAGATGGCAGGAGGAAAAAATTTTTGAAGCAAATTGTGATTTGAAAAAAGCAAAAAAATTTATAACAATCCCTTACCCTTACGCTTCAGGTCCACAACATATAGGACATGGAAGAAGTTATGCAAATGGAGACATTTTTACTCGCTATTATCGAGCGAAAGGATTTAATGTATTACTCCCAATGGCATTTCATATTACTGGAACTCCAGTATTAGCGATATCATCAGCTATTGAACGTGGAGAAAAGAAGATAGTTGATAGAATGTATGATTATGTGTCCCTTCACACATCGAATGAAAGTAAAATCAAGCAAATCGTGGACGAATTCGTCGACCCATGGAATGTGGTGAAATATTTTTCTAATGCTATCAAGGAAGATTTCATATCTCTTGGAATGAGCATAGATTGGAGAAGAGAATTTACCACGGGAGACCCTACTTATAACAAGTTTATTGAATGGCAGTTCCAGAAGCTGATGGATAAAGGATACATAGAGAAAGGGGCATATCCCATATTATTTTGTCCCCGAGATAATAACGCTGTTGGGGAAGATGACATAGCAAGTGGAGATGAATTAGACTTGAAGATCAATGAATTTATTTGTATCAAATTTCCCTATGAAGATGGATATTTAGTACCTGCAACTTTAAGACCGGAAACCATTTTTGGAGCTACTAACATTTGGGTAAATCCAAAGGGGATTTATGTCTGGATTCTAATAAATGGAGAAAAATGGATAGTTTCAGAGGAAGCTGTCGAATTATTAAGAAATCAAGGAAAAAATGTGGAAATTCTCGAGAAATTCTCTGGAAAATTTCTGATTGGAAAAAAAGCAAGACTGATAGGAGGTAATAGAAGCTTACCAATACTGCCGGGTGATTTTGTAGATACCTCCACTGCAACTGGTGTTGTTTATTCAGTTCCCGCTCACGCTCCCTATGATTATATTGCTTTATTGGATTTACAGAAAAACGAAGAGATTATTGAACAGTATCATCTTGATAAAGCTGCGATTAAAAGTATAAAACCCATTGTTATTATCAAATCAAAAGGAATCAGTGATATTCCAGCTAAAGGTTATTGTGAAAAATTTGGGGTTGAAACTCAATTAGATAAAGAAAAATTAGATAGGGCAACTGTAGAACTATACAAGAGTGAATTCTATAATGGAATTCTAAATGAAAAATGTGGAATATACAATAAAAAATCTGTGAATGAAGCAGTTAACGAAGTAAAACAAGATTTAACCAATGAGGGAAAAATTGATAGGGTTTATGTTCCCGTAACTCGAAATTTGAAGTGTCGTTGTGGTGAAAAGATTATAGTAACGATTTTAGAAGATCAGTGGTTTCTCAATTTCAATTCGGGAGTCTGGAAGGAAAAGGCCTTCGAATGTCTTGAAAAAATGGAAATCGTTCCGAAAAAATATCGGCAAAATTTCGTGAATGTATTTCATTGGTTAGAAAAAAGACCATGCGCAAGAAAACGGGGATTAGGTACAAAATTACCCTTTGATAAAAATTGGATCATTGAATCATTAAGTGACTCAACTATTTACATGAGTTTCTACACCATCATTCACATAATAAATAGGAATAAGATTGAGGCGGATCATTTAATTCCAGAAGTATTTGATTTCGTTTTTTTGGAAAAAGGTGATATTAATCGGGTATCTAAATTGTCTCAAATTCCAAAGGCAGTATTAAGCGAGATGCACTCCGAATTTTCATACTGGTATCCTGTTGATCATAGACATACCGCAATAATGCACATCTCTAATCACTTGAGCTTTTACCTATTCCATCATGCAGGAATTTTTCCAGAAAAATATTGGCCAAGATTGTTAACATTAATAGAACCCGTCATTGTTGAAGGTGAAAAAATGGGAAAATCTAAAGGAAATCTAATTTCATTAGCAGAAATTCGAGAAAAGTACTCCACAGATTTATTTCGCTTTTACATATCACATAGTGCAGATCTTGGTGCTAGCATGGATTGGAGAGAGAAGAAAATCCAATCTGTTTCAAACCATATTGAAAAATTTTATAGGTTTGTCAGAGAAAACATAACTAAATCGAAGCAAATTGATCTGAAAATTAATGATATTGAATTAGATTATTCCAGATTAATTCTCTCAAAAATAGTTAGGAATTTCATAAATGCTGCAAACGCTCTAAAAAAGTTTAATCTACGGAAGTACCTTCAAATTGGATTTTATGAGACTTTTAGTTTGATCCAAGAATTCAAAAAAAATGCCGAGGATAAATCTGAGTTTATGGTTGTGTTTAATATTATGATATCAGATTGGTTAAAATTATTATCTTTAACCCTTCCTCATGTTTGTGAAGAACTATGGGAATATGCTGAACTGGAAGGATTTGTTTCAAATACTTTATGGGGTGATTTTAATGAAAAATATCTTGATCAAGATATAGAAAATGAATACGAATACATATCTTCTATCATAGAGGATATTCTAAACATACAAAAAATTGCTAATACACAAAACAATGACAAGATTTTCATTTACACATCTCCAAAGTGGAAAATAGAAGTTTTAAATGTCATAATTTCAAAAAAAGGCGATTTTAATTTAATTTTGACCGAACTCAAGAAAGATATTAATATTATGAAAAATAAACAACTCATCCCATTTGTCAAGTCTCAAATTAAAAATAGAGTTTGGGAAATCAATTATCAAAATATGGACGAAAATAAACTCATAAAGAAATTCAATAACTTTATTGAGAAACGAGTTGGAAAAAAGATTGTTTTAAATTCTACACACGATCCCACTGGAAAAGCCTTGAAAGCCAATCCATTTAAACCGGCAATCTATATAGGAGATTAATTCAAGCTCATTTTTAAATATAATTTAACCACCAGTTATTTTCCTATTCAAATTTTAAAGTATTAATGATTCTCTTCATACAATTTTCTAAAATTGATTTTGGACAAGCTACATTGATCCTTTCAAATCCAGAACCACCTGGACCGAACATTGTACCATCATCAAACACTACTTTAGCTTTTTTAAGCATTAAGTTTTTAAGTTCTTCATCGCTGAAATTAAGACAGTTGAAATCTAACCAAGCGAGATATGTACCCTCGGGGTCGATAAATTTTACACTCGGGAGTTCTGTTTCTATAAATTCCTTTAAATAATTGAAATTGTTATTAATATAATGTAAAACTTGCTCCAACCAATCTGATCCTTCATTATATGCTGCAATCATTGCCACAATTCCAAACGTATTAGGAATATGTATTCCATTTTTATGAACTATCGTATGGTTAAAAGATTCTCTTATTTTTTCGTTAGGTATGATAATATTTGAAATTTGAAGTCCTGCCATATTAAAAGTTTTACTTGGGGCAGTACACATTATAGTATTTTGCTCAAATTCTTCTGAAATCGTTGAAAATAAGGTGTGCTGAAATCCTGGGAGAATTAAATCATGATGAATTTCATCTGCTATTATCATAATATCGTTCTCAAGACAAATTTCACCAATTCTTTTTAGTTCTTGTTGAGTCCAAATTCGTCCTACTGGGTTATGAGGACTACATAGAATAAATATTTTAGCAAGAGGATCTTTAGCTTTTTCTTCAAAATCCTCAAAATCAAATTTATATCTTTTATTTTCATAGTGCAATTGGTTGATTAAAACGTAACGACCATTATTGGTTATGGCGGAAAAAAAGGGATAATATACAGGGGATTGTATTATGATTTTATCACCAATATTGGAAAATGTTTGTATCATCATGTAAATTGCGGGGACTATTCCCGGACTGTAAATTATCCAATTAGGGTCAACGTTCCAACCGTGTTTTCGATGCATCCATCCTATAACAGAATCATAATAAGTTGACGTTTCATGCCAATTATATCCATAGATTTCTTCATTTGCTCTTTTCTTTATAGCGTCGATTACCGGTTGAGGACATTGAAAATCCATGTCTGCAACCCAGAGAGATAATAAATCATCATCATCCGTCTTAAAAAATTTTTGGAGTGCTTGCTTACTCCATTTTAGTGAGAAAGAAGAATCTCTATCAATTAACCTATCAAAATCATATTTCATTTTGAATCTAGAGATGAAATTTAAAAATTCATTTAAACATTTATTATTCGCAAGCCTAAAATAAATTCAAAGTTCATTTTTCAATAAAAAAAGATATTAAAGTTAATAGTAATGATTCTAAATATAACCCATTTAATAAAAAGACGACAGTACTTCTTTTCAAATTAGCACTATCTCTCGGAAATTTATAGAATTAATAGAAACTTAAAAAATTTCTTTATAAAATTCTCAATCGCATGCTTTTTGAATATAAATTCAAAATCGCCTTTATAAAATAAACTTAAATAATTATCAATCATTTGTATTTTTAAAATCTAATATCATGTGAAGATTTATGACAGAAGCAATAAATATGTATGAAAAATATTTCAAAGATCCAAAACGGGAACCTGTATTAATTGATTATGTCCGAACGCCAATTGGTAGAAGAAAAGGAACAGTAGGGCGTCACAGAGGAGATGATTTAGTAGTACATTGCTACCAAACTATTGTTAATCGGAATAACTTCGATGTTAATATAATTGGGGATTCTATGGTTAGTTGTAACAGTCAAATCGGGGATTGTGCTTTAGACATTGGGAGAACATCTGCATTGGCTGCTCATTTGCCGGTTAGTGTACCTGGAATGTCCATTAATCGTCAATGTGCTAGTGGAGCTCAATCAGTTATGTCTGCTTGGCAAGCTATTGCCTCAGGAATCAATGATTGTGTTATCTGTGGAGGAACAGAAGTCCAAAATCGATATCCGATAATGTCAGATTCTTATGTGTTTGATAAAGAACAGAATAAACCAATGATGGTTGCACCTAATAAAAAAATTTTAAGTAATCCCGAAGTCGCGCAAAAATTAAAGGAATTTAAAACCTCCTTTGCAGGACAAATTAATTCCGCTCACGATCTTGGCGTCCATTGGATGAAAAAATCAGGAAAATCTTTAGAAGATTTCAGACTTGAACTAGATACTCTTTCACTTGCATCACATCAAAAAGCAATTACCACTTGGGATAAAAGAGGAAAAGAAATTGAACCTATATGGTGTCCAAAGCTTGATGAGAATGGGAATCCTACATTTGATGAAAATAATGATGTTGCAAAGGATCCAAGTTTATCGGTCCTAACTGAGAGAGATGAAGCACCTCGACCTGATACAACAATGGAGAAGTTAGCAAGTTTAAGAACTATCATTGGTAGAAAAAGTCAAGCCTTTTTGACTGCTGGTAATAGTTGTCCAACCAGTGATGGTGCTGCAGCACAACTTTGGATGACCCGTGAATTAGCTGAGGAATATGGTTTAAAAATTAGAGCTTCAATTGTGGGCTATGCTGTTGTTGGGACGGATCCTGTTTTGCAACTAACTGGACCAATAAAAGCAATGCCAGAAGCACTTAAAAGAGCAAATTTAACGTTTGACGATATGAGTTTTATTGAAATCAACGAAGCTTTTAGTCCAGTTATCTTTGCTTGTTGTTATGATCTTGGTATAGAATGGGACGATCCCAGATTTAATCCTTGGGGTGGAGCAATTGCATTAGGGCATCCTACAGGAGCAACTGGTACTAGATTAATTGGTACAAATCTCCATCAATTAGAGGAATCTGGGAAAGAATTCGCTATTAGTTCGATGTGCGTTGGATTAGGAATGGGATCAGCAACCATAATAAGAAATGAAAATCCTAAATAATTCTTATTTCTTATTTTTATTTTATTTGATAAGATTATCATCTTATAATTTAATATTGATGATTGATAAATACATTTAGGTGTACCTTGATGAAAAAAGTAGCAATTATTGGAGTTGGACACACTAAATTTGGGAGGCTCCCAAATAAAAATTTAATGGATTTATTATCAGATGCATCATTGGAAGCAATGGAAGATTCAAACACCAGTGATACTGATTTTGATTCAGTTTATGTTGGAGCCATGAATCCTGCTGTTTTTAATAATATCTCTGGAATAGCAAGCAATTTAGTAGATCGCTTAAGTTTATTAGCTGCTGCAGCAGATCATATTAAAAATGGTCCAGCAAGCGGAGGATCAGCAATAAAAGCGGGTTTCCAAGCTATTGCATCTGGAATGAGTGATTTAGTTTTAATTGTAGGGGGTGAAAAAATGACTCACATAACTACACCTGGCTATGTTACGTCCGTAGTCGCTACTTTAACTCATCCTCAAGCTGAACGTCCTTTTGGTGTTTCATTACCCTCTTTAGCTGGCATGTTAACTCGATCATATTTAGAGAAATATAACGCCAAATTGGAATGGCTTTCTGATATTGCTATTAAAAATCATCGAAATGGAGCACTTAATCCAAATGCACATTTTCAGAGAACTATTGAAGATTTTATGAAAAGCGCGAGGGAGAAAGGGAAAGGAAACTGGGATAATGTATATCAGTTTTTAGCAGATGAAAAAATGAATCCAATTATCGCAGATCCTCTTAGATTGTTTCATGTTTGTCCAATTTCTGATGGTGCTGCCGCTCTCGTATTATGTAATGCTGAAAAGGCAAAAGCGTATTCTGATTCTCCAATTCTAATTAGTGGGATAGGACAAGCAACTGACACTCATATAGTATTTGAAAGGGAGGACATCACTACTTTGAAAGCTTTAAAACTAGCCTCCACTCAAGCATATAAAATGGCACATAAAACTCCAGAAGATATTGATGTTGCTGAATTGCATGATGCTTTTGAAATTTTAGAAGCAGTCCAATCTGAAGATATTGGTTTTTTCAAGAAAGGAGAAGGCGCTAAAGCCGCACATGAGGGGTTAACAGAAATAGGTGGAGAATTACCGATCAATCCTTCAGGCGGGTTGAAGGCGCGAGGCCATCCCTTAGGTGCTACGGGTGTTGCACAAGTAGTAGAATTATTTTGGCAATTACAAGGAGAAGCAGGAAAAAGACAAGTGGATGGTGCTGAAACGGGGATTACTTGCAACTTTGGAGGATTTGGGAATAATATTATTTCTATATTAGTTGAAAGGATGTACTAATACAATCAAATGTATAGTATTATATCGACGGTCATATAATATTTAAATTAATAATTCAGAAAAATGCCTTAACATCCTTGTATTTTTTTTATTCCAATTTAACCACAAATATTAAAAATCTTCAATAATCGCTTTAATCTCTTTGATAAAGGGTTTAGCATAAGATTGCCACATCTGTTTTGTAATATCATCGCCCGGAGTTTGTTCTATAAGTTCCTCACCTTTCATTAAATGCTCAAGTGCTAAATTATAATCTTCCAACTCTCTATAACAAATTCCAAGTTTAATGTGTGTTTGATAAATATACCAACTATTTGGATTCAATTCTATTGCTTTTTGAAACTTGTTAATAGCTGATTCGTGTTCATTGAAAGCCATAAGAATTTCACCATATGAATCCTGATAAATTTCATTATTTGGCTCTTGCTCTATGAGGTCTTGGACTACTCTTAAAGCCTCGTTTCTTTTATTTAAGTATTGATACCAGTGCGCTTTGTAATTGAGAAGTTCATTGTCTTCGGGGTATTCTTTAGTTAATTCATCTATAATTTTGAATCCTCCAACAAGATCTCTCATATTTTTTAGAACAGATGCTTTTTTCAGTTTGATATCTTTTTCGTTTTCAGGAAAATCTTTTAGCATTCCATCAAAAAGGATTAAAGCTTCATTGTATTTATCAAAATAAAGTAG
>CAZBPC010000020.1:0-46148 GCA_964493715.1 uncultured archaeon
TTTTATAGATATTCAAAACCATCAATAAAGAGGTGACTAAATTACAGAAAATTGTTGAGCCTTGCAAGAGGGTTGACGGTAATGGGAACATAAAAATATTACTAAAGGGAGAAGAGATTAATCATGTTGAATTTGAAATCCCTGAAGTCAGAGGATTTGAGAATATCTTAAACAATAAAAAAGTTTATGATATCCCTAGAATAGTATCACGAATATGTGGACTTTGCCATGCATCTCAAACAATTGTAAGCAACAAAGCTATTGAAGACATTTATGGCATTAATCCGCCTTCTCAATCAATAATTTTAAGAAGAATTTTATTAATTGGAGAATTGATCAAATCTCATATTATGCATTATTTTTTCCAATCTTTCCCAGACCTTTTGAAGATAATCAAATTTCAAGAAATATCTAATCCTTATGAATTGATGCAATTTGATCCTCAATTAACTTCTAATGTATTTGATTTAATCAAATTAGGATCGGAAATAGATAGAGTCTTTGGTGGTCGATATGTACATTTAATCAATTGCATTTCTGGGGGTGTTATATATACCCCTTCACAAATCAACATCAATCTAATAAGAAAATTACTGCAAAAAGGATCTAATCACGCAAAATATTTGATTGAAAATTTTATTAAACTTTTTTCAAACAAAAATCCACCTAGTTCATTCGATCTTCCAAAGATAAATTATTTAGGCCTTTCAAATAAGGGATCATATGATAGATATAAGGGGAATGTAATTATCAAAAATAATGAAAATCAATTTAATTTTAGTGAAAAAGATTATCAAAAATATTTTAATAAAGATATTGGAGTATTTGGAATTTCATTCCATCAAAACAATAATATAGAATTAATAACAGGTCCGATTGCGAGAGAAAAAATAAATGGAATTTCAGCTTCAGAAAAGTTTGCCAATTACTTTAATAAGATTAATGAAAATTGGAAAGAATCAATATTATATCAGAATTTTCTGGAATTAATCGAAATAAATGATGAAATCCACCAATGTCTTAAATTATTAGATGAGAATTCTTTAAATGAGCGCTTTGAATTACCTAATCTCGGAGAAATTCAAAAATTAGAAGGAATTGGAATACTTGAAGCTCCACGTGGGTTATTGATGCATCATTACAAAATTGATCATAACGAGTCAGTTATTCAAGCAAAATTATTTATCGCTACTGAAATCAACATACCTCTAATAAATTTCATGACGTTAAAATATGCCCGTGATTTACATAAAAATGAAGCAATTGATAAAGTTAAGAAAAAAATAATGCAAATGATAAGAGCGTTTGATCCTTGCATCTCATGTGCAAGCCATTAGCATCAGTTTTACATTTTAATATTAAAGGAGGAAAAGCTCATTAATCTTTTTGAAGATAAAAAAAAAATCATCATCGATATAAAAAAGAAAATCCAAGAAGAAGAATTTTCTTTAGGGAATCTATGTGAGATTTATCTATTTGCCATTGATGAGCTTCTTGGTCGAATACTTCTTTTGATTTATCCAGATGATTCAATTAAGGAAGATCCTGAAAAAATCCGAATAATTAATATTCATCCTATATGGTATATTGAGGTTAGTGAATTTAATGGCTTAGATCCTCTCATGTTTGAGTGTGGTGAGAGAATCTGTTATGGTTATAAGTTTTCATTTAAAAAAGTGAAAAATATAAAAATTGAAGAAATCATTATCATTCTCTCATTACCCTTAGAGTTAGAGATTTTAGGCTGCGAACTTTTAAAAAAAATTGTTAATTGTATCATTAATTCATTTAAAGATAAATTATTCATGATTATTGATTCGGAAATTACTAAATTTGAAATCGTGAAAACTCAAGATATGATAGAAATAATTAGAAAAGGCGATCAGTTAAAGGAGATACTCCTAAATAAGTTAAAAGATATCTGCACGGATTATTTTTCCTACATTATTAAAATACTTGATAGTACGAAAATTGACTCACAGAAAGCTTTATCACTTTTAATGTTAAAAGGAATAAACCTATCAGATTCCTTTCTAAAAAGAAATGATGAAGATATTGAATTATTTAAAATTAGCAGAATAATTCGCTCTGAAGAAGAAATTGAAGAATATTTTTCAATACAATCTATAAATCAATATTATAGTGAATTTGAAATCTTAATTCAAAACATATCTAAAAACGAACTGAATGATATTAACATCAAGATTATTTACATAATGAATTTTAGTGAAAAAGAAATTTTTAATTTGGATCTTGAGTATTGGCTTTCTGAAGAAATATTAGTATTTATTACTCCTATTGAACCTTTAATTAATGATTTTTTTATCTTTATTACAGATAATACCCGTAAACAAATATTATTCTCAAGGAAAATCACTCTTTTAAAAGAACTACAAGATATGCCAACAATAGACTGCTAAAGATTGAACTTTTATTTTCTTAAATTTAACCAATCTTCCTTTAATATTGAATAAACATAAGTATCTTCATATTTCCCATTGATATATGCGTCCTTTTTTAATACTGCTTCACGAGTTAATCCATTTTTTTCAGCACATTTCCATGAAGCAACATTTGGAGTAAAAATGTAACCATATAACTTATGAAAGTTTAATTCCTTAAATCCGTAATCAATCAACAAGGAAGTAGCCTCAGTTGCATAGGATTGTCCCCAATACTCTAGCTCCCCAATTTGTAGTCCCATTACACATATGCGATCAAACCACCTGATATTGTGATATTCACAATTTCCAATAGCTTTATTATCAGTATTATGCCAGATCTCCATAATTATTTCTTTTTTAACGCCTTCACCTTTTGGTTCAAAAAACTGTTTAAATATTTCAACCGTTTTAGGCTCAGCATTTCGAGCATAAACCCGCACACGATTATCGTTTTCCCATGCTGCGTATTGCTCTACGTGATTACTATTTAAAGGAACTAACGAAATATTTTCTCCTTTTATGAAAATTATTGGTTTTTCTTCAGTCATTTTTGTTCTTCTCCTAATTATTTACAATTTTATTTATTAAATTCTATTAATTACTATTTTTTTAGCCATTCTTCACGTAGAAGAGAATAGAGATATGTATCTTTATATTCTCCATCAATAAACACATCGTTTTTAAGTATTGCTTCTCGTGTGAAACCGTTATTCTCAGCACAACGAATGGATCCCGTGTTTGGTGAAATAATCTCACAGTATAACTTGTTAATATTTAATTCATTGAAAGCATAATTCACTAATAATTGTGTGGCTTCTGAACCAATATGTTGACCCCAATAATCTGGTTCTCCGATTATTAAACCCATCTTAGCACTTCTATTGAACCAATTAATATTAAATACTCCTGCGTCTCCAATTGCTTTTTGGTCTTTCTTATGCCAAAGTTCGAAATCAACCGAATCGGGCATTTCTCTTGTTGAAGACTCAAATAATCTTTTAATTTCCTCAACTGTTTTGGGTAGCACACTTCTCCCAAAAACCCTTACATTAGGACGGTTGCGCCAAATCGCATATAATTTAACATGTTCACTGTTAAGTGGTAAAAATGCGATTTCATTTCCGTCAATAAATGGTGATACATCAGTCATCTAAATTACCTCGATAAAATATAAAAATTCCCTAAATTCAGGGAAGGTTTTTGAGCCAATCTTTTTTCAACATTCGATATTCACGAGAGTCATGATACTTCCCATCAACGAAGATTACTTTCTTTTTAATCCCTTCAAGGATAAATCCATCCTTTTCAGCCACGGTCCATGAACCAATATTTGGTTCGAAAATACCAGCATAGATTTTATGAAAGTTGAGGTCTTTAAATCCATAATCAATTAGCAAACGGGATGCTTCAGTGCCCAAGTTTTGATTCCAATATTCAGGTACGCCTATACTCATAAAAATATTTGCATCCCTGTCAATCCAATTAATACGACCAAAACCACAAGTCCCAATTGGAACTTTATCTTTTTTGTGCCAGATTTCAAAAGTCACATAATTTGATAAACTTCTACTCTCACTTGGTTCATACCACTTTGTTATGTCTTCAACAGTGTGGGGTTGATTATTGCGAGCGTAAATTCTGGCTTTAGAATCATTTATCCATTTTGCATATAATTTAACATGATCCAAATTTGTTGGGCATAAATCTATGGTTTCTCCTTCAATAAAGGGATAAGCAACATATTCCTTTGGTTTTGTTTCTTCACTACTCAATTTTTCTTTCACTTCCTAATTATAATAATTCTTTTCTCTTTTCTTTCCATTCATCATAAAAAATGCAATATTCGTATGCATCTACATATTTACCGTCGACCCAAGCTGTTTCCTTATAAACTATTTCACGATGCATGCCTAACTTCTCAGCTACTTTCCAAGAACCCACATTAATTTCATACATTCCACATCCTATTTTGAACATGTTCAATTCATTAAAGCCATAATCCATAACTAGAGCTGCTGCTTCTGTTCCCAAATCCTTGCTCCGGTATTCTGGTTCTCCAATCACCATCCCAATATCTGCGTTTCTATCTGACCAATTAATGTGATTAAATCCAACATATCCAATGATTTTTTTATCTGCTTTATGACAGATTTCAAAATTTAACTCCCTAGGTGTTCCTGATTTTACTTCTTCAATCCATTTTTTATAGGCTTCTGGTAAAATTGGAAAAACATTCCGCGCATAGTGTCTTGTTTCTTGATCGTTATCCCATTTAGCATATAAATTTAAATGCTCAAGATTATTTCCAGGTAAAAGATCTAAATTCTTTCCACTGATAAAAGTTCTAATATCTTCATGTTCCATCTGCTTCACATCTCCTTATCTGTTTTTAATTTTAGCCAATCTTTTTTGAACACAGCAAATTTATAATTATCCACGTGCACACCATCAATATATACTTCTTCTCTTAAAATTGCTTCTTGTACCAATCCTATCTTTGTAGCTGCCTTTAAAGAACGCTCATTTGGAGAAAAAATGCTAGTATAAATCTTATGCAAATTTAATTCTTCAAATGCATAAGTAATCAACAATTTACTTGCTTCAACTCCAATTCCTTTTCCCCAATATTCAGGTTCTCCGATTACTGCGAAAATGTTGGCATTTCGATCTAACCAGTGTATATCATTTAATCCAACCATTCCAATAGTTTTCTCATCATTTTTATGATAAATCAGAAAATCCACATCAGTTTTCACCTCTTCATTTTCCGGCTCGAACCATTTTTTTACTTCTTCGATAGTTCTTGGGAGAGGATTCCTAGTATAAATTCGAACATCTGGATTATTCATCCAAACAACAACGAGATTGATGTCTTTTTGTAGCAAAGGAGTCAAGTTAATCCGGTCTCCTTTGATGAAATTCATTATTGGTGTTTCTTCTTTTTCTTCCATTTTAATCACAATTTCACTAATTTATTTTACTTTTTTTATCTTTATTACACATGTTTATCCAATCGTCTTGAAACATACAATAACAATAATCATTAACGTATTCACCATCTATGAATCCATTATTTTTTAGGGTGGCTTCCCTTTCCATGCCCAATTTTTCGCATACTTTCCATGAACCGATATTTGGACTATAAATCATAGTGTTTATTTTAAACATGTTGAGTTCACCAAAACCATATTTTAATAATAACTTTCCAGCTTCAGTTGCTATTCCTTTGCCCCAATATTGAAAATCTCCAATAATAACTGCTATATTGGCTCTTCTATATGAATATCGAATGTTACTTAGTTCTGCTAACCCGATAGCTTTATTATCTCCTCTATGAAAAATTTCAAACTGGACTTTATCTTCAATAGTCCTTCCCTTGGGTTCAAATAATTTTTTAAACATCTCTATCGTAATAGGAAACTCATTTCGTGCATATCTTCTAACATTTGGCTGATTCTGCCATTTTACATATAATTTTATATGATCTGAATTAAGAGGGACTAAATTTATTTTATCTCCTTCAATAAACGAGGGATCATTAACTTTACTCATGATTTTTCCACCTTACTATTTTTTTCAGCTTTATGTCTAAACCAATCGCTCTTTAGATATCCATACCGTTTTTCATCCCGATATTTACCATCAATATACTTCTCTTCTTTTAAAGTACCTTCATATTGAAATCCAATTTTTTCCGCAACAGTCCACGAACCTATATTATCTACTACAACTGATCCACTTACTTTATTTAGATTAAGTTCTTCGAAAGCATACTTTAATAGGAGTTGCGTGGCTTCTGTAGCTATATTTTTATTCCAATATTCCATCTCACCAATATTTGCATAAGCATTTGCCCATCCGTTAATCCAATTAATTCGACTTAATCCTACTTCACCAATTGGTTTTTTATCTTTTACATGATAAAGAATAAAACCCACCCAATCTCCTAATCCGTCTGATGTTCGAGATTCAAACCTTTTTTTCATCTGATCAATTGAGCTTGGAAGAGGCCCCCGCAAAAACATCCTGTTATTTGGGTTGTTAACCCATTTGCATCTTAATTCAATCCATTCAGATCTATTGACAACTAAATTGATATTCTCTCCTTTGATAAAAGGTAATGGTTCAATTTCTTGCTTTTTTGTTGACATGATTAAAATATTTTTACATATAATTTCTATTTCAAATTCAATAAATTAAGTGAAGAATTAGATTAAAATTTTTCCGTTGCTTTTTAAGTATTCGATATCAAGTATTTTCATCATAAATATTCATTTTTTGCTCTGGAGAATATAGTAAATAGAATGATTGCTATTCCAACTATAATAAATACATAGAAAATGTTCAGAGACCCAATTAAACCAACCATTAGATTTAATACAGCCATAAAAAGACTCGCAAACATATTAATCGTACTGAGAACTGTAGCTCGTTCGTCTGCTTCAATTTGCCTATTGATACCATTAATATAAATTAAAAATCGGGGATATCCAAAAGCAACTACAACTAGAATTAAGATAATCCCAAGATACAAGTTAGTTGTAAACCCCATTAATAGAAATGCGATTCCATTTGTCAAATCAACTAGTATTAAAAATTTTAACTTATTTTTCACTTTTAATGTGATTTTGGGGATAATTATAGAGAATAATGCGTTTATAATATTCATTGCGGCTGTAATAAACCCCCAATATACTAATGGAAGACCAAGAATTTTTAGAAAGGGTTGGTATGTCCAAAATAACAGAAATATCAAAACATTAATAAAAAGTCTATCAAAACATAAAATCGAGAGGATTTTATTTCTCTTCAATTCTAGAAACCCTTGCTTAATAATCTTCATATAGGATTTAGATTCAGTTTCGTGCTTCTTAAATGGAGGTTCCTTAAAGGTAAGAACAGTTATAAAACATCCAATATAAATAAAACCAAGAAAAGTCATGGTAAATTGTAAGGAAATGAATTGTGCAATGATAGAACCAAGAGGAGCCGATATGGTTAATGCTACTAAATTCAAAGTTTGATTATACCCTTGAACTTTTGGAAGTGTATCCTCTTTTCCATAACTTTTTAATGAGCTATAGAGAAATGCTTCATCCGTTCCAGAGGATAACGCTAGACTTAAAGCCCATAACGTCTCAGCTAACACAAAGAGGATGATATTTGGTACAATACTATACATAAAAGCTGCGCTAACAACACATACAGCGGAGAGGATTAAAGCCATTTTCCTTCCAAGATAATCTGCAATTGCACCTGATGGGATTTCGAAGAGAAAGATAACGAACATAAAATAACTCTGTAAAGCCATTATTTCAAAAAAATTAAGTCGACCCCATTCGGTCATGTAAGCAAAATACACTCCGCGAACTGTGTGAATCCCAAATATGAATTGGTAAATATAATATTTATAAATATTAGATTTATAGCTTTTTGCTACGCTCTCTTGAGACATCTGAATTCTTTTTGGAAAATTATAATATTATCTTATTCTATCAATTTTCTATAATATTAATAGAAGTCTCCTTGAAGTATTTCTGAATTATCAGCTTATATCTTTAGATTAGTTAAGTGATACATACAACATATTATATTAAAAAGAAGCATAAAAAAAAAGAGATATCTTATTTAAAGTAATAATCGATTTTTCTACATTAATTTCATTGCCATGGTCATGTCCCCAACGGTGAGCTTCTTACGACCAGCGTGGCGGGTCATTTCTAAAGCCTTATTGGTTGCTCCTTTAGCAATATTTTCTAAATAGTCAACAAGCGCATCTACTGCTTCACGAGCGACCATATCAGCACCATTATCCTTCATTAATTTTCTTACGGGAGACCAAGCAAATACTTTTTTAGCCATTTTTATTCCTCCAATTTAGTATTTTTTATTTATTTTATAGTTATTTTTGACAAAATACGTCATTAAATTATAATACTCTATTCAAATATATAAATCTTTCTGTAGGTTGCTGAAACAATATGATAGTGTTAATAATATTTTCAAGATCATCATTTCGACAAAAATTTGATGTCATAGAAAAAAAGCGATAGATATAGTTCTGAGCCTTTAGATCTGAGATCTAAATTTATTTTAAAAAATGTGCACGTAATAGCTTTATGTTTAAACATTTAGAACTAAATAATTGATTTGTTATTTCTAAATGTAGTTAATTAATGATGACACTCTTCATCATAGAATTAGATGAGATTGAATTGAAAATTTTTAATTTTTTAAGGATATTTGGTTATAGGTGATATACTTTCAAATGCATATAATTTTTGTTAATGATTTAATTAAAACTTATATCAATATGAATGACTATCACTATATAAAATTCATAAATTAATCTAATAATACGAGGAGTCAAATTGTCAAAGAAGATACCAGAAATCACTGAAAAAATTGAGAAATTAAAAAATGAGTTATTAATAGAAGAATGCGAAGAAGTAGAATTTAGTAAAAAGCAAAAGATGATTTTTGAGGCTTTCGGGTGGACAATATTTGTTGGATGTATTTATTACTGGTTCTTCTTTTTTGTAATTATTCACTACTATGAGCCATTATTATATACAACCTATTTCACATTAATATTAATCGGCATTACTTGCATATATCGATTTGAGTCACTGTTATTTAATTCGATAACTTGCATAACCTTTTACGGATTCATTAACATAACCATTGGGTTAATTTTTACATCAACAGACACCTTTAGTTTCATAGCTGGTCCAATATTACATGCATTCATAGCAACAGTACAATTATTTATCATTTTCAACAAGAAAATTCCAATTCATGAGGGTTATTTATTATGGGGCCTATTGTTTTATTTTATTTTCACAAGTAGTTATGATAGTTTTCAAAGATGGAATGTAATAACAGGATTAGAAACCATTCTTTCTAATGAATTCACAAAATCTTATGCTTTCTATGCATTATGGCTTTCTGGCTTGTTTATTCATTTCTATAAGAAAAGGCAAGGACTGTTACGTGGAGTAAAGTAAAAAATTTTTAGTCAAGAAAGAATTTCCTTCAAATATGGTGATGTCCTATAAATATAGATGGGGAAAATCTAATGGAGATGCTGGCTATTTCCAAAATTGGAGATCGAGCACTTAGTAAAATTGCCAGGTATAATCCAAATCTTATTGCAAACTTATCAAAAGAAGCTTACGATCTATATATTATTAGGAAACAAATATGCGAATATATTTTCTCTCTTGTTACAACTCAAGGCATGACCTTAGGTAAAATAAAGAAAAATTTGCAAGAAGAAATAAATAAAGTGAAGGTTTTAAGTAAGAATGCAAATTCCGAAGAAGAGAGAGTATTTTTAAATTTAAAAATTGAAGAATTAGGTGATTATCTTTAATTTAAAACCTTAATTTAATATACTTTATTATTAATTTCTTCAATCAGATAGTGATAAGAGCGTGATTATTAATGAAAAAAACAATCGCAATTTCTAAAGGTGATGGAGTAGGTCCTGAAGTCGTTAATGAAGCTATAAAGCTCATGAAGACTATTGCTGATTATTCTGAATTTGATTTTTCCTTCCAAGAAGCTCCAGTAGGGGGAAATGTATGGAAAAAATATGGGACAAATCTTCCTGAGAAATCTTTTGAAACCATAAAAAATTCTGATGCATTATTGTTTGGAGCTGCTGGTTTACCTGACTTAGCTCCTGGGGTTGCAGAATCCGCTATATTAAAGATTAGACAAGATTTGGATCTTTACGTAAACCTTAGACCGGTTAAGTTATTTAATACATTACGTGACCGATGTCCTCTTAAAGAAGAATTTATTGGTGAAGGTATTGATATAACGTTTATCCGAGAAAACACAGAAGGCTTGTATGCTAATAAAGGTGCCATGTTAAATAATGATCAAGCTCAAAACCTGATGATCTATACACGTAAAGGATGTGAAAGAATAATAAAATATGCATTTGAATATGCCAAACGCTTTAACCATAAAAAAGTAACTTCTGTTGATAAAGCAAATCTTTTAAGTCCCAGTAAACTATGGCGAAAAATATTCCACGAGATTGGAGACGAATATCCAATCCTTCTAAAGGAAGACATTTATGTAGATGCTTTTTGTCAATGGTTAATTAGAGCTCCTTATAAATTTCAAACGGTTGTTACTGGTAATTTGTTTGGAGATATTATCAGCGATGAAGGTGCATTTCTCATAGGGAGCTTAGGTATGGCATCAAGTGGTAACATTCATCCAGGTAAAGTATCAATGTATGAACCGATTCATGGTTCTGCACCAGATATTGCAGGAAAAAATATTGCTAATCCGATTGGAGCTATTCTTAGTGTAAAACTAATGATGCAGGAATCCTTTCAATCAATTCAAATGGCTCAGGAAATTGAAAATTCAGTAAAAGAGGCACTATTAATCGGACGTACTATAGATATTAAAAAAGAGGGAATAAATACGTTGAGTACTTCTCAAATGGGTGATTTAATTTCGCAGAAAATTAAAATAAAACTAAAAAAATAGTTTTTCCTATTTTAAGGCTTTTGTATTCACAATTGCATTTAGCATTAATTTTAGATAATTGTAGATTTGTGTCCTATAATCTTCGCCTATCTTTAGAAAAAGAACAGATATTAATTTGCTTTCTAAGTCACCTTCAATGTTAAATTCTTCCAGTAATTTCGACCATTGCTGATCATCAGATACCCTAATTCCAACAATTACTACACGCTTTTTCCTGATTTTCTGCATTATTTTAAGTAGGATATCTTTCCATTCCGGTTCAATATGTTCTTTTTCTCTTGCATCAAATATAACGAATGCTGCATCTGAATTTGCTAAATTAAAATTTACATATAAGAAATTATTTATTATCAACCCATTGTTAAAGGCATATAATCTTTCAATATTACTATCTTTAATTATAGAATAATCCCCTAACTGATCAAGTTCAGAGAATACTTGGAATCCTGGACTAAATGACATATCCTTGGTTATAAAAGATATTTCTAGTATGATAAGTAGTTTCAAAGTTTTATTTATTTCATCTACAAGCTGATTATTGATAATTTCTTGTTCTTTTTGCTTGGTTCTCAGCAAGTAATGATAAGCAATTAATTTAAATGCATCTCCTACGTTCTCTCCATTTTTGGCGCTGGTCTCAATATATGATACTCCGTCAGGAGATAGATTATTAGCTAATTCAAGTCCTTCCTCACGAGTTACTGCACGCTGGTCTTTCAAATCTAATTTATTACCGACCAAAATAACAGGAATTTCTCTATCTTCAATGAATTCGGTGAGTTCTTGATACCAAGTTTTAATATTCTCGAATGTAGAACGTTTTGTTAAGTCATAAACTATAAATGCGGCTTCGGCTCCACTATAATATATCTTTCTAAAGCGTTTAAAAAAAACCTGTGCTCCTACGTCCCATAATGTTAAATTTAAACTGTTTCCTTGAAATTCAAAAGAGTGTGCTAATACATTTAAACCTATCGTGGCCCTATAATCCGTGAGAAACTTATTTTCAACATATTTTCTTATGAGAGAAGTTTTTCCAACTTCATGATCCCCAACAATAATGAACTTAAATGTATAGGATCCTTTTTCCGGAGATTCATCGATTTGGCAAATTTGGTCTCTCAATTTATTATGTCTTTTTACTTCTTCATCAAAATCAGGAATTGTAAGTTGAATCGAATCTCCAGCTTCAGCATTTAGAATTTGCGCCGCTTTCTCGGCGAGAAAGTAAGCATAGGGGGAGATTTTATCAATAGATGCCATACTTTTTAAAATTAAACTTAAAATCCTTTCACGGTCTATCGAAATGAATAGAAGCCGATATTCATTTGTATCAAAGCTTCCGGTTCCAAATTGTCTAAATGAGTATTCCTCTCTTATTCGAGACAAAATAGGATTAACTAATGTGGTTAATACAGAAACAAGTTCAATATCTATCCCTTCTCTTTTTTCTCCAGCTATTACCAAACCTTCAAAATCGGATACAATAATTGCTTCAACATCAACAAATTTCTCCAAAAACCTCCCGAATAATTCTATAAAAAGTTTATTTCTATTTATCAAGATTCTACAACTTCGTTCTTGTCAATTTTGTATAGGTTATTCTATAATTATCTTATTAATAACACATTACATTTTTAAATATGTAGATTAGGAGACATTAATTTAGCAAATTTTGAAAGAAATTAGTTGTCTAGAATCGCACTCAACATAATTTGCATTTGATCATATATTTCCAAACGATATTCCATTCCTATCTTGAAAAATAAAACTGAAACCATCTTTTTTTCCAAATACTGGTTAATTCCAAATTCTTCTATGATCTTGGACCAATCTGTTTTTTCAGATACTCTTATTCCAATTAATGCAACTTTATTTTCATTTAATTGAGCAATAATATTAAGTACTACTTCTCTCCATTTAGGATCAACTTCTTCTTTATCTCTTGCATCGAAAATGACAAAAACTCCATCAGAATCAGAAACATCGAATGTGTCATAAATGAAATTCTTAATTATTAATCCATTGGAGTATTCATAAAACCGATTTTCCTTATCATCTTTAATCTTTTCACATTCATTGAACTTATTAACCTCATTTAAAATCTGTAAACCAGGGCTCCAGAATGGGTTTTCGGTAATAAAAGATATTCTAAGTTTTTCTTGTTGTTTTAATAGACGGTTAATCTGGTTCATAAAATCTGTTTTTAATCTTTCTTCTTCTAAAGCTTTGCTTCTTATAATATGGTGATATGCGATTAAGCTAAAAGCATCTTCAACATTATCACCATTTAGTGCACTCGTTTCAATATAAGAAAGTCCTCCATCATATACTTCGCTCGCTAATTCATTTACTAGTTTAATTGCAAATTGAAAATCAACTTCACGTTCCTCGGATAAATCAGATTTGTTTCCAACAATAACTATGGGGATTTCTCTTGAACCAGTGAGTTGTTTCAATTCATTGAACCATTTTTTAACATTAATAAAGGATTCTTTATTTGTTAAGTCAAAGACTATAAAGCTGGCTTGTACTCCTTGATAATAAGTTTTTCTAAAACGTTTAAAAACTTCTTGTGCTCCTACGTCCCAAAGTGAAAATATAACTTCATTACCATAAAATTCCAATTTGTGAGTAAGTATATTTAATCCAATAGTAGCACGATAATCTGTGGTAAACCTTTTCTCGACAAAACGGCGTATAATGCTTGTTTTTCCTACCATATGATCCCCAATAATAACAAATTTAAACCTATATTTTCCACCGGACTCTAAACGCATTTGATATATCTGTTCTTTAATTTTTGGTGAATCTGAAGATGTATCTGATTCAACCTGAAAATTAGGGATGGAAACGTGAATCTTATCACCTTCACTTGAAAATAGAATTTGAGCTACTTTTTCTGCAAGGAAATATGCATAGGGAGAAATAGAATCAATTGAGCCGATGTTATTTAGAACAATACTTAAAGTAATATTTTCATCAATTGATATAAATAACAATCGGAATTGGTCAGTATCAAAGGAGCTAGCGTTCCTGAGCTTGAAAGCAAACTCTTCTCTAATGCGATCTAAAATTGGGTTGATTAATGCCGTAAGAACTGAAATTAATTCAAGATCTACGTTTTCTTTTTTCTCACCAGCAATAACAAATCCTTCTCTATCAGAGACAATTACAGCTTCTAAATCTGCGTCAATTTCTAAAAAATTTTTAAATAATGCTGAAAATAATTTTTCTTTGGGGATCGCCATAATTTATCGAATAAAATGAATTTATTAGAATGAATTTTTAAGATTATTGTAAGTCTAACAGTATTAATTTATTATAATTTATTAATAATTTTGCTGAGAAAAATGGTTGATTCATGCATCATTTGTCACATGATGATTATTGACAGTCTTGATAAAAAAGAAACTTGCCCAAATGATCACCCCATTCACGGGAGTTGTTTAAGGGAATGGTTGACAAAATCAAACAACTGCCCCTTATGTAGTGAACCTTACGCCCCAGAAGTATTATTAAGATTCGAGGATTATGTTAAACAAAAAAATCAAGAAAAAATAAATGAAATTGAAAGTCAAATTAAAACGGAGCAAATGGGCAAAGTCAATAAAGTAACGGATAAAGTAATTTTTCTAAAAAGTATAGAAAAAATAGAAAAATTAGTTGAAAATCAAGAATATAACCTAGCCCTAAACAAAGTAGAATCTTTGGGTGATTTTCCCTTAACAAGTTATAAAGGACAACAAGTTATCTTCTTAAAAGGCAAAATAAATTTCTTAAGAGAACGTTTTGACTTAGCCATTAATCTACTTTTTCGATTAATGAAAGAAAATTTCGATTTTCCAGAAGGATTTCTTTATTTAGGAAAATCCTATGAAGCACTTGGATTAACTGATAAAGCTAAGTGGGCATACGAGAGAGCAAAATAATATAGTTAAATACCTTATTACTTTATTTATATTATGAAACCTATTTGTTTGACCATTGCTGGTTCAGATCCTACATCTGGAGCGGGGATTCAGGCAGACATAAGAACATTTGATAGAATTGGGGTACATCCTTTTTCTGTTATAACAGCTCTTACCTATCAAACCGCAACGGAATTCACAGGATATACTAGCTTATCAAACAGTTTGGATCAACAATTAGAAGTTTTATTTGAATCTTATCCAATAAAAGTGGTAAAGGTAGGAATGATACCTGATAATAAAGTACTTGAAATCATAAAACATTACATCAAGACTTATGATTTAGACGTTGTTCTTGATCCAGTTTCAATTTCAAGTGTTGGAGAACGTTTGTCTAGCGAAGGTTTGGAATTAGAAATGGAGCGAGATTTATTCCCTTTAGTTAATGTATTAACTCCAAATTTATCTGAAGCAAGTTATTTTTCAAATATTGATATATCATCCCTTCAAGATATCGAAGTTGTTAAAAAAGCGGGGAATTTATTGCTTGATATGTTAATGACAAAAGATGAATTGCCAAAAAAGGAAAAAGCCGTGATAATCAAAAGCATTCCCAATATTGATAATACATTGATTGATCTCGCCTGCATGTACAATAAAATTGGATCAAATTATAAAAAATCCTTTCACATTTTTAACAAAAGAAAATTCAATTTACAAGGAAATGTACATGGAACGGGATGTGTCTTTTCTTCTGCGATTGCTGCTTACCTCGCAAAAGGTTGTTCCCTTCAAAAGTCGATCGAAATGGCAGAAACCTTTTTTGATGAAAAATTTCAAAATTTTATTGAATTACCATTAGAGGGTAAAATATTAGATTTAACCGTATCTAAAGAAAAAGGTCAATTAATAAATCAAATAAAGGAAATTTACAATTTTATATCAAATAGAAAAGAATTTTGTAAATTAATCCCTGAAGTAAGAATGAACATTTCAGGAGCTCTTCCGAATGCTAAGAATAAACAAGAAATTGTAGGAATAGACGGCAGAATAACAATTGTAAATGGTTTTCCTCATAAATGTGGAGACATTAAATTTGGAGCTTCAGATCACACAGCACGATTAATACTTTCAGCTAAAGAATTTGATAAAACTATTAATTTTGTTATCAATTTAAAATTTGAACAAGAATGGATTCAATTGATTTCTAATCATACTGATTTAAGGCTTCAAGAAATTACTCGAGACGAACAACCCGAGGAAGTAAAAAAGAAAGAATTTTCAACAATGCAATGGCTAATTAAAAACAACATGGACAAGTATGGAAGGATTCCAGATATAATCTGGGATGCGGGATCAATTGGAAAAGAACCGATTATCAGATTATTTGGAAGAAATGCTAATGAAATGATAGAAAAATTAAAGAAAATTATTTCTGTGATATAATTCCCCCTTATTTCAAAGTCCAACCAGATGCAATTTTATGAGCTAATAGGAGTTGTTCTGGAAGTCTAGAACGTATCGCAAATTTCTTTAAAAATTGAATTGCAGTTTTTTTCTCTATTCCTTTAGTATAAAAATAAACCGGTTTTTTGCCAATGGGAGTAATATAAGAATTTAATGTTCCAGCCCTATCTATGATAGCTTTTCTTTCTTCATAATTAGGTAAATTCTTTATAGCTTCTAAAAATTTACCTCTAGGACTATTTTCAGTAATCGCGATTACAGGTATTTCTAATAGATTTGAAATCATTTCAATATCCAATACATTAAATCCACCAGTTGTTATACCATGTGTAAGGATAATTTGAAACTGTTCTTTAATAGTTTTTAAGTTTTTAATTATAATATCAGTAGAATTTAATCCATCTACATCGATTGAGGCATGATTAATCCGTTCTAATAAAGTACCACGACAGAAGACAAAAAATAATTCAGTAGTAAGATTCTCTCTATCGTGTGGTGCATCATCGATTCCAACTGCAAAAATTCCATCTTTAATCATTCTAACAAATAGAAGATTATCTCGCATAATATTTTTATATTTTGTCTTAAATCTAAGAAACATTCCTTAACAAAACTTGTTTTATATTAGTTTCTTTGATGCTTTTTTATCTAAAGCATCTTGTAATATTTTGATAGCACAAAATTCACCACACATAGAGCAAACATCATCATCCATATTTCCATTTCTAAAATGAATCTCTCTAGATAAATCTGGGTCTATAGACTGGCTGATCATTTCTTCCCAATTAAGATTTTTTCGAGCAATATCCATCTTATAATCCCAATTAGATGCTCTATCACCATATTTTGCTATGTTTACGGCATGTGCTGCAATTTTTGATGCAATCACTCCTCGTTTTACTTCATCTATGTTTGGGAGTGCTAAATGTTCCGAAGGAGTAACGTAACAGAGATAATCAGCGCCCGCTAATCCTGCCATAACTCCACCTATCGCACTAACTATGTGATCATATCCAGGGGCGATATCAGTAACAAGAGGACCCAATACATAAAAAGGAGCACGATCGCATAAAGATTTCATAATTTTTATGTTTCTCTCGATTTCATGGGCAGGAATATGTCCAGGACCTTCCACCATAACTTGGACGTTTTTATCCCATGCTCGCTTGACTAATTTAGAAATTTCAATTAATTCTTGGATTTGAGCATGATCTGTTGAGTCAAATATGCTCCCAGGTCTCATCCCATCTCCTAATGATAGCGTGAAATCATATTCTTTAGCCAATTCTAGTAAATAATCATATTGACTATTGAAGGGATTTTCTAATTCGTTTTCTAGTATCCATGCAGCAAGAAAGGTACCCCCTCTTGAAACAACTCCCATCATTCTAGGGTGTTCTTGTAAATACTTAACAATTTGTTTAGTAACCCCTACGTGTACTGTAAAAAAATCAACTCCTTCCTTTGCTTGCTCTTCAACCACACCAAACAGATCATCTTCATCAAAATTTATGATTGCACCCTTTCTCTCAAGAGCCCTTAATGCGGACTGATAAATGGGAACTGTTCCAATTGGAACTTTAACTTCAGTTAAAATCCTTTTGCGAATGTTCCTTACATCTTCTTCTGTTACACCAGTGCTAAGATCCATAACAGTATCAGCTCCAAATTTTACTGCAATTTTAGCTTTTTCTAGTTCCTCTTTTATATCACAAACTCGCTTGCTTGAACCAATATTAGCATTAATCTTCACGAGCAACCCTTCTCCAATACCAACTGGATTCGTACCTCGCTGATTGGATTTCGGGATGATAATACGTCCGCTAGCAATTCCCTTCCTTATAAATTCGACATTTAATTGTTCATTTTTCGCTACTATTTCCATTTCTTTGGTTATTTTACCGTCCTTAGCAAGTTTCATTATTGTAGGCAAATCTTCGAACCTTCCCTAATTGTACACTTATATGATTTAGTTCTATTGCTAAATAATACAATTTGAATTATATTCTTTTGTTTATTAAAAAATAAGAGATTTGAATATATTTTATTAATTTATTTTTGAACTCTATGCTTATGGTGCTGTAATATTAATAATCTTATATGCTTCCGTAAAGGCGAATATAACTTCAACCTTATATCGTAACTTATTGACTTTGTATGCCATAAATAAATTTTGTTTTATCGTGTATTCCAATGGTTCTTTTTCCTTGCTTTCACATTATTGTCAAAACTATAGGTTAAAACATGAAATTCCTCACTGCTTGAAATTCCAATAGCTTTCTTTTAACCTTTTTTAATAGGTAGATTTTTTAAGAATTGCTTATTTTTAATCTTACAATGACAACTTTAGTTACAGGCGCAAATGGTTTTATGGGTTCAGCTGTTGTAAGAGAGCTAATTAAAAATGGTGAAGAAGTACGGGTTACTATTAGAAAAGATAGTGTTACTGGAAATATTGATGATCTGGATGTGGAGAAGGTCTATTGCGATATTAGAGACAAAGAATCCGTAAAGATCGCATTGAAGGGATGTGATACTCTTTATCACGTCGCAGCTTTTTTTGCCCATTGGGCATCTAATAAAAAATTATTTTACGATATAAATATCGAGGGGACCAGAATTCTTCTCGAGGAAGCCCTTTCTCAGGGATTAGAAAAAGTAGTCTATACAAGTACTTCTAATACGATAGGATCTCATGGAGCTGGAAACTTTGTTAAAGAGGATGCAGAATTCAATGGATGGGAGGCTGGAGACCACTATGCGATCTCAAAGTATCTAGCTGAAATTGAAGCAAAAAAGATTTGCGAAAAAGGTCTTCCTTTAGTAATAGTAAATCCAACTTTAGTCATTGGAGTGAGAGATTATAAACCAACGCCTTCTGGGGCTTTAATTGTTGATATTGTTAATAAAGATATGCCAGGATATATTGAAGGAGCTATTAATGTCGTTGACGTAGAAGATGTTGCCCGCGGACAAATTCTAGCAGCTCAGAAAGGAATAATTGGTGAAAGGTATCTCTTTGGAAATGAAAATTTGTTTGTTGGAGAATTTTTCAAATTAATAGCAGATATAGCTGGAGTTGAACCCCCAAAGCGAAAGATACCCTATAGAGTTGCGTTATTATTGGGATATTTCTTTCAAGCGGGAGCACGTATTACGAAGAATCCACCTTTAGTTTCAGTATCTCAGGTACGTTTAGGAAAGATGGGCGAACATTTTGATTGTTCTAAGGCTGTAAATGAACTGGGCTTAAAACTGACACCCATCAGAAAAACTATTGAGAAAGCAATCAATTGGTTTAGAGAAAATGGGTATATAAAGTAAGGGTTATGGGTGAGATTGCTAACCCACTGCAAATAATAGTTTTAGAGGCTCATTCATAGATTTTATAGTAAATTTTTATTAAATAAATGAGGTTACCGTACAGAAAAATAATTTTAATTTAAAGTAAAAATTTTATAGATATATTAAGCTATTTTAATTGATATCTAAGTATTTTTGTATTTTATTGGAGATTAGTGATTTAAGGAAATGGTTAATAAAGGCTTAGAAAGAGTTATAAAATTATTGCTTCATAATCGAGAAGTAGCTGCAAAGAAGAGAGTGAAAGAGGAACGTGATGAATTGGAACATATGGCTAATATGATCCAACTTCCCAATGATGTTGAAACTAAAAAAGTATCTTTTGATGGAATAGATGCGATATGGTTAAAAACTCCTGGAGTTGCAGCGGAAAATTTAATTTTATATCTCCATGGAGGAAGTTATACTGCTGGATCTTTTAATAGTCATAAAGATCTCGTTCAAAGATTATCTAGAGAAGCAAAATGTAGTGTGATAACAGTAGAATACGGTTTAGCACCGGAACACCCTTTTCCTAAAGGGTTAAATGATGTAATAAAAATATATAATTGGTTAATTAATGAGGAGAAATTTAAACCTAATAAAATAGTTATAGTTGGAGATTCCGCAGGCGGTGGATTAACATTGGCTACTTTATTAAAGTTACGTGATTTAGGGATTACATTACCTGCTGCAGGAGTCTGTCTATCTCCTTGGACAGACCTAGCTTTTACCGGAGAATCATATTACGATAAAAATATCAGTGATCCAGGAATCGCTCTTGATGAGTTGATGTTTGCTGCAAAGCTTTATATTGGTAATAATGATCCAAAAAATCCATATATATCACCAGTTTATGCTGATCTAAAAGGATTACCACCTTTATTAATTCATGTAGGAACTGTAGAAAAACTACTTAACGATTCCACTCGTGTAGCAGAATCAGCAAAAAAAGCCGGTGTGAATGTCACTTTAAAAATTTGGGAAGAAATGATTCATGTATTCCAAGCTTATGCTGTGCTAATTCGTGAGGGTCAAGATTCTCTAAAAGAAATAGGCAATTATATACTCAATCATATTTCTTAGCACTATTTGGTTTTGCTAATATCCTATTTTAAGTTGTCTTAAAAGTTCTATTAAGGAATCGGAAAGATTATAATTTTTTAATTCATAAAAAGGCACAAAACGAGCATCTAAAGCATCAGAATCTGGTATGGGAGCTTGATTCATATTCCCTTCAACTTGCTCTACAAAATAATTTATCAATACATAATGGTATTCTATTTTTCCATTCTTATCATGCATAATTTTATTAATAATTCCCGCGAGATTAGTAACCTTTACTTTAATACCTGTTTCTTCTAGACCTTCTCTTTCAGCGGCATCTTCAACTCTTTCTCCAAGTTCCAAATGACCTCCCGGAATTGACCAATAGCCTGCATCGGGGTCATATTTTCTTTTGACTAATAGCAATTTTTGATTTCTAACTAAAAGAATTCCTACACCAACTTGTGGTCTTACGGGGAAATGACGAGTATCAAAGATTGTTAATCTTTTTTTTTTTAACATATATAATATGAATTAAGATAACAAATAATAATCTATCATAGTTGCATTCATTTTTTGATAAAAAAAATTAATTTGGATACCATCGAAAGAAATATATTGTTAATTTTCTTCAGTTCTCTTGTGTTTGGTTATTTTTTCTAAATACCGAGGCGAATTTCAAATGAAAATATTAAATTTTAAAAAACAAAAGAAAACTGAATCTTTTTATTTTACTATCCGTCATTACGTTGTTCTTCTCGTCAAATGGACTTATTCTAAATAGTTTTAACATTAGTGAAGCCTCAAGAACAATAAATCTATATTTTGATTCTGAAGAAATTGCTAATGATTTGAGTTTTATAAATGAAATTGATGACACATTTGTCTATTCATTATATGGGCGGAATTATCTAGCATCATATCAAACCGTTGAGGATATAGAACTGATGAAAAAAGGAATCGATACATACTCAAAACAATCGATTTCTGACTATAATCCCATTATTGATGGTCACGGCACGGGATATGCATTACCATCTCCTGAGGATTTAGAAGTTCTTATTGGTAAAACAACGCTTTTAGAAGTGATTCCAAATTATGGTCAAAAATATAGAGCTTCTGCGGATCTTTCAACGGAGATTTATTTTCCAACTGTTGGAGATCAAGCATCACAGGGATCCTGCTCAGCGTGGGCTAATGCGTATTATGCTTATGGATATTTAGAAGTAAAAGATTATGGGTGGGATGCCAGTTCCGGAAACCCAGATTTTCTATTGAGTCCTGCATGGGCATATAATATCATAGCAGCATATGATTATGGTTCCAACCCTAATGAAGTTGCCCAGGTTCTAGTAGATTGGGGTGTACCGACGCTCAGTGCGATGCCTTACAATGATATGGATGTCGATAGTTGGGGTAATGAAGCTGCGTGGCGTCAAGCTCCTTATCATAGACCTTTAGATTATACTTTAATTACCTATGTTGGTCCAACTATTATTGACCTAATTAATAGTATAATTGATGGCGGAACACCAGTAACCATTGGTATTGATGCATCTCAATTTTATTCTGGATTAGATGAAGGAACAATGGACTTTACTTTATCCTCAGATGAATACGATCCTTCTGGCGAGTTAAATCATGCTTAATATTTTGTAGGTTATGATGATGCAATTACGGAGGGAAGTGATGTTGGTGCATTTCGAGTAGTTAATTCATGGGGAGAGAGTTGGATGGATGGAGGATATTATTGGTTGACCTATGAAGCGCTTAGTGAATTTGCAGAAGATCCAGGTCAAGTGATAATGTTTATTACAGATAGAGTGGATTATTATCCAAGTTTAATCTCTACATGGGAATTTATCCCCGCACCGACGCGAATGGGAGACATTGTAACCCTCGGAGTTGGTCCTTATGGTACGCCCTATGATTCATTGACACCTCATTATGATTATGATACTAATAATCCATTTCCTGACTTTATGGCGTTTGATATTACAGAGTTCCTGCCTTACTATACTGCAAATAATGATGAATTCTTCTTTCTAGAGATTGGATCCTCAACGAATGCAGGAACTATTTCATCCTTCCTCATCGAGTGATATGTCGCTGGTGTTTGAGTTGAAACAACCTATGAGTCCATAGATATACCTCAATCTAACCCAGGTTTTGCAAGAAATACTTTCATAGAATTTGATCATGAGATCAGTGTAAGTGTAGAAGTCCCAAAAAACCCAGAGATTTTTGAAACGTATCTGATTAATGCAACCGTTCAAAATTTGGGGCTTAATGACGAGTCGAGTATCGAATTATATCTCTATTTAGATGGTTTAGTAGTTAATTCTGCCACATATCCCACTCTTTCTGCTGGTACATCAGAAACTATTGATTATTTATGGACACCCATGACTTATGACACCTTTAATTTTACTGTGTTTGCCCCTCCCGTCGGAGGTGAATATTCCGAAGACAATAATTTCAAATATTCTTTAATCACAATCAAATTCTTACAGAATTACACCATGAATGTGGGATATTCATATACGTGGATAGATGCATCCGGAGGTACCGAATTAGTGTTATACGATGATGATTTTGCAGCGATTCCATTACGCTTTGGTTTTACCTTTTATGATCAAACCTTTTCTACAGTCTATCTATGTTCCAATGGCTATCTAAGTTTCTATGATACCTCACCTTACCAATACAGTAACATTCCCTTTCCATCAGGAGATCCTTCTCATTACTACATGATCGCACCTTTTTGGGACGACATTTATCCTTCAAGTGGGGGACATATCTATGTACAATCTTTTGGTACCTATTGGGTAGCTGAATGGCAAGACATTTACCACATTTCTTCAAATTTAATTGGATCCTTCCAAGTTGTTTTACATGAAAATGGGGATATCATTTTTAATTATGATTACATCAGTTACATAGAATACGGTTATACATGTGGGTTAAATTTAGGAGTAGATACACGGTATTACAATTCTTATCAAGGGTTAAGTGCTTCAACTGATGATTTATCTATTCTTTTTAATTTAGAATTGCTAGATCATGACCTTAGAGTCACATTAGATACACCAAGCGCTCCAGAACTGGATTCTAGTTATGCAATAACAGCAATGGTAAGAAATTATGGAAATAATGACGAATCGGATGTATACTTTTATTTGTATTATGATGATGTTTTGGTGAATTCAACGTTCATTTGGATGCTAGCAATAGGGGAAAGTGAAATCCTTACCTATAATTGGACCCCTACAACTTATAGAACATACAATTTAACGGCTTATGCTCCACCCGTAATAAATGAGACGTATAGTTCCAATAATCGTGTAGAAAAATTAATAGCAATCCATCCGGTTAAATTATTCGATGGATTGTTTATAGAACACTCTTATAACAGTATCATGTATGGAACCCTCCCCTCATTAGTTTCTTATAGCTACATTTCTGGATCTATATTCCATATCGAGTGGGAAATCAATATAGGTGGAACGTTCTATCAAGGTTACTGGGATGTTGATAGTAAAACACGGGTAATGCAAAACTCTAGTGGGGTTAATTATTTTGGAAATGGTTTTCACTCGCCGTTTTGGATATTTCCAGATTCTTCTCTTGGAGAAATTATACCAATTGGAGTAGATGGAGAAGGAGATCATGATTTTATTATAACGGGGGACTTTCTTTATGATCTTCTCGGATTTAGTCTCGTAGAAGTGTGGGAATTAGAGGATTTGACTCTACCGGGAGGGATTGCGTGGTATGAGAAGAGCACGGGAATTCTCTTAAATGGCACGTTTTTCTACAACTCAGGAGCAATGAATTACACCTTTGATTTTGTAGATACCAATGCAATATTGACCATCTTTGATGTACCACCGGGCGATTTCACCTTATCATCAAATGCAGGGAACCCCGATATTAATGGAATCTTCGATCTCTCATGGACGACGGCATCTGGAGCAAGTAATTACTCGGTATATCGTTCTTCGAGTTTCATTACAGTGATAGACGGAAGTGTTACCCTCTTGGCAAGTGAAATCTCCGATTTGACTTGGGCATTAAGTGGATACGTGGATGGCACCTATTACTTCATTGTAGTAGCCCATAATAATCAAGGTGATACTCTCTCAAATTGTGTCGAGATAACCGTTGCTATACCAGGTATCCCGGGATATGATTCTGCTTTGATCCTTCTCACAATGCTAGGAATCTCTTTTCTGCTCATTAAATCGAAACTTAAGAGAAAAATTTAATGAAAATCCTTATTTTTTTATTTTTTAATTCTTTTTTTTTGCTAAGCACAAATTTTTGAACCGATATTAATCAAAAGTGAAAATTTTAATAGTATGGTAAGACCTTCATATTGGCCAAAAGAAGGACAACCCAAGAGGACTAAAGAGTTCACGTGGATTGTGAAAAATAAATTCGCAGCAAGTTGGTGGCCTGATCCTCCATTATTTAAACGATTTGAAAAAGAAGGAATTTCTGTTATTATAAACTGCTCTGAATTAAATAATAAAAGTGATATTCCTGAAGGATTTTATTATTATCACATTGCTGTTCCAGATTTTGGATTACCTACTGAGGAACAAATCTCGCATTTTCTGAAGATATGCGATGAGCATATTCAGAAAAATGAAATAATTGTTGTGCACTGTGTAGCTGGTTGTGGTAGAACTGGGCAATTTGTAGTCGCATGGGCAGCACATAATGGATACATCCCAAAAGATATGGATCCAGTAAAATGGATAAGAAAATTAAGACCCTGCAGCTTGGAAACTAGAGAACAAACGGAATTTGCGAGGAAATTAGCCCGAAAATATCAATTAAATAATTAATGCAAAATATATATGTAATTGTTTTTATAATGTTTGTAACTTCGATTTATTTTTTTAGGTATAAAATTGTAAAGTTTCAGGGATAACTATGCAAAAATCAGATTATCTTTACATGATCCTTGACAATATATTAGCTTTTAGCATCCAACTTCCTCTTGAATACCAAGGGAATGGATTGAATGAACATCTTGATAAGTTTGATGAAAACACTCTAAAAATTGTTGCTGGATTCAATAAAAATTTCTTGTGGCATTTTTTAGACCAATCGAGAGGAAAAAATCAAAAAGACATTGAGGAAAAGCTAAAGAAAATGGAAGTAGTATCATACCTTGTCAGTCCCACGGGTAGTTTAAATTATCTTGGAGAAGAACAACTTGATCACGTATTAAATAAGTTACCATCCCTCAAATTAGAAGAAATTGACGAAACAAGAATAAGTTTAATTGCTGATGAACACTTACGGCAACAGTTTGGAGGTACAAGAGAAGGGTATAGTGTATCAGAAGCACTAGAAAATCAATTAACCAGTGCCGCGTTTTATCTAATGAATATGGGATACAATCGACAAGAAATTCAAGAAAAGTTCAACGAAGTTCGTAACGATCCTTCTAAATTAGGAGAATTATTCAATCTTCCAGAGAAAGAAATATATAACATGCCGGTTGAACTTGAACAAGACTCTACTTCACACATGCAACCTCCTTCTAGAAATGAAAGCACTGCTGTAGATCAGACAATAAGTGTTCAAGAAGCCATAGAACGCCATATGCAGTCAATTCATGAAGATATCACTGAAGAAAGAGCTCAAAAGGTAGAAGAAATACTTGGTGAAATCAAAGATCATGTCAGAGAAATGATGAGCGAGCTTCAAGAAAAGATATTCCAACAAATGCATCCAGATCGATTAATACGCGCACTCAAGATGTTGAAATTAACCAAACGTAAATCGAAACGAATGGAACTTCTTCTTGAATGGTTTGCTTCCAGTCTTTTGCTATCTAAAATTGAATTGAAGGTAGAACATTGGCAAGTATCTTCAAGCGCAGGTCATGGTGATGCTGGCGTTTTTACTGCGGGAATTGATTTTTCCCGTTATGATAATATTATTAAAGATTTTCCTGATGCTCAATTGACAAAAATTATAAATATCGCACGGAAGATCCTTCAACATCCGACTAAAAAAGCAATTCAAAAACTTGGACAGGATCTCATTGCTGAAACAGGATTTGATGAACATCTGTACTTCACTGATTGATGATTCATAAATTATTATCACCATTTATACAAAATATTAAAGAGGAAATAAATAGTGCCTTATTTTAAACGTGATGGAATAGAACTGTATTATATTTCTGAAGGAGAAGGAGAACCCTTAGTAATGATTAGTGGTTTAGGTAGCAAGAATAGTTGGTTATTTCAGATACCATACTTTAACAAAAGGATGAGAGTAATCGTACCTCATAATCGAGGAGTGGGAAAAAGTTCACGTCCAGATTATCCATATACGATGACAATGTACATCGATGATATAAAAGCACTCTTGGATCATCTTGAGATTAAAGAAAAAGTGCATCTTTGCGGAATTTCAATGGGAGGAATGATAGCTCAACATTATGTTTTAAAGTATCCTGATACTGTAAAAACTCTAATTCTTTGTGCTACCACTGCTTATCTTGAGAAGGTTTCGAATGTTATTGATTCACAGAAAGAAATGGAGAATAGTACTCTTGAACAAAAGTTTAAAGTTCGAGTTGCTGCTCTATACTCCAGACCATTTAGAAAAAAACTGAAAACTAATGTACAAATTTATGAAATTTTGAAGAATGATTTCATGGAAAACCCTACTAGACTTCAAGATTATATTAATCAAGGAGCAGCAGTAGGAGATCATGACACTCGAGATAGATTATCCGATATTACGCAACCAACTTTGATTTTAGTAGGAAGTGAAGATAGGATTATTCTTGGGCTCTATCACTCAGAATTGCTTCACGAAAAAATATCTAATTCAACATTAAAAATAATTGAAAAGACAGGGCATGGTTTTATTGTTGAAAAACCTGACCAAGTGAATAATTTAATCTGGAATTTCATTCAGAAACACTCTTAGATTAAAATAATTGTTTATAAACAATCTTGCCCCTACTAATTGTCTCCATTTCTTCTAGGATATAATTCAAGTTAATCAAATATAGTAATTGTTATCAAATTATATAGAATTTTGATGAATATTTTTTCAGAAAAAAGTTTTCTTAGCAGTAATAATAATATAGGTTTGAAAATAATTAGTAATAAATTATATATTGAGAATTATTATGAAGCTATCAAATCTTAAAATTGACGACTTCTTTAATTCAAATGGGAAATTCACATTTTTAGTTGGTGCTGGATGTTCTATTGATAATCCTTCTTGCCTTCCTGCAGGTTATGCGATGATACAAGCCATTATTGAGCATACTTGTCATGAATCAGAGAGGAAGGGTATTTTAGAGTTAATGAAATCTGGACAATTGCGTTTTGAAACTCTGGTCGAGATTATTCGAGATCAATTAGATAGTAATCTTGAACTCATTGATTACTATGGTATATGTGATAAACCAAATATCCAGCACTTTTTCTTGGCTGAAATGATTAAAAAAGGGCACATGTTGATAACGACTAATTTTGATCATTTGATTGAATATGCCTTAAATCAATCAGGAATTTCTTTTGAAGATATTATTCCAGTAATAACAAGAGAAGATTTTGAAGCATTTGCAGACCCTTTTGAACATTTCAATCAGGGAAAGAAAATGGTTTATAAAGTTCATGGCTCTCCAAATAATATTGTTACAAAAAAACCCACAAAAGATTCTCTAATTGCTACAATACAAGCATTCGGGTCAAATAAGGAAGGAGAAAGTGTATTTCAGTTGGAATCATTTAAACAACCCCTCTTTGAAAATATCACAAAAGATCGGTCATTAGTGGTTATAGGCTATTCTGGAAGTGATGATTTTGATATTGTACCAACATTAAAAGAATTAAAACAACTTAAAAATGTTATTTGGATAAATTATTCATATAACATTGAGTTGGGAAAAGAAGAGATATACGAGATTAATGAATATACAGCTCAATCACTAAAAAAATTGGATCTGAATCTAAGAAAAGTAGTTCAAATTCTTTTAGAAATTTGGGAGACTCGAAATACAGCTCAAGTATACCTTATTAATGTAAATGCAACACAATTAGCAGAAGGACTAATAGAATCTAAACCAAGCATAAGTACAGAAAATTTTTCCTTAGAACCTAACTCTTATCTTAATAAGATTTATCCGGAAGTAATTGAAGCGCTAAAATTCTATATACCCTATAAAATTTATATTGATAAAGATTTATATGATAATGCTTTAACGTGCCTTAAAAAACTTTATCAAGTCGCTAAAGATACAGGAGATTCCAAATGGAGAGCAATTGCACTCAATAACATCGGTGAACTATATCATTCACAAGGGAAAAATGCTGATGCATTAATAAACTTAGAGGAGGCATTGAAGATTGCTAAAGAATTAGGTGGGAGGGCAAGTCTAAACATAAAATCAAGTATTTTTAATAATATGGCAACTGTCTATTCAGATAAAAGGGATTACCCTGGAGCCATCAATTATTACAAAGATGCTGCGAGGATTCATAAACAAATAGGATCATTAGATGGGATCTTAATAAATTTGAATAATATTGCACATATTTATAGGATACAGGAACGCTATCCCGAATCATTAAAATATTACGAAGATGCCTTAAAGATTGCTGAACAATTGGGGAATATAATATTAAGAGGTACAATCTTAAACAACAGTGGATTGGTTTATTCATATCAAAAAAATTATACAGAAGCTATGAAACGATGTGAAGAAGCACTTATGATATCTGAACAATTAGGTGATAAGAGTTTGAATATTTCTTGTCTTCATAATATCGGCATCATTAAACAAGTCCAAGGAAACTTTCAAGAAGCTTCCAAAGTTTTTGATGAAGCTATTTTAATTGCTGAGCAGATAGGAGATGTAGGGGCAAAGAATATAATTCACGAGGCGAGAAACTCGGGAATCCAAAGAAAGAGTTCTGAAGCAGAATTATCCCAAGAAATAAGAAGAATAAAAGAAGAGATTAATTGCCATTCCAAATGGACAGATAGTGACATTAAGGGTTTTATTAAACGTTTTGCTGAAGGATTCTTCAATGAATTTAGAGATACTCTCAATTGGCAAAGAATTCAAACTGTTTATGATGAATTGGAACCAAATATATTTAGCATTTCATCAGGTTCACCTATAAAAGCAACTTTCCAAATTATGACGCAAAATAAAAAGAATAAAATAATTCAAATTGAATGGGAAGAGCACAGTGATACGGTTAGGTCTATATGGGAAGGAATTGTTAAAAATTTTAGATTGGTGTTCTCAAAACCAGGCTTAAAATCTCTTGAAAAACTTTAAAAAAAAATAGAATCCAAAAGAAAAATAGAAAAAAAGGTGAGAGAAGTTATGATAAAAATAATAGAGTGTGATCCATATTGGGAAGTAAATTACATTAAAACAGCTATTAAAGTTTCCCTAGAAAGTTTTCTTAATATCATGAGAGAGCAAAGAATATTTAACCTTGAAGAGAATACAACTTTTAATGATCTAGATCAGAATGATCTTCAAATTAACGCAGGGGCTTCATTCAAAGGATTAATTAAGATTGAAAAGGGACCAAACAAGGGTAATTTAGTGAAGATTGATTATGATGAGAAAAGCTACATGAATAAATCAATTTGGGAAGGTTTTATAAAAAGCATAGAGGAACAACTAACTCAACCTCTATAATTTTTAAATCATAAAAGACCTTGTATAAACCTTTAAGTACTTCTAAGTTTAAATTATATTATGCCAAAATCTATACAATGTCACCAAGATTGGGAGATTAATCTCATAAGAGATACAACCAAATCAATAGTTGAAACATATCTTAATGCTTTAAGAGGAAATATGTTGTTTAAATTTATTGGAAAAGAATCAATTGTTGAAGATGTAGCTTCTAATATATTTACTTTTAAATCCGGTAAGCAATTTATAGGAACATTTCAGATTATCGATGATCCCTCTGGAAATAAAATACTAAAAATCGAATATGAAAAGAGTGGTAAAAAAGCTAAGAAATTACTATGGGATAATATATTTGAAGTATTAGACGAAAATCTCACGAAATCATTCGATCAAATTCAATCTGGAAGTTAAAACAATAAAATTTTCTTTTTTTTTTAATATGCTGATAATGTGAATACAAAACCTCAAGTCTTTAATTATGCCTTACTATGAACGTGAAGACACTCAACCTACATTAATTTTAGTAGGAAATGAAGATCGAATTATTCTTGGTCTCCATCATTCAGAGTTGCTCAAAGAAAAGATACCAAATTCAATTTTATATGTAATAGAAAAAACGGGGTATGGTTTTAATGTGGAAGAGGCAGAAAAGGTCAATAAAATAATAATGGACTTTATTCAGGATAAATAATCTTAATAGCTCATGTGCTTTCGCGAACAAATCTAAAAAAAATAATAATATTTTAAGTTATCAACATCATTTTTTATACATAGTTTTACCTCTTATTATCGTCTCCAAAACCCTTATTTCTCGTATTTCTCCAGGGCTTACATCTAAGGGATTCTTATTCAATATAACCATATCAGCTAACTTCCCTGGTTCAAGGGTTCCTTTGACATCTTCTTCAAAAGCGGCATAAGCTGCATCTTTAGTGTAAGATTTTATAGCATCTTTTATTGTAATACATTGTTCTGGGGTAAATCCATTGCGTGTAACTAATGCATGAAGTCCTAAAATAGGATTTGGATCTTCAATAGGACAATCTGAGCCAGAAACTAAAACAATTCTATTATCTAAAATAGATTTCATAGGATAAGTATATTTACAACGTTCTTCACCAAGTCTTTTTGGTAGCCAAGTGTATTCAGAATTAATAAAAGGTGGTTGACAAGAAGCTATAACTTTATACTCAGCCATATCCTTTAAAACATCATCTGTCAACATAGAGGCATGCTCAATTCGATGGCGATGATTTTCTCTTGGAAACTCGTTTAAAAGTCGTTTATATAGATCCATTACAATTCTATTTCCCTTATCACCAATAACATGAATAGCTATTTGAAATCCTTGATTGTGTGCTTCCTTCATTTTTTCATATATTAGTTCCTCTTCAACAACGCAATAACCTACCTTATCTGGAGCATCCGAAAAGGATTCAAACATACATGCTGTCTTAGCACCAAAAGTTCCGTCCAAATATAGTTTAAGACAACCCACTTTAAATTTACCGTCCTTCCTCCCATCATCTAATGGTGGTTTCTTAAATTTATGTAAATTACTTGGTCTTTCAGTATTAATTAACGCATACCAATTTTGCAAAATGTATTTATGAAAAGATTTTCTTAAAGGTATTTCGACCGCTCCCGCACTCCCAAATTCAGAGCCCGTTCCAGCACTGAGTATCCCATGGAGTGAAGTTATACCTTTTTCTGCTAACTCATTAAATGCATTGATTGCTGCTTCATTCAACCTATTAACCTCAGGAAACGTCATTTTCGAAAGAATTAAATCTAAGGCTTTTTCTGAAATAATGCCATTGATCCTACCATCCTTTTCTCGCATTATTTCTCCACCTTCAATATTTGGTGTAGCTTCATTAATGTTTGCTAATTCTAAAGCTTTTGAATTAGCGATTCCTATATGTGAATCATATCGCATAATAAAAATAGCGTGATCTGGACAAGTTTCATCCAAATCCCAACGCGTAGGCAATATAGGATTAGGGAAATTCTCTTCTTTCAAGTTAAAGCATATTAGCAATTCATCCTCCTTTTTATTCCTGCAAACTTCTCTTAAAAATAATTTAAGTTCAGTGAGACTAGAAATTTCTGACAAATTAGGGCTTAATTTGTAATAGATGAAAATAATTGGGTGAAGATGGCAGTCTATAAAACCAGGAAGAAGGGTCGATCCATTAAGATCCACTATTGAATAATCATTTCCAACTTGAGCCTTAACTTCTTCGAGAGTTCCAAGAGCTACTATTTTTTCACCTCTAATACCCACTGCTTCAACTGTGGGAAGGTTATCTTCCATAGTAATAATAGGGCCGTTAAAATAAATTTTTGAAATCATAATTCATTCAATCATTTAATGATATTAAATAAAATTACATAAGAAGAATATAAACGGATTCATAAACCTTAATGATACAAGCAAAATCATATTCTCTTTATACTTAGGCAAAAATTTAAAATATTTCAATCAATTCTAAGGATCAACTGAAAACAACTAAAATAATTAATTAAATCAGTAAAGGCGATACCAGATGGTTAGAAAACAGGATTTGAAGAAACTTAATTCGATAATGCAAGAAGGAAACACATTCAAAAATGAAAAGAAATATAATAAAGCAATTGAAAAGTATTTTGAAGCCCTAAATTTCGTTGAAACTAAAGTAAAAGAACTTTCGGATAAGGAAGATGAATTGAACAACATACGTTCACAAATAGATCAAGTTTATTCGATTGAAATAATAGATTATGTCGATAGAATGCGTGAAAACGTAAATATTCAAGATTTTGTAAAAGCTTACCAGACATTGGATGAAGCCACGAGAATTGCTGATAAGATTGAAGATAAAGAAATGCGAGATTATGAAATCGAGCAAATAAATTACCTTTTTAACCAAACTAAATTTGATGAATCAATCAATAAAGCGAAAGTATTGAGAGAAGAAGGTCGATATGACAATGCCATCAACATTTTAAAAGAAACGCTAGTTCAAGCAGAAAATTTCCATGCAAATGAGCCTGATCATAAACAGATAACCAATATAAAGAATGCAATTAATGAGACCTACTTGATTCAAATAAGGATCCTACTAGAACAAGGTAATAAATTAAAAGATGATAATATGATTGGAGAAGCACTAAATTCTTACCAAGATGCATTAAAAATTTCGGATAATTTCTTCGAATCTGAATTAAAATCAACTAAAATTGCTAATATAAAAAATTTAATCAATCAGCTTCATATCATTTCTATCAAACCAGTATTGGAGGAAGGAGAAAAATTATTTAAGGAAAATCGGTTTGAAGATAGCGTCAAAAAATTTGAACTAGCATTAGAAATTGCAAATAAGATGTTCCCATCTATACAGAAAGATAACGAAATAAGTAAAATCAATTCCACAGCAGCAAAATCAATCAACCCTACATTCTTGGAACGGATCAAACCAATTTTGGATAAGGGAAAAGAGTTAATTATTAAAGAATTTTTTGAGGAAGATGTTAATATCGTTAACGAAGCTATTGATATATTTGATAAAGCTCTCGCTATTTCAGAAAAAATGGCCGATACTGAAGGGAAAAATCAAAAAGTAAAAGAAATAGGGGACTTGATTAATAAAACTTGTCAAGCAAGAATTAATTTACTAAAAGACAGATCTCTACAATTTATCGCTCAAAGAAATTTTGAGAAAGCTGTTAATGAATTATACGCTGCGATTAGTATTACAAAAAGAATGGTAATACTTGAAGGTATTAATGAGGTCTTCAATGATTTAAAAAGTTCTGTGAATAAAGTTTATATTTTACAAATCGATGAGATTCTCAATGATGGTCAAAAATTCTTGAAACAAAAGGAATATGATAAAGCAATCGATATTTTTAATGATGCACTCAAAATGACTGATAAAATGTATCTTACTACTGAGATGGACCAAGAAGTCAGTAAAATAAAAAGTTTGATCTATCAAGCTGAACTTAAAGATTTGGTAGGAAAAGGTGATTTAACAGAGGAGAAAAAAAAATTTGAGAAAAGTCTTGATAAGTTAAATAAAAAAATGGAATATGCTAAAACCATTGATGATATCAATCGCCGATATGAGGAAATGGATAATATTAAGAGATCTATTGATGAAGTCCATTTTTCAGAGATTAAATTATTAGTTGAAAAGGGCGTACAATTATCTGACAATAAAGAATTTGAAATGGGATTTGAAAATTTTGAAAAGGCGATGAAAGTACATGAGCTCATTGAGAGCCCAGAATTTAAAAATAGAGTCCCAATTAGGTTTAATTACAAAAATGAATTGATTAAAAAAGCGAGAATTGATATTTTAGAAAAGAAATTCGAGGATGCAATTAAGAGTTGTGAAAAAGCACTAGAATTGGATAACACATTTATTGATGCTTATTATCACATCGGGATAGCTAATACCCAAAAAAATGACTATGATTCTGCAAGAAAATCTCTTAAAAAAGCTTTAGAACTAAAACCAGATCATCCTCAATCATGGAATCTGGTAGGATATACCCATGAAAAAAGGCAAGAATTCGATGGTGCATTAGCAGCATATGATCAAGCAATTAAGTACAAACCGGACTTCGCTGAAGCATATTATAATAAGGGAAATATTTTAAAAAGCAAATTGCAGCATGACGAAGCCATAACATCATACTCAAGAGCGATAGAATTGGATCCGCTTATAACACATGCTTGGCTTTTTCTAGCATCAGAATATTTTGGCAAGAAAGATTATGACAAAGCAATTTATCATCTTGAAAAAGCAATTGAAATTGATCCAAGTTTAGAAAAAAGTTTCAACAATCACTTAGATCAAGTAAAACAAATCATTAAGACAATAAGTAACCAATTGGAAGAAATGTATCAAGTTAGAAATTAAGTTATATAAATTATAAAATGAACATAAAAAAATCCAAAAAGGATTTTTTAAAAACTCATTGCTTTCAAGAATTTTGGCCATAATGTTGCTTTAGACAGTATGGGTAATTGTGCAAAAAGACGTTCTCCAACCCACCTGTCATTTTCAGTGTTATATGAAGAAAGGTCTTGAATCATCAATACCTCATAAACGAATTTTCTTACTGTTTTATTGTTCAATAGCATTTCTGTATATGCATTCCATATAGATTTCAGTGAGTTTTTATTTCCATAAAATAAATATTCACATGCATTCCCATTCCGAAAATAGCCATCGAGCAATAGATGTTTTATTTCTTGATCATATTTCACCAGTTCTGCACTTGAAAAGTCTGTGGAATTTGATAATAAGGGCTCTATTACTTTTGAAGCAATATCAGCACTTGCTAGTCCACACAACATCCCTTCATAGAAAAATGCAGTGACTAAACCAGCAGCTTCTCCTAATACCATGATTCTATCATTAGTCATTTTACTAATTGGATGTTTAGAAACGTCTCCAATCACAACCTGAGAAAAATCCCAAGAAACACCTTTCACATAAGGTTCAATTTTTTTATAATTGTTCAAAATTCTTTTCAATTTCTCTTTCAGTTCATGGGGAGATTCCCTATTCCCCATAAACCCGGTATAAAGTCTACCCTTTCCAACATTGAAGAAAAATGGTCCATTTGGACTGATATTAGGGTTAAGATGGAACATGTATTGAAATTTGAAATTCTCATTTAGTATGTCCTCATCAACTTCCGTGTTTAGCGAAATTCCGTTGAATGCGTCTGGAGTTTCAAAACCTAAAGAACGTTGTAGATCAAATCCTCTCGATCCAGTAGCTAACGCTAGTAATTTGCAGTGATAACTTACCCCTTTGTTATTTATTAGTTCGAGATGATCCGAATGTCGGATTACTTTTACTATACGTTCATTAAAGCGTGTTTCGCCTCCTTGTTCTTCAATTTTTTGAATAATCCTTTCAATGAGCAGCTCTGTGTGAGCAATTTTTCCTATTGGAATCGTTCCAAATTCATCTGAACTAATGAGCCCATCATCTTGCTCACTTTTGTAATTTAATTGGTTAAATGGTTTTGGAAAAACAGAATTATCATTCCAAATAATATCATCAATGAATGGTTTATTATGTTGCGCGAATATATTCGTTCTCACGGGAATTTGAGAATTATAATCTTGTCCTTCGATTAGAAGAACTTTTGCATATTTTGAAGCCTTATAGGCAAATGAGGAACCGCAGACACCAGCCCCAACTACGATCAGATCATACATATGTATAATCAAAAAGAGATACACCTAAAAAAAGGTTTTTTTACCTTTAATATTCGTATTAATCTGGTAAAATTAACGCTGGTTTTATTAGGATAATTTAAATAATATTTTGAATAGTTCTAGAAATTTTCGCTAGATTAACCTCTGCCATCCCAAGAGAGATGGTTGAGTCAAAAAATAAAACGACCAGTAATGGATCTAGCTTCCAAGGAATGTCAATGACTCTGGAAAATATTTTCTGATCGTTTTCCAGACTGTAAAAAGTAGTTCTATATTCAGTTGCAACAACATGTCTTATTTCAAACTCTTTTAATGAAGATAAAAGAATGTTTTGGGGTAAAGACGAATAGATAACATTACCGCTAATTGAAAAAATCGCCGCACCCAGAATTTCGTTATCGAATATAAGATTTCTCATCATTTCTATAATTTTGGAATAAAATGGCTGGCTCTCAATGATTTCTGAAGATCCCGCGATAATAGAATTAATTTTTAGATCGAACAACTTGTTTTGAATTTCTTCATATTCTTCAATTTCATGATTCTTTTTAAAATCTTCAAATGCTTCGATAATACCAATCAATCGAGATCTTATGAACAATAAGCTAGCACTTGAATCGGAAAGAAGAACAAAAATAAAGTCTCCCTCAACTTTAAAAACAAACCGAAAACCACCCATTTCAAGAATTTCGGGTGTTTGTTTCATGATAACATTTTCAGAAAAAGAAAAAATTGCTGAAAAGAATGGAGTGATCAAATTGGGCTCTATATTTTTAAATTTATCAGTAAAATTCTGTGAATAAAGGCATGCTCCAGATTTCTGTAAAATAAATAGTGAATGAATTAGCATATTTGTTAGTAAATCGTATTATATAGAATATGTAAAATGCACGTGTTTTTAAGTGTTTCCTCTCAAAATAAAAATATTTAAAGAATTATTAGATCAAATAAGGATCGTACATAGAACGCTTCTTTTTTTATATCTTGGATTGATAATGAAGAACCATCTAATGTTTTTAATTGATTTAATTGGATATTTCTAGCATCATTGGGTTCCATTGAGAAATAATTATCGGAAGCAACAAAATCATATTCATCAGAATCGATAAATACGAAAAGAGCTATAAATTCATTTGAAACTTTAATATCTACTTTTAAACCTGTTAAATCATCTTCCTCAATTTTTAATATTTCCCACTTTATTAATGGATTCTGTAAGTAAAACAGCTTCGGTGCATCAAAAAGTCTCATGCCTTGGTCAATAATTATTTTATCATGAGATTTTAGTTGATAGAATATGAGGTGATCTTGAATTTTTCCTGGTACTATACCAATTTTATTCACATTAAATGATCCAACCATTTTTGATGACAGAGGTAAGATATCAACTTCAAATGTACCTTCAAGTATTTTAATCGAATTTGATTTAAAGATCTTCCATTCGAATACGACAGATTTTCTTTCTTTTAAATCATTCGTCAACCAAAACTCTACCGAATTTTTATCTTCCTTTATACTAGCAAAAACATTTTGATAAAACCTTTTAGCAAAATAATGCAGTGCTTTCCAACGACCAAAATAATCTAACGATGACCAACTTGCTACTGGCCAACAATCATTTAATTGCCAATATAATGCGCCCATACAGCGAAAATCATTTCGATTACGTCTCCAATGCTCAATACCATACTGAATTGCTTCTGCTTGAGTTATTTGAGATAAAATAACTTGATTTTCAAACCCAGGAGGAATTTCAAACCGTTTTTTCATATAATTCAATATTTTCTTATTCCCAGCAGAATTTTTTTGATGGTTTTCCATAATTGGTGAGAAGAAATCAAATTGTTCAGAAGGGCAGATATATTCCAAAGTTTTTATGGAAGGGAAAGATTCATAGCCAAATTCCGACATGAAGCGCGAATTAAATTTCCGATAGGCTTTGAATGGTTTATTTCTATGCCATACATCCCAAAAGTGCGAATCGCCTATATCTGGTGAATTTGAGTTTTGGCTTCCAAGACCACCTCCCACAAAACCGTTAGATGGAGAACTCGGCCAATAAGAATGGTTAGGATCATATCTATTTATTAGTTCAGGTAAAATATTCTCAAAGATCGTTAAATACCCTGATTTAAATTCATTTATTTTATCAACTTCAATAATTTCAGATTCATATAATTCCATCTTCCATAGCCATTCAATTTCATTATTTCCACACCATAAGGCTAAACTTGGATGATTTCTTAATCTTTGAATGTTTTGAATAGCTTCAATCTTAATATTTTCAATAAATTCTTCCTCAGGAGGATAAACAGCACAGGCAAAGGGAAAATCTTGCCACACTAAAATGCCAATCTCATCACAAATGTCATATAATAAATCATCTTCATAGATTCCTCCACCCCAAACGCGAATCATATTCATGTTCGCATCCTTGGCATTAAATAAATTTGATTGATAAAGACCGATTTTTTTACCTCTTGAAATAAAACTATCTACTGGGATCCAATTAGCTCCTTTAGCAAATATAGGAACGCCGTTTAATATGAAGAAAAAAGATTTTCCCCAGTTATCCTCATTTTGTATTAGTCTAATCTCTCTAATTCCTATCTTCTGCTTCAAAGAATCTATAATTTCATTCTTACTAATTGTAACTGAAAGATCATATAGATTTGGGGTACCGAGATCATGAGTCCACCAAAGATTCGGGTCTTCAAGCCTAAACTCAACTTTTGGGTTCAAAGCGTTAACAAGTTTCTCAAGAGTAAATATTTTTCCATCAGGGGCTTTCAATTCCACTTTCAAATTGTAATCGTTAATCTGATTTATCGATAAATTTGATTCTAGATTGATTTCGATCGTTAAATCTGTTGATATAACACCAAGATCAGTATTCTCCTCTAAGTCAGATATCTTATTAAGTTTTTTATTATAGTTAAATTTCTGACTAACATAAAGAGAATCGATTTTAAGACTATCATATCCAACTAATTCAACTGGTTTCCATATACCTAAATCGGGTAATTTAGGTCCCCAATCCCACCCAAAAGAATACTGAGCTTTACGTAAATAAGGCACTCCTGAAATTGCAGCATAACCCGTGTTTAGATTTATTCCACTAATTTCTTTCTTTTCTCGAGATTCTACTGTTGGACTTTTTAATTTAACAATCAATCTATTTCCTTTACTCTTTAATATCAATTTTACTTTAAAATCGTACCTAACAAACATGTTATTTGTACTTCCAAGATTCACGTCATTTAAAATAACTTCTGATATGGTATCTAGCCCGTAGAAGCGGAGTAATATGTTTTCATGGTTTAAAAAATCGGATTCCAAATCAAATTCTGTTTTATAGTCCCAGTTTGATTCATAAACCCACGAGACCTCGTGTTCTCTTAAGCCATAAAAAGGATCCTCAATTTCTTCATTATCTAATAAAGTTTCAAATACAGATCCAGGAACCTCTGTAGGTATGTTTAACCCCCTTTCTTCATGCATTAGTGTCCAGTTTTCTTTTAAGGTAATCTTCTCTACTTTTCCCATTATTAACCTTAAATTATTATTTTTGTTTATAGATTGAAGTGAAGCATTGCTGTTTTAATTTTTATAAAAAATAAATACTATCAAATCTAACATTTTTTTATTTTGAATTAATTAGTTATGAATTATCTCTCATAATAAAGAAATTTATATTCAAAGTTCTTCTTTTTTAATTAAGTAGTGTGTGCATTAAGCACAATTAAAAATTGAAAATTGAAAATGAAGATGTCAGATAACGAATTAGAAAGAATTAGACTTCAAAAAGCAGAAACTATGATGAAATCAAGCAAAAATCCAAAAGAAATTGTTAAAATTCAAACTCTGGAACAATTCAACAATTTATCGAAAGAATTTCCAGAAAAAGTGATTATCATAGATTTTTGGGCTGTCTGGTGCGGTCCATGTATGACGTTTGCACCAGTCTTCGAAAAATTAAACTCCGAATACGGAGGAGAGTTCATATTTGTAAAGGTTAACGTGGATGAAGTCGGTTCCATAGCGCAAAGATATGGAATTTCTGGAATTCCCACAACCTTATTCCTTAAGGGAGGAAATGTTGTCCACAAATCCGTTGGGGCTTATCCATATGACCACATGAAGAGAATAATAGAGAAACTAAAATCTTTTAACAAGTAAGGTTTTATATTTTTATTTTATTTTTTAATTTTTTATTACTAAAGGTGTATAAATATAATGGAAAGTATTTCTACTCAACTTAAAAGCATGTTGGAAGAAAAGAAGATTTTCAAGAGTGGTAATCTATTTAAATGCATTCTTGGTCTGAATGAACTGGAATCCAACGTTTTTTCATATTTATTAAAAAATAAGCACGTGACTACAATAGAATTAGCAGATGTTTTAGAAAAAGATAGAAGTTCCATACAGAGATGCTTACAAAATCTAATTGAAATGAAAATGATCAGAAGAGAATCAATGTCATTGAAAGATTTTACTAATTCAAGAGGATATGAAGAATCTAACAAGAGAGGATATCTTTACGTGTATACAGCAGAAGATTTGTATTATATAAAACAAAAATTCACAGATTTATTGGAACAATGGTATCATTCAATGTTAAAATATATAGGCTCTTTAGATAGTCTCTTTGATTGTTACGAACAAGATGGAGAAATATGCTAAAATATCATAATTCAATTTTCTTCTAAAGCATAAAATAGAATGTTTTTATAAAATATTAACCTAAATACAACTGCTATTGATAGATCACCATAGAAAGGTCGTTTTATAAGAAACAATAGAACGATGTCAGATTTGTAAAACAGTTTTTTAAGCTTAATTTCATCTTTTAGATTTATTTAGATGAATAATATAATTTATGAATGAGAGAATGAAAGGCCTCAGTCACCCTTTCTCCTGTAAGTGCACTCGTTTTGTAATAGCCCATAAATCCGTGTAAATTTACTATCTGATCTACTTTGTGATCAGAGGATTTTATAGTATCATTTTCCTCAAGTTCTTTCACATCAATGAGATCAATTTTATTTCCAAAAAGAATCATGGGTATTTCTCCGCAGTTAGATCTTACTTCATTAACCCATTTATCGATTTCAGATAAAGTTTTTCTTTCATCTGGGGCATGAGAGAATACAACAATACATCCGCTACTTCCCTTGTAAAATTTCTTTCGCATTGTTTCATATGTTTCTTGACCCGCGATATCCCAGATAATTAACTCTATCGTGTCATTCTCAATTGTTTCTTCAAATCGAGAAAACTGAGCTCCTAAAGTTGAAATATATTCCTTTTCAAATTCTCCCTTGGTAAATTTTTTAACTAGAGAGGTTTTTCCTACTGCAGGTGCTCCCACTACAATTATTTTATGTTTTATCACTCTCATTTATCCAACCAACACATTTACTAAACAATTTCAATCTTAAATTGAATATTCAGATCAATGATTATAAATATTTATACCTTCATTACAATTAAAACAATCTTAAAATCTGATTATTTTTTTAAAACTTTTATAGTTTTAAAAACTATGATAATTCATGGAAAAAAATACAAATAAACTTCCAAAATTATCTCTTATATTATTTATCGCTACTGTTACGTTAATCAGTTCCGTTTCAAACATGATTTCTCCAAATCTTCTTATTATTTCTGCGTACTTTGGTTTTGGAGGAAACACGGTACCTCTAGGCGTTTTAACATCTTCATTTACCTTTCTCTCAGGAGTCACCATGCTAATTTTTGGATATTTAGCGGATAAAATCGTGCGAAAATGGATTGTTATTAGTGGTGCTTTGATCTTTTCTGTATTTTCTACCTTAACCATTCTTGTCCCCCCGGGATTGTTCGGATATGTTCTTTTTTTTATCTTTACTATAATGACAGGTGTGGGTTATGGAGCTTTGATTCCAAGCACGTTTTCCTTAATTGGGGATATAATTAGTCAAGAAGACCGCTCAAAGGGCTTCTCATTTTTCTCGATTTCTTCGTTAATAGGAATGGTCTTAGGCACGGGATTGGCAACCTTTTCAGAAGATTGGAGAACTTCATTTACCTTAATTGGAGTTGCAGGCTTAATAACTACAGTATTATTCACGTTTTTTAAGGAGCCTTCAAGAATTGGAAGAGATTATATCAATACAATACCAGATGATGTTGCGGAATATACTTATAGGATTAAACGTGCAGATCTACGCGTGATATTTAAAAAAAAAGCAAATGTATGGTTAGTGATTAATTTTGTAGATACAATCCCAACAGGGATAATTCTTTTCTTGCTTTTTGCCTATATGGAATCGTATCACCTAATTCCTTCTGATGCTACTATATTCTTTCTACTGTTCATTTTGTTTGCCATATTAATTGGAACGATTGTGTTTGGATATATAGGCGATACTCTATTTCGGAAAGGAAATAAAAAAGCACGAGTAAAGCTTGCTCTTTATGGAAACATTCTCCCTATTCCTTTCGTTTTTATAGCTTTAATAATTCCGTTCAAATCACCGAATTTGATACCCGGAATCATAATTTGGATACTGTTATTTATGATTGGAATGTTCCTAAATGGTGCAGTTAATGGTAACTGGTACGCTACTGTTGTGGATTTAAATTTACCTGAACATCGAGGTACTGTTCTAGCTGCATCCAATTTCTTTGACATAATAGGCAGGTCGATTGGTCCCTTGATTGGAGCGATAATTGCAGATACATTTGGATTCGTTTTTGGAATGATGGTTTCAATTTTCTTTTGGATGCTAATACCTTTCTTTTGGATTTCGGTCCTAAAGAACGTGGTTCCTGAAATGGAAAAAACTTCTGAGATATTTAATGAAAGACTAGAAAAGGTGTCATAAATAATTAATCAAAAAGATATAATATTTCAATTAATAATACTAATAAAAAAAAACTCACTGAAAAAGGGGATTTAAAATGATAATGAAAATGGATTTAATCAAATCAAAAAAACCCGAAACTACTATCGAGGATATGGCATTATGGTTTCAATCTCACCCAAATGTCCAATTGAAGTTGGTTTCTCAATATGTTGCTAATGGGGCAGTTTGGACTTCATTATTTTATGAAGGATAGTCATATAAATTCTTGAAAAAGCAAGATCAATATAAGTAATTTTATCCTATAATATCGCTTGGATAGAACAAAATTAATTAATTATTTGCTATTTTAGGATATAATTTCAAATAAAAATTTAACAAGAGTTTATGAGTCAAAATATTGTCTTGGTTCTGCTTAAGAACAAGACCTTTTTCTTATTTTGGTTAGGATTTATAGGTTATGGATTAGGCAATGCCCTTTTTACGATAAGCTTGAACTGGTGGGTTTATATCACGACGGGTTCCGAAGTTCAGCTAGGGATTGTTGGAACGTTGAATTTCTTGTCAATGATGATTTTTAGCCTCCTGTCAGGAATTTTAGTCGATAAATTTCATCGAAAGAAAATTATTTTCCTTTCAATCATACTTAGAGGCATAATCATTTTATGTTTTCCTATTTTTGGAATTTTTGGCTGGCTTCAATTATGGATTGTATATCTAATTGCTTTTACTCAGTATATTACATTTCCCTTTTTTGTTAATGCAATAAATGCAATAATGCCTCAATTCATTGAAAAAGAGCATTTAATGACAGCCAATGCATTGGTAGATTCTGCGTATTGGTTCTCAACCTTTATCGGTTTCCTTTCAGGAGGTTTTTTAATAGATTTCTTTGGAATTTATACTCTGATTTTTATGAGCGTCATAATATTTCTTATCACCCCGTTTTTGTTCGTTAAAATTCCGTATACATTTCAAAAAAGGGGAGGAAAAGTAAATTTTCTAAATTTCATGGGTGATATTAAAGATGGATTTGGTCAAATATTTAAGGATAAGGTACTGTTTATTATGGTATTCACATGGACGGGTTTAATTATACTATTTTCCACGGGTGCTACCAACATTGGATGGCCCGTGTTTTCGAGAGTGATTCTGAGTGCAGGTGCTGAGGGTTATGGCTTATTGGTATCTGCTTCATCTCTAAGTGCCATGATGGGAAGCATTTTCTTGAGCGTTTACGGATCTAAAATGAAAATGGGACGGCTTTTTCTCTTCGGGCTACTTCTTGGAGGAATTGGAATGATTATTTTTAGCATGACCACCACGTTATCCATCTCTCTAGTCATTATCTTTCTGACTTTTTTCCATTTTCCCATGGTAAATGTACCATATTGGACAGCTCTTCAACATAGGGTCCCAGAAGAAGAGTTAGGAAAGGTTTCTGGTGCTACATTCACGGTAAATACGGGCTTAAGCCCCATTTCAACGTTCCTTACTGGTATAATGATGGAACGCGTATCTGTTACCTTACCTTTCGTTTTAAGCGGATGCTCATACTTAGCGAGTTTCTTTATTGCTTTTTCTAACAAAAAACTTCGAAACTTGGATTAATTTAAATGGTATTATTCTTGTGTATTTATTCCTTATATGCAAAACGTTTTTAAACTTAATTTGGTTTATAACCATTAAATAATAATGGTGAAAACTCAAAAATGTCATGTAATGATCTTAAGAAAGGAGATGTTGTTGTTTGTGAAGAATGTGGTCTTGAAATGAAAGTCTCAAAAGCATGCCACTGTGGTGATGAAGAAGGAGCTTGCACAGATCAAGGTTTTACGTGTTGTGGAAAACCCATGAAAGTAAAATAACTTAATTTTAAATTCTTTTTTTAATTTATCTAATCAATTTTTAACTGTTCTGACTTAAAATAAGTAATGGTTATCGAAACCTCTTTGGAATTGTTAATGCCTTTTCTTATATTTTAAGAAATTGCCCGATCTATCAATTCCAAGAGATCAATCATCTTTAAGTTTGATTTAGATTCTTTAATGGCATCCAGGAGATTTCTATAACAAAAAGGACAAATACTTACGATATATTCAGCGCCTGTTTCTTCAGCTTCTCTAATTCTACTTTTAGCAATTTCTAATGCTAACTCTGGAAAGCCCTTTTTTACGCCCCCTCCAGCTCCACAACATTTAGCACTTTCCTTAATTGTTTTCATCTCAATTAAATCTGTAATTTTTGATAACAATCTACGTGGTTCTTCATACAAAGGTGAAACTCCTGCATTTCTTCCAGTATGACAAGGATCATGATATGTGGTAGTCATTTCTAACTTCTTAAGATTAATCTCATGGTCTTTAATGAATTTATCTAAAAATTCGATTGTATGAAGGACTTCGATATTTAAATCATCGAGATAATTTTTATAATCTACTTTTAGTGTTCTATAACAACCCGCGCAACTCGTAATTATCTTCTTTATGCCACTATTTTTGAACAACTCATAGTTTTTTATTGCGACAGAGTTAAAAGCATTTAAATCGCCCGTTCTTTTTGCAACGCTCCCACAACAGACTTCTTTTTCTCCAAATACTGCAAAATCCACTCCAAGTTTATGAAGAACTTTAGCTGTACTAA
>CAZBPC010000021.1:0-12400 GCA_964493715.1 uncultured archaeon
TATTCTCTAAAGAAAGAATAAATAAAAGTTGTAATAATGAGCGATATAAGTCCGAAGATTATAGATAATTTCCATAATGTTATATTTATTTCTTCAGAAAAGTGAAATACAGTTGAAAGAATGAAGAATGTAGAATAAATTAAATTTCCACTGAATATCGTAGCAGAATTCAGTAACGCTATCAAATCAGTTCCAAATTTCTTCCGATTTTTAATTATTTGGAATACTGTATACCAAGTAAAACCAGTTATTATGATATAACCTGCTATCAACGAGATTGAAGTTATATTATCCATAATCTTACGATAAATTATACTCTGTTTTGATAATTATTCGAATTTCAAAATTTATTCGAATTTCCTCTCTAAATATAGAAGAATGATTAGTTTATAAGAATTTGTTTAATATTTATTATCAATGAAATAGACACTGGTGTTATTCAAAAGAAATTTATATTAGAAAAGCTTTAAAATATTCTTGTATTAATTCCGATGTGTTCCTAAAATTAGAAACATCAATTAAACCTTGAAGATTCATAAATTTATCTAAGTATCTCTTAGCGAAATTCAAATTAAATTCATTCACAGCCTTTTCTAGAATTGAATTTTTATGCTTAGCAATTAATAAAGTAGCGTACCCTAGCTCATTATTAAAATTGAAGATTATTCCACGATCACTCATTTTAATTATACTTACCTGATTTTCCAAGTTTGAAAAATTCGAGAGAATATGATTAATTCCAATTAAAATACTGCCTTTTAATGATGATTCCTCCACTTCTTGTCTCGTTTCAAAATTATAAGAATAAAGTAAAATTCCCGATTTATGAAAGATAATAAAATCATAGAGTTTGTTAGTAAAAACCTTAAATAGGGATGGTTTTTTTACCAGAATATAAACTAAGAATGAGACATTGAATATGTAAAAGGAGAGAAGTACATGTTTAATCCAAACATTTTGAGTTATCAAAAATACTGAATATAATATTATATTAACAAAATATAGAATAGTAAAAATGTAATATAATTGCCCTAGTTTTTTATCATGATAATTTGAATAACCTTTAATTTGAGATATCAACAAAACGAGCCCAATACTGAAATTGAAGGACACTACAAACACTAACAATAGAGGATTTATGAAGGAATAATTGATATTTTGACCTATTAATGATGAGTTAAATGAGGGAGAATCATAAAGCAAACCCAAAATGATGCCACTAATAAAAATGAACATTAAAATAACTACTATCTTGATCTTACTATTTTTATGTAATTCGAGGATATGAAACGAAGTCCAAGATGTTATCGAGACAATTTGGAAAAATATCGATAAGTACCAGAACACTAAAGCGGTTTCTTTAGGAAATAAATTGAATGTGGCTATAATGAAAAAATTATAATAACTAGTTTGTAAAAAGTACCAAAGCATGATTGTAAATAGTAAACTAAATTCAGGTTTGTATTTCCTCCTCTCTAAGATTGTTACAATAATACCTAATAAAAATAAAACTAAGTAAATCGCAATATATATGAATGCAATCATTTTATTGATCTATTTTAGAGATTTTAAATTGAATATTCTTTTACAATTAAAATATTAGACAACTTCATTTAAATATTGGTTTGGAAAAAATTAGATCTTTGAAATTATAAAGTAATTTAATTAACTTGCTTTTCGTTTTATATTATCTTGTAACCATCCAATGCTTTGAACTTTTCGACAATCAAATTCAGGGACATATGGCTTAATGTCTAAGATATATGTTCTATCTAAAATATCAACATTAATAACCTGAATCTTGTTATCATCCAGGGATAAAATTCGTAAAATTGAAACACCAATTGGATTCGGACGAAAAGGAGTTCTAGTAGCAAAAATTCCCTTTCTTTCATCAACTAAAAATGGTTTAGATTGAAGAGGTACAGGTAATTTTACTAAATCAAAAAAATAAAGACAATAAATATGCGAAAATCCTCCTATTTCGTATAAACCATCTACATACTCCGGAAAAATTTCAATAGTTCCCTCTGTTTCTGACATACTTGATTGAATTGGTATTCCTTTTAATGTTTTAAAAGGAGTATGTATCAACCCAATAGGCTTGAAACAGACTTCATAAATAGGTTTTCGATCCTTTAGATTTATAATTTCTTTTTTAGTAATCTCCATTTGTAAAACACTTAATAAGATTAATTATAAAGCATCTTCATGGTTAATAATTTATAAATAGTTCAATATTTGGATTTTATTAGTTTAGAATGTTTACGTTTAATTTTTTTATTGCAGAAAATAGAATGTTAACAGAATTAAAAGAATTATATGGAGCTAAATCTCTTGATGAAAAACAAGAGGATTTCCTCACAGAAGTCTTTAGAAAAATAATGAATACAGAATTTAAGAATGATACTTCAGGTGGACTTGATTTAATTGGATCTATTTATGAAAAGACGGTGGATTTCGAATATCGAAAAGTTTTGGGGGAGTTTTATACACCTAAAATTATTGTCAATCACATTTTAGAAAGTATTGGGTACACTTCATTAGAAAAAATACGATATAAAAAAATGATTGACATTAGCTGCGGAGCAGGAAGCTTTTTGATTGAATCTGCTAATTTTTTGAAGTCTTCACTATTGTCTAGTCAAGATAAAAAAATGTCTATAGAGCTAGCTAAAGAAATTATAAATGAGATCAGAATGCATATTTATGGGATAGATTTAAATCCAATTGCTTGCATCCTCTGTCAATTGAATTTATTTCTTTCTGTATTTGATTTAATTAAAGTAATCTATCAAAAAGAACCAATGTATCAATTTAAATATTTCAATATTAAAAATATTAATACTTTATATCTCTCTAAGGAAGAAAAATATGATTTTGTAGTTGGAAATCCTCCATATTTATTCATTAGAGAGATAAGTCATCAACATAGAAAACTGATCGAACAAAGTAATTTAGAGACGAATATCGGGCAATATGATTACTATCAAATTTTTATTGAAATCGGTCTTAAAGTGTTAAAAACACATGGGTTATTAGGTTATATTATTCCTGATTCAATATTAGCACTTTCTAATCGCAAAATCATACGAAAATATGTATATGAACATTCCTTGATTAAAGAGATAGGCGTGATTGGTTCCCAATTTAAAGATCCCGTTGTTTCTAATGTCATTTTAATCCTTGAAAAAGAGGATAATGAAAACAAAAGAACGCATAATATCATTCAAATTATTGAGGGAAACGAGTTTAATCAGATTAAAAAAGAAATGAATCAAAGGTTGATTAAAAAATTTGATTATAACTTTTTAGTAAATCTCTCTTCGGTTGACGTAAAGATTTTAGAATATTTAAACGAAAAATTCCCGAAACTTGCAGACTTACTAGCTGATGATCGTTTTGAGATAATTTTAAGTAGAGGAGTTGAACTTGGAAAAGATGGAAAAATAGTTTATTGTCACATTTGTCAGAAATATTTACCATTTCCTAAAAATGAATTAATCTGCCCAGATTGTAAAAATTTCATTAAAAGTGAGACTATGGAATCAATTATTCATAAAGAATTACCCCTTAAAAAAGAATGGGAATATTCGCGATTTCTTTATAGTATAAGTCGATACCAAATTAATGAAATAAAATATATTCAACTTAACAAGAACGGAATTAATTATAAGAATAAAAATATTTATAGTGATAGGATTATCATCCGACAATTAAACCAGAATAATTTAATATGTGCTACCTATGATTCTAATTCATATACATCACAATCATATTATAATTTGAAAATTGTAAACTCGGATTTGAAGGAGTTCAATCACTATTATTTACTTGGTCTAATAAATTCACGTTTGCTCTCCTATTATTATAACAAGTCTTTTGGAGCTTACAAGAAACTTTTTCCACGAATTCTAATTGAAAAAATAAGGAGCTTACCAATTAAAATCCCTCAAACAGACCAAGAAGTAAAAATTTCTATAGAAATAGTTAATAAAGTTAAAAAAGTACTCACTACACAAGATTTTAGGGATGATTTAGAAAAACAAATTGATTCACTTGTATTTGAGCTATATGAAATTTCTGATCTGAATAGGATTTATATTTCCCAGTGTTATTGAAAATTATTTAAATCTCTGCTAATTTCTTATTTATGTAAGTTCTTAGTATTTTATCCCATTTTTCTGCTAGATCAGAAAGCCCTGTTCTCCTAAATAATGACACGGCCCTTGTAAGAATTTCTTCAATTTTATTATCTTCTATAGTTGGTAGTTTTAATTCTTCTATCATAAAAGAATCGTGTATTCAACTTAATTTAAAGAAGAATGTTATGAAGATGTGATTATTAAGACATCTGAATGGTATTTCATGTATTATTTAGATATTAAGATCCGACTTTATCTGATTCTATTTTGGATTTATGATAATTTTTTAAAACTTTTTCACTCTTTTCTAATAATTCATCCAAACCAACTTGCTTGAAGAGAGAGGTCATTCTAGTGAGGATATTCGCAATGTTTTCTTCTTGTTTTTTATCATTTATTTCCATCTTACTTTAGACATCGATTTTATTGATAAAAACGGGTATGTTATGGGGATAATGAGTGGTTTCAAATAAGCCGATCCTAACATTTTTCTAATAGTATTTTTTATATTATTTTAAGTATATTTTGATTTAAACCATAGAAAATAAGAGGGTTTTAAGTGGAAAATCTCCCGAATATCGATCTTTTAAAAAAAATACTTGAGAATTACATGTTCAACGTTGATGGAGCAGCCGCGGTTGCTATATGTGATCGAGATGGATTTATTATCGCATCTGAAAGTAAAATGAAGGATGAACAAAATACAGATTTGGTAATAGGAGCCATATCTGCTTTTTTAGATATCTACATCGATAGAATTAAATCCGAATACCAAACACAAAATAACTTTTTCAACATTACATCCATGGCAGATAGGAAGTTTGCCTATTGTAGCATGGGTCCGCATTCCATTTTAACTACAATAGCAGATCCAAATACACCAGACATTGAACTGAGAGTGTTTTCAGAGCATATTGCAGGAAAAATAGAGTTGCTGTTAGAAGGGTATGATGATATCTCTATAGAGATTCCTGAGATTATTAAGGTGTTATCAAAAACTCGATGGGGAAAATTACCAAAAGGAACTTTCACTTCAAAATTAATATTAACAGGAGATTATCAAGTAGGAAAAACTTCACTTATAAAACGATTTGTTGAAAATAATTTTGTAGATGATTATATATCAACAATCGGTGTAGAGATTTCAAAAAAAACCATTGTTTTGGGTGAAGAAACAACATTAAATTTTGTAATTTGGGATATTGGGGGTCAAAATCTCGCAATGACACCGTACAGAAAGCGATTTTATGAAGGGGCTAGTGGTGCGTTTATTGTCGTTGATCGAACCAGACCAAATAATTTCGTGAGCATAGATAATTGGTATGATGACATTAAAAAGTCTGTCCCCTCTAATATCCCTTTAGTAATAGTAGGAAACAAGTCAGATTTAAAAGATGAACTTATATCATCTGAAGAAGATATTAAAGACATCTCAAAACAACATGGATTCCATTATATTCTTACGAGTGCAAAAAGTGGAGAGAATGTCAACGAAGCCTTCCTATATATAGCTTACCGATTTATTGAGAAGGTTTAGACTTTTTTATTTTTTACAATAAACCAAATGTTTTTTTAGGTTTTTATTAATTTTATAATCAAATATTATCATTTTATATTAATTTATTAAATACAATTTAAGGAGGTTTTTTAAAAATAGTATTAAAAGTTAGTTTCAACGAAATTTTAGCGACTTGAAATACTGCGGGATACTTGATGGGCTTCTCAATAAAAGAAATAACATACATGAACAAGTATATACTCTATTTAACAGAACAAGAAATGGCAGGACCTTGGTTTAGTTTCAAATTAATTGGCAAAAATATTGGAACGCTTCCAGTGATTCTAAAGAACATCGAGCCTACACCCATATACAAGATGGTTAACACTCGAATTGGCACTTTTATTAACAGGATTACACTTGATTTTGATATTAAGGAATATTTGAAAAAACTAATGAAGGAAGACAAAATAACCAGACAAGAATTTAAGAAAGAACATTCTTTGATAAGACTTTATATCGATATATTTAATAAACCAAAAATTCCTTACATTAACACTTTCTTCACGCTGAAAAATATATCTGACTATAATTTAACAGAATTTTCGATGTATTTTGTGTTTGACTTTGATATCAATGGATTAGATGGTTTCGATAATGATGATTCAGACTATGATGAAAAAAACGACATATTATATCAATATGATAAAACTGGGCTTCATGCTGGATTTTCTCCGATCTCAAAATCAACGAATTATGAGACTTGTCTAACTAAAGATTTTCATATAAATAATGATAAATTAGATCTTTCAAATACACTTTATGGAGAACCGGGAGAAATTTTATCCGCTTTGCAAATCAAATTTAAAACTTTGGAACCAGATCAATCCTTCCAAACAGCTTTAGTCATTTCAGGTGGACTTAGCAAAGAAGAATTAATTGAAAATATAATTATCGGTAAAAATAACGCAATGAAATATTTATCACAAGTGAATAGGTCAGTTAAGTCAGAACAAAGAAACAAGCAAGAAGAAGCTTTCAACAAGATAAATTCGTTTGAATCGATTGATTGTAACAAAGAGTAAATCTAATTTGATGATTCAAATAAAAAAACCATTTGGGGAAGTTATTTGATGAGATACTCTGCGAGAGTATAGATTTATTGCATTGGGTCAAATAAAATTAATATGTAATTTAATTACTATCTTTAAAAATAGGAATAAGTAGCAAATTCACATTATTTGTTGAAAATTTCCTATGATTCTTAATTTACCATTAAATTTATTGAGCTCTGTAATAATACCTTTGAGACCAGTCCCATCATGGTAAAGCTTTTTATCAAATTGAATAAATACATTTCCTGATGCTCCAGGTTTAATTTCATCTCCAGATTTCAATTTTAATGGAGAGATTTTAAGGTCTACCATCCCAAAATATTGAATACCATCAGAAGGTTTTACAACACCTCCATTAGGAACATAAAATTTATTAATATGGACTATTGCATTTATTTTTTTTTCATTTACAAATTTGCCTTGACTCGCAATTATATTGTTGCGATCCACATCTTCAGGTGAAATATTTCCTTTAAGAGCTAAACCAACTCTATCTCCTACTTGAGCGGTTTTAAACATCCTATCTTGTTTTTGAATGCTTCGAATAATGACTTTTTTGTTCATATCCTCGTAACCGATAATTTCTACCATTTGCCCTGCATAAATCTCTCCCTCTTTAACTACACCTAATATTACTGTTCCAATTCCTTTCACGGGGAAAGCATGATCAATTAGCACTTTCGTACTTGAATTATTTATGATTTCCTTGGTTTCAGAGCCTAAATCAATAATCTTCATTTTCAACTTTTCATAATCTTCTTTGTGCTTTATTTCAATGATATCCGTATCATCAAGGCTAGTTGTTTTTAGGATGGTTATGAGTTTTGCTTTAATTTCAGGTAATTTCCACTCCGTCTTGGAGTTAATCCCATCAATAATTGCTAAAACTTTGGTGTTAAAAAGGGTGTGATATAAATCTAAACCAACCAGAATTTCTCCGATTGTTGCATTCAATCCATTTTCAAGATCTATTACTAAAATATGGATATTGGAGATTGATAATGCTTGTAAAAATGGTTTAATTTTCTCAGGATAATCAACGGGAGTTATAGCACAAAAAACATGGTTTAAGGTTGAATCTAAACGATTAAAAAAAAGGAGATCACTCTTTGTATCAGGAGCGCCTAGAGATTGCCCAACTAATTGCCTTAATTCGAAATTGTCTCCAAAAATTCCCACGACGAAATTTTTTTCATCAACCTGACTCATCGATAAATAGAACAATCTATATAAGAAATATTTTTTGGTTTCACTTCTTGAGCTATGATAGTACTTTGATTGATAAAAAATAAAATGAATCATCAAAAAAAATGGTTTTTTTACCATGATGAATATTACTAATAATGACTATTAAAGGAGCTATTAACCGTGTTATCTTAATATTTATAGATGATGTGAGAGCACTCCATTTATTTGATTTGATTAACAATGGAAGGCTTCCAAACATTGCTAAATTAGCACAAGAAGGAATTTCTTGTCAAAATTGTGTGACTTCTTATCCCAGCATTACTTTTCCCTCTTATAGTAACCTCATCACGGGTAGTTATTCTGGTTATTATCCAAAAGAAGGGAGTGGCATCCCTGAATACCATTACCTTACTAGGACTGATCCTCCGTCTGAAGGGATAAGATACCCTAAAATAATCAATTGTGGAGCGGGTAGTCTCAATAAATTAAATAAACAATTAGGTTCAAATTGTAGAACTATTTTTGAACAAGTTGAAGACGAAATCCATTTAAGTTCATGCAACATTGTTAGTCGAGGTTCTAAGTTGATATCTCCTCGTCCATATACAACAGAAGTCATATTAAACAATGTGGCAAAAGCCTTCAAAAATCCCCGGGAATACGATTTTAGTGAACCACCTATTGTTACAGTTGCTTATGTTCCTTATACGGATCATTTAATGCATGCTAAGGGATTTGATAACAAAAAATACATTTATGAACTCCTTAAATGTGATGCGGGTATAGGAAATATTATCAATACACTAAAAGAAACGGGATATTATGACTCAACTGCTATTGGCGTATTATCAGATCACGGTAATTATAAAGCAAAAAAGATGTATGATTTAGAACCCTATTTTAACGAAATTGGTCTAATGCAATATAATCCTAAAAAAGGAACGGGAGATTTTGATGCTACTTTTGGTTCTGTTGGCTTTTTTAATTTTCGTGGTATTGATTGGCACCATCATCCTACTTTTGAAGAGATGAAGAAATATAAACTCAGTATGGCAAATAAAAAGGAGATCAATCTCTTTGACATGCTTTGGAAGATCCCAGGAGTTAAATACATGTACTATCGTGATGATGACAATACTCCAGATAAGGGAACAATAAATTTAAGATATCGTGATGAAATAAATAAAATCCATGAAGCTAGAATAGAATTTGAAGGTCATGGTAAAAACCAAAAAACGAATTATATATATGATGATTTAGATATTTATGGATATGAAAATAACGAGCAATCAGCTTCTCTATTAGATGGAAAACCGCATGATATTGACGCGTGGTTATATGGCACTAATCGTATTGATTTCCCAATGATAATCGATCAAATTCCTAGATATTTTAAAAATCCCCGCTCGAGTGAAATTATGATCTCGACTTTAGGAGAATATTCATTTGGATTTGAGCATGGCGAAACTAAACCTAGTTCTCCATTTTCACATGATATATGCTTACGTAAGTCAATGATCGTACCATTTATAATTGGAGGATCCACAGAACTCCCTACAAAGGAATTAGCATATTGTAAAACAACAGACATGGTACCCTCTTTACTGAGTTTATTAGGACAGAAACCACACAAAAGTGTAGTGGGAAAATCAGTAATTTAACTATTTTTTTTAAAAAATCATTTATAATATTAAAAATTATAATATCATGATTTAATTAGGATATTTAGAAAAGTGGTCAAATCTAATCACATAATAATAGTACCTGAAACTCATTGGGACCGTGAATGGTACCTGCCCTTTCAAGAGTATCGAGCACGACTAGTTTTAATGATGGATAAATTATTACACATCTTAAAAACCGATCCTAGCTACAGAAATTTCATGCTTGATGGACAAGTAATCCCTCTAGAAGACTATTTGGAAGTTCGTCCTGAATTAGTCCAAGAGATTAGAACTCATATCATGGAAAATCGTCTATCTATCGGTCCAATGTATGTTTTACCAGATGAATTTTTAGTGAGTGGAGAATCTTTGATTCGAAACTTGTTAATCGGTCATCAACTCTCTCGAACATATGGTAAAGTGATGAAAGCAGGTTACATACCAGATCCCTTTGGACACATTGCACAATTGCCTCAAATTTTAAGTGGATTCGAATTACCAGCAATATTATTTTGGAGAGGTTTTGGTAATGAATTTGAAGATAATAAATTAAATTTAGAGTTTTGGTGGAATGCTCCTGGAAATGCAGCATCTATTTTAGGTTACCTGTTAATTTTAAGTTATGGTTCTGTAGCTGATATGAGTACAAAATTAATAAATGGTAAATATAAGCCAGCTTTATCAAAAATGAAACGAATAATATCTACTTTTGAAAAATATACAGCTACACCTTTCGTTCTACTTAATAGTGGGTCTGATCATCATGAAGCAAAACCAGAAATTCCTGAAATCGTAAGGCAATGGAACGAAAAATACCCTGAAAAATTCATGGAACAAAATGATGTTGAATATTTTATCAATAGAATATTAGATTCTAATCCAAAACTCAAATCATTTCAAGGTGAACTTAGAGGAGGCAAGCACGCTCACTTATTATCTGGCATACTTTCAGCAAGAATGTGGATAAAGCAACGGAATACTTCAATTGAATATTTATATGAGAAATATGCTGAGCCACTTTCAACTATATCATGGGTCCTTGACAAATACGATCGATTTAGATATCCTCAAAGTTATCTTCTTACTGGATTCAAGTGGTTATTAAAAAATCATCCTCACGATAGTATCTGCGGGTGCTCAATTGACCAAGTTCATGACGAAATGAAAACACGCTTTGATTGGGCGGAGCAAATTGGAGAGGAAGTATTTAAAAATTCAATACTATATCTCATAGATCTAATAGATATTGATACAACCGGCAAAAAAACACCCTTTATCGTTTACAATCCCCTTCCATGGAAAAGAAAGGATATCATACATTTTAACATCTTATCACATATAAAGAAAGCTACTAAAACGTCACCTGGAGATTTTTGTATTACAGATTCTAATGGAAAAAAGATCCCATACCAAGTGAAATATGTACACGAAGAACCTCGATATCAGACGGTATTTTCAATGAGTCATTTCTGTAGCTTTTTAGAAGAAATACCTGCTTGTGGATATAAAGTTTTCTACTTGATCCCAGACCAGAAACCAGTAGTTTTTAGCGTGAACGATTCAAATTTTAAACTGAGCGAAAATTCGATAGAAAATGAATTTTATAAGGTAGAGATAACATTAAAAGGGATCATCAAAATATTAGATAAAGAAAATAATGAATTATTTGAAAATGTTTGTTATTTCGAAGATGTCGGAGATTGGGGAGATGAATATGATTTTGCTGGACCCCAAGAAAATCAGACGGATTTACATTTCTCCTCAGAAGATCTTAATATATTGAGTTTAAAACCCTATATTGATGGACTATCTCAAAAAACGATCAAAATTGAAGCAAATTTAAATTTACCATCCTCCCTAACCGAGGATAGATATAATAGAGATGATTTATTTGTCTCCAACTTGATATCAATTTATATTACTTTATATAAGGGCATAAAGCGCGTTGATTTCAAGGTTTTACTCGAAAATGATAGTAAGGACCATCGTATTAGAGTGTTGTTTCCTACTAAGATAAAAACGGAAAAAGTTAATTGCGATGGACATTTTTACGTGCTCCCAAGAAACATAGATCTTCCTTTAGCAGAAAATTGGGCTCAAAATCCCTTACCAACAAATCATCAAAAGGATTTTGTTTCCATTAGTAATGATAAAAGGACTTTTGCTGTAATAAATAAGGGATTACCAGAGTATGAAGCGATTAAAAATGCTGATGGAACTATTACGCTCGCAATAACATTATTAAGATGTATCGAGTGGTTGTCAAGATTTGATCTAAGTACAAGAGGAAACGATGCGGGACCAGACTTAAATACTCCTGCTGCTCAATGTATCGGAAAACATGAATTTGAATTTTCCATGATAACTCTTGAAGGAGTTTCAAATTGGATTGACGGTAAAATCCATCAAACCGGAAAAGAGGTTAATAATCCTCTTAAAGTCGTTTTCCCATCAATGGTAAGATCTTCGATGAGAGCGGCTAATAAAACAGTGATTAAACCATTCGGGATTCTCTCGTATTTTGACAAGCCTCACATAAAACCTATCGACTCCTATTTACCTCTTGAATTAAGTTTTCTAGAGATTGATAACCCTAACATTATTCTAAGTGCTTTGAAAAAATCAGAAGAAGGAAACGATCTAATCCTGAGAATTTATAATATCTCCCCTCATTCTGAAAAAGGAAACCTGAAATTTTACAGTGAAATTACCATTTTAAGCGCAAAGATAGTAAATTTTCTTGAAGAAGCTCCTCAACGGGAGATAAAAGCATCCATAAATGATATCAAT
>CAZBPC010000021.1:12500-35699 GCA_964493715.1 uncultured archaeon
AAAAAAAGAAATAAAAAGAAATTCTAAATAATTATTTAATCTCTATTTTCTTCTTTTCAGGTTTTGGTGGTGTGACTTTTGGAATTTTCACTGTTAAAATTCCCTTATCCAGATTTGCATCAATTTTATCTTTATCGATGTTCTCTGGTAAATTGAAAGCCCTATAATAACTGGATGAATGAAATTCTCTCCGAACTAATTGTCCTTCCTTTTCTTCTTTCGTTTCTTCTTTATGTTCACCTTTAATTTCCATTATATCATCCTTGATCGTGAGTTCGATATTACTTTTCTCTAAACCAGGTAACTCAGCGCTAATTTCAAAATGATCTTTAAGATCTTTAATGTTTGCTAAGGGAGTTCTAAAGAGGGGTTCATTCTCCCTAACCATAAGATCAAATGGTCTATAGCTCCTTCGACTAAATGGCCAGGAAATGTCCTCAAACATATCATCAAACATTCTATCCATCTGCTGGAATAATGAAAAGGGTTTCTCTCTTCTTATTGACAATTCTCTTGATTTCTTATCATCTTTATTTTCCTTATTTGAATTTTCTTTTTTCTTGACATCAATTTTTTCTGACATACGTTACGCCTCCTTCTTTATTTTTAATTTTTTGTTAAAGGTTTTTTGTCAATTATTTATTGACAATATATGCATGTCAAATATAATATTTAAATGTTTTGATCAATATTCACTAGTTTCTGGCGTAGAGTATCCTAATATTAATATCCCTTATTTTTTTTTGTTATTAATGAAATTTAAATTTACATTAATGATCAATATTTTCAAGAATTTAAGAACTCAAGATTTAAATTTAAAAGAAAAAATAAAAAAATATGAAATTTTCTTATTTCCCAATTCTTTTTAAGACCCATTTTGGCATTACTAAAGAGATATAACTAAAGACAAAGAAGAGTATTGCAAAAATCCATGCTATGTATACAAATTCTGAATATCCTGGGTGATGAAATAATGAAATCATTAATGTATCTCCAATGAACATTAAAAAGAAGAGTATCATGCTTATCATTGCATAAAATAAAAACTTCAAGCCGAGTTTAATAGTAGTATCTTGGGTAGCCCTTGCTGCTTTTAAGCTTATTCGCGCAATAAGAATGTAAATAATATAGGAATATATAACTAATGATAAAGTTGAATACAAGCGAATGCTGAGTTCTCCAGCATAATCTTCTTGTGGAATTCCCCACCAATTCCAAGGTAAAAACAACATAATAAATATTACTATTCCCAAGATGATTATTGGAATAAAACCTTTCTTTCCTTTATTCACTAATTCAATAATAAATTTAAATAGAAAGATGTCTGCAATGATTACCATTCCATATGAAAAGGGAAGTGAAAAACGGTACACTTCCATATAATATCCAGTGATTACGGCTTCAGCTAACCCGATAGTAAGCATTAGTAGTGCTATAGTTAAAAATAAAAATACAATCGAAAGGTACAGAGGGGGATTTACTTTACGGTCTCGCCATTTATTATACATCTTAAGTGTCATGTAAATGCCAAGAACTGAGAGGGCAATATAATAAAAAAATAGAGGTAATACACGAAGTTCAAAAGGTGTGTAAGTCATAACCTAAGGTAAGGGACTTGATATATAAATTTTTGTAAGGAATTATAAATTAATATAATCATTCTATTTTTGTTTTATATCAGAAATCATCAAATCATACATTTGATATTCTCAATAATTAATAGTGTGTTTTATGTGATACTCTTTTTAAATCATTCTTATTTCTTAACACAAATCGATAAAAAAAATTGTTGAATTTCACATGAAGGAATTTGATATTGTTGTCGTTGGAGCTGGGCCAGGAGGTTCGATAGCAGCAAAGGTTGCTGCTGAGAATGGATATTCCACATGCCTTATTGAAAAAGAATCACTCGCAAACAATGGAAGATATAAAGCTTGTGGGGGCGCAATGGCTTGGGAGTTAGTTGAAGAAATTGACTATCCTGAAGATAAAATTGGTCGAGTTATCGAATCTCTGGAACTTCATCATGTTGATGGTGAAGAATTTTCAAAGAAAGGTAAAGGTGCAGTTGTGTGGAGAAATGTATTTGATAAATTCTTAACTGACTTAGCAACTGAAAGTGGTGCTATGTTAAAAGATAATGAGAAGATTATTAAAATAAAAAAATCTGAAAAGGGATATATTGTTTCAACCCAGAAAGATGAATACAATGCTAAATACGTAATTGCCGCTGATGGTGTTTCCTCTTCGACTCTAAAACTTTTAAGATGGCCTTTTTTTAAGAGTCAAGATGTAATTTTAACGATTACTAAAGAAATGGTTACTACTAAATCTTATATTGATAAAATTCTTGGAAACGATACTGTTCACCTATTTTTCGGGATCAAGGACTTAATACCGGTAGGTTATGCGTGGTTATTTCCAAAAAACAGTAAAATCACTGCTGGTTGGGGTAACCAAATTGATTTGGTTAAGAATTCAAGAACAGAATTTGAAAAATTTTGGACGCTCCCCTTCGTAAAGGAAGCATTGAAAAATTCTAAAATGGAAATTTTCAAGCCTCATCTGATTCCTGTAGGACTTAGACCGAAGCTTTATGATGAAAATGTGTTTGCTGTGGGCGATGCAGGTGGAATGGTTGATCCCATAAGTGGAAAAGGAATACCGTATGCCATGATGTCAGGTCAGATTGCTATCGAAACGATAAAATCTTGCGAGAAAAGGGATAGACTAGATAAGTTAGGAACTACGTACGAAAAATCTTTGGATCGGAGATTCCTCACGGTATTAAAGGCAAAGAGAATATTGAGAGATAAAATTTTCATTAATGATGAGAATCTCAAGAATTTTTTAAAATTGTGGGAAAAACATCGCGCTTCCGAAATTGTAATGAAAAAGTTGCTATAAATAAGGTGTATTATAAATGAAATTTACAGAATATGCAAAAACATATATTCCAAACATTAACAATACAATCGGGATGATTCTTGATAAGAAATTGCAAAATATCAATATTACATTTTTAAAAACATACTATGAAGAAATAAAAACATATCTTTTAGTAGGAGGAAAGCGAATTCGCCCTTTACTATGTATTGCTGCTTATAACGCATTTAGCAATGAAAGAGATGATAAAATCATAACTCCAAGTGTAGGAGTGGAATTCCTTCATAATGCTTCTTTAGTACATGACGATATTATTGATAAGGATAATTTTAGGCGAGGAAATCCTGCTTTTCATTATAGATTTCAACTGTATCATAATAATTATAGCCTAAAAAAAATGAATCAATCTGATTTTGGCAATTCGATTGGAATTATCGGTGGGGACACTATATTTTTCTTGGGGTTGGAACCGTTTTTGTTTAATAATTTTGATAGGAATTTAAATTTAGGAGCGATCAAATATTATGAGCAAGCTTTCATAGATATTGCTGATGGAGTATTGATTGAAACAGACATGGTTAATCGAAAGAATCTTCAAATGAAAGATTATATTGAAATGATTTCATTAAAAACGGGAGCATTGTTAGAAAAATCGATTTTAATAGGTGCGAATTATGCTAATACTGATGATGATTACTATCCGATTCTCTCTACGCTTGGAATTAACTTGGGGATCATTTTCCAAATAATTGATGATATTTTAGGAACATTTGGAGACGAAAAAGTAACTGGGAAACCTACAGACGGAGATATTCGCGAAGGTAAAAGAACGTGCTTATTAATTGAAGCCATGAACAGTTTAGATGTAAAAAAGAGAGATCAATTAGTCAATTTAATTTCGAATTCAAGGATAACTGATGAAAATGTTGAAGAAGTAAAAAATTTATTCATGGAAGCAGATGTAATTAATTCTTGTAAAAAACTCGCTACTGATTATTACCAAGAAGTAGTACATGCACTTGAGAAGTTGACACCAGTTATACACGATTCTGAGAAAGAATTTTTTGAAAATTTACTAAAATTTGTATTAGAAAGAAAATTCTAAAATCCATGAATAATCTTTATTTATGGTGAACATATATGGTGCTTGTTGCTATTACTGGTGCTAGTGGTGTGGATTTAGCTGTAATATTACTGCAGCAATTGAAGAAAAATGGATTAGAAACAGAATTAATCATCTCCAAAATGGCTGAAAAAATCGTTGACATTGAAACAGATTACAAGGTAAGTCAAATAATCGAATTATCAGATAAATCTTACGATGTTGACGATTTGGCGGCAGGTCCTGCAAGTGGTTCTTATAAAAATAACATCATGATAATAATTCCGTGCTCAATGAAAACTTTAGCGGCAATCGCTAACGGATATGCTGATAATTTGATTACTAGAGCCGCTGATGTTGTCATCAAAGAACGAAGAAAACTTATTCTAGTTGTAAGAGAAAGTCCTTTTAGTGCAATTCATTTGGAAAATATGCTGAAACTCTCACGATTGGGCGTTATTATTGCCCCACCCATTCCATCGTATTATATAAAACCCAAAAGCATCAAAGAGCTGAATGAATATTTTATAGGTAGAATTCTTGATCATATTGGTATCGACAGTGGGATAAAAAGATGGGGGAATAAGTAAAAGAATCGAAATTAGAAAAAGAATTTATTTTTGATTTAACCAGAAGTATAAATCGCCAATAATAACGTATTTATCTCGTTTGTTTTTTAATTCATTTAAATTTCTTAAATTCATTAACCATAAACTCGAGCGCAATTCATTTTTCAAGGTTCTTATTTCTCTTATTGTATTTGATATCGTGTTGTTTTTTCTGTCTTGCCATGCAGATTTTAAGAATTTATAAGCAAATCCACCAATATCAGCACCTAAGGCAATGGATTTTGCGATATCAATGCCAGTTTTCAATCCTCCTGTTCCAATAATTAATTTTTGAGAAACAGATCGAACATTAATAATACTAACAGGTGTAGGAATACCCCATTCCCTAAACACATCAGCAGGATTACGAGAATAATTATCATTATCGAAATTATTACGTTTTGACTCTATGGCTGCGAAACTCGTACCACCCGTACCTCCCACGTCAAATCCATCAAACCCTAGCTCATCAAGCATTAAAGCAAGTTCTTGGTTTAGTCCAGTGCCCACTTCTTTTGCAAGAAGAGGAATATCAGTACTTTCTCTAATCTTCTTAAAATTTTGTCTAAAATTTCTATAGGAGATGTTTCCCTTATATTGAACAAGTTCGTGCAAAGCATTTAAGTGAATCGCCATAATATCTGCATTTACCATATCAATACACTTGGTTAAATCTTCTTCCTTAAATAAAGTGGAACTTACTTGACCTAATCCGAGATTTCCGATAACCGGAATGGTAGGAGCGTGCTTGCGTACGATCTTAAAAGAATCAATAGTTGATGGATCCTCTAATCCAATTCGTTGACTTCCAACACTCATGATAATATTTTCTTCTTCAGCAGCCTTGGCGAGGATTTCATTAATTTCCTTTGAAACAGGGTGACCTCCCGTTAAAGCTGAAATGCAAATAGGAGCCGAGATTTTCTTGTCGAAGCAGGTGAATGTGAGATCAATTTCTTCCAGATCAATCTCAGGAATCGCATGATGAATTAATTTTATATTGTCAAAATAATTAACGGAGTGTTGTACATCATATTCAAGAGGAATTCTTAGATGTTCCTCTTTTCTATTAAATATTTCTTTAGTTTTTTCAGGTTCAGGCATATTCTCTTTTTCCAATTTGCTACTAGTCATTATTATTCATTAATTAATATATTTGTACAATTTATTTTTTGATTCTTTAATGATTTAAAGATATTTCCTTCAATCAAACCATTTATTAATTGAACTGGAATTTTATTTTTACATATTTCTTTTATATGAGTAAGTTTACTATTTATACCACCAGTTACGTCTATTTTTTGACCGAGATCTGCTAAAATTAAATCATCAAGCTCGTTAGAATAGCAATCAGTAAGTAAAGCAGGTTTTTTACCCTTTGACTCATCAATTTTAAATAATCCATCTGATTCCATTGCAAAAACTACTTTAGAAACACTATAACTTTTAAGAGATTCACATAATTTTAGAATTATCTCATCTCCTGAAAGTATAGTAAATGATCCGCTTTTATCAAGCATGATATCACCATATAAAACAGGCATGATTTTAAGGTCTAATGCAGTTTCAAGAACATCTAAAGTTTCCAATGAAATTTTATTTGATTTCTCAATAAAAATACTTGAAGTTTGAATCGAAAGAACAGGATAATTTCTTTCTAAAAATTGTTCAATTACATATGAGTTGAATTTGATCATTGAATGATGAGTTTTAGCTACTCCAAGAATTTGATCTGGAATGGATTCATCAAATCCATCGGATATGCTATATTCCTTTGCTAAAGGATGACCAAATGACCCCCCACCGTGAAGAAGAATGATCTTTTCATTAGCATCAATTATTTGTTTAACTGCACTGCTAATAACATCTTCTCGTATAGAATTGGGTTTATTTTTATCAGTGAGTAACCCTCCTCCCAACTTTAAAAGAATTACGCTATAATTTGTTCTCAATTTTGATTTACACTCATCCTATCATAGTTTTCCAGGTTTCATACCCTTCCATTTCAATAGCATTGGAGATATCATCTTGAATTTCTTCCGTTCTGGCTAAAGCAATGACTAAACCTCCTCGTCCAGTCCCTGTCAACTTAGCTCCAAGTGCTCCATTATTTAAAGCAATTTCTACTAACTTATCGTTAATTTTATTTGAGACAGTAATATCTTGAAGTAATTTGTGATTTTGGTTCATTAATTTACCAATAGTTACATCATCGCTCTTTAGAAATGCTTCTTTCGCTCTTATTGATATGTTTTTATAATCAGTAAATATTTTTTCAAATTTTTCTGGATAATCTTTTTTTAATTTACGCACATCGGCAACAACTTCTGTAGTGGAAGCTGTTATTCCTGAATTAGCAATTACTAAAGGCATCTTTTTTGGTGATTGAAGTACTTCCATAATATTTTTCCCCCCATTTAGATTTTTAACGAACCAAATCAATCCACCATAAGTGGAAGCGGTATTATCAATTCCTGATGGCGTTCCATGATATGCTTTTTCACCTTCGTAGGCAGCTTCGTTAATTTTTTCATCATCTAATCTTAAATTAAAACTAATATTTATTGCACGGGCTAGAGAAGTAGCTTGTGCAGCAGAAGCACCGACACCACTAGCGGCAACCAAATCTCCAGAAAAAGTTATTTCAAGTTTCTGGTGTTTAACATCTATATTCATGTGTTCAATAACATTTTTAATGGATTGCATTGCCTCATCGTATTTTTTCTCTTTATAACCGGGAGTGGCAAGACGTTGATCGATAACATCCCAGCCTTTTCCATCAACCACTTTAACTTCAGCTGTAGTATAAGAACCTAATGCTGAGGCAATAGCAGGAAGACCATAAACGACAAAATGATAGCGTTTATTCCGAATTTGGAATTAAATTTCGCCAAATAGTATAGTCTTTCCGAATCCTTTTCCAATTCCCATTTATTTCACCTCTACAATCCCTTCAGAGCCATTAACAATTAATATTTGTCCTGTTTTAATACTATCAATATCAATCTTATCCACGCATGGAATTTCACTGATTATACAACCGACAGCAATGATTGTATCGATTTCTTTATTTACAATTGCTATTGGAGCGGTACTATTTTTCTTCATTCGATACATGGTGTATGAACCTACGGTTGATCCTTTACCAGTAGGGAAGACTAAAACTTTTCCTGTTATAGACTGACCTTCAAGCTCGTGTCCAACCTCAACCACTTTACCTGTATCTGGATCTACACCTCCATAAAATGAAATTCCATCATTAGTTACTATAGCTTGTCCTTCAATTGTTCCTTTATATATCTTTCTTCCCATTAACTTCATTTTATCGCCTCCTCAACGCATTCTTCAATTGTTCCAATTTTTACCTTGAATTTATTTTTAGCACGTCCATAATAACATGCTTTTGCTGAGTCCACCATAATTCCTTTGAAACGTCCCTTTATTGGAGCTACTACACAGCAAGTATCTGCTGCAAACTTAGCTCCAGCATCTTCAATTATTTTAGAATATCCCGCTTCGTCAGCAATTTTTTTAGTAGGTCGAGCAGTAGTAATCCAAAATTCTTTCTTCACTTCTTTTCCTTCCAATAATTTAGAAAGTTCCGCAATTTCATGAATTGAAGCATGAGGACATCCTATACTAACGAAATCTACTTCAATATCATTATCAATAAGTTCAACTCGAGCTTTTGCCAAGTCTTTAGGACTAATCTCAACCACCTTCTCACTCGGTTTGGGATATTTATTATACTCTGGAGTGATTCCATCCATGTGGAATAATGCTGTTCCGCCATAAGTTGCCACGGAAGCACAAAAAGATTTGAGTTCTTCAACTGTTGCGCAAGGGATTCCAGTGATGTATGGAATTTTTTTTCCTAATTCCCCTAATTTATCGCCAATTAATTTTCCTAGCACTCCAAATTCATCTGTACCTTTAACTGGTGTATTTACTTTAAATAATACTTGACCATAACGATTCTTATCTATATGATATCCATAATTAGGTGTCTTTCCCGTTAATGCAGCAGCTAATGCACTTGGTCCGCCCTCACGATTTGTTCGAGCACCTATTATAGAATTTGAATAACATACTGCACTGCTTTCTGCCCACGCAATATGTTGTCCATAATGAGGAGTGTTTCCAATTAGGTAGGGAGTACAGGAACATGTAGTTATTATTCCCATTTTTGCAAAAGCATCCAAAGCTCTATTTTGATTTATAGCGAATTCTTCATCTATTCCTAATGCTTGCCAATTTTCACGATCCATTCCCGCTGGATTTAATGTCGTTAAAACCCTAACCTTTCCATCTTCTGCCATTTCATTTAGAAATTCTAATCCTGCTTCGCCAAGATTGTCATATGAAACTCCTGCTATTTGAACGCCATAAACATCGATCATATTCTCAGCTCCAAAAATATCGCCGAGCGTAGCTAATATTTCCATAGATTTTTTTGTAGCTTTTCCATATTTCCCATCGAGCATTTCTTTTTCTTCTTGATTTAATTTCATAGTCCAATACACCTATTGGTTAAAATATTTCTCAATATCAACATGAGGAAAATCTGCTCTTTCGAAACTTTTTCCTTTTGCGATTAAAGGTTTTGTTAAATCGAATCCTATCTTGGTTGTCATTTTCGTTCCCACTTCTGCGCTCGGATCTAAACTACTACCAGGTTCCTTATCTTTTATAATCATATCTATATCACCTTGAAAGCGTGTTGCCATTGCCCATTCTACCGAAAGAGGATCATAGATATTAATATCCTTATCGACAATAAACACGTGTTTGCAACTACTATGACCAATAAATGCCCCTTTAATAGCTTTTTTACCATCTTCTTCTGACTTCTTATCTATTTTTACAATTGCATGTAACCAAGAACATCCTCCAGGATTCACATTAACATCTAGGCATTTAACTCCAGTTTCGTTAACTTTATTGAAAATAGTTGGTTCTCTTGGCATACCCATCAATATCTTATGCTCAAGTGCGCCGGGTAGTAAAGCTTGCCAAATCGCGTCCTTTCTATGAGTTATTCTTTTTACTTCGAATACGGGTTCTTCTCTTACGATGTCATAAGTTTCTGTCAAGTCGACAAAAGGACCTTCAGCATGTCTTTCTTCTAAATAGACTCTTCCTTCTAATATAAATTCTGCTTCTGCTGGAATTAAAAGATCTACAGAATTTGCTTTAACAACTTTTATTGGTTCTAATGCATTTGCTATATGTAATTCATCAACTCCAATATCCACAGATGTAGCTCCAGCAATTAGAATGTTAGGCGTGTTACCTATGCAAAAAACAACGTCCAATTCGTTGTTTTTTTTTAAAAATGTGTGAAAATGACGGCCACTCACTATACGAGTAGAAAATTTGTTTTTTGAAAATTGCATGGCTCGATGAAAATCCACATTTTGCCCATAATCTGGATCTCTTGTGATTACGACAGCAGAGCTGACATAATTACCACCATCTTTTTCACAATGAAATAAAATAGGTAATTTATCTAAATCTACAATTGGTTCTACAATTTCTTGGCAAGGCGCTTTTGATACGATTTCTGGTTCTGAGCGTTCAACAATTGCTTTAGAAAGCATTGGTATGAGGTCTGCTGGAGATACGTTGAAATATGAAGCAATTACATTTTTAGTGCAGAATATGTTGCCTACTAACTTGAATTCAGATTCTTTAATATTATTAAACATTAAGGGGGTTGGTTCTTTCTCTTTTAATATTCCAGAGATCTCTAAATTCTTTGAAGTCTCGACATCTACTTTTTGAAGTAATCCTTTCTCATCAATATTTTTTATATATTCTCTAAATCCCATAAAAATCCTCTCAAAATTTTATTTATCTTTATGCAGTTATCAATTATTTTTCCAATAATTTATTTAATATCTTTTTTGCGTGATCAACTCGAATTTTGCCATCTTGTACTAATATTTTCGCAACTTTTTCTATCAGATTGTCTGGAACCCCAGCAGTTTTGGCGATATTTCGTGAATGTAGCACCATATGTCCCTTCTGTATCCCCTCTGCGGCTAAAGCTCTTAAAGCAGCTACATTCTGAGCTAAACCTAACGCGGCTGCAATTTGAGATAATTCTCCAGCACTCTTAACACCTAAAATTTTTAATGCTAAACGTGCCATAGGATGAATCTTAGTCATTCCTCCAACAATTCCAAGAGCCAGAGGAATTTCTATCTCGCCAACTAAATTACCTTCTGAGTCTGATTTAAATTTCGTAAGAGGTTTGTATTGTCCACTCAAAGAAGCATATGCATGAGCTCCTGCTTCTATAGCACGAGTGTCATTTCCTGTTGCTATCGTTAATGCAATTATTCCATTCATTATCCCTTTATTATGCGTTGTTGCCCTATAGGGATCGGCAAGCGCAAATTCATAAGCATTTAATATGCCCTCAACTACTTCTTCTCCACCTAACAAATTCTTATCAAAAGTTGCTTTACATTTAGCAATTCGATGAGTTGCCAAGTTGGATACAATTCTAAGATATATTTTCCCTCCACTAATTTCTTCTATATAAGGAGTTACGGCTTCCGCCATTGTATTTACGACATTTGCACCCATAGCGTCTAATACATTAACTAGTAGGTGAAGGATTAGCATTTTACCTTTATTTGTTTCTATCTCTCTGATCTCTATATCTAGAGCTCCACCACCAAGTTGATTAAGTAATGGGTCTTGCTCATTAGCAATTTTTAAGATTTTTTCCTTATTTTTTACTAAAATTTTGTTAGCAGCAACTGTATCTTTTAATTGAGTTATTTGTATTTGAGAAACCATAATTGATCTAACTTCTTCAGACTGAAATCCTCCATTTTTTCTTGCTATCTTAGCAGCATTAGAAGCAGCAGCTACGACTGAAGGTTCTTCAATCACCATAGGCAAAATATAATCTTTTCCGTTGATTTTAAAGTTTAAAGCAATCCCCAAAGGTAATTGGTAGCTCCCAATTACGTTTTCTATTAGCGTGTCGATTTGAGTGGGTGTAAAATACCCTAAAGTTCGCAATAGTTGAATTTCTTCTTGCCCTAACTTAAACATTTTAGCCAATTGATCCTGACGTTCTTCTAAGGGTAGATTATAAAAACCAGATATATCTGAAGTGATATGTTTCATATTTTATCTTCTCTTTAATTTAAGTCTAAAAATTTTATTTTATAATAAGAGATATCATGTTTTAAATCACAAATGATAAAATTAGGGATAGATAATGACATTATTGAACATGATATAATAGTTTTAATTTAATAGATATTTTGGACGGGATAATAAATTGGGGTCCAATTTAGTAATCCAATGGCATTAACATTAGTTTCATGCTTATTTTCATTTCTACGAATCTCGTATTCCAATAAAGTACCTTCTTTCACTTCACCAGCAATCCTTACTAAACCATTATAGAGGAAGTTGAGCTTGTTTTCATCAGGATTTACAATAGGTTCTGATTTTAACACGGCATACAATGGAAAAAACTTCTCGTGGAAACCAGAATGACCTTTTGGACAATGATTCAAACCTATAATATTTGGAATTATGCACCCCTCATCACAAAAATGAAGTGTGAATCCACGATGATTATTATCTTCATGTTCTACAATTTTACCTAAGACTGTTGCTATTGGACTTGTTCCAGCCTTTAATAATTCGTATTCTTGAATCGTTTTTCGTTCTTTATTATTAATAAAGTCTTTGATTTGAGGAGATTGTCTCACAATGGTATTAAATCCTCGTTGCATTTTTAACAATCCAGAAATACACGTAGCACCCGAGCCATACGAGCCGAAGTAGATTATGTCATTAGCACGAGCATACTCTTCTGCTATATATAGTATTTGAGCCCAAATCGAGGCATTGTACATGTTGCCAAAATGCGAAGGAACTCGTAATTGAGGTAACACTTTTCCTTTAATATTTCGAATCAATTTATAAGAGATTGATTCTAGAGCTTCAGAGGAGTACCCTCTTTCTTTTAATTTTAAATATAGCCACTCAGGTAAAACTGTGATATCATGCATAAAGGTATCTAATTTTTTAAGAATAGAGGCAGTAATTTGGTTTCTATTCAGTCTTGGAAGGTTGTTAATGTGTTTAATCCATCGCTTCTGGATTATTTGTTGCATGCATTTAATTGGTAATTTTGAAAAAGGCGCGTGAAAAGTGTAAAAATCTGCGTGAAAATCTCCAATGTGACTAATTAAATCATCATATGCTTTCAATTGAAAATCAAGATATGTTTCTACCGAATATTGACCAAAAACTTGAGCATTTTTTTGATTTGCAGGTCTAAAAAAATCATCAACATTTCCAGAAACCTTGCCGAATTTCTCACTAAATACTGCAACCCTAGGATTTTTTGAAATTACTAAGGCAACGGCTCCTGAGCCTTGAGTAGCCTCACTTGGAGAACCCAGATGATAGGATGATATGTCAGCACTAATAACAAGAGCTTTGTTTATAATGTCTTTTTCTACCAATGCAATCGCATTGAGAAGCGCAAGTGTACCTCCTGCACACGCGTTATAAACGTCTTGACAAAATGAATTAGGCGATATACCTAATAATTGAGCAAAAATATTCGAGACGGACTTCACAGCATAGGTAATTGTTTCCGTTCCTACGAATAGCGCGTCAATACTTTTAGGATCTATATTTCCTTTCACTAGTGCTTGATATCCCGCCTTCAATCCGAGAGAGATAATGTCCTCATTAACCTCAGGTACCCTCATTTCAACTGCCATCAATCCTTTTTTATATTTATTAGGATCGACTTTCCGCTCAATTGCTAAATCTTTTAACTTGATATAGGATCTGGGAGCGTAAAATCCCATTGAATCAATACCTATAGAGGAAAATAATGAATTATTACGAATCATTTATAGAATCTCTTTATTAATTAATTTTCTTAGAATAATTGGAAATTTGAATGATTAAATCTAACGTTTATTTATTCAAAAACTTATCTAATCAAATGTTTATTTAAATAAGCAAAGTATGTTTATAATAGTTCTCATCGATTTACTAATTTCAATCATTCAGAATATTGAAATTAGGAATGTAATTTTTTTATAAAATTTAATATTTTTACGAGTATTAATATTAATGTTACTTTATTATTTTAATATGCAAATATTTCGGTCCTGAGAGTTAAAAAACTGTGGAAGAACGAAAAAAGATACCTGAAGATAAGTTACCTCGGCACATTGGTTTAATTCTTGATGGAAATCGACGATGGGCAAAAAAAAACCTCCTTAGTCCAAATGTTGGTCACCTGGTTGGATATAAAAATCTTCGAGATAGACTCTTTGATTTCTTTGAAGCGGGAATTCATTATTTATCAATTTATGCTTTATCACTGGAAAATGTTCGAAAAAGGAGTGATGCCGAAATAGAGTATATATTTGGCATTATTTTAGATGCTGTAGATGCAACTGTCAAAGAAGGAACAGTTAAAGAGGAAAGAGTCAATTTCAATGTAATAGGTAGGATCTACTTGCTACCAAAAAGCGTCCAAGAAAAGATTCAGGAATTGAGGGAGTTTACAAAAGAACACGATCAAAATTTCATCAATTTATGTATAATGTATGATGGACAAGAAGAAATCGTTGACGCTGTCAAAGCTATAATTAACGCGAACATTCAATCAGATAAGATAAATAAAGATACAATAAAAAGCTATTTATATACACGAAATTTCCCTGAAGTCGATTACATAATTAGAACGGGAATGGAAGATGGAGCTAGAATTTCGGGATTTTTGTTATGGGATGCATCTTATGCTGAATTTAAATTTAGAACAGATTTATGGCCCGATTATGATAAAGTCATGGTGATAGAAGATTTACTAGATTATGTCAACAGAAATCGACGTAAAGGGAAATAAATCTTAAAAAAAGTATTTGCTACAGTAAGATTCTGCTAAAGTAAAAATTTAAAACTAATCAATTTTATGTTTGAGATATAAATTAAATACACACGATTTTAAGTAAACGAAATACTTAACAATTAAAAACCTCTCTTAATTTAATATCTAAATAAATCCGACACGAATCTATCCTTAAATATGCCATCTCATAATCCAAATACAGCCATCATATTAACAGTGACAAAATTTCCTCAAAACTTGTTGATTCCTAATGAAGATAATCTGGTTTCATTTCAAGTAAGAAATAATGTAGGAAAGGAAGGAGATTTTAAATTTTCATTTGAGGGTGAAAATCTAAATGTCAGTCTTAAAACAGCGGAATTCGCAAATAAAATCACTCTTAAAAAAGATGAAACTAAAACTATTGATTTGATGTTGACTCCAACCGCTGATGGCATAGGAAAATTGATAATCAATATTTATTGGTTAAAATTTGTCGAATATAAAATTAAAACACAGAAAGTAAGGGATTCTATATCTTCAAATAAGAAATTGGTTGCAATTCTTAACACAAAACAAATTTTACCAGAACATTTCGAAGATAATTTTAATCCTGATGAATTTTTCAATTCAAAAAACAAAGGAGAAAGTAAAAAAAGAGAAAAGGAGATTAAATCTTTACGAGATGATCAATCAACCACTGCAAATCATGTAAAAGAAATCGATATGAATCTAAAAGAATTAGCGAAAATATACCTTGAATCAAACGAGTTTTATAAGGCACTAGAAACGGCTTTAGAATTATCAATAGAGAGTGAAAGAATTGAATTTTACTATAATTTAATAAGGGCATATGCAATTATTGATTTTGATCAATGCATTCAAATCATTTCAAATTTGAATGATATTGATAAGAAATATGAACTCATCCAAAAGTTAGGTTTAGATTTTGTTTTAGTGTCAATTGACCAGGTAAATAGACTCCTCGCTTTAGTTGAAAATGAGGATGAGAAACAAAAGATCCTAATGAAAATAATTAGCAAGGTCTCTCAAAAGAATGTAGACATGGCACTAAAATTGTTAAAACATGTTTCTGAAGAGACTATAAAGGTAAAAATCCTTTTTAATCTCATAAAAATTCTCCATGATAACAAAGAAAATGATAAAATTTCAGCACTGATAAGTGATATAAATGCAGTCTTAAAATCATCAAATCTTAACGATAATAATTTTGAAAATTTTAATTATCATTTGCTTAAAGATTCTATTTATCTACTTGCAGCTTTCGATTGTCCGAAATCAGCGGATTCCATAATAAAAGGAATTGGGGTGAGTGATCTAAGAGATAAATTCACAAGGGATCTATTTGATGACATTTATATAATGGTTGATGAAATCAAAACAAAAATAGAACCTACTAACATATTTTCTCAGTATTATACATTAAATGTATTAGTTTCAAAGATTTCTAAAGAAATCAAGGATTTCTCTTTTGTTGGAGGAAATGTCAGCAATAACGTTCTCATAAATGATTTTAACTTCAAAATCGCCTTCATTACATTATTTAGCTTAGATTTTAGCATATTTCCCTTTATTGATCGCGTATATAATGATTTGAAAAATAATTCTCATGAGTCATTTGCCTATTATCTTTATCCCTCAATAAGTAATCATAATGAGGAAGAACTCCAGATAATGCAATCCACATTAACGCAATTCTTTCCAATTAACAAGATGAAAAGTCCAGTTACCCTGTTTAATTTAGATTTTATTCCATACTTGGGTAAACCTACAATTATTATGTCATTACAAAATTCTCAATTAATAAGTTCTAAAATTCAAAATAAATTAGCAGATCGTGTCAAATTAATTATTGATGATGATCTATTTGAAGGGGGAAAAGTGAAAGAATTTTTAGATCGCGTGTTTCATTCTAATAATATAACAATTATCAACCTTGTTTTATCATATGAATTTATTAATGATTATGACATCCTTAAAGCATTTATTGAGGCGTTAATTTAAATTTCATTACCCCATATTATAAAGTGAGAGAAAAGTGGCCAAAGACAAGAAAAAGAAAAAGAAAGGAGAAGAACAACAAGACTTCGGTACGTTCTCCCAGTTAATGGGAGGTTCTTCAGATTCAAAATCACACAAAGGAAAAGATAAAAAAGCCCAAAAAGCAGTAGATATCTCCTCAGGAATACAGATTGGAGCACAAATAGATCGATCGAATGATAATTTATTTCTCGGAACTGATTACAGAGAAATTCTTATCCCAGATAGACCTTGGGCTGAAATTCTAGCAGATATTGAACATTGGACTCCATTACCATTCACTCACGGTATTGAAATGGAATTAATTATTGCTGATGATATTGGAGACTATCCCCCAGGAGACGAGATGGTGTTTCGGATGAAAGAAATCGTAAAAGACGCTATAAAAATAATGGACCAGATCCTGTATCAAGGAAGAGCTGAGTTCCTTCCAGTTCCGGATTTCATTCGACAAAAAGTTATGGCTCGTCCTTGGGGTCGGGATGATCTCGAAAAGGGATATGCTATGGATATCCGTTATAGATTACCCAATAATGTTGAAGTAGATATTGACACTTTTGCTCGTGATGGCAACGTAACTGCTGTGACATATATATTGGAACTCGTAACTCCTCCATGTGAATATGCTGAGGAACTCGCATACTGGGCAAGCACTCTTTTCCTTTTAGCTAAAAATACTTTACCTAATGATCTCCACATAATCGCTTCAGCAATTAATCCTGCAGCGAAAGAATATATGCGTGGCTTGACCCAAGCTGATCACTCTCACTTAGGTTCTTTTGGCTCAGATTTAGAAAAGATTCAAGCATATTGCATGATAAGAAATTTTCTTCCTCATATCATTGCATTAACCTGCAATTCTCCCATATTGAACAACCAACCAACAGATGTAGTAAAAATAGTTGATAGAAGGATCACTGCTCCTAATTGTGTGCGATCCTTAAGATTGAAAAACAATACGACAATGCTAAGTAATAATGATCCGAAACATTTTATTCCATATTTAACATCTGCGGATGAAGAATCTATTAAATATTTCCTTCAAGTAGTTCAAAAAGCAAGCCTGGAAGATGGCCGGTTCCAAGATGTATTTCCATTTACAGATTGGGGCACTATTGAAATTCGTATTAGTGATGCCCAAATCTCGATATGTCGTAGAATTGGTATTGCATTATTAATCCAAACACTCTGTTATAAAGCCGTCAAACTTCTTCAGAAAGGTGTATGGGTACCCGATGCCGGTTCTGAAACCATAGCCTATAACAGGAAAACTTCAATAGAACGTGGTCTAATTTCATTATTCCGTCCTCAAAATCTTACTCGCGAGCATTTGGCACAATATGATCCTGCATTTGCAGAACAATATCTTGGTCCTGAAGCTCAACCTGTTAGATATATGACTCAAGCAGTTCAAAGAATGTTCTTTTATCTAAAGGATGAGCTGAAAGAGCTTGGTTTTCTATACTCTCCATTCTTAAAACCAATCCTTCAGTCTGTTTTTGGGAGTGTAAGTTATGCAAAGCCTCCAATAACAGAAGCAGAGTATCAATTGAGCTTATATCAATATAAATTAGATAATAATGAAGATCCAAACATTCTCTACGATTTGATCTACTTTACCATTCAATACTGCCAAGACCCCCTAAATAATCCTCTAACTGGGACACTAACTCTTCCGAAAGAAATGAGAGAATAAGAACATCAATTTTATTATCTTATAAAACTTATAAAAATTAAATAAAAAAGGATATTCCACTCTTAATAATATTCTTTATGCACAATATATAATAATATGGTAGAAAAGAAGAAAATTGTCTTCGTTGGCCCTTCTGGTGTGGGAAAGACGACAATTAAGAATGTATTTTTCGAAATGGCTAATCCGCTTTATCTTTTAAATAATTCTCTTCCCCCCACACGAGGGTTTAATTCAACCTCATACCACTTTCAAGATGATGAAGTTGGTGTGTTTGACTTGGCAGGGCAAGAGAACGAAAAATGGTTTAATCAAGAGCGAGAAATCTTTGCATTTGCTAACCTTATAATCTGTGTTTTAGATGTTAATAGTTATTTGAATGATATCTTCAAATTTATAAAAAAATTATATATCTTAATCAAAGAAATCGGGTTGGGTAATCTTTCTTTAGCGATCTTGTTACATAAGGTAGATTTAACGGAGTCGCTATATCTTCAGCACAAGGTAAAAGCAGTTGAAGAATTTGTTGAAAAGGAAGTAACGGGGATTAAGAAGATTTCAATCCATGCTACATCAATATCGAAAGAATACTTTTTAGACACTTATGATAAAACAGCAGAAATATTTCTTAATGTATTTCAAGATAAATTAAATTATAGTCAAAAATCCTTTATTCAAGATTTTCGAATGGATATGAAAATCATACTCCAATATGATGATTTAGAGAAGCATTCACAAGCTGAACTTTTTCAAGATTTAGATTTACCAACAAAAGAATCAAGTTTACATCTCGCTAGATTAGAAAAATTAGGTTTTCTTGAATTCTTAGGAACCACTCAATATTTTAAGATGACAGAACGTGCGATTTTTATTAAATCTGATATAGTAAGCACGAAATTAGATGAAAGAGAAAGTAAAATTAACAAGGTTCTTGAATTTCTTTATTTATTTTCTAATTTCAAGCTAATGAGTAATAATTGATTGCCTAATGGTTTATCCTATTATGAGAAGAAAAAATTGGTTTTTTCAAGAAAAAGGTATTCTCAATTCGTTTTTTATCTCTTATTCTTTTTTACGTTCTACTATTACATAATTAATCAATCTTAGTGCTATAAGAAACAAGGTAACAATTTGGTAAGTAATAGCGAGGGGTAATACCAGTTGATCTTGGGCTATAATAATAGCTAAAATATCCAACCACATAAGTACCAGTAATAATAAAAAGGAATCGAGTACGATCCTAATATTTTCTTTCTTTACTCCCATACACATCCATAATAGAATCGTGCTAAAAACAAAGGGTAAATATAACAAATTCATTGGAGAAAACCAATTCCATGGAGCAGCAAATATCATCAAGCCATAACCTAAGGTTGCAAAGAGAAAAGCAATGACTGATATGCGTCTTAATACTCTACGCCATATTGGGGGTTTCTCTTCCCATTCAATCTTATCAATAAGGGATATTATAAATCTACTCCTTCCAATCTTTGCTTTAAACGTCATTCCTTTCTTTTTTAATAGAACACCTGAAATTAAAAACAGTAATAAAATTTTAGCTAAACCATATTCTAGGTACACCATGAATGGAAAATGATATATGGGCGGATCATCTGGTATCGGGACAATTAGTGTTACTACTATAATACACGCCGTAATGATGTTTATAGTGAGAATTAAACGAACAATTAAAGTTGTTCTTTTCATTATAAATTCGGATAATGCCATTATCATGTTATAAAATTATAATAGGATTTAAAAAGGTTTTACTATGATTAAAATTGTTAATATGATGACAGATCTTCATTTGATTCAAATTACAAATTACATAATATTAAATCCAATAAGTTAGATATTTATTGCATATTAGCAATTTTTAGATTAGAGGATAACAACCATACAAGGATAGAAAATGTTAACAGCAACAATTGAACAAAATGGACAGAAAAAAACCGAAAATGTTTTTGTTATCGACGCTCATTCTCATCTAGGGGAAGATGTTGATGGCGCCACCATGATGAATCCATTAGCACCTGGTACGGGGACCTTTGATTTTTGGGGGAATGTTCAGGGTCGAATTAAAGCGGATTGGGAAACAAATGGAGAACAATCTTTCATGACCAGTATTGCTGGAACTCCGACCAGAATCACGTGGTCCTTCAATCAGTTTCCATTCACAGATAAATTGTATATGGCTTTGGAGGAATTAGGTAAGCGATATTCTGATTTAAAGCAGAAATCGAAATTTTATGCTTTTATTGATCAGGGTGTTGTGTTTCCCTTTCAAGATGTTTTTCGAGATAAACATCCCGAAGCATTATATAGGGCAAGCAACATAAATATTTCCCGATTTACAACTCGATTCCCCTTTTCCATGAAACTAATTGGATACGCACGTGTCGATCCTATGGAGGGAGAGAAAGCAGTGAGAGAAGTAAAATATGCACGCGAAGTATTGGGACTTAGAGGATTGAAGTTACATCCTCGGTCTGAAGGCTGGATTGATAATGTAAATGAAAATAGAGTAATTAATGTTTTAGTGGAAGCTTCAAGGCATTCAATGCCGGTCATTTTTGATACTAGAGGAAGAGGGACAATTTTAAGCATTGCTGAATTAATAAGATCCACGAGAGCTTTTTTGAGCCAGAATCATCCGAGTTTAGTTCCTCACTTCAAGGTTATTATAGCTCATTTTGCTCAGGGAAATATTGGAGATACGGAAGTATATAATGCCGTTGTTCAACCTAATGTATATGGAGATCTATCAATGCTTCATGGAGAAGGTGCAGGTAATTTTTTTGAAGATTTTCGCCGCTGGTTTAAAAGCAATAATAAGATTACTGTAGATAACCGAGATTGGTCAGAATATTTATTATACGCTTCTGATTATCCTTATTTTGGAGATGTACATGCTGAAAAACTCATGATTTACATTATTAATAAACGTTTTTTTGATTCGGGAGGGACCTTAGCAGATACAAGAAACATATTGGGGTTAAATCAATTAAAAATATTACCTGAGTATAACCTCTATCCTGAGCAGAAAAGCAAAAAAAGCCTTTCGACTACCATTATTTCTCAAACTAAACCCAGAATCTCCCCTTATGATTTAGGAATAAAAGTTTTGGCAAAATTGATTAATGAGAACAAAATGGACATTAAGAAATTTTGTATTCAAATTAAAACCAACTGGAATGATTTTAATAATATTTTGATTGATGCGGTAAACCCAATCACAAAAGAAGAAATTCTCTTGACTTTTATGGAATTAGTAAAAGATCAAATTTCTATATTAGCTCCTCTTGCTCAAAATTCAAAATGGAATTCAAAGCATATGAAGTATTTTAATCCCACAGATAGATCTTTTTTTGCTTCACTCTTTAATAGAACATATTTAGCGAGTGATGAGGAGCAAATAACAAATTGCTTTAATCAGATTTTATTGTAAACTACTTAACTGAATATTAATTTTTGAATGGTTTTTTAAGGTCCATTATTATTTGAAAGAATTTTTATCTAATAGTTTCTTCATCATTAATTCGAATGCATACTCTATATTTAATCCCGTTTTCGAAGATGTTTTTATATTAGCTATTAATCTATTCTTAAGCATTAAATTAATTGGAACATCGTCCTTAATTAAATCAGGCTCTACTAAATCATATTTAGTACCAACTAATAGAATCAATAGATCTTCATCTTGAGATCTTACAAGATTTATCCATTCTTCAGCGTTAATAATACTTTTTGGTTCAGATAAATCATAGAGTAAAAATGCTCCAGAAGCACCTCCAATATATTTATTTTGCATGAATCTAAATTGATTTTGACCACCAAAATCCCAAAGTTGAAACGCAACTTCATAAGTTTTATATATTAACCGCTTTAAATAAAAATCCACTCCAATGGTAATTTTGGGAACATCATAAAATAATCCCTCAACGTATCTTCTAAGGAGAGTAGTTTTTCCTACAAATCCATCTCCTACAGTGATTAATTTGAATAGAACTTGTTTCAACATGGATTTTTCCATTCTTGATATATTTTACTCATCTAATCTAATTTACGTATTGCTATCGTTTCTTTGATCTTTTAGTTGTGTAACCTTTCGAGAATTACTTGCGTATTACTTGTTATTCCAACATTAGTATAACCTACAAAAGTGCTTTTCTTTACTAAAAGATCTTTTATAAAAAATTACTAATATATACTATAAAAGAATAACTTAGTACATATAAATATCTACGTTTTATATTTTTACATATAGTAAAAGCATCGTTTTAAAGTAAAATAGCATTATTTTCTCATTGATTTAAGAGACATTAGCTTTTTTGCTAAAATTTAAATACACATAGTTATTCACTATTATTATTCAGATTAGTGTATATTTACAAATGTGTAAACTAATTTGAGATATAATTTAAAAATTTTTATTTCAAATATATTATGCATACTCACGAAAGTTTAATTAATCAAAAAGATCTGCATCGATTAAAATTAGAAGTATTAGGTGCAGAGTTAATAAGATTTTCAAAATCTTCAAATCTCTTAGAAATTCTTTTTAACGATGGAATCGCAATTTCATTAACACAAAAGATGTTATATAAATTCAGAAATGAACTATTTAAAAGAAAACAAGGAAATATTATGGGAAATATAGATGATTTCACAGCGTACATCCATTTTTTTGAGCTTGAGAGAAATGAAGTTTTAATTGTGTTTTATTTAGATAAAAAAGAAAGCGTGAACAGAATTATAGATAGAGCTTATTGTATCTATGAGAAAATTTATTTCAATTTATTATGCGAACACAATGTGCAAGATATAGTTAATCTCTGTAATAATATTTTTCTAGTTCGTTGATTCAAATCATTTACTCATTATAACAATTAAATTTTGAAATAGATATTTATTTTTAAATCAAATAAGAGTGCAATCTTTACATATTTGATAAAAA
>CAZBPC010000021.1:35799-42254 GCA_964493715.1 uncultured archaeon
TAGATATTTATTTTTAAATCAAATAAGAGTGCAATCTTTACATATTTGATAAAAAAGCAATAAAAAAGTTACGTTATCAAGAGATCAATACCTTCTCCAAGTCTTAAATTCTGTAGACTTTTATTTAAGTTAAGTTTAGAATAATTATTTGATCTGAAATTCTTAAAATCAACGTTGTTAGATGTTTAAGTTGGTTAATTGGTTGAAACTTAAAATTTTTGAGGGAATGAGTTGTAACCACATTTAAAAAGTGAAATAATTATCCACTATTTTTTCAAACTTTCTAAATTGGGAAATATCCCCCTTAAATGCACTTAAATTTACCTTTTCAGAATATTTATATAAAAATTCATCCGATACTAATTCCATATTTTTTTTATCGATTTTTGAAATTTGTTCTTTTTCAACTAAATATGCAAAAATGACGTCATTTTTTAATGTGAGATAAATTTGTTGATTTCCAAAATTAATTTGTTTAAGCCTTATACCCGGTTCTTGGCCAATTAATTCTTTTGTAAATGATAATAGTGCAGATATAAAACCACTGATTTGAACGTCAGATCTTGCAAATTTTTCTTTATTACTTTTTATTTTTGAAAAAAAAAGATGTCCTGCTGTTCCTATTATAAGTAATGCCAAAACAGAATCTGATTTTGGAATATTGAAATCGTTCTCTAAAATTTTCTTAATTTCTGTGAATGATACATTTGAACAAATCATTTTATTTAATTTCATTGAACATTCATAAAATTTTGAAAATTTTAAGATTGATTCTTTTTTATCTAAATAGATTATAACAATTATTTCGTTGTTGTTATCAAAATAATGAAGATATGTAGTATAATCGTTGATAAGATCGATTAAGACCCCGGTTTTTCTCTCTAATATTTTCATTCGATTAAGGTCAAATATTTTCTGGATTAGCTGGTACCCTATACCTTTTTGGAAAATTACATTTAATTCTCCTCCAATATTTAAATTAGAAATTTTTATTAAACCAACCCCTATAATATCCATGGAACATTTTAAATCTGGGTTTAAAATTATCATAATCTTTTATGTTTTGATTGTAATTGATCTATAATATTCGACCTAATTTGAAAAAATTTAACAATTTGTGTAGAAATTTGTGCTAAAAACACGAAAGAAATTTGTGCTAAAAACACGGAAGAAATTTGTGCTAAAAACATAGTAGAAATACTAATATAAATACTTATTTAAATAATATATTTATTTTAGTACAAAAAAAAGAAAAAGGTGTTATTATTTAAATTAGATCATTTTTTTGTAAACATTTTTATTATTCTCCTTTTATATAAATGTTAATTTTAAGATTTTTAGTAAAGTGAACAACTACTTGCATTTAACTTCAAAGAAAATAATCTCTGTTCTTATCATTGAAGACAATCTTGGAGATGCTCGGTTAATCAAAGAAATGTTAAAAGAGGCAACTTATTATAAATTTAATCTTATTGAGCATGGTACGCTTAGTGAAGGTTTAGAGGAACTAGTAAATAATGAGATTAATGTAATTTTACTTGACCTCAATCTTCCTGATTGCTCTGGGCTCAATACAATTTCAGTCATCCATGAAAAAGTGAAAAATATACCGATAATTATACTAACTGGAAGAGATGATGAAAATTTAGCGATTCAATCCCTTAAATTGGGAATGCAAGATTATTTAGTAAAAGGAAAAATTGATCCCCCATTATTAGAACGTTCAATATTGTACGCAATTCAAAGACAGAAAGCCAAGCAAGAACTTGAACTATCAAAAAAAAAAATTCAGAAAGAATATCAACGAACTAATTTCTATAAAGATATTTTTGCTCATGATATGAGTAATATATTACAAGGGATATTATCAGTTGCTCAACTATGTAAAATTCAGTTGGAAGAACATGATACATCTAATGATATCGTAGATATCATAGGTGTTATCGAAGACCAAATCGTTCGAGGATCAACCCTAATCTCAAACATTCGTAAACTTTCTGAACTTGAAGAATCTGATATGAAAGTTGAACCAATTGAGATAATTACACTTATAAAGGCTTCAATCGATAACTTGAAAAACGCATATCTGACTCATAATATTCAAGCAAAAATTAAAGCTAATCAAAAGAAGATTTATGTTCAAGCGAATCATCTTTTATTAGATGTTTTTGAAAATCTTCTAATGAATGCGGTAACCCATAACAAAAATCTGAATATTGAAATAATGATCAAAATTTCTGAAGAAGACCTAAAAGATATCAGTTATGTTAAATTGGAATTCATAGATAATGGAATTGGAATCGAAGATTCAAGAAAAAATTTGATTTTTACTAGAGCTTCTCCTAAGAATAATTTTAGTGGTGAAATGGGTATAGGTTTATCTCTTGTGAAAAGAATAATAAATAGTTATAAAGGAAAAATTAGCGTTGAGGATAGATTCAAGGGTAATCATGCTGAGGGTAGTAATTTCATTATTTTAATACCAAAATAGGATTTAATATAGATAATTTAATCTTACAGTCCACCATTGTTTTCAGAACTATTTGGGAAGAGTAAAACTAAAAATTGTACCTTTTCCTACTTCACTCTCAAACCAGATTTCTCCACCGTGAAGTTCTACTATTCTCTTTGTTAAAGCTAAGCCTATTCCTGAACCAGATACAGTACTATTGCCTATTCTACCGAATTCTCTAAACACTACGTCATAATCATCCTCAGCTATTCCTATCCCAGTATCTTCAACTTGAAACTCCCAGTTATCTTCCCTTTCTATACACCTAAAATCTATATGACCAAACTCTGTAAATTTTATCGCATTATCAATCAGATTATATAAAATTTGCTTGAACCTAAGTGGATCAGCTTTAACATAAATTTCTTCATTTATACCTTCTAAATTCATTTTTAATCCCTTTTTCATGAATAAATGATTTACAATTGAAACGATTTCTTTTAAAATAGGGAGCAACTTAAAATTTTCAATAGTTAATTCAAATTTACCCATATCAATGAGCGAAAAATCTAATATCATGTCGATCAATCTTTTTAAATGGTCTGCTTCAGATGTAACATCTTCTAAAAATTCCATTTGGTCTTTATTTAATGGTCCATAATTTCTATCCAACAACAATGATGTAAAGCCTATTATGGCATTCAAAGGCGTTCGTAATTCATGAGACATGGTTGCAAGAAATTTTGATTTAAATTCTAAAGAAGTAATTAATTTATCTAATAATTCTTGAAGATTCCTTTCATAAATTTTACGATCAGTAATATCGGAAAAAAAAGATTGTATTATGATATTATCGGCGATTTTAATTAACGTTGAAGTGATTTCTACATCAATAGTTTTCCCATCTTTTCTTTGAATTGTTATTTCTATCTTAGTAAGCCCAGAAAATATATATATTTCTTCAGTGTAGTGTTTTTTAATAATTTCAATATTTTTTGAACTAAATAGATCAAAAATATCCAAATTTAAAATATCATGGATTTGAATCTGAAATAAATTTAAAGCTTTTTGGTTAGCTCTTAAAATTTTACCTTTAGTATGTACCAAAAGTATTGCTAAAGGAGCATCTTCGATAAGCGAATTCATCTCATGAAGAATTTGCCCTAGTCTTTTAACCTCTTGCTCTGATTGTTTAATCTGAGTAATGTCTTGGATTAATATGTGGATTAATGCTTGATCTCCAATACTTATAGATGAAAAATTCAGTTTTAACCAAATAATCTTGTCTTTTATCGTTTTTAAATATTTAATTTCAATAGGATTTGGAAAATTTCCTTTTAATATTTCTCTGTAAACCTTATCATAGTCAGGAATGACCATAGGAGTTTCTTTATAATATCTATTTACTATTTCCTCCCTATTTAATTCGAGTAGTTGCTCTAAACTTGAATTGCAATCCACAACAACTCCACTCCTATTTAAAAGTAATATTGGATAGGGGGATTTTTCAAATAAATCCCGATATCTTTTCTCAGATTCTTGAAGTTGCAATTCAGATCTTCTGTGTTCAGATACATCTCTAATAGTCAATAAGTTAGCAAATTCTCCTTCCCAATCAATTTCTACCGAGTTAATTTCTGCGATTGCTATCTTTCCTGATAATTGTAAAATTGTTATTTCCTGATCCTCTGGTCCGGTCGTGTAACCAAATTTTTCTCCGATAAATTCATTCTTATCTCGTCCAAAAAACTTTTCTGCAATTGGGTTAATAAAACGGACTATTCCTTTCTTATCGACGATAATAATGCTATCAGCGTTCTCTTCGATTATTTTACGTAAACGTAGCTCATTTTTCTGTAAATCGTCTACCAACGATTCAATGGTTTTGATCATTTTATGCCTGTCAATTGCATGAAATATAGATCTTATTAATTGATTGATTTCAATCTGTCCTTTAACTAGATAATCCTGAGCACCTACCTTAACTGCTTGAATTGCCAATTGTAGGTCATTCGTCCCCGTAAGCACAATTATGGGGTACTTCGAATCGTGTTCTAACATTCGCTTTAATGTCTCTATACCAGAGCTATCTGGGAGCGTGAGATCCAATAGGATAATATCAAATGAACTCTCGGTGATATAAGTCAATCCTTTTAAAAGATTTTCTGCAGAATGTAAATTGAATTTTAATTCTTTAGCTTCACCAAGGAGTTCTTTAATAATTCGTACGTCACCGGGATTATCTTCGATTAAGAGTACATTTATAATTTGGTTTAACTCATTATCACTCTGCATTTCTCTATTTCTAGCTCTTTTTAATTCAATTGATCTTATATTTTTCATATGTTAAGGTAATCTGACATTTGATGACCAGAATTCTATAATATTTACTATTTTTTTAAGGAATTGATCTAAATCCAAAGGTTTTATTATATAGCAATTTGCTTGGTTTTCATAAGCATTTACGATATCTTCTTCTGCTGAAGAAATTGAAAGAATAACTATAGGAATTCGTTTTAGAGAGATATCCTGCTTAATTTCAGCTAGGATCTCCCAACCTTTTTTTGTTGGTAAATTTAAGTCTAATAAAATAAGATCTGGTGTTGGACTTTCCCTATAATTATTCTCTTTCCTTAAATAGTGCAATGCTTCCAGGCCATTTTCTATTAAATGAAGATTAATTTTTCTGGAACATTCTTTTAAGGCTTCCATAGTCAAACGAACATCACCAAGATTATCTTCTATCAATAATAATTCAAATGGTTTTGCTTCATTCCTTTGTTTCATTTTAATCAATTATTTCTCAAATTTTCTTGTGGTTAAGTCTTGACTTCTTTAACATTGTGTTTTTTTTATATAAGCCATTTAGTTTATTATATCAATTTCACGTGGCATTGTAAAATAAAATGTAGAACCCCTCCCCACTTCGGATTCTACCCAAATTTTACCACCCTGCCGTTCAATTATTTTTTTACATATTGCTAATCCTAATCCGGTTCCCTCGTATCTTTCAGTTTTATTTAAACGCTGAAAAATAATAAAAATTCGTTCAAAATCTTTTGGATTAATCCCTATCCCATTATCACGAATTGAAAAGATCCAATGATTTCCAGCAGGTTTTGCTGAAATAATTATAAGTGGAGGGTCAATATCACGGAACTTTATCGAATTTGAAATTAAATTTTGAAATACTTGGAGTAATTCATGTCTGTCAGCAAATACTCTAGGTAAAGAATCGAAAATAATTTCAGCTTTAGTCTCATTAATTATCTGCCTTAAATTATCAATAACGTCCTTTAAAACATCATTCAAATCAACTGCTTCAAATACTCTAACTAGTTTTCCAATTTTTGAAAAATCTAATAAATTATTTATTAAATCTTGCATTCTTACGGCTCCATCAGTGATAAAACTGATAAACTCATTAGCATCTTCATCCAATTTATCTTTATACCGTTTTTCTAAAAGTTGAGCAAAACTTGAAATCATTCGGAGGGGCTCTTTTAGATCGTGAGATGCAACATAAGTGAATTGCTCGAGTTCTGTGTTAATTCTAGCTAATTCTTCAATAGATTCTTGAAGTAACTGTTCTGAGTGCTTACGTTCAGTAATATCTTGCATAATAAATTGAATCGATTTTTGATTTTCAATTTCTATTAAAGAAAAATCAACATGTATCCAAAGGTAATCTCCCTCAGTCCTATATAAACGAAAATCAAACCCTTCTTGTATGACACCTTCAAATACGCTTTTTATCGCTTTTTCGAATAGAGTGATATTAGGTTTGTTCTTCTCATTTAAAGAGAAAATTTCTTTAATAGATTTACCTGTTATATTCTGCATAAAATCGATATTTTTTATAGCATTATTGCAATCTATTAAAATGCCTTCTGAATTCACCAAACCTATAAAGTAAAGAGATGTTTCAAACAAATGACGATACTTTATTTCAGATTTTTTTAATTCCCGTTCTGCTTGCTTGCGCTCCGTGATGTCAATAGCA
>CAZBPC010000022.1:0-42058 GCA_964493715.1 uncultured archaeon
ATTTGGGAAATTTCTTATAAGTTGATTGTAAATAATCAAGTGCTTCCAAAAACTTATTTCTTCATCCTAAACTCGGATCCAAGACTCTACTATAAGTTATATTCAGATTTGTGAAACTTGATTGAGCTGCTGAAAGACTATCGAAATATTGAACCATAATCGAGTCATCATACATTGATGAATAATTCCCCTCAATGAATTGATATTTCATGTATTTAGGGGAAGGTCGGTTAACATCAAAAAATTGGGTTAATTGTATAATTCCTGAATTATTGTCCCCTTGCTCATAATACATGTAATCACCACCAAGTCTCGTGTAACCTTCGACAGGGACGTACTTTGAATCGTAGAATACCCCAACCATGCTCGAATTAAAAGGTAACCCCGTATTGACATCCTTATAAAAAGTGTCACGACTCGTTTTATTTATATTAAGAATGTTTAGGATTGATCCATCAAAAGAATACCACCCTGTGAGATGATGAGAACTGTTTAATTCAAACCAACCAGCTTTGTAAAACCATGAACCAAAAATAGAGTGATTCGTATTTATATCATAGGAAGTCCGATTTATGCTTGCATCTGGGTAAAGCCCACTTAATTTTTCCGCATTATATTGAAGCGAAAAATAGCTATCGATTTCTGATCTTGCACTATTAGTAAAATACCAATAAGGATTGACTGGGTTGACCAAGGGTCCCTCTGTTATTCCTGGACCAAAATTGAAAACCGTATCATCGATCATGACAAAATCAAGCGCAGCATTAGAATCAGTATAGCCTATGATTGTATTTTTGGAAACAAATAAGCCCTTAGTATTACCATCAAAAATGTTAGTACTATTAACATCATAAGCATTTTTTAGCGTGACGTTGATTCCCACGTGATCCATTGCTATCCGTTGATAATAGCTTAAAGCAAACGTAGCTTTTACATTAATAGCGATAAGAGATCCATTAATCGTTTCGTAACTTGATGGGTTCCAATCAAGTAGAGTTAAATACGTATCTTGTGAAAATCGGATCGGTGAATGTTTTCCTACGTACAAATACCATTTCATTGCTCCAGGAGAATGACCATGGTGAAAATAGTTAGGATATGTTTCCATAAATAGACCACTTGCTTCTGGTCTTCCGTTAATAATGGCATTTAATTGAAGTGCTTGCTGCGAGGGATCATTAGTCTTGAATAAATCATCAAGTGAGACTGGAAAGTAATTCAGATATACTCTTTGGTATGGAGGTGGAGCGAATGGATTTTGATTTTTTTCATTCGATGACGTTAATATTTTTAAGAAAATACCAATTCCTACTACTAGTATTCCTATAAATACAATCGTGATGATAATTTTTTTTTTTGACTTCTTCTTCTCATCACTCATTAAAAATGAACTTAGAATGATCAGTTTAAACATTATTCCTTTACTTTTATAGTACTTTCATTTTTAAAAGAAGAGCGTTAATTTAATTATATAAATTTTAATAGAAATCATCATGAATATAGACAATAAACACGAAAGAAATCAAATTTTAATGATACTATTTTTTGGAGTCTTAATGGGAGCATTAGATATAGCGATAATAGGTCCAGCGTGACCTGCTATAAAGACTACTTTTAATCTCACCACTAGAATTGAAGCGTGGATCTTTAGTATTTACGTCTTATTTAACATTAATTTATTAGTATAGTAATTTTAGGTTTACAAATTAATAAATCTACATGTATAAATTGATTCTTTTATCATTACTATTTAATAATATTCGATTTTGAATGGGGGGTTAAAGATGGGAAATTGATTGAGAAATGTTTAATAACAGTTCTTATTTACTAAATCTTGCACATTTTTAAGTTTAAATTGAAAGATTTAAAGTGTAAAATGACTCATTCAATTCATGTGAAAATTGATAAAAAATCGGTTAAAAATTATGGGAAAGACATTAACAGAAAAAGTAATAGAAGAACATCTGATTGAGGGCACTTTAGAAAGAGGATCTGATATCTCTATCAAAATTGATCAAACTCTCACACAAGATGCAACCGGAACTATGGCTTATCTTCAATTTGAAGCAATCGGAATAGATCGAATACAAACTGAACTCTCGGTAAGCTATGTAGATCATAATACCCTCCAAACAGACTTTAAAAATCCAGACGACCATAGATATCTCCAAAGTATTGCTGCAAAATATGGACTCTATTTTTCTCGTCCCGGTAATGGCATTTGCCATCAATTGCATCTAGAGCGTTTTGCTAGACCGGGAAAAACGCTCTTAGGAAGCGATAGTCATACACCAACGGGAGGAGGTGTTGCAAGCATCTCAATTGGAGCAGGCGGATTGGATGTTGCGGCCGCGATGGCCGGAGATTCTTTCAGGTTAAAAATGCCAAAAATTGTAAAAGTTCACCTCACCGGAAAGCTTCCTGATTTTGTTTCTGCTAAAGATATTATTCTCGAAGTGTTGCGAAGGATCGGAGTAAAGGGAGGAGTAAATAAAGTCCTCGAATATACTGGTCCAGGTATAAAAAGTCTTTCTGTTCCAGAAAGAGGGACAATAACAAATATGGGTACTGAAACTGGAGCTACTACATCGATCTTTCCTTCGGATGAGATTACAAAACAGTTTTTAGAATCACAAGAAAGAGGAGAACAATGGGTTGAGTTAAAAGCAGATGATGATGCAGTATATGATGAGACAATCGAAATTGATTTAAATAAACTTGAGCCTCTCATTGCTGAACCTCATAGTCCTGGTAAAGTTAAAACGGTAAAGGAACTTGAAGGATTAAAAGTAGATCAAGTATGCATTGGGAGTTGTACGAACTCTTCTCTTCGCGATCTCAAGATCACGGCAAATATATTGAAGGGAAAGACTATAAGTCAAAATACCGTGCTTACGGTATCAGCAGGTTCCAGACAAGTAGTAGATCATTTAATTCATTCCGGAGAATTTGTTTATTTAATTGAAGCAGGAGCTAGAATATTGGAAAACGCTTGTGGTCCATGTATAGGAATGGGACTTGCTCCACGTTCAGATGCCGTCTCTCTAAGGACTTTCAATAGAAACTTTCTCGGTAGAAGCGGAACTCAGAGTGCACAAGTCTATTTAGTTAGTCCTGAAACTGCTGCTGTATCTGCAATCGAAGGGAAAATTAAGGATCCAAGGACTTTTGGAAAATATCCGAAATTTGACATGCCAAAGAATTTCAAAGTAAATGACAATATGATAATTCCTCCCTTAACCCCAGAAGAAGCAAGAAAGGTGGAAATTGTTAGAGGGCCAAACATCAAACCTTTACCCGAATTCAATCCATTACCAAATAAATTAACTGGGGAAGTTCTCCTAAAAGTTGAAGATGATATTACAACAGATCATATCATGCCTGCTGGTGCTGAAATTCTACCTTTTCGTTCCAATATACCTGAAATCAGTAAATATGTTTTTAAGGCCATTGATGAAAGCTTTCCCGAGAGATCTTTGGCAAAAGGAGGTGGATTCATTATTGGTGGAGACAATTATGGTCAGGGTTCATCTCGAGAACATGCTGCTATAGCTCCAAAATATTTAGGTATTAAAGCTGTTATCGTGAAAAGTTTCGCTAGGATTCATCTTGCTAATTTAGTCAATTTTGGAATTGTTCCTTTAACTTTTGTTAATAAGGATAATTATGGAAAAGTTGAACCTGGTGATAAGATAGAGATCGATTTAACAACCATTAAATCTGGAAAGGTAAACATGAAAAATCTTACAAAAGGGTTAGATATCGAATTAACTCATTCTTTAAGCGGACAAGACCTTGAAGAATTAATGGCAGGGGGAAAGCTTACCCTGATTAAACAAAAACATATGAAATGATCTAGAAATTCTATTTCTTTTTTATTATTTAGTTTTAAATTACTTCTCTAAAATGGTATTCCATATTATTTAAATAAGCATATTACTTCTTTCTATTTAGAGTCCAATAATAAGATGGTAAATATCTCTTATGATTGAGAAAGAATCCAAGCAAAAGAAGATTTCGACAATCTTAATAATTGGGATAATCTTTTCATTTCTTGGAGTATCCATTATAAGTATCCCGTTCCCAAATACAGTTGTGATTGAGAACTTAGGACAATTTGGTATAGCAAAAGGTGTAAACTATATTGTACATTATAATTATCCAACGTTTTCACATGATCAAGAACTGTTTATTAATCTAGGAGCAGTTAACAGTTCTTTTACAATAATAGTACTTGATGATGACGAATTAGGAATTTGGATTAATGAAGAAGGAGGATATCTCCCTTATTACTGGGAGCAGAATATTAGTGCCGTCTATAAAAGCTTGTATCTAAATCAACCTTTTATTGGTAATATAAATATTCTTATAACTGCTGAAACTTCATTAAAAATATATGGGACAATTCAAACAAGCTTCTCATCTCACTATGTTATAGTAGGGTCAATACCTTTAATAATTGGAGTTATTTTAGTTTTATATTTAGTACTACAAAAGTACAAAATTAAAAAACCTATGAGATAAACTAAATGTTATCTTTAGTTAAATTAACTACTAAAGGTCCCATATTAGAAGGAATATTAATTTCTATAAATCCATCAGGATCTTCATTACTTTGAAGATCTACTATATATATTCTATTATTTAGATAAATTTTAGAGCGTTCATTCCACCATTTTGGCTTTTTGATTTTAATCTTATAATCTAATTCAGCAGTAATATTGTACCATAAAATTAATTGTTCTAAATCCAATTCTAATGAAATTAAAGGAGATTTAAAAGAAAATCCTTGATGTAAAATATTCGGATCAATGATAAGACCCAAAAAGTCTGCTTCAATTCCTGCTATTTTTATTATACTTAATAAATAGCTAGCATGAGCATTCATGTTCATTATTGGAAAGTCACACATTGGAGTTGCAAAATGATAGAAAGCCTGTCCTGCATTTTCAGAATAATCTGCGATGTAAGAATCAGGTGCGCTCCAAATTCCATACCACATTCTTGGATAAATTTCTGCTCTTTTTGCTAAAGAATTTTTTATTATTGAATTAAAGGCTTTTTTTTTATCATATTTCGAATATCCCCATGTAAGTAAAGCATTCATCGCGTGCCATATACCTCCATTCACATCCCATCCTTTAGGAAGAATATTTAAATATGTCTTTTGAGGCGGATAGCTAATATATTGACCAATGGAAGAGGGAATATCTAACGTATTATAAATTTGGTCAATTAAATTGAAAGCACTCTCACTATCTAAAATTTTTGAAATTAATAACCATGCATGATGCTCTAAATACAACGATCGATCTCCTATGGGATTTCCTTGACCATCCCAACCCCGGAAAAACCATTTTCCATTGTAGGATTTAAGAACTGCTTGTTTTAATAAGTCAAGTTTATCTAAGCAGGATTTTACAAACGGTTCATTAGAATCCTTCATCAAATCTAAAACTCTTGGGATTATATAGAGAGCAAAAGTAGAGTTAAAACTTGATTCTCCATTCTTTATAAATTTACTTCGGTTCCTTACCATTAAAGAGATTCCATCAGACCAATCTCCATCATTGCACTTTATAAGACCGTGTTCTCCAAACCCTACTTTTTCTGAGAATAGATAATCAATCAATAATTTAACTTTCTCAGATACACTTGTTTTAATTCCCTGTGGTTTATCATGAAAAGGAAGTTTTTCTTCCAAAAATTCAAAATCTCTGGTTAAAGAGAGGTATTGCTCTATGCCCCACAGTAAAAATAGATACAAATCTGAGGGTTTAGAATGAACAAAAACGGAAGATAGCTTTCCGTATCCATATAATGAATATGGTAATTTCCCGTCATTAAATATGAGAGATAAATTAAATAGCAGGAATTCTCTTGCGATTGAAGGATTAATTAAAATAAGAGAATTTAAATAAAGAATAAAATCTCGAATTGAACCATCAATTCCATGTCCAAATAGATAAACTGAACCTTGATATAGTCGATGTTTTTGATAATATTCATCATAAAATAAAGCACTTCGGATATAATATGAATGCCATATAGTTTCACGAGAAAGTTGAGGTTCGTTTTTTATGTTTAAATTAATCAATGAATTTTTCCAATGATTTGCATTCCATTCCAATATCGATTGATTTGCGACAATTTGCGTGTACTTTTTTACTAAATCTTCAATTTTATCAAGTTCTTCATACCCCAAAAGGGTGATAATTTTGTTATTGTCATTATTATATAAATTTAAACTAATTCCTGCCCCCAAGCATAAGTTTCTCTTTTTAAGTCTCCTTAATTCTGCTTCTGTATCCCAATTTATCGAAATTTCATTTCCCTTGAATAATTTTTTTTTATTTATGAAAAACTTGACTTCAATTTGATTGAGTATCGCTAAAAAGAGAGGCTTAGGATAATAATCATACTTGTTTGGCTCATTCTTGGCAACTGGTGGTTTTTTTTTATATTTTGGTATTAAAATAATTGTTTTTAATTCTGAATTAAATGATACAGTATATCTGAATTTCTTAGTAAATCTTCTTCTAGCTGTTTCTGTATCTCTTCTGATTATTTTTAATATGAATTCCACTAATCGTCCAACTATGTTTAATAATTTAGACATCCCGAAGCTCTTACGATTTTTCCAAGTTACAATTAATGATTTTAAAAGAGGGTGGATATTTACATCCCACAAATCTATGATTTTTATTACATTACCACCCGAATTAGCATTTTCGGTTGAAATTAAAAATTCGGAGATAATTACAGGATCATCTGAAAACGGAGTACAGATACTATGTTGAATATCTATACCGTTAAAATTAAATATCTTCTTGAAATATCCCATTCCAAATATTCTCTCAAATTTAGTGTATTTGTTTAAATTATCAACAGTATAGAGATCTGAAGAGCATGTTTTTTCGTTCTCAAAATAATATAGCCCTATGCCTCCGCCAAGTTTTCCATGGCGGCTATCTTGGTATGTTAACCATTTAAATCCCCTAGATCCATCTAAGAATTGAACGTACCCCCCATTATGAGCAGTTGCCATTATTCTATCATTACCTAATTGATGGAAATGATCTGTTGAAAAACCATAAGAAGTCTTAGTTTTTGCAATCGGATCTGTTAAATGATTACATTTATAATTATAAGCAGGTAATCCATGTTTATCAGTAATCCATTCGCCAAAATAGCCATTTCCTATCATTATGAGATCTAAAAAGAAAGTATTGAATTTTTTATTTGTAGAAGATTATTCAAAATTTAAAAATCGAATTGATTTAATACTATTAATTAAATCTGATTATTTTAATTATATTTATTATTATCAATACTTAATGCCTGATTCTGGATATAAAGTTGATCCTAAAACAAGATTTTCTTCTAGAGTAGAAAATTATATTAAATATCGCCCTAGATATCCTAATGAGATTATAACCTTTCTTATTGAAAAAGAAATCCTTAAAACGGATTCTATTATTGCCGATATCGGTTCTGGAACCGGAATATTAAGTGAATTATTCCTAAAGAATGGAAACATGGTATATGGAGTAGAACCCAATGATGAGATGCGGAGAGCTGGCGAGAGATTACTAAAAAATTATCCGAACTTTATTAGTTTAAATGGATCTGCAGAATCAACAAAATTAAAATATCATGCTATTGATCTAATTACTGCAGGGCAAGCTTTTCACTGGTTTAAACTTGCTGAAACTAAATTTGAGTTTAAAAGAATTCTAAAACCTAAAGGTTACGTTATTTTATGTTGGAATAATCGAAGAAAAGAAGGGACCAATTTTTCTTCCGATTATGAAAAATTTATTTTGAAATATGGAACTGATTATGAAGAAGTAAGGAAGAATGAGAAAAATATTGATCAATTCTTTAAGTATGATAAAACTACATTTTATACTTATCAGGAGTTGGATTTTGAAAGTTTAAAAGGAAGATTACTCTCAGTATCATATATTCCACAGGAGGATAGCCCTCTTTTCATTCAAATGTTAAATGAATTAAAAGAACTTTATAACAAATACCAAAATAAGGAGTTAATAAGAATTGAATATGATACTGAAATTTATTATGGTCAGTTAAACTAAAGTATCACTATTAGAGACAGCACTTTACGTTTTTACTTTTTATTATAATTCTTTAAAATTATAGAGACCAAAATAGTTTTATAGAAAAAATTAAGTATTAAAGTATACTAAAAAAATTCATTTTTTTTGATTATGGAAGAGATAACCCCAGAAAAAAAAATTGCTAGAATCGAGCAAGTATATGCAGTAGGAGGATCTTTTACTGAACCTTCAGATTTTGTCCAAGCAGTCAATAGAAATCTCCAAATTTTACAAACTAGTGATAAATATTGCCATATTAAAGATATTAAGTTTAATATATTCAATGACAATCGTTATGCTAACGCAGTTCCTATTTATCTCGCATTTATTAGAGCAGATGTCGATGTGGATGTTACTCCTGAACCAGAATTTAAGAAAAAGAAAAGCAGAAGACGAAAAAAAAATAAAAAATAATCACATCTTAAACTAAAATCGCAGAATTAATTTCGGATATATTTTTACAATTAGTGATCTTCATTGCTTTAATAAGAGTTTTCTGCATGTATTCCATGTGGATCCTTACACCCTCTATTCCAGCTCCTACGGCCGCTCTTACGATATCCCTTCCAATCAACACGGCTTCAGCTCCTAATGCTAGAGCCTTTATCACATCATACCCCGTTCTTACCCCTCCATCTAACAAAATCCTTATTTTTCCTTTCATCTGAGCAGCAATCTCAGGTAAAACATCTAAACTACCAGGGGTATGATCTAAAACTCTCCCTCCGTGATTTGATATAACAATTGCAGCTGCTCCTGCTTGATATGCCAATTCAGCATCTCCAGCACACATAATGCCCTTAACAATAACGGGAAGCTTTGTAGAAGCGATTAATTCCTTTAAATCATCAAAATTTTTTCGAAATACCGGTATATTATGAGATGACATTGCAAATGATTCGCACCCATCTATATCAATACCAACGGCTATGCAACCTATTTCCTCTGCCTTCTTGAAAAATTTCATTATGGTTTCTTGATCTCTAGGTTTTACTATTTTTACACCCCAACCATTTGCTTCTGTGATAGCATCAATTCCATATGAGTTTTCTAGAGAATAAGTGTAAGAATCGCCTCGCCAACCTAAAGTTCCAGCCAACTTAGAACCTAGGACTACTGAACGACAAAATTCCTTTTCTGAAATGACAGATTCCCCTCCAAAACTATTAACACCCGCAACACTCGCTGCCATTACTGGTAATGATAATTTATTGCCAAAAAAATTATAGGAAGTATCTGGTTCAAAATGATCTCCGATTAATTTCATCTTTAATTCGTATTTCCTGAAAGCTAAAAAATTATTATGAAAACTTGTTCCACTTCCAATGCCTCCAAACTGAAGGTATTTTCCGTAACTTTGACCTTGACAGATTCTCATTGGAGAGCCATCACAATCCTTATATACCCCACAGATACCCATTAACTTCTTCCTTGCTTCATCTCTCACGTCTTCTAAATTCATTTTAATCTTCATACCATTTTTTTGGGGTCCAAAATTTCATCAATATCTCCTTCAAGTTGTATTCCCATATCTTTTATTACTTCCTTGATAGTTTTTCCTTCTTCATATGCTTTTTTAGCGATAATTGAGCATTTATCATAACCAATTATGGGAGTTAAATTTGTAACTAACATTAATAGGCGCTCTAAATGAGAATGTATTTGAGAAGCATTAACTTGTAAATCATCTAAACAATGGTCTATAAATGAATTAATGCCACCATTTAAAATTTCGATAGATTCTAAAATGTTAAAAATCATAATAGGTTTACAAACATTCAAATCCAAAATACTACCATAGGCCTCGGCTGATGTTATAACCGAGTCGTTCCCCATTACTTGCAAACATACTTGAATTAGAGCCTCAGATTGGGTCGGGTTAATCTTTCCTGGCATAATCGAAGATCCCGGTTCATTTTGGGGCAAAATGAGTTCTGAGAGTCCCGCTCTAGGCCCGCTTCCCATCCATCTTATATCATTTGCCATTTTTAACAAAGAAAGGGACAATAACTTTAAATTACTACTCAAATTAACTATTGAATTATGAGAAGATATACCCTCTGCTTTAATTGGATTAATTTTGAATGGAAAATTAGTAATATGATTAAGTTGTTTCACCACTTTTGAAGCGAATTCCTTGTGTGCATTCAATCCAGTACCTAAGGCTGTTCCTCCAATTGGAATGAAATATAACTCATTAATTGCATTTTTTAATCGTTCTCTACTATTTTCAATTTGTTTTTTATACACTTGGAACTCCAATGATATTGGAATAGGAACAGCATCTTGTAAATGTGTTCTGCCCACTTTAATGATTCCTTTAAATTGTACAATTTTTTCTTCTAAACTTTCAATCATTCGATCTATAGAAAGGATTAATTTACTATTAATTAAATGAATCGCAGATATATGCATTGCTGATGAAATCACGTCATTTGAAGACTGACCTTTATTCACGTGGTCATTGGGATGAACCGGACTCTTTTTTCCCAAAGGATAACCTAGAACTTGATTTGCTCTATTTGCTAAAACCTCATTCATATTCATGTTAGTTTGAGTTCCAGAACCAGTTTGAAAAACATCTATAGGAAATTGATCTTGATATTTATTTTCATTTAAAAGCTCATCAGTCGCTTTTAATATCGCATCAGCTATCTCTTGATCGATTAAATTCAATTCTAGATTTGACATTAAACAGGCCTTCTTTAACTGAGCAAGTGATATGATAAAACTAGAGGGAAAGGTTATACCACTAATTTTGAAGTTGTTAATCGCTCTCTGGGTGTTAATACCCCAATATACGTCTGCGGGAACCTCTACTTCACCTAATATGTCCTTTTCAATACGAGAATTCAATTTCAATACGATCCATAAAGTTATGTTTTACTAATAAGTTAATTAGGAAATAGGAAGTAAAAAAATTATATCTTATTAATTATCGATAAAAAATTATTAATAAATTTCAAAATCATATGAAATTCATATGATTCAAAATGAAGTTGGTAAAGCTAAACCATTAATAAATCGTAAATTTAAATTTGGAAAGAAGTTTATCAAACGCAGATATAATTAACAATATATGATTTTTTATGGTAAATGCGATATTAATTATTCTTGATACTCTAAGGCAGGATTATGTTGGTGCTTATGGAAATACTTGGATAAAAACTCCGAATTTAGACAAATTTGCAGAAGAATCGGTAAAATTTACGCGAATGTATCCAGAGTCATTGCCAACGCTCCCAGCAAGAAAAGCAATCTATACGGGAAAACGCATATTTCCTTTTACTGATGATAAGCTTGGAAATACAAAAACTGGGAAGGGAGATTTTATCGCTGATGCTCTTGGAGCTCCTGGTTGGAGCTCTATTTCAGATTCTAACGACACCCTTGCAGAGCGATTTAATCGGAAAAAATATGTTTCAGCTTTATTTTCTGATGTATATCATCAATTTAAACCTGGATATAATTTTACTCGTGGATTTCATCAATGGAAATGGATTCGTGGTCAAGAGGAAGATGCATATCTGTCCGGACCCCGAATTTCTGATGAAATTCTTAACGAATTTCTCACTTCTAAAGGAGATGGAATAAACGCAGGAACAATATTTGCTCAACACATGATGCGCCGATTCCTTCAAAACGTACGCTGGTGGCGTTCAGAAACTGACAGCTTTCCTTCCCAGGTTTTTCGTTCAGCGGGAGAATGGTTGGATATGAATTATGATAACCTTATAAATGGTAAAGCATTTATGACTGTAGAGTCCTTTGACCCACATGAACCATGGAATCCACCTCCTCATTATATTCGGATGTACGAAAAAGATCCCAATTGGGAAAAAGGGTGTAGAAAGATATCACACTCACTTTATGGTCCAGCAAGTATTTTATCCGAAAAGGAACTCAAAAATTTAAGGACAAGATATGCCGCGGAAGTTACGCTTGTAGACACGTGGTTCGGTTATTTCATTGATTATATCAAGCGAATAGGGATCTGGGATAATTCAATCATTGTGGTAGTTTCTGATCACGGTCACATGTTAGGTGAACACGGACTTGTAGCAAAAGCGGCCAATCCACTTGGACGTGAAGTAGCAGATCTCGTCTCCATGATTCGATTTCCAGGGGGTGAAGGTAGTGGTAATACATGTAATAAGTTTTGTTATCATCATGACATTGCTCCTACCATTAGCGAAGCATGTAGTATTTCTACAAATAATATGGATGGTAAGAATCTGCTAAATTTAATTCACGATGATAACCTTACATATTATAATCACGTTTCAATAGCGTGGGGTGGCTCCGTAGCAGTTTACGATGGTGATTTCTGGTATAATGGGTATGTATGGGACACAGAAGGAGGAAGTCTGTTTGATGTCAAAAAAGATCCAAAATTAACAAAGAATATTATTTTAGAAGCTCCTGATAAGGCAAAAGAACTTTTAAAACTTTGTTGGGAGGATGCGAGAGAGCCAATTGATATGGAATTCATGCGGAAATTCAAAGATTTATTAGGGTGCACACCAGTTACCAAAACTCTCAACTGTTAAAATTGAACTAAACAAAAATTAGATTATACTATTTCTATAAAATGAGATATCTTTATGATAATAATGTACCACAAGAAGGGCAAGTTTCGATATCATCTTCGATCTTGGATCCACAGAAAGGACATACCTTTGTAAGTATATTTCTTTGTGTAGATTGAGAATTTACGCTATAAAACAATGAAAATAATTGAGAAAATAATCCGTCATACCAAGATTTCTTAAGTTTTTCAACTCTTAAAATATTTCTTGAAAGTGGAGTAGCTTCCACCCTTAAAAGAGTAAAATTTCCTTCTAAATCATAAAAACTTATCCGAATTCTTTTCTTCCAATTCGGATCATGCCCCGTATTAGCCATTAATGTTCCTTGCTTAGCTTCAATAAATGTGGGAGGATATGATTTCTTTATTTTTGCTTTATGTGTCCCATTCAGCCATTGGAGGGTGATTTCAAATGTTTTTTCCATATTAAGAGGTATTTTTTCCTCATATATAACATTAACATTCATCATAAATACTCTTTCGAATAATAATAAAAGAAAGGTAAAGAATATTATTTAATTTTGTATTCTCTTGCTCCAAGTCATATATTAATTCTTTTTTTACAGATTTAATTCATAGATTTTTGAAAATTGATACAAAATTAAAGACATCATGAAAAATCACGATTTAAATAGGGTGAGTATTTCTATGTAAATGATACAAAATATATAATTTAGAAGATATAATTTTAAAAACTTGAATGGCTTAAGTTTAAAGAAGATATAAAAAAAAATTAAGATTCATAGTTGCTATAAATTAAACAAATATAGGTTGATTTTCGATTTATAGGGTATTTATCGTTGAGGATAATCAAAATTTTCAAGATATAATTAAATTAACACTTGAAGGATTTGGATATCAAGTCATTGGGACAGCTTCAGATGGAGAGATGGCGATTACTGAATTTAAGAAATTCAATTTGAAACCTGATATTATAATAATGGATCATAGAATGCCCAAAAAAAATGGAATTGAAGCAACGATTGAAATTTTAAAAATCAACAAAAAAATGAAAATCATTTTTACTACTGGTGATGATGAAATCAGAAATCAAGCTATTGATTTAGGCGTGAAAAGTGTGATATTAAAACCCTTTTCTATCACCAAATTACTAGAGCAGATTGAATTGATAATAAATAAAAATTAGGGTAATAATAATAGTAATAGGTTTATTATCAAAAAGATTTAATATTATTAAAAAGAGGAATTTTATATGAATAAAATAGAAAGGTCGAATAAAGAAAAAAATGATTTCATCCAAGTTGTAGGAATTGGGGCATCTGCGGGAGGTCTAGATGCTTTTGAAAAATTTTTTTCAAGTATGTCCCCTAAAAGTAATATGGCATTTGTACTAGTACCTCATCTTGATCCAACTCATAAGAGTATTTTGGGAGAACTGATTAAAAAATGTACTGAGATGAGTGTAAATGAAATATGTGATGGAATGAAAGTTGAAAGAAATCGGACATATGTGATACCTCCGAATTATGATTTAATATTAGAAGATAATAAATTTAAATTAATAATGCCTTCAGCACCGCGGGGTTTAAGGTTACCAATAGATCATTTCTTCCGTTCTTTAGCAGAATCTCAAAAAGAAAATTCAATTGGAATTATACTTTCTGGAACAGGAACAGATGGATCATTAGGGCTTAGAGCGATTAAAGGGGTGGGAGGAATGATAATGGTACAATCTCCAGAAACTGCTAAATATAATGGTATGCCACAAAGCGCTATAAAAAGTACTTTGGTAGATTTTGTTCTAGCCCCAGAAGAAATGCCTGAGCGATTGATCTCTTATGTAAAAAATTCATACAATGTCACAAAAACCAAATTAGAACTCCCTGGAACTGAAACAGCCATTCTGTTGGATGAAATTTTCAGAACTTTACGCTTAAAGAGGGGGTGGGACTTTTCAGCATATAAGGAAGCAACGATTTTAAGGAGATTAGAAAAAAGGATGTCAATTAATAATATTGACACTTTAAATGAATATGTAAAATTTTTTATTGGCAATAGCAATGAAATAGCTATTCTCAGTCAAGAATTGTTAATTGGAGTTACAAATTTCTTTCGAGATAAAGATGCATTTGATCATCTAAAAAAATTTGTAATTCCTAAGTTATTTGAAGGACGTTCTATAGAATCTCCTATTAGAATTTGGGTTCCATCATGTTCAACAGGAGAAGAAGCATATAGCATTGCAATTTTAATATCAGAATATTTAGACATTATGAATGAAAAATTTGATGTGCAAATTTTCGCAACTGATATTGATGAACAAGCTATTGAAAAAGCAAGAATAGGGATTTATCCCGATAATATTGGTGTTGACATCCCAGAAGAGTATTTGAAAACCTATTTTATCTCTCAAAACAATACATACGAAATTAAAAAAGAAATACGTGATTATATCGTTTTTGCTGTTCAGAATGTTATTGCCGATCCACCTTTCTCTAAATTAGATTTAATCTCTTGTCGTAATTTGCTGATCTACTTAATTCCAGACATTCAAAAAAAATTATTGCTCCTATTTCATTTTGCTCTCAATTTAAATGGTTTTCTTTTTTTAGGAAACTCAGAATCAATTAGTAATGTTTCTTCTTACTTTGTGGTAATCAATTCACGCTGGAAAATCTTTCAAAAAATTGAGACTCTTTTACCGTATTTAGAATATGAAAGAACATTTCCACCCTTAGTAACTAATATTAAAAAGCAGATATCTGAAAATATGAAACCACAAGAAAACGTATTAAAATATGATAAACTAGTCAAAGATTATATGCTCGATCAATTCTCTCCTTCAGCAGTTTTGATAAATCAGGAAAATAAAATTCTCTATATTCACGGTCATTCAGGAAAGTTCTTGGAACCATCCGAAGGTGATGCTAATTTAGATATTCTTGATATGGCACGCGAAGGTTTACATTTAGAATTATCAACTGCCTTGAGAAAAGCAAAGATACAGAAAAAAGAAGTAAAATGCCAAAATTTAAAATTTAATATATATGGAAATACAATATCTGTTAATCTAACTGTAAAACCAATAAGCAAACCAGGAAAGTTCGATAAACTGATCCTTGTAATATTTGAGGAAAATCCAATTGAATCAGAAGAAAAAACAATTGAAATTGAAGGAGATAATATTGAAAATGAGAAAATAAAGCTCCTTGAATATGAGCTAAAATCAACTAAACAAACTCTTCAAACAGCATATGAAGAACTTGAAATCACGAACGAAGAATTAAAATCTACTAATGAGGAATTACAATCGTCAAATGAAGAGTTCCAGAGTACAAATGAAGAACTACAGACTTCTAGAGAAGAGCTTCAGTCGATAAATGAGGAATTAATTACTGTAAATACAGAGTTAGATGTGAAAATAAATGAAATATCGCTTATAAACGCTGATCTCCTTAATTTAATACAAAGTACTGATGTGGGAATTATTTTTTTGGATCTAAATCTTAATATTAAACGATTTACACCCCCAATTACAAAAATTCTAAACATAATCGATACTGATCTTGGGCGTCCGCTTCTCCATATCACCTCTAACTTAAATTATAATTACTTGATTAATGATGCTTTAGAAGTCATTAAAAATCAACAACCCAAAAACTTAGATGTCGAAGATAAAGATGGAAAATGGTACAATATACGAATTTTACCATATAAAACATTGAATAAGATTGTAGATGGGGTTACAATATCATTTCTTGATATTACACAAATCAAGAAAGCAAATCAAATGACTGAGGAAGCTCGAGAGTTTTCAGATAATATTATTAAGACTATTCGTGAACCTCTCTTAATCCTTGACTCAAATTTCAGAATAATTTCTGCGAATCATAGTTTTTACGAGACTTTTTTAGTTTCGAAAAAAGAAACTGAAGGTAAAATCCTTTTTGATTTAGGAAGCGGACAATGGGATATCCCAGAGTTGCGAGTAATTCTGGAAGAAATTCTTCCTAAAAGCTTAGAATTTGAAGATTATGAAGTTACTCATGAATTTCAAATTATAGGTAAAAAAATTATGTTCCTTAATGCAAGGAAATTAAATTCCATAAATGTTAATTCTGAGTTGATATTACTTGCGTTTGAAGACATCACATCCTTTAGAGAGACTGAAGAAAAGTTGAAAAACTCTGAAATAAGATATAAAAACGCATTCGATCTTACAAATTTCTATAAAGACTTGTTTGCTCATGACATGAGCAATATTTTGCAAAGCATAATTTCTACAGTAGAATATTATGATAAATTACAAAAAGATGAGAGCGACAAGAACTATCTTGTAGAAAATCTTACAAATTTAATTTCTAAAGCTTCAGTTTTGATAGCTAATGTCAGAAAATTATCAAAAATTGAGGATCCTAATGCTACAATTGGTCCAATAAAAATTTCTGATGTCTTGAAGAAAGCTACTAAAAATATTAAGGATAGTTTTAAATCAAGGAAATTAAATTTGGAAATATCCGGATTGACTGATGACATGTTTATTCAAGGCGATGATTTGTTGATTGATATTTTTGATAATTTATTACATAATTCGGTTAATTATAGTGATAAGAAAAGAGAATTAGAAATTAAAATCAAAATTTCTGAAGTAGAAGCAGAAGGTACAGATTTTATCCAAATGGAATTTATTGATAATGGAATCGGAATATCTGATGATAATAAAAACAAATTATTTACTCAAAATAATAATAAAGATATTCACTCCAAAGGTATGGGCATGGGATTATCGCTTGTAAAAAGAATTATTGATAAATACAAGGGAAAAATACTAGTTGAAGACAGAATAAAGGGTAATTATAAACTGGGTTCAAATTTCAAGATTTTGCTCCGAAAGAGTGTTTAGCAGAGAGATATAAAAACTAAGAATTAAATTAAGGATTATTTTTTGTGTATATTTCATTAAAGGATGTTAAATCGTTTTAAATTAGTAAATTAGAATATAATCACTGAATTTACTATTTCATTTCAATAATATTATCAACTGACATGTATGTTAATACTTTACAATAGACCCCCTTTACTCAGCAATTTTCTTGATAATGTCTCAAAAATTGCTTCTACATTCTCACCAGTTTTCGAAGAACATTCGAGAAAATCGAATAAATTTCGTGTTTTACCATAATCTTTAGCAAATTCGGGATCGACTACTCTCTTACCTTGGGATGCTAAATCCGATTTCCCACCAACTAAAATCATTGGAAAACGAAAATTTTCATGTTCATTGGGTGTTTTCTGTATCACATCCATCCAACCTTCCATATTTTTTAAGCTAGAAAAGCGAGAAATATCATACATGAATATCCCCCCAGAAGCACCAATTAAATAATTGGGTAATAGATTTTTGAATCTATGTTCTCCAGCAAAATCCCAAATTTGCAGGGTGATATTTATTCTATCAATCTCGATGGTTTTAATATAAAAATCCACGCCAATTGTCATCTTAAAATCCTCACTATATTTTCCTGAGATATACCTATTCACTAAAGTAGTCTTTCCGACTCCTCCATCACCAATTAAGCATACTTTATACCTAGCGTGTGGCATTATAATTACCTGATATTTATAATATTTTTATTCGTTTATTTTGTAGAATTCTTGCCAATAGTCAAAATTTCTTTATTCAATGATTCATTTTCTTCCCTTAATTGTTCTATCTCTTTCATAAGGGTAGTAGTTATAGTTAAAACTTGATCTTTAGAGAACAGGTCACTATCTTTTAATTCTCTTACTTCCACGCCTCTAATTTCCAAATTTTTATCAATATAGAGAGTGGTTAAAATATTTTTTATTTCTCCATGTAAAAATGTATATGGAAATGGATATTCATCAATATCCTTTAAAAGATGGTTGCTTAGTGTTATCTTGTGACGTTGGTTACATAGTCTACAGTCATACTCTCGTATAACGGAAGCTATTTTCCTATTCATAAATACATAGTAATATATCTTATTAATATATGAATTGATATTTTCTCAATTCTCAAAATTTAGAAAAATTATTTAAATTTTTATAATATCTAATTTAGATATCTGAATTCTAAAAGAAAAAAATGAAATCGTTATAGAGGAAATAATTATTAGATTACTTGAATATGAGAGTAAGGATATCTTCTTTAAATATGATATTCCTTTACCTGATTATATTGTTATCCAAAAGTATGAAAAAGTTGAGAAAGAAGTAGTCAACTTCTCATTTCCAGCAATAATTAAATCTCAAATAGCAATAGGGAGCAGAAAAAAAGAAGGGTTGATAAAGATAGTACAAAATCAAGAGGAGGCAATTTCAACATGCAAGGATCTTTTTAATCGAACTGTTGCTGGCTATAATGTCGAAGCAATTTTAATTGAAGAATTAGTTAACATCAAACACGAATTTTATGTATCTATTGCATTAGATGCTTCTGGCAGACAATTCTACATCATTGCAAGTGAAGAGGGTGGAATTGAAATTGAAGAAGTAGCCAAAAAAAATTCAGAATGTATCTTTAGAATAAATTTTCCTCTTTCCACTGGTTTAACAGATAAAATTGCCAATAAAATTGCAATCAAACTTGGTTTCACTAAAGATCTGCAAGAAAAAGCTGTGAGAATTTTCAAAAATATGTGGAATATAACAAAAGATTTGGAAGCTCAACTAGTTGAAATTAATCCTCTTGCACTTACCCCCACAGAATTGATTGCAATTGATGGTAAAATGATTTTAGATGATGATGCAAGTTTTAGACAACCAATTATCGAAGAATTTAAAAATAAAAAACAATCCAAATTAGAAAAATATGCTATGGAAGCAGGATTCTCTTTTGTTAAATTAAACGGAAATATTGGAATACTTGCAAATGGTGCTGGTTTGACCATGGCTTTATTAGATATCTTATCAAATATGGGATTAAAGCCGGCAAATTTTTTAGATATTGGAGGAGGAGCGTCAAACGAGAGAGTATATAAAGCCTTAATATTACTTTTTAAACTTAAACCCAAATGTATATTTATAAACATTTTTGGGGGATTAACTCGATGTGATATAGTAGCAAAAGCAATTGTACAAGCCATTAATGATTTTATAAATTTCCCTCCCTTAGTTATTAGGTTATCTGGAACGAATGAAAAGGAAGGAATAGCTTTATTAAAAAAAGAAGGAATAGATGCTTATCAAGATGTGATAGAAGCAGTAAAAAGAGTAAAGGAGGTGTTAAGCGATTAGATGTATATAGATGAAAACTCAAAAGTTGTTGTGCAAGGGATTACAGGCAATCAAGGAGGTTTTCATACAAAACTCATGCTTGAATATGGTACAAAAATTGTAGCAGGTGTAAATCCAAATAAAGGTGGTGAAGAAGTTCAAGGAATTCCGGTTTTCAATTCCATCAAAAAAGCAGTTAATGAAACAAATTGCGATACGAGTATTGTATTTGTTCCTGCTAAATTTACATTTGATGCTGTTAAAGAGAGTTTGTTAGCAGGAATAAAGATAAGTGTTATTATCACTGAATTAATGCCAGTTTTCGATATGTTAAGGTTGGTAGAGATAGCAAGGGAGAAAAATTTATATTTAATTGGACCAAATAGCCCAGGAATGATGATTCCGGATAAAATTAAATTGGGGATCATGCCAAGTGATTTGTGTCATTTTGGAGAAGTAGCTGTTATTTCCAAAAGTGGAACATTATCCTACGAGATTACTAAAGTAATCGGAACAGCTGGTATTGGTGTTTCAGCTTATATCGGGATAGGGGGAGATCCTGTGAGAGGTACAACAATGTTAGAAGCAATAGAATATTATAATGAGGACCCAAAAACAAAAATCATTGTTTTGATAGGTGAAATCGGTTCAAATGAAGAAGAAAAAGCAGCATTATTTATAAAGAATAATGTTGATAAATCAGTTATAGCGTATATTGCTGGAAAAAACGTACCAGAAGGAAAACGCATGGGTCATGCAGGAGCTATTATCTCAGGAGTCTTTGGCTCAGCTCAAGGAAAAATTAAAGCTTTAAGAAATTCAGGAGTTTTAATTGCTGATAATCCATGGGATGTTCCAAAAATAATAAATGACATTCTATAATTATAATTAACTTTTAATTTCTTCAAGAAAGCTTTCCCTATAACGTCCTAATTTAAATAGATTAGTAATAAATATTTTATTTTACTAAAAAAAATTGCTAAAATACATCTTTTTAAATCTATAATACATCAGATACTCGTTTTTGTTCTCAATAAATAAAACCTTTAAAAAAATAAATATTAGTAACGTCAATGAAAATTTCATCTGCGGAATATTACAAGAAAGTATTAGGATCTTGGGAAGGTCGCATAGCAGGAGATTATGTTGGAGCACCGGTTGAATTTAAATCTCATGAGCAAATATTGAATCAATTCGGAAATATAACATATTTTACTGAACCAATTGATCTAAATTACGTAAATGATGATGAGATGTATGAAATTTGTGCTCTGATCGCTTTAGAAAAAAAAGGAATAAATCTCAATGCTAGAGATATTGCTATAGAATGGACAGATCTATTGTATGGTTTGAACTTCACCGCTGAAAAGATTGCTTTAGATAATCTCAGATCGAATATATGGCCACCTCAATCTGGATTGCACAACAATATCTACTTTGATGCCATTGGGGCACAAATGCGAGCCGATATTTGGGGTCAAATCGCTCCAGGCGCACCTTCAGTGGCAAAGAGATACGCTGAAATGGATGGCTCTATCTCACATGCTGGAATAGGCATTGAAGGTGAAATTTATATAGCAGTGCTAGTTTCAAACGCATTTACTGAACAAAATATCAAAACTAATATTGAAAAATCACTTAATCTAATTCCTCCTCCTAAGGAAAGCCTATATTCTCAAATGGTAAAAAAATCGATTCAGATTTATGATGAGAATCCATTAGATTTCAGAAAAGCTCTAATAAATTTGATTAGATATTGGGAGGATATTCGAAAAAATGTGTTGAAAGTGACAGGAGTTAAAGGATCTAAATCAGATTCCCTTTTAACTCGAAAAAGAAAAATGTATTTGAAGGATAATAGTTCAGTTCACGTTTTACCAAATATTGGTATTATTATTTTATCCTTACTTTATGGTTCAGAAGATAAAGATGATCCTTTAGGAAGATCTATTTGCATTTCTGCAATGATGGGGTTTGATACAGATTGTAATTGTGGAAATATCGGAGCAATATTAGGAGCTCAATTAGGTGCAGCTAGAATCCCTAAAAAATGGACAGACCCCTTAGAAGATAGCTTTTCTACTTTTGTTAAAGGATATGAAAAATGGAAGATATCTGAATTAGCAAATCGAATTGTAAAAATAGGAGAAATTGTTATTTCAGAAAAATATCACGAATATAATAGGAGTAGTATGCCTTAATCATAAAAAGCCGATTATTTTATATTTTGAAAAAAATGAAGAAATCCTTTTTTAAGAATTCATTATCTCTCAGAAAATTCAAGCATGTTAATCATATCATCGCAAAAACGGGAAATGCTTCCCATATTAATCATGTTGGAAAAATTTAAATGAAAATAGAATCTAAAGATATTATCTACTATTATGATTATTTTGTAAAAACGATAAAAGAGTTAGAGAAATTTGGCCCAGAAGAATGTATACGAAATGGCAGCAAAGAAGTTAATTGCTTCTGAATTACCCAAATATTATCCGCAATTCGAGTATCATAATAAAATAGCGATAATCGAGCCTAATACGGATATAGATCAAGTAATTGCTGAAAACTCGTGGATGAAAACTGACAAATTAGTTGTAAAACCTGATCAACTGTTTGGTAAGAGGGGTAAAGCTAATTTAATTTTACTTGATGCTGATAGCAATCAAATGAAAGAATTTTGTAATAGTAACTTAGGAAGAGTTCGTGTTATTTCTGGAATTGAAGGAGAAATTACCCGGATGCTTGTTGAACCATTTATCCCACATCAAAAAGAATATTACATCTCATTTACAACCGAGAGGGAAAATGATCTGATTCACTTTAGTTTTGAAGGTGGTATTTTTGTGGAAGAAAATTGGGATAAAGTGTTGCATATACCTATACCTGTTGGTCAAGAAATTCAGGATTTTGATTTAGCAAGCAAGATGCCCGATTTAGGTGATTTGATGGATGTAATAATTCCCTTTATTAAGGGTATGTATCAAGTTTTTGTCGATCAAGATTTTACTTTCCTTGAAATTAATCCATTTGCCATTACAAAAGAACATAAGATTGTTCCATTAGATGTAAAGGCTCGTTTAGATGACACAGCTGCTTTTCTTCATGCAGATACATGGGGAAATCCTCAGAATCCTATAGAATTCCCGGCTGGTTTTGGTCAGAAAATGAGTCCTGAAGAAGAAAAAATACAAAGTCTAGATGAAAAGACGGGAGCCTCACTTAAATTAACGATTCTTAACAAAGAGGGTCGAATATGGACTATGGTTGCTGGAGGTGGAGCAAGCGTTATATATACAGATACAATTGCAGACCTTGGTCTTGCAAATGAACTTAGCAACTATGGAGAGTATTCTGGTAACCCTAGTCAAGATCACACGCAAATTTATGCTCAAACCATAATTGATCTCATTACCGAATCCCCTGATCCTGAGGGAAAAGAGAAATACTTAATAATAGGCGGAGGAATTGCAAACTTTACTGATGTTAAAGCCACATTTGGAGGAATTGTGAAAGCAATCAAGAATTCGGTCGATAAATTAAAGAAGGCTAATGTAAAGATCCTCGTTCGGAGAGGCGGTCCAAATGAAAAGCAAGGGTTAGAATTAATGCGAAAAGTTGGTGAAGAAACTGGCATTCCAATAGATATTTATGATCGGTATGATAGCATGACACGACCAGTTGCTAGAATGAAAGAAAAAATGGAGAGTGAATTGTAAATGGAAAATTATGAATTATTTGATGAAAATTCCCAAGCCATAATTTATGGGTTACAAGCGGCTCCAGTTCAACGAATGTTAGATTTTGATTACGTGTGTCGTCGGAAGACGCCATCGGTTGCTGCCATGATTCGACCTACCCAGGAAGCTGCAGTTGCGTATCATAAAGTATTCTGGGGAAGTAGCGAAATTGTGATTCCTGTTTATAAAACGTTAAGTATGGCAATCAAGAAGCATCCTAAAGCAGACGTTATGATAAATTTTGCATCTTTTCGCTCTGCATATGATACTAGTAAGGAAGCACTTGATTCAGAAACGATTCGAGTTGTTGTAATTATTGCCGAAGGTGTACCAGAAAGGCAAAGTCAATTACTAAATAAAATTGCACATGATCATGAAAAAGTTATTATTGGTCCGGCTACAGTTGGAGGAATACGTGCTGGAGCTTTTAAAATCGCTAATACTGCGGGTACACTTGAAAATATAATATTATCCAAACTGTATCGCCCTGGTTCAGTAGGTTTTGTATCCAAGTCTGGTGGTTTAAATAACGAAATGAATTTTATGATTGCCCAAAATACAGATGGAGTCTATGAAAGTATTGCAATCGGAGGGGATCGCTATCCTGGATCCCGGCTAATCGATCACCTTTTGAGATACGAATCAAACCCAAAAATCAAAATGCTTGTTTGCTTGGGTGAAATTGGCGGAACAGAAGAATATGAAATAGTTAACGCCTTGAAGAGTGGAACAATCAAAAAGCCCATTGCTGTATGGGTTACAGGAACTGCCGCGAGAATACTTCCTAAGGGTCTCCAGTTTGGTCATGCAGGTGCAATGGCTGGAAGTGATAGAGAAACGGCTGAAGCCAAAAATGATGCACTCAAAAAGGCTGGGGCTATGGTTCCAACTTCTTATGAAGATTTCGATAAAGTAATTAGAGGAATATTTGATAGACTAAAATCTGAAGGTAAAATTGAACCAATTGACGAAGTAGAACCCCCCAAAATTCCGCTTGATTTTAATGAAGCTGTTCGACTTGGAATAGTCCGACGTCAAAGTGATGTTGTTGTCACCATTTCAGATGATCGTGGTGATGTACCAACCTTTGCTGGTATCGGACTTGATGATATAATCCGTGAACATAAATCAATTGGGTATGTGATTGGACTCTTATGGTTTAAGAAAGAATTACCCGAATTCGCTCAAGAATTCATAGAAATGGTGATTAAGCTTACTGCAGATCATGGACCTGCTGTTAGTGGAGCTCATAATGCGATCATCACTGCTCGTGCTGGTAAAGATTTAATGTCCTCACTTGCTTCGGGAATTTTAACAATTGGCCCTCGTTTTGGTGGCGCAATTTCAGATGCTGCTAAATATTTCAGGGAAGCTTTACAAAAACAAATGCCGCCATTGGAATTTGTAAGTTACATGAAAAATGTGGCACAAGTGAATATCCCGGGGATAGGGCATAGAATAAAATCCGTACAGAATCCAGATGTTCGAGTAACTTTACTCAAAGAATTCGTCTTTAAGAAATTTCCAAAACATCCTCACCTAGATTATGCATTGGAAGTAGAAAAACTCACAACATCTAAGCGTAACAACTTAATTCTGAATGTCGATGGTTGCATAGGTATTACTTTTTTGGATTTACTGGAAAATCTAGATTTCACTAAAGAAGAGATTGAAGATGTTATACAAAGTGAGGCATTGAATGGATTATTCGTTCTAGGAAGAACAATTGGAATGATGGGACATGTATTTGATCAAAAACGTCAACGTGCTGGGTTATATCGTCAACCATGGGATGAAATTTTATTTGGGAGCTAAGGAGAATATTCAAACTATATTTTTACAAATTTAAATTAACCTTTTTTGTTTAATTTATAAAAATAATAAATTTTAAGAAATCTAAATAATTAAAAACAAAAGCAAATCAAAGAAAAAATAAAATTGAAATCGAGGAAATAAAACATGGAAGATGTAGTTCAAAAGGCAAAGGACCACTTTGAAGGTTTAGTAAGGGTTCAATTAAAAAGAATTGAAGCTTTAAAGAGAGGAGCAGATTGGATTGATTATTCTAAATTGAAACCACTCATAATAGGTGTAGCTGGTGGAGATTATATCGGACCAGAAATTACAAAACATGCCGAAAATATTTTAAAGTTTCTTTTAAAAGAAGAAGTTAAAAGCGGTAAAATTCAGTTTAAAAATATCGTTGGATTGACTATTGAAAACCGAGCAAAATTATTAAAAGCAATACCTGATGATGCTCTGGTTGAGCTAAAGAAATGCCATGTGATTCTCAAGGGACCCACCCATACTCCTTCGTCAGCCGATCTTACTTCTGGTAAATGGCCAAACTTAGAAAGCGCAAATGTGTCGATGCGAAGAGAATTAGATTTATTTGCTAATGTTCGACCAGTTAAAGTTCCCGAGTTAGGTATTGATTGGATCTTTTTTAGGGAGAACACGGAAGGAGCTTATGTATTGGGTTCACAGGGAATTAATGTAACAGAAGACTTAGCTTTTGATTTTTGTGTCCATACCAAACAAGGTACAGATAGAATCCTGAGATTAGCATTTGATTATGCTAAAAAAACTGGACTAAATAGAGTATCTTTGATTACAAAAGCAAATGTTGTGAAAGCTACTGATGGAATGTACTTAAACATGGCGAAAAAGCTGGCAAAAGAAGAATACCCAGAAATAAGGTTTGATGATTGGTATATAGATATAATGGCCGCCAAATTAATTGATCCAGAACGTCAGAGAGACTTTAAAGTATTCGTGGCACCCAACTTATATGGAGATATCATTACTGATGAAGCAGCGCAAATTCAAGGATCCGTAGGTACTGCGGGAAGTGCAAATATCGGAAAACGCTATGCGATGTTTGAAGCCATACATGGTACAGCACCTAGAATGGTAGAAACAGGAAGAACTAAATACGCAGATCCAACAAGCATTATTAAAGCTTCTGCAATGCTCTTAAATCATATTGGATACATAGAAAAAGCTAAAAAGCTAGAAATGGCATTAGATATCTGTGCATTATACGAGAAAAAGTTAAAAGTGACTGGAAGAGACACGGGTGCGACGGGTGCAGAGTTCGGCAAGTACATAATGGAAACCTTACAAGATCCAAAGATTGAAGAGAAATGGAATAGCTTTCAAAAAGCTTGATTTGACATTTTTTAAAAAGTCGAAATTTCTAATTTTTTTTATCTTATTTATAAAAATTAAAGCAAGTTGTTTAAATCCGTTTTTAAACACGAGTTTATGGACTTGAAATGTAATAAATTAATTTATATAATTAATACATAAATTTTAAATACCTATTGATTTAAAACCAAATAAAGCAATAGATAAACTTGATTCAGACTTTATAAGTTAATTCTTAATTTTTAAAAAAAAAATTAAAAAAAAATATTTTTTTAGCTTTTTAATATTCAAAACAAGATAGTTTTTCGCTTGAATAATTTTCTCTCTTTTAAAATGAGAGTATGATAATATTATAATTAATTAAAGATAAGTTAAAATAGAAAGAATTAATTCTTATGTAATAAAATTCAAATCAAAACAATTAAATGTTAATCATTAATAAAAAAAGGAGAGATATATGAGTGAACAATCTAATCTACCTTCAGAAAGTCAAATTAACAAAGAAATGAAACATGAAGATAAAGTATTTTTAAGGAGTTATTCTAAAGTTATTTTCCTTTATCCCCTTTTAATTACATCTTTCGTATTATTTTTAATGCAATATATTAGTGGAACGAATGAACCATGGCTTGGAGCAATTTGGCTTACAGTTTTTTTCTTTAATTTATTCATTATTGCTTTCGACACCTCATCAACTAAATTCTTTATATTACTATTAATCGTAATTATATTAGTATTTCTCTTTGTTTTTCTCTTACATCCAAAAGCAATAATTGGTCAAATATTTTCATTTGAATTCTCAATTATAATGAATTATCAATTTTATTTGGCTTCCACGGTAATTTTAACCATTATATTTATTATAGCTTTGATTGCACCTATGTTTAATTATTGGAAAATAGAAAGAAACGAAGTAATTCACAAAAAAGGGATTATTGTTTCGACTAAGAGGTATCCTACAAAAAGCCTACGTATTGAAAAATATATTCCCGATCTTTTTGAGCTTTTACTATTAAGAGCTGGATCAATTCAATTGTTTTTGGGAAACGAGGAAGTAGCTCATCTTGATACTATCTTAAATATCCATAAAAAAGCAAAAAATATAGATTTTTTACTTAGTGACATTCAAGTTGAAGTTGAAAAAAATTAAAAGCTTCAGTTCCCTTAAGGATTTGTCGAAGGAGTATATATAATATTTAAATTTGTATGGCAATTTACAATACCCAATAAGGTCAAACAGAGCAAAAATGTTAGATTGCAAATTTAAAAATAAATTTCTTCTTTTTTTTCATTGAAGTTCGAATTTTGATGAAATGAGAGAGTAAGAAACTAGATTTCATTCAAATGAAAGCCAAAGTTTGGTTCAATATAACAATTGTTAAAATCAAGAATAATAAGCTAATTGCTGCTGGTAATATCATTATGCTATAACCGTACTTAGTTTGATCTAAATGAGTTCTTCTATGGATGTAATAATAGAGTAGTGCGCTAAATCCTATTCCGAATATAATGAAAAGTGATATTATTCCAAGTAAATCATTTTTGTTTCCATAGCTATCGGGAACGAAATTAATATTAAAATGAAGTGGAATTGTTTGGGGTAGTTGAAAATAGATAAACAGAAAATAAGCTAATCCCGTAATTGAAAGAATAATTGAAACGATAAATAAGGATAAGGCATATTTAATGTCTTTTGAAGAGCTTTTAGTAACTTTAAAGGGTTCGGGTTTTTTTATAACTTGTGGCTCAATATTTCTCCCGATCCTATTTAAATTACTAATAAATTCATCTTCTTTAGCAGGCGTTAATCCATAAAATTTCTTTTTTTTTCCATTCGTTTCAATGAACAATAGATTATCTAGTTTAGTGGCATATAAATAGACAGTCTCGAAATTTCCTTCGATTAAAAATTTGAATTTTCCAAACAAATATCCTGGAATCCCTACACCACCCAATCTAATACCCTCATAATCTTTCGTTTCCGATTTAATTATTCTTTTAATCGAATCAATCGGAATTCTTGTAGTTTTTAATCCCCACTTAATTAAAAGAAATTCGTTTGTTATGATGTATTCCAGTTCATAGTATGCATAAATTAATAATGAAAATATGGCGATAATTGCTATAAAAAAACTTAACATTAATAGAAAAACTGAAACACTCTGAATACTCGAATATATTGAAACTAGTATAGTTAAGAACAATATAATAATTGCTATTGTAGTAAAAATTATATATTTCCCTCCATTTGACTTTGCAGGTTTAAATATTTGATAATCTGACATTCATCAATCAACACATTATTTTTATTCTAATTATATTATTATTTCAATTAAGTCATATATAAGAAACTATTAAAGTAGGAGTATTACAGTTTAAATACTGTTTTGTGTTTCCTCTTTATTTATTAAGCAAAAACCAAAAAACAATCTAACTTTTATTAATGAATAAATCACGTTAAAGTTATTAATAAAATATTTTATTTTCTTCTGATTTTATTGCCTTAATGTTACCAGAAGAATTTAGCCAAATTATATATGAAGAAGAAGAGAATGGGATTCTAATGATATATCCAAAAATCACCTGCAATCAGTAACTGAGTTAATTTTATTAAATACTAGCTTTAAACATCTCTTTTAAATGATGATTCCCATAACTTGGCGCAACAACATCTTCATTCATAAAACGACTCATAAATTTTAATATAGTATAAGTTTTAAAAGAATATAGCCTAACTATTCCAAGAAACAATTTCACTAAAAACGAGGGAAGATGAGTAATCTTAGGTTTTTTATCAAGAACCTCAAATGCTAATTTTGAGATATCATTGATTTTCATTGTGTCTGGGCCACCAACAGGAATTATTTTATCCATCTCATCAATATGTTCGTAAAAGAATTCGGCCAAATCAATTGGATCAATAGGATTCATGAAATTATTACCATGCCCTAGTAAAATTATTCTTCCTTTTTTAGCCATTTCAAAGAATTCTTGGATGTCTGAAAAAAAACCTGTTGGGCGTATTATAACGTAAGGAATCCCGCTTTTTTTGAGCTCACCTTCAAATTCATATTTTGCGTAGTATAACGCAATATCTAAGTTGTCTTCCACTCCAAAACCGGAAGTATACATGAATTTTTTTACATTATTTCTTTTTGCTTCGAGTAGAAGGTTCAAATTTGCTTGATAATCTATGTCCATGAATGTAACTTTATCTTTTTGCCTAGTGATGCCTATTGTTGTAATCACTGCATCAAATCCGTTTAAGGTTCCAACTAATTCTTCGGGATGAGTCACATCAACTTTGAGAATTTCAAACAGATTATTAGATTTGTAAAAATTAAGTACATCGGGATGACGGGCGAGTGCTCGAATTTGAAATCCTCTTTTAAGTCCTACTTCTACAAGTGCTTTACCAAGATGACCTGTAGAACCTGCAATCACTATTTTTTTTAAAGAACTCATATATGTTTCTTATTTCAAATGAATATTTAAGGTAGACGGTTATAATTTTAATTCGAAAAATTATTACTGAGCTTTCTAAAAGATTTACTATTTATATTATCTCTAGGCGATTTTATTTTCATAAAACTTTTAAAATCAAGGTGAAAGTGAAATAATGAAACCTACTATTTTTTGAGCAACCAGAGGAACGGGAAGACTACGGGTTTAAATTATGGGTACTAGAGCCCACAAAAGTGTCGTTACAATTTTATATTAAGAAATGTTATAGCTATTAAAAAATTCTGATACATTAATAAGAATTAAGAAATTGCGATGATATGATGACAAGAAAGAAAGTGGTAATTATAGGGGCCCTCGGAATGGATTTTCATGTTTTTAACACAGTATTCAGAGATAACAAGGAGTATGAAGTTATTGCGTTCACTATTGCTGGGGAACAAAATGTTGGAACCACTGAAGAAACTCAAAGGAGATATCCAGCAGAATTAGCTGGAAAATTATACCCAAAGGGTATTCCGATGCTTCCTGAAGAAAATCTCTCAGAAATTATAAAGCTCCATAAAATAGATGAAGTAGTGTTTGCATATTCTGATGTTTCACACGAAGAAGTAATGCATAAAGCTTCTCGAGCTTTATCTGCTGGAGCAAATTATCGATTGATATCAGGGAAGTTCACACAAATAGAATCCAATAAACCAGTAGTAGCTATATGCGCTGTTAGAACGGGATGCGGTAAAAGTCAAGTTTCCAGAGCAACTTATCGGTATCTAATGAGCAAAGGTTATAAGGTTGTTGCAGTAAGAGAACCAATGCCTTATGGAGATTTGATAAAACAAAATGTAATGCGATTTGAAAAATACGAAGATTTAGATAAATACGATTGTACAATTGAAGAACGGGAAGAATATGAACCCTATATAGAGCAGGGTCTTGTGATTTATTCTGGAGTGGACTATGAAAAAATAATCAGACAGGCAGAAAAGGAAGCAGATATCATAATTTTCGATGGCGGAAACAACGAAATTTCGTTTTATGTTCCAGATTTACTTTTTATCGTAGTAGATCCATTGAGACCTGGACACGAAATGAAATATCATCCAGGTGAAGTGAATGCTCGATCAGCTGACGCATTTGTAATTAACAAATTAAATAGTGCAAAAGCAGAAGATGTGAAAATTGTAGAAACTAATTTAAACGAGTTAAACCCTCAGGCAACTAGAATACATACCAATTCAGTTGTAACTATCGAAGGAAATCACGATTTAAAGGGTAAAAGGGTGATTGTTGTTGAAGATGGGCCAACTTTAACTCACGGAAACATGTCTTATGGTGCGGGATTTGTCGCAGCAACCAATAGTGGTGCTACGATCATCGATCCTAAACCCTACATTACTGGTACAATGAAAAAATTATTCGAAGAGTTTCCACAAATTACACAAATAGTCCCAGCAATGGGGTACAACGACCAACAGATTAAAGACATGGAAGATACGCTTAATAAAGCAGATTGTGATATTATTATTGATGGTAGCCCGATAGATCTAGAGAAATTAATTAAAAGCAATAAGCCCATCATTAGAGTCACATACGATATTGAACCAATATCCAGTCCAACTATCGAAGAAACATTAGATAAATTTATTGAAAAATTTTTATAAAGAAATTTTTAAATTTTAATATGTAAAAGGGCTTGACATCAAGAACCCTTTTTTCATAAGTTTTTTATTTTTTCAGAAGGTGAAAAATAAATTGATAATTGCAGAAAAAAAATATGAAATTCGTGAAGTCCAAAAAGGGTATGCTAATAGAACTCTATATATTAATCTTAGTAATAATGAGATTCAGATCAGACCGGTCTTTGATGAAATGAAAGAAAAGTTTATCGGTGGAAAGGGATTTGATCTTTGGCTCATGTGGGTGAGCATGAATGGACTTCCTCGAGATAAAATTGTTAATTGGAATGACCCTGAAAATGAGATTTGTATTTCTTCGGGACCTTTAGGAGGAAACATCTTTTATCCTGGTTCGGGAAAATCAATAGTTACTACAATATCTCCTTTAACAGATATGATCATAGATTCAAATGTAGGGGGTTATTTCGGACCCTATTTAAAATTCTCGGGTTTTGACGCGATTGAAATTCAAGGGAAAGCCCAAAAAGAGGTGTTAATATACATAGATGGTGTAGAGGGTTTTGTTCAAATTAAGGAAGTCGAAGATTCTGAAGGGCTATCAAATTATTCTCATGAATTGACTCAACAACTTACAGCACAATACGCAGAAGATGATCGTGAAAAACAAAGAATTTCAGTTGTAAGTACGGGTCCGGGAGCAAAATATTCGAATTGGGGTATGTTAAACTTCTCTTGGTATGTTCCAGGTCGCAATTGGGCATCAAGTAAACAAGCGGGGAGAGGCGGAATTGGTAGTGTTTTTGCGGATAAACGTGTTAAAGCTTTGGTGTGTCGCTCTCCAAAAGTTTCCGTTAATTCTAATAATCCCGCTAATTTAGAAGAAGCTAGAAAAATAGGAATCGCACATACCCAAGAAATAATTAAACTTGATCCTATTCAGAATGAAATGCGCAGAGTGGGGACGGGACACCTACCAGATATTATGAACGTGACTGATCTCTTACCAACAGAAAATTATCGTTTCGGAGCTCATCGAGAAATCCGAGGAAAAAACATCCCTTACAATAGAGAGATCATGAGAGGAATATACTCTGGAAAAGAAGGAGGAGATGGATGTTGGATTGGCTGTACTGTTTCATGTTCTCACTATTCAGAAGGACATGAGGTCTTAACGGGTCCTTTTAAGGGACAAAAATTAATCGTTGATGGACCAGAATATGAAACTATCGCTGGTTGTGGCTCAAATTGGGGAGTTTGGGACCCAAAATGGGTCTTAGAAGTAAATTTTTACTGCGATACCTATGGTTTAGATACAATTTCGGTAGGGACGGGAATAGCTTTTGTAATGGAATGCTTCGAAGCAGGCATTTTAAATAAAGAGAGGACTGGAGGACTAGAATTAAATTTTGGAGATGTTGAAGCAGCCGTAGAGTTGATTCATCAAATGGCAAAGGGTGAAGGTTTTGGAGTTATTGTAGGAAAAGGTATTAAATACATGAAAAAATATTTTGTTGGAAATTTTGGAGCAGATCCACAATTTATACAAGATATTGGCATGGAACATAAAGGTTTAGAATTTTCTGAGTATGTAACTAAAGAATCCTTAGCACAACAAGGTGGATATGGACTAACTAATAAGGGACCACAACATGATGAAGCGTGGCTCATATTTGATGACGTGATTAGAAATTCGATACCATCATTCGAAGACAAGGCTAAAGCTCTGAGATATTTTCCATTATGGAGGACTTGGTTTAGTTTGTGTGGTTTATGCAAGTTACCATGGAATGATATCCAACCAACTAGCCAAGCAGATTATCCCATAAAAGATCCTAAAACAGGAGAGCTGGTTCGAGCAAAAATCCCAGATCACGTTGAAAATTATGTAAAATATTATTCAGCAGTTACGGGAAATCAATCAACATCTAATGATCTCATAAACATGTCTGAAAGAGTGTATACCTTTCAACGGATATTTAATATTAGATTAGGTAAAGGACTTCGAGAACACGATTCAAATCTACCTTATAGAGCAGTTGGTCCAGTTACTTTACTTGAATACGAAAGCCGCGCTGAGAGATATGATACGCAACTTAAAGAGTTAGGATTTAAAATTAAAGGTAAATCTACCGAAGAAAAAATAAAAATTCTCCGTAACTATCGTGAGGATCAGTACGTGAAACTTCAAGATGCAGTTTACTTAGAGCGGGGTTGGAATCAAAACGGTTGTCCTACTATAGAGTTAGTAAAAAAGTTAGGAATTGATTTTAATGAGATAATTGATATCATTACTCCTTTTCAAGAATAAAAATTATTATTTAAAATGTGATCCTAAATGGAAAACATAACAAGCCATCCCATCCTTGAAATACCGGAAAGAAAAAAAATAAAATTCAAGTTTGACGGAAAAGAATTAACTGGATTTGAGGGATTGGTTATATCTTCGGTCTTGTTTCTTAATGGGATTAAAATTTTTGGACATCACATAAAAGATTCAAGTCCTCAGGGGATCTTTTGCGCTAATGGACAATGTTCTCAATGTAATGTAATCGCCAATAATATTCCAGTGAAAGCTTGCATGACACTGTTAGAAGATGGAATGGAGATAAGAAGTTGCAATGGCTTACCAGAGTTACCTCTGGACGATAAATATATAGAAGTTGGCGATGTTGATATTATTAAGACAGAAGTTCTTGTTATAGGTGCGGGTCCAGCGGGATTATCTGCTACCAAACTTCTTGGAGAACATGAAATAGATGTAATACTAGTCGATGATAAAAATAGACTTGGGGGAAAATTAGTGCTTCAAACCCATAAATTTTTTGGTTCTCAGGAAGATGTATATGCTGGTAAGCGTGGTATTGATATTGCAGAAATTCTTGGTGATCAGGTAAAATTATTGGACTCCGTAAATATTTGGATTAATAGCACGGTTGTAGCTGTATTCAGTGACAAGTTAATTGGGGTTTTGAAGAATAATGAAGAATATGTTTTAATTTCGCCAAGAAATATATTAGTAGCAACGGGAGCGAGGGAAAAAATGCTTGTATTTCCAGGAAACACTTTACCGGGTGTATATGGTGCTGGTGCATTTCAAACATTGGTGAATCGAGATTTAATAAAAGCCGCAAAACAGATTTTCATTATTGGAGGAGGGAATGTTGGATTAATAGCAGGATATCATGCAATTCAAGCAGGAATAAATGTGGTCGGACTAATCGAAGCAATGCCATACTGTGGAGGATATAAAGTGCATGAAGATAAACTCCACCGCCTGGGTGTACCAATTTATACGAGACATACTGTCACAAGTGCTAATGGAAGTAATAATGTCGAATCAATAACTATTGGGCAAATTAATGAAAAAGGAGAAATTCTTCCAAATACTAAAAAAACCTTCAATTGTGATACAATACTAATAGCTATAGGTTTGAATCCTGTAGATGAGTTTTATCTTAAAGCAAAAGAATTTGGAATGAATGTGTGGGTTGCTGGAGATGCTCAAGAAATTGCTGAAGCGTCAGCTGCGATTTTTACGGGAAGAATTGAAGCGTTAAAAATGTTAGAAAAGATGGGAATCAAAGTTAAAGAAAATATCGATGATTTAGAAAAGTTTGCAAACATAATGAAGGCAAAACCACCACTTCCCAGTGAACCGAAAATTTTAGAAAAGGAAGATGGAATTTTTCCTCTCTTTCATTGTAATCAAGAAATCCCATGTAATCCATGTACCTCGGTATGCCCTCAAGATCAAATTAATACAATTGATAATATCATCACACAACTTCCATACTTTAGAGATGAAAAAGATTGTATCGGATGTGGTAAATGTATAGCAGTATGTCCTGGTTTGGCTATTACATTAATAGATTATCGCAAAAATAAAGATTTTCCATCTGTTACACTCCCACTTGAGCTATCTGCTAATAAAATTGAAATAGGTAAAAAAGTACTTATTGTGAGTAACGATGCTGGATTAGGAGAATTCAAAGTTAAACGAGTGCGTATATTACCCGAATTTCCTAAAACGCAACTCATCACTGTTGAAATACCGTCAAGAATCGCTAAACATGCTACGGGTATAAGATTAAATCAAAATTCTTATAATGAATCGCTGAATTTATATCAGAAAAATTTTACTGAAAATGAAACAATTGTATGTCGTTGTGAACGCGTTTCAGTAGGAGAAATTCGACATTGGATTCGCAATGGTGTAAGGGATTTTAATGAATTGAAAGCATTGACAAAAGTTGGAATGGGGTCTTGTGGTGGAAAAACGTGCACCCCTCTTATTGATAGGATATTCCGTGAAGAAGGTGTTAATATTGATGAGGTTGTTCCTGGAACAAAGCGGCCTTTATTCATTGAAATGCCCTTGAAACTATTTGCTGGTATAAAGGAGAAAAAGGAGGATTAATTAGATGGTAGAATATGATGTGATTATCATTGGTGCTGGAAGTATTGGGGTTCCAACTGCATTAGCAACTGCCAGTGATGGATTAAAAACATTAGTAATAGATACTTTACCATCAGTATCTCAAGCTGATAATAAGCATGCAATAGGAGGCATCAGGGCAACCCATACTCAAAAAGGGAAAATAATGTTATGTCAACGATCAATCGAAATTTTCAGGAACTGGGAAAGCCAATTTGGAGATGATATCTGGTGGAAGCAAGGAGGATATTGTTTTGTGGCTTATACTAAAGAGCATGAGAACACGCTTAAATTAAATGTGCAATTACAAAAATCCTTTGGTTTGGATATAGACTATGTTAGCAAGGAGGAAATAAAGAATTTAATTCCAGGAATTAATGAGGATAACTTACTTGGGGGAACTTATAGTCCAAAAGATGGCAACGCTTCCCCTCTCCTTTCCCTTCATGCTTTTTATCGCCAATCAAGAGAAAAAGGAGCTGAGTTTAAATTCAATGAGACCGTAACAGATATATTTTCTAAAAATGGAACGATCATAGGACTAAAAACAAATAAAAGTAAATATAACACGACTCAAATTGTGAACGCAGCGGGAGGAAATGCTAATACGTTAGGAAAAATGGTAAACATTAATTTACCCGTGATTCCAGAATCCCATGAAGCGGGTATTACTGAACCCGTAAAAAAAATTTTCAACCCTATGGTTGTTGATATGAGACCCGCTATAGATAATACTTTTGGAAACTCTAAAAATTATTATTTTTATCAAAATAAAGAAGGTAAAATCATTTTTTGCCTTACTCCAGACCCAAGCATAATTGGTAAAGATAGAAGAGAAACAAGTTCATTCCTTCCTCAGATTACTAAACGAATGATTTCCCTTATGCCCAGATTGAAAAATATAAAAATTCGTAGAACGTGGAGAGGGCTATATCCAATGACTCCTGATGGAAATCCTATTTTAGGGATCGTGGAGGGTATAAATGGATATGTAAATGCTGTGGGAATGTGTGGTCAAGGGTTCATGCTAGGTCCTGGCATTGGTGAACTCATAAGTAGATTTATACGGAACAAATTAACTCCGCAAGATAAAGATATCCTTAATGAATTCTCCATTACAAGAGATTATAATAAGGAAGAAGAATTAAAGTAAAAATTTAAAGTAAGCTACATATAACTATCACAATATTGAAAAAAAAAGTCAATTGTAATTCTTAGAGTGAATGAAAATGGTTAGACATTTATTAAAAATATCAGATTTGTCGAAAGTAGAATGTGAAAAGATAATATCGAAAGCTATAGAAATTAAAAATAATCCTCCGAAATTTAAAAGTGCATTAAAAGGAGAAACTCTCTTAATGCTATTCGAAAAACCCTCATTAAGAACCCGTATATCTTTTGAGACAGGAATGCAACAATTGGGTGGACATGCAATATTTTATTCTATAGTAGATTCCCCCTTAGGGAAAAAGGAAAACATCCACGATACTGCCAAAGTAGTATCATTATATGTGAATTTAATCGCTGCAAGGGTATACAAAAGAGAAGATATGCGAGATTTCGCTAAAGATGCCAGCGTTCCATTAATCAACATGCTTGATGATTTTGCTCATCCTTGTCAGATTCTCTGTGATTTTCTTACCATTAAGGAAAAAAAAGGGCGTCTTAATAATTTAAAAATGTCATTTTTTGGTGATGGATATAATAATGTTACTTATGATCTCATGAGAATGTGTGCGATGTTTGGATTAAGAATGGATGTTGCTTGTCCAAGCGAAACTGATTATTCTCCTGAACAAGAAGTTTTAGATGAAGTAGCGGAATTATCAAAAATTTCAGGTGCTGATGTAAGAGTCGTCCATGATGCTAAAGAAGCAGCTAAAGATGCAGAGATTATTTATACTGATTCATGGATGAGTTATGGGATTCCTAAGGAGCTAGAAGAAGAACGTAAAAAAATATTTATGCCATATCAAGTGACTGAAGAAATAATGAAAAGTGCTAAATCCGATGCTCTTTTCATGAATTGTCTCCCCGCTATGAGAGGTTCTGAACAAACGGCAGCTGTTATAGATGGCCCTCAATCAATTGTTTTCGATCAAGCGAGAAATCGTCTTCACGGACAAAAAGCAATCATGCTATTTCTAAGGGATAAATTTTAATTCTCATTATCTTAATTTTATCATCAAGAAATTCAAGGATGTATAGCAATTTCTTTTAAAAATAGATTATAATTTTTGATGGCTCTTATAATAAAATTTATAATTTTCCCTACAATACTATTATTTTTCACTTTGATATAGGAGTTGATAACATTTGAAAACATTAATCATAGCACTTGGTGGGAATGCTCTCATAAAACCGGGAGAAATAGGTACCACTGAAGAAATGATTAATAATTTACGATCCCCAATTAAGCAAATTGCAGAATTATCAAAAGAATATAACATTGTTATCACGCACGGAAATGGTCCCCAAGTAGGAAATCTTTTATTACAACAAGAAGCTACAGAAACTATTTCAAAAAGACCTCTACAAATATTGGTAGCAGAAACTCAAGGGCAAATTGGATTCTTAATTGAATCCACTTTAGATGAAGAATTAATGACGCTAAACATGGATAACGAAAAATTTTTCCTGACAGTACTTACTTATGTTAAAGTCGATCAAAATGATCCTGCCTTCAAACATCCAACAAAACCAATCGGACCATCATATAAAAGAAAAAAAACTGGTTATGTAAAAACATCTAAGGGGTGGAGACGTGTAGTTGCTTCTCCTAAGCCAATTAAAATTTATCAATGGCGTGAAATAAAAAAATTGATGGCACTAGGCGATTTTATTGTCATTGCTTGTGGAGGCGGAGGAGTTCCAGTCATAAAAGATGAAAAAAGACTATACGGTGTTGAGGCTGTAATTGATAAGGATCTTGCAAGTGCGAAATTAGGAGAACAAATTAGAGCTCAAATTCTCTTAATTGCATCTGATGTTGAAAAAGTTGCACTAAATTATGGTCGAATTGACTATAAATACTTGGATCTTATTTCCACAAGTGAAGCTAGAAGCTATATGAAAGAAGGACATTTCCCTGCAGGCTCTATGGGTCCAAAAGTTCAAGCTGCGATAAATTTTCTAGAATCTGGAGGGGAACGTGCCATCATAACTTCTATTGAAAAAATAAAGGATGCAATAGAAGGAAAAGCAGGAACGCAGTTTTATATTAATATGGGAGAGAAAATCTAAAAAATAAAAACGATACAATGATGGCATAAGAAGAATTCTTTTACTAAGAGGCAATCTCATCCGTAATTCTCGTGCCCTTAAGGGATGCTTTGCCAAGAGGGCTCTTCACCGTGCCCGACATGGTGTCACCATCAACTTTGACATTGAATTCAAAAGTTAAGAATCGTGGAAATTTTCTCGAAGCCTTCCACATCAATTTGTCACCGTCAATTTTTCCATCCGTGATATCACTGGCGCCTCTACGATATTCCATTCTACCAGTGATCGCATTACCTGCAAGGAAGAGATGCAAGGTGGATTTTTGAGTACCAAAAGGGGTCTTCATTTCTAATTTCCATATTTCATTAACAGACATAAATGATCACTTTAATAAATTGTTTAAACTTTATAATAATTTCCACTAATTTCAATTTTATAACCAGTGGTTGGTATGTTTGATTTGAAATAGAAGGAAAAGCAAGTACTCAATTTTTTTTAGAAAAAAATGATAATAAATCAACCGAAAACTGATTAGCTAACAACGAATACCTTTTCAATTATACTTAGAGCCCAATCGATTTCCTCTTTAGTAATTATTAAAGGAGGGGCAAATCTAATTGTTTTAGAATGAGTATGTTTAGCGAGTACTCCATTGTCTTTAAGTATTTCGACGATATGCCTTGCATCCGATTCAAACTCGACTGCCATTAAGAGTCCTTTGCCTCTAACTTCCTTGATTGGAACTATAGTTTTCTTTGCTGCAATATTTCTAAGCCCTTCTAAGAAATACGCCCCAGATTCCTTAGCTCTTTGAGCTAAATGATCATCAATATGGATATCAAGTGATTTCATGGCAACCGCACTAGCCAATGGATTTCCACCAAATGTTGATCCATGCGTACCTGGTGTAATGATATCAGGACCAATTATATCTCTCGTAGTGACCACTGCGGAGACGGGATAAACACCTCCTCCGAGCGCTTTTCCAAGTAACATCACATCCGGCTTCACATCTTCATGGTCACATCCAAAAAATTCCCCTGTCCTTCCGAAACCAGTTTGAATCTCATCAGCAATCATTAGAACATTGTATTTTGTGCAAATTTCCCTAATCTTTTTTAAGTAGCCTTCAGGAGGGATCTTTATCCCCGCTTCTCCTTGAATTGGCTCAAATAGGAATGCTGCTACGTTTTCAGCACCAATTTCTAAAATTGTATTTTCTAGTTTTTCAGCATCTCCATACGGAATAATTACAAAACCGGGAGTGTAAGGGCCGAAGTTCCCATAGTATCTTACAGCTGCGATATCCGTACTAAATCCTACGATTGCTATTGACCGACCATGAAAATTATCTCTACAAACAATAATTTTTGCCTCATTTTTAGAAATCTTTTTCTTGATATAGCCCCAAGCTCTCGCAACTTTTAACCCAGTAGAAACTGCTTCAGTCCCCGAGTTCATGGGCAATGCCATTATTCCAGATTTGTTTGGATCGTTGATATGTTGACCCACAACTTCGCATAATTTTTTTAAAAAGGGACCCATCATATCGTTATAGAACGCGCGAGATGTTAATGTCACCTTATCTGCTTGTTCTTTTAACGCTTTTATAATTTCGGGGTGACAATGCCCCATATTTAGGGCTGAATAAGCGGATAAACAATCTAAATACTTTTTACCTTCTGGATCATATACCCAGACACCCTCAGCTTTGCTAATAACAACGGGTATGGGGTGATAATTATGAGCACAGTATTTATCATCCATTTCCATATAATCTTTTGAACTTGGCATATTAACTCATTACTTCTCTAAAATAGAATTTCTCTGATCATTTAAATTGTGGAATCCGTTAAAAATTTAAGTGTTTTTGAGGGAAATATTTGGGAAATAGATTTAAATTCATTTTTCTCAGAAGGTTATGATGATTAATGCTACTTTCTTAGTATCTAATAGTAAAAAGATCCATAAAGAATTCTGTATAAATTTGGTCTAAATAGGTTTATAATAAAAGGATGAATATTTGATCTATACATTTTTGTATATACAAGTGTGTAAATTAAAATAAAAAAAATGGCGAAATTGAAATGCAAATAAATTAGTTTCTATTGATTTCATATCTCATTTTAAATGCCATTCTATCCTTTATTAGGGAAAACTATTCAAATAATCAACAATTTTATAAATCGTATTTCAAAACCTTGAAGCGTAAATGAAGCTAACCAATAAATATATCTTCAATTTAATCATTGCAAATTTGCTTTGGAGTTTCATTCCTATAGTTGTCTCGGGATTATTTGATGGAATCTCCATCATCACGATAATTGTCCTAAGGTTTCTTACAGCGGGAATTATTTTATTTCTAATCGCTATCTTCATAGCACTTGTAAATAATTATTTGAACAAAGATGCAAGAATTCCCTTAAAGGAGTATATATTTAATTTAAGGCATAAAAATAGGAGATTTTATGATATACGTACTTATAATTACTATTTTCTCATTGGAT
>CAZBPC010000023.1:0-40244 GCA_964493715.1 uncultured archaeon
TTGTTAATGATGAAAGTTTAGATTATAGGTTACGAGAAAAAATTTTAGATGTTGTGGATATAGGTTACGGAGGAATTGAAGGGTTAAGAGCACTTATTGAAAAAATAAATACACAGATTGAAAATGTGAAATATGTCAGAGAACAAAATATATGGCAAAATTTTATGAAACATATCACTACTGATACGGGAATGGCTGTATATGGGCAAGATGAAGTTGAGCGAGCTTTAAAGTTAGGTGCAGTAGACGTATTAATAATGTCTGAACGATTAGAGTCATATAAAATTAAGAGAGAGTGCTCAAATTGTCAATATAATGAGATTATAACATCAAATCAAATAAATATTGATGAAACAAATGAAGAATTAGAAATTTGTCCAAATTGCAATTCAAACTCATTTAAAACTACAGAGTATTACTCGATCATTGAATATATGGGGGATATCGCAGAATCTTTAGGAAGCAATGTTGAGATTTTGTCTGGTGAAACTGAAGGAGGGGAAACACTTAGAAGCACATTTGGAGGAATTGTAGCTATTCTTAGATATAAAATTGATTATTAATTGATTTATAATGTTGCTTAATGAAATATTACTTAACCTGAATATGGTATTATTTGGAGGAAAGGGAGGAGTGGGTAAAACGACGTGTGCTTCAAGCTCTGCAATTTGGGCATCAGAACAGGGCAGAAATACGCTTATAATAAGTACCGATCCTGCTCATTCCTTAGGCGATAGCTTAGGAGTAAGTTTACGACCAGGAATCCCGATTCCTGTTCCAGGAATACCAAATCTTACTGCTTTAGAAATAAATCCTCAAGCTAATATAGCTGAATTTCAAGGAATTACAAATATAGACACAATTGAAGATATAGGAATATCTGGAATACCTTTTATAGATGATTTAACTGATTTATCATCAATGAACCCTCCAGGAATAGATGAAACCTTAGCATTATTAAAAGTTCTTGAATTTATCGAAACTGAACATGATTTTGATTTGATAATATTTGACACGGCACCTACTGGGCATACTCTTCGGTTTTTAAGTCTTCCAGGAACTTTATCAGGTTGGATTGGGAAAATGTTGAAGATGAAAATGAAGCTTGGAAACATGTTTGGGGCTATTAAAAGCATGTTTGGTGGAGAATCTAAGAAAGAAGATCGATCTTTAGAAATATTGGAAAGATTGAATGAAGCTATTCTCCGTGCTAAAGAGGATTTGACAGATCCGCTTAAAAGTTCTTTTGTGGTAGTTATGATTTCTGAAGAAATGGCGATATTAGAGACAGAACGGTTATTAACAGAATTAGTAAAATACAATATTCCAAATTCCAATATTATTATCAATCAATTATATGAATCAACCAGTGAGTTATGTGAATTCTGTAAAGCTAGAAGGCGAATGCAACAAAAAAATCTAAAAAGAATCAATGAACTATTTTTAAAAAAATGGCATAAAAATTTAATAGAAGTACCTTTGTTCAAAGATGAAGTAAGGGAATATTTAAAATTGAAAAATCTTTCAACTTATTTATTTAAAAATTAAGCTGTTTTTATTGATTATCGTAGATTTTTATTAAATTTAATAATCCATTAAGCAAATTATATTCTATTTCTGGACTATAAGTCTTACAATCTTTTATAAAATTTTCAATATATATTTTCATTGTCGAACTATCTCCTTTTTTATATACCAGCTCTTTATTGATTCCCAAATTTTTTATTTTAAAGTATTCCTCAATTTCCTCTTTGGGAATTCTCATTAGTGGAGTGATTGTTTTAATATAATCATCTTGGTAATGTATCCTTTGAGAAAGATCTTTATTGAATATTAATTGATTTAAATAAATATTTGCTAAATTAGACAGATTATACCCTAATGCAAGGATATTTCCTCCTAAATCAGCAGATGCAATTTTTAAAAATTGCAACCATAATGGTTCATAATCAACGATCTCATTTGAATTTATAATAACTTGTTCAATTGAAAGTTCCTCACATAATTCTCTTGTTATATGAATATTATTACCATCTTCAATTGATAAGGCAATAATTGGTTTAGATCTATACACTTTTTCTTGAATTTTCTTAAGATTATAAAGAAGAATTATTGAATTTTTACTTCCTGATAATGCGACAATTACATTATCTTTTGGTTTTAACATATTATATTTTGCAACTGTTTTTGAGATAATATTTTCTATACTCAGTTTAAAACAATCTAAACAGAGAAATTGCCCAGAATGTCTTCTTTGTATTGTAGGAGATTTATTACATTTGATACATTTTTTTGATTCGATATAATTCTCTGAGTTTCTGAAACTTATCACCAAGAAATATTTGAATTTAGAGCCAAAAAAGATTGAATCCAAACTTTATAAAGGATAATGCGAAATTTGAAATTATTAATATCAACGCTGCAGTTCTTATTATATTTAGGGTAATCTGTTTAATTTTGTTTTTCTTATCATACCAATACTCATATGAGATTTCGAAAACATCATTTTTTTTAATTGTAGTGGTTGTTGGAAGTTGAATTTTGACAGCGTCTTTAAATCCATCCCCGATCGAATCAATTAATTCATAATTTTCCTTACCCAGGATAATTTCACTTTCATTTTCTTTAATATTTCTATCTTTTATTAAAATTTTTACTTCATTAATTGTTTCAATACGATATTCTGATAATTTACAATCATAATCATTATCTATTTTATATAAAAAACGGTCAAGTTTCTTTTTTTTCGAACTATATAAAGTACCAAAAATGCTATTTACAATCTCTTTCATGACTCTATCACCATCAAAAATTGGAAGAGGCATCATATTAAATAATGTTAAACTAAATCCTATGATAAATAACCAAGAAATTTCTTTCAACCAAAAATCGGGCCAATTAGCCGATAAAAATTTAGCAAAATCGTTTTTGTACATCCAAAATAAGATAGTTTGTACTCCTACAAATACCCCCACTACTTCAGGTTCTATTAAATAGGGTTGATTTGTAGTACTAGTTAAATTAAGTGCTTTAAGGTCGAATTGGCTTAAATATTTCTCCAAAGTATTTCCAGAAGTGCGATTTATTGCCGTTCCATTTATATAATTTATTAAAATATCAGTTTGTTGATCACTGGTATAATTATAAGTGATTTTTATTTCATAATCAGAAATATATTCATATTCAATGCCAAGATCGTAACGGGGTCCTAATAAAATCTCCTTTTCGGAGGATAAATCAACAAAAGGGTTGTAAATTTTCATAGTTAAATTATCTCCTACAGAACATTTAATCCGTGTTTGATTGTCCAAGATAGAGGATAAGTCGATTCCTTGATAATTATCTAGATAGACATATTGAGAATCTAATTCTCCCTCTTTTTTGATCGCTACGATAGCATCACCATAAACTAAAATTCCATCATTAAATCCACCTTCTTCAGGAGTCAATACGGTATAGACTTGAGAAACTTGAGAAAACCAAGGTGAAATTAGAATTGGAAATATGAGCAAGAGTATGAGTGCTATGCCTGCAACGATTGAATTGATATATGTTCCAGCCGCAGCGATTCGCAATCGGGTATTTCGATGATACTTTGAGGATCTTAACGATCGTTCATCAACTTCCACGAAAGCTCCGAATCCTATTAAATAAAAAAGGCCAACACCTAAGAGTCCAGTTGATTTTATTTCAACACCGTCAATTGACGCTGAAATTCCATGGGCGAATTCATGTGTGGTTAAAATTAACAAAAGGGGTAATATCATATAAAAAAAGACCGGAAGATCAATCGTTACGCCAGGGATAAGTGGGATAATAGCATTTTCGATACTTGGAGCGAATATTAGATTAACTACGTTACTGAAAAAGAAATAAAAACCATAAATTGTAAAACCAAAGGATACAAAAATCCCAATGTTCCAAAAAATCCTCCAAAATTTGGGTTTTCTTCTGGATAGATTAACGATAAATTTGTTTAATTTTTTAGTTTTAAAAAGAGCGAGAAAGGGGAAAAAGACACTATAAGCTTCTTTCTTATTTCTGAGTAAAAATATTAAAATTAAGATAAAAATCCAAAAAGCCAAAGAAATTAAGAACCATGGATTTAAGATGAAATCTGCGAGAAAATTAAATAATAACATGGAAAAGGATATATTTATTCTATAATATCAAGGTAAATTAAATAATAAAATTAAGTTTATTCTTTTAATCTATACATCATTTACTTTTTTTAAGATCCAATTTTCAACTAAGAAAGATTGTAAAAGCATTGGTTTTGGATCATATTGAGAATGAATACAAGATTTAGGAATCCAAGCTTTTTGACCCTCACTGATTTCAAGTAATATTGCTTTATTTGTCTCTCCTGTTATTTTCCCGTTAATTTCTGTCATTGAATTTGAAATAGTCTCCTCGAGAGAAACTTGTTGTGATATATCTCTTAATTCTTCAACATATTCTTCTTCAATTCCTTCCTTTACAGCATTAGGTTTTTGGGAAGGTTTATATGATGTAGCATAAATAATCTTTTCATTTAATAGATGGGTCAATAATAAAGCTAGAATATCGATTTGACCAGAATTAAGCATTTTTGAATAATCTCCAATATTTATCCATAGAGCTTCTGCATTTTCATCTTCCCAACATATGGATAATTTAGTAATTGCAGCATCAAACTTATGATTTCCTTGCCAATTGAATTTTCTCCTATTTAGGACTTGTAGAATAATAGCAATCTCTTCTAGAGAGCATTTTATTGTTTTTCCTTCATTAGAGGATAATTTTTCCCATATCCCATTTGGTTTTTTTTTAATACATTGAATATAGATATAAGGCTCGGATTTTGAAGAACTACGAATAATTAATCCAATATTTTGTCCAAAAAAACCCTTTGAATGAGAATCTGCCATAATAGATTTTCTAAATTAATCATTTTAATATTTTAATATAAAAAAAAAAATTAAAAAATAGCACTAAATAATTAAAAAATGGTAAAAAATTAAAATAGAGAGAATATTAAAGATATATATAAAATTTAAAATTTTCATAGGAATTAATTAGAGCGGGGTGGGCTAGCCTGGTTTATGCCGCAGGGCTCATAAACGGAATAAATAGCCTTCCTTTAAGAAACCCTGAGATCGTTCGTTCAAACGCTTAAAATATGCTGTTATCCAGCGAGCTGAAAATCGAACCCCCGCTACTTATCTTTTTTATTTATCAAATAACATAAAATACTAAATGAATACTTTTCTTATTCATACTAATCTTATTTAAGTATACGAAGAATAATAACTATGACTGAAACAAGCCAATATTTAAGATTTCCTGCTATTAGATGCTGGATTAAACATTTATTAGATGCTTATTACGACGAAATTGGAAATGTATTCTATACTATTTTCGGAAAAGTAAAACGTGTTCGTCTTATTGCCACAATTAGAGACAAGTATGAATTTCCAAGTTTCGATAGTGAAACAACCGCGAATATTAATTTAGAATTAGATGATGGAACAGGATTGATACGAGCTTCTAAATGGAAAGTAGAGCCTGAAGAAATCGCGAGATATGAAATAGGAAATATTGCATATTTTATCGGTGTCTTACAATCTCGAGAAGGAGTGCCTTCTCTCAGAATTGAAATCATTAAGAGAATAATTGATCCAAATGAATTTTTGCTGCATGATGCTAACATAATTAAGAAAATAAAGTCAGGTGAAGTTGTAGAAATCCCCAAATTGGATCAAGAATTAAATGAAATTGATAGTAAATTGAGCGAATATTATGATAATTCAATTATCTCTCCAAGTTTCTCTCAACAGGATCCTGATAATAATAAAACAGAGGATTCGATAAAAGAAATGATATTTTCTATTATTGAAGAAAACACTCATAATAGAAAGAATACTCATCTAAATGAATTAAAGATAAAAATACAAATAACTGAAAATAAATTAAAACGTTATATTAGAGATTTGGAGCAGGCCTCTAAGATTTATATGTCTGACGAAAATGTATATCAAAGTTATGAATAAAATAGAAAAATTATTTTTGAAGGAATGATTAAATTACATAAAAAAAATATTTGAGAACAATGGATTTAAACGATTATGAGAAACTTTTGGATGGAGCATATGAAAAAATTCCAGAAAATGTAAAAAAATCTTCACGATTCGAAATTCCTAAAGTAGAACTGAGAATAGAATCACGAAATACTTATATTACTAATTTAAACAAAATTATTAATACATTAAATAGAGATAGAAGACATTTTTTAGGAATTTTCCTTAAAAAAGCAGGTACTATGGGAGAGATCCGTGGACAACAATTATTTATGAAGGGAATACATAAAGAAAATGCACTAAACCGCTTAATAGACCAATATACTAAGACTTATGTTTTATGTAAAATATGTAATAAACCAGATACCGAAATCCAACGTGAAAGCAAAAAAATATTTCTAAAATGTACAGCGTGTGGTGCAAGGGAAGAAATAAAAGAGAAGTAGTTTTAGGATTTAGTAGACGAAAATGAGAGTATATTTAAAGATACACTATAAAAATGAAATTGAGATTGTAGCTTGTTGTGATGAATCAATTCTTAGAAAGGTGTTTAAGGAGGGAAATTTAAGAATTGAGATTACAGAACAATTTTTTAATGGTTCATTATTGAATATCGATGATGCAATTGAAATTTTGATGAATGCATCATATTTTAATATCGTAGGGGAAAATATTGTTGAAAAATCAATTTCCCATAACATAATTCCACAAGAAGGAGTACGTATTATAAATGGTGTACCAATGGCTATGAAGATGGTTTTCTAATGCCTCGTAAATTTTGTGCTATCTGTGGTAAGGATATTAATGATAATGCACCTCATTTTGGGATGTGTTTTGAATGCTATTTAAATGAACATCCTTTATTTAAATTAGATAAATCTTTCCATATTAAAGTGTGTCTTGATTGCGGAAGGTACTCGAAAAAAGAAAATTGGTTTAATAGCACCTCTGAAGAGATTAATGAAGTGATTATTGATGCTTTAGATAGGTTTCTATTAAAATCAGTTAATAGTAGTGAAAATATCGAATTTAAAATTATATTAAATGAGAATTCCTTTAATTACTCTTCAAAAGATTTGTTGGTATCTCTAGATGCTAAAATCATAGGGTGGCTAAAAGAAAATCAAAGCATATTTCATGAGGAAGTTGTTGCAGTAAGAATTGATTATGAATTATGTAAGAATTGTACTAACTTGAGAGGGGGGATGTATTTTTTATCAATTTTGCAAATCAGAGTTTCTAATCCCATCTATTTTAATATTATTGATGCCATGGTCAATGAAACCTATACATATGTAGAAAATATATTTCAGATTGATGATCGTCAATACATATCCAAGTTAGTTGAACATAAGAATGGGGTTGACTTATTACTTAGTACTAATGAATTGATGAATCATATTGTTTCATATCTTAAATCTAAGTATTATTTTGAACTAAAAAGAACAAAAAAGTTAGTTGGAAGAGATGCACAAAAAGGAAGAAATTTGTACAGGTTAAAGACACTTATTCGACTTTTACCTTTTAAGAAAAATGATAAAATTATGATTAATGATGAACTTTTTCATATTGAGAGCATTTCTAGAAACCACGTTATTATTCGAGATCATTTAGATAATAAATTGATAAAAAAATATTCATATTTCTTCAATGATAAAATCAAGATCAGATTCCGAGATGACAATTAAAATTTGAAGGACTATAAAGAAGATTTCCTTGAAAAAGATGAATTTGAAGATGGTAATTTAGAGAATAATTATGATAGTGATATCGATAATTTAGAAAAAAGAACCCTGGATTCAAATCGAATTAGAATGATTGATCAATCAAAGAAAAAAGCAGTTATAGATTCGGTATTGGATGAACGAACTCACGAAATATTGCGTAAACTCTTAGTTAATGGCCCTTTGGAGCACATAACGGGAATAATTTCTGCAGGAAAAGAAGCACATGTTTATCTTGCATATGATCAAAATCATAAAGAGGTTGCAGTGAAAATCTACAAAATCGATGTTAATACTTCTAAATGGATGAGAAATTATATTATTGGAGATCCACGATTTAAAAAAGTTCCTCATAATATTTCTAAAATAATATTCTTATGGGCAAGTAAAGAATACAAAAATTTAAAACGAGCGCATAGAGCGGGTTTAGCGGTTCCTAAACCTATTCTAATTAAGAATAATGTATTAATTATGGAATATATAGGTTTTGGATCTATTCCAGCTCCAAAGCTAAAGGATATAAAAAACCCGATGGAAGTTGACATATTATTTGATAAAATTCTTACATTCATAAAAGAATTATATCAAAAAGCAAGATTAGTTCATGGGGATTTATCTGAATTTAATATACTATACCACAATCAGAAACCAATAATTATTGATATCTCTCAAGCTGTAGACATTCAACATCCTAAAGCAGAGATCTATTTAGTAAGAGATATCAAGAACATTTTCAATTATTTTGGTAAGAAAGGAATAAAGCTTCCTGATCCAAAATCGTTTTATTATGAAGTAATAGATTAATAAAATTAATTAGATTCATATGTATATATTAAAAACATAAAAAATTAAAAAGATGAAAATAGGAAAAAGTCGAATTGCAGTTATTATCGGGAAAAACGGTGAAACGAAAAGCTTAATAGAAGATGCATTAGGGGTAAATATAATTCTAGACAGTATATCGGGTCATTGTGAAATTAAAGCTAATGATGAAGCTCCTAATTACAATCCAATGAATATATTCATTGCAGAAAAAATTCTTAATGCGATTAATAGGGGTTTTAATCCCACTAAAGCAATGAAATTGGTTGAAGAAACATATGAACTGGAGATATTTAATCTCCAAAATATTTTAGGAAGATCTGAAAAAAAGATTAAACGCATGAAAGGAAGGATTATTGGAAGAAATGGTGAAATGAGACAAGCTATAGAAAGGTATGCAAATTGTTACTTGTCTGTTCTTGGAAAAACAATATCTATTATTGCTGATTACGATAGCTTACAAATTGCGAGAAAATCAGTAAGTATGTTATTAAATGGTATACCTCATCATACAGTATTAAAATTTTTAGAAACAAGATATAATGAGAAAAAAAAAGAAGAATTTCGCCAATTTTATAAGCCTGAGTTTTAATATTTGTTCATTGGGATGAATTCTCCCCATTTTAATTTAACGCTTCTCGTTGATATTTTTTTTATCATATAATTCTGTAGAAATCGAAGAAATTATGTCTTTTCCGTAGATTATTTCTTTTAATTCTATAAATAAGTTCTGGAAACCATAGATAAGGTCTCTAGAATAAATTTCAGAATGAATTTCATTTGCTTTTGCATCATAAGATACTTCAAAACTTTTAATTGAAAAATGATTGCAGTCATATGGTCTAAAAATTACAATTAAACGAGGATAGATGGTCTTCTCCATTAGATATGCTGCCCATCCTTCAACATAGAAATTAATATTAACCGAAAATAAGTCTTTCCATATTCTAAGTTTTTTCATCAATTTATTTACTTGAATTTGGGTATTATACTCATTTTTTTTTTCCATAGAATCATTTTTTTAATTAGGTTTAAAAAGTTGCTGTAAAAAATTTAATCGAATGCAATTTCACCGATATTAAAAATTTCGTCAGATAATCCAACTTTTTGTTTAGAGAATGACCCATTTTGTAAAGGCTCAATCATTTGGGAATCTTTTCCAAAAATTTGAGGTGATTTAATTCCCGTAATAAGAAGCATTACACGTAGATAACCGTCATATTCATCATTTACTCTTGCACCCCATATAACCATAGAATCATTCACATCCATTTTTTCAGAGATTTTTTTTGCTACTGAATTGGCTTCTGCTAGTGTCATATCATTTCCCCCCGTGATATGAATTAAAGCTCCTTTAGCACCTTCAATACTTACATCGAGCAAGGGAGAATTAAGAGCATCACCAATAGCATCATCAACTCTGTTTTGATTTTCCCCAGATTCTCCAACACCAACAATTGCAACTCCTCCAGTACTTAGTATTGTTCTTACATCTGCAAAATCAAGGTTAATTAGTGATGGTAATGAAATTGTTTCGGTTATCCCTTTAACCATCGTAGCAAGAACTTCATCAGCTACACTAAAAGCCTCTATTATCGGTAGATCTGGAGCAATTTCTAAAAGCCTATTATTATCAATTACCACTAAAGTATCAGCATACTTCCTCAATTCATTTAAACCTATCTGTGCTTTATCAATACGTCCAATTTCGGTTTCAAATGGTAAAGTTACTACACCTACAACAATTGCTCCTTCTAATTTAGCAATTTCCGCGACAATAGGGGCACTTCCAGTACCTGTTCCTCCTCCTTCGCCACATGTAATGAAGACCAAATTTGATTCTCTTAGGATTTTTGTCAAATCTTCTCTAGATTCTTCAGCTGCGGCTCTTCCAACTTCTGGGTTACCTCCTGCTCCTAATCCATGAGTGAGGTTTTTTCCAATTAGAATTTTAATATGAGATTCAACTACATCTAAATGTTGGCAATCTGTATTAACAGCAACGCATTTGGCACCTTTAATTCCGATTTTCATTAATCTGTTGATAGTATTGTTCCCAGCACCTCCACAGCCAACGATTTTTATATTAGCTTGTCCAAATAAGTTTTTATTAGGTCTCACTATCTCTCTTTTTCTAGCAGTTTTTATAAACGATTCCATTTTATTTCAACTAGTTGAATGACTATGTATTATAGAAATAATATATATCAAAAATTAGAATGAATATAATATGCTAATATTATCATAATAATATAGTACAGTATTAATCAAGAGAAAAATCATGATCTATAGTAGGATCAAAAATTTTTATAACATTTGTTCCACTTACGAGAAATATGGGAGGGAGTGAATAGGGGAATCGATTCGAAAATGTTAAAGTATATGCCCCTACATTAGTTATGATGACAATATCTCCTTCTTCTATAACTTGGGTAAAAAAGTAATCCTTTACAAGAATATCTTGATCGGTTGGAATGATTCCCGCTATGGAAGTTTTGAATTTATGCGAAGCATCTATTTTAGAGGCATTATAGAACCTTAAGGAACATCGGGCAAATTTTGGGCAGATATTATTTCCGATATTTAAAAAAATCCAGCGATCGTCTGTTATTTTAATTATTTCAGTTACAAATATACCAGCATCACCTACAAAATATCTCCCGGGTTCAAAATAAATCTTTTTCACATTTATTTTCAATAATTTCAAATGTTCTTTCAAATTTAGAGCTATTTTTTTCAGTTGTTTTTCAGGGATAACAACTGATTCGGGAAAGCCCCCTCCTAAATTTAAATTTTCGATATTTATCTCTGAATTTCTTAATTGATTATAAGCTTGTGCTATATTCTCTAAATTTATTCTAAATTGTTCAAAATTATTCATCTGAGTTGCGCGGTGAGATAAAATAGTTTTTAAACTTACACTCTCACAATCTTGTAAGAGCTCTTTCAGTTTTGAAAGGGTTTTAGTATCTAGTGTGATACCCAATTTGCTACCAAATTTCTGAGAATTAATTCTTAAGCATAAATTTTGAGTTTTCCCATATTTTTCTGAAATCACATTAACTCTCTTTATATCATTTAAATTATATATAATGATTTCGCGTATGTCATTTATCACACATTTCTCAATAAATTCATCTGGTAAATATGGCCCTCCAGCAATAATCTTATTGGAGGAATATCCTAACCTCAAAGCAAGGTTAAGTTCTGGAATTCCAACAATTTCAGCTCCTGCACCTTCAGATTGAATTATCCTACAAACCTCTGGTAGAAAATTTGCTTTAAATGAATAAAATCCTTGATAATTGCTAAATACAGATTTAAATATCTTGTTAAACGTATGAATATTGTCTCTAATTTTATTTTCCAAAAGAACCATTAGTGGTGTTTTAGATTCTTCCAAGATGGTTCTTAATGGTACGGAATCAAAATTGATAAGATTATCCTTATTTAATATATATTTATTACCTGCTATCGTTTTCAATTTCAATCACTCCTATTATTAATTAAATCATCATAAACATTTTTCGTTTTATTTGCAATATTTCTCCAAGAATGGAAAGTTTCTACTTTCACTTTACCTTGTTCACCAAGTCGTTTTCTTAATTTCTTATTTCTTAGAAGCTTTACTACTTGATCAGCAATATTATGAGGATTATCAAACTCAGTAAGTAGACCATCTATATTTTCTTGAATTACTTCTGGTGTTGCACCAATTTTAGCACCGATCACGGGTTTACCAGCAGACCATGCTTCTAAAAAAGCTATTCCGTAAGCATCACTTCGACTTGGCATTAAATAAAGATCGCTTTCCATAAATGCAGCAATCTTATTTTTATCAAAATATCCTGTTAAATTATCTGGAGAAAGATTAATTATCCGAGCATTAGTATTTTTCCTTGTCTTTACTATTTCACGATTGAAAGCAGTCGTGGAAGGACCAATAAAAGTAAAATATACTTTTGGATAATTTTCTAATATATATGGGATCGCTTTTAAAATCGAGATAGCTCCCTTTTCAAAATTTTTGTATCCACAAAACAAAATTAATTTATAATTTCTCTCTTTTCTGCTAAAGTAGTGATCTTTAAAATTGAAAGATCCTTTACGTAAAATAAACTTGTCAAAGTCTACTCCCATAGGAATTGTAGCAATCTTAGAAGAAGTTAAATTTAAATTCTTAATGAGGTAATTTTTTTCTATTGAGGTGCACGCTATAAGCATATCAAAGTTACGCAAAATAGTGATTAAATTAGAATTCAAATATCTAGGATTTGAAAAATGAAAAAAAGGGGTACAAATTACTGGTTTTTTAAGAATTTTTCCTATTAATAAGGCTATCACTAAATTAAAATAAGGAAAAAAGGTGGTATGTATGATATCATAATCCTTTTGTTTATAATTGAGGAAGTTATTAACAATTTCCTTTAGATAAGGACCATTTTTTAATGTTTCACAGAGGGTCTCATCGGAAAGTTGAAGAGATTTTAGAATTGGGGTTTTTTTTAATTCCTGTAATAAATCCCTAAGGTCTTCTTTATAACTTACAGGAAATCTATATACATCGACATTATTAACATTAGAAAAATATTTATTAGTCTCTTTAATAATTTTTCCCTTAGGATCTCTTAAAGCTTTAAAATCTAAAGCATTAGATGTAAATACATCTATATCACATTTATAATCCGTTTTGAATATTTCTGCTAATCTTTGAATATACAATTCAGCACCTGAGATTGCAGGGAAATATCTTGTCGGTAAGTAAAGAATAGTATTCAAATCTATGATCCTAAATATAAATAATAATTATTAATATATGAGATGCAAATGTCAAAAGATTTATTATTTGAATTGCAAAAATTAATCACAAAAAAAGGGATTATAGATGACGAAATCATCAATTTTGTTAATTCAAATTTTGTTATAAACTTTGAAAAAGTATTAGAAAGTTTTAGTAGGGGTGTTATAAAGAATAGATATAAACCCTCTGGTAGACTTTCCTGGATTGTAATAGGAGAAGAAGACAAGCATTTAGTGTATCCAAAACTTTATTGTTCCTGCCAAGAATTCTATAAGAATGTAGTAATTAACAGAAAACGAAATTATTGTAAACATATTATTGCACAGATCCTCAGCGAAGCATTGGGAGAATATAGTATTAAAGAATTAGAAGATAAAAAATATTACTCTATGATAAAAGAATTAGAATCAAAATTCTAAAATTTCAGCTCTTTTTAATGAATTTTCAACAATTTCAGAGACATTATACAACAGTTCAGATTGAATAATTTCATGTTTTTTCGCATGTGTTTCAGGATAAATAGGATTGAATTGACAAGAAGCAGATTTCAAGGATGTAATATTGTAAAGTCCCAATTTTTTGTTTAGATCGATTACCTCTAATTTATCCCATCCAATTAATGGTCTTATGATGATGAAATTTCGCATTAAATCATTATATTGAATAAGATTATCAAGAGTTTGACTAGCTTGTTCACCAAGAATATCGCCAGTAACGACTAAATTTGTACCTTCCCGTTTGCCAATTGCTATAGCAATACGTAACATCATCCGTTTACATAATATACACGTTAATTTTCTTTCACAGCTTTTTTGGAAAAGATCAAGATTAGGATCGTGATTAATAAAATAAACTTTTATTTTATAATCAATCTGAGTTTTTAGTTTCTTTAGTATATTGATGATTTTCAATTTTAAGGAATTTTCAATATCATCTGAAGTTAAAAATGAAAGAAAGATGGGCTCAAAACCATTTTTAGCAATTAAATAAGCTGCTACGGGACTATCTAATCCTCCTGAAAATAAGGATATAAACTTTTTCATAAAAATCACTTTCAATTATTTTACAATTATTTCCTCTCGTTCCCATTGGTTTAAATATCTATTAAAATCATTAATATGTAATTCCCTAGGGATTTCTATTTTCCCTTCATATTCTAATTCTCGAATTTTTAATTGCAGTCTCTTATTCTTTCTATAAAATTTTTCAGCTTTAGGGAATTCATCTTTAAAGATAATTTTTAGGTTTTCTAGATCAATGTTAAATAATTGATCATAGTTATCGATAATAAAATTGCATTGAGGGTCAATCGAAATCTTAAAATTAAATGCATCCACACGGGTCAAAGATAGAGGATATGCTTGACAAGCGTAAGGTTTTTCATCATGAATTGAACATCCTGTTTCTTTTTGATAAAATGGACATCTTTTATTCTGATTATTCAACAATATTCTATATGTTACAACTAAAATTTTTTTATTTTTAATGTCAGGAAACACGAGATCTTCAATAACTTGAAAATTGAAACCTTTTTTTTCAGCAACTGAAATTAGTTTTGTCACTTCTTCTGGATATAATGGAATTCTTTTTGAACCTGGTTGCTCTGTAATTTCATAGCAACAAGTTCCACATTGCATGCAATTAAATATAAGAGATGTCATTAAATATTTATTCTTTTATATGATTGAACAGAACTTAAGATTATAATATACTTAAATTAGTGATAATATGAATATATTACTTTTACAATAAATCACGTGTCTATTAGGATAACACACGATTTTTAAAAAGAAGATTTTCAATGATTTATTATAGTATAAGTATTGATAATAGGTAAATAAAATTGACAGAATCTGGAATTAGAATTATTAAACACGCTAATTTATCAAAAGAAGATTTGACAAATCCAATTTGCATTTTAGGGATGCCAGGTATTGCAGATATCGGAAAATTTGCTTTAGATTCCTTAATTGGACAATTAGATGCTAAAAATTTTATGGATTTTATTTTTGATGACTATCCTGCAGGAGCAATAGTAGATGATAGCTTACTTTCAGCTCCTAAAGCAGAAATATTAGTCTGGAAGGATCCTGAGGGAATACGAGATATTTTATTAATAACTGCTGATGCTCAGAGTTTAACTCCAAAAGGGATATATCGAATCTCTAATTTCCTAGCTGAAATTATTCAGCAGTATGATATAAAATTAATCATAGCATTAGGGGCATATCCATTAAATAATAGGAAATTAAATCAAAAAATACCCAAAATTTATGTAAGTTCGACGAATCGCAATTTATTAGAAAAATTCCTATTAGATAATAATTGTGAAAAAATTCAAAAAGGAGTTATTATTGGTGCAAATGGTTTGATTCCAACTTTGGCTAAAGCACGTTTTAATATTGATGGGTTAGTTTTATTAGCTGAGACTGACAATATCGCGATGATCAATGAAGATGTGACTGACTTGAAAGCTTCAATTACGTTATTAGAATTAATTAAGAAATCTTTTACGCTTCCAATAAAAAAGAAGTATTCTTTAGAAAATATTGATGATATTACTAAAAATCTCCAAAATAAAAGAGAAGAATTAGAGAAGGATCTTGATACTTTTCAATTAATTGATGCTGAAGATAAAAGAAAATCACTATATATCTAGATTTCGCTTATTCCAATTATTTTTCTGATTTAAGTTTAAATTAAATTTTATCCAAAAAATTTAATATCAATGATCTATTATAATTAGTATGAATTACGTATGTGCAAGAAAAGCATGTGGAAAGGAAGTCTCCAAGCAAGAATTAAATGCACTTCCTGGAATAAAATGTTCACATTGTGGTTTTCGGATTCTGTATAAAAAACGTCCTGATGTAATAAAAAGAATTAAAGTGCGTTAAAATTTGCTTGCATATGATTTACAAGTTCCTTGTATCTATTTCTTATAGTTGCTTCAGTCACCCCTGCTGCTAAAGATATTTCTTTTTGAGTTCTCCTTTCACCTTCTTGCATAGCTGCCACATATAACGCGGCACCAGCTAGACCTGTGGGTGCTTTACCAGCAGTAATCTGATACTTTTTTGCCAAATTTAATAATTCTGCAGCTCTATTCTGAGTACGACCGGATAGATTTAGTTCAGCACAAAATCTTGGAATGAATGTTATTGGAGAAGGGACATTAATATTGATTTTTAATTCTTGAAGGATTAATCTATAACAACGTGCAATTTTTTTCCTATCTACTAATGCAAATTCTAAAAAATCATCTAAGGTTTTAGGGATCTTATTTAATTTGCAAGATAAATATATTGAAGCAATTAACATAGCCTCTATTGATCTTCCACGGATCAAATTTTTGTTAGCTATTTTACGATAAATGTGAGCAGCTGATTCTTTCAATTCTTTTGATAAATTTAATTGTGATGAGAATCTATCTAATTCATTCATAGCATAGGCTAGATTACGATCTAGAGACTTGTTTGTGCGCGTTCTGACATGCCATTTTCTTAACCGATATACTTCTGCTTTCATCTTTGGACTAATAATCTTTCCAAACGCATCTTTGTTTGTCCAACCAATCATAGTACTAAGACCCTTATCGTGAAGAGTTAATGTAGTTGGCGCTCCAACTCTCACTTTTTTAGTTGCTTCTTCTGATGAAAAAGCTCTCCATTCCGGACCCGAATCAATGAGTTTTTGATCTAATACTAACCCACATACAACACAAACAATCTCACCACGAGTCTCATCAGATATTAAATTCTTATTTCCACATTCTGGACATAAGTTTGAATTATTTAGAGACAATGACAGATCCAAAAACGGCTACCCTTAACTTTTTCTATTCCTTAATTTCTATAATCATTATCCAACATTTAAATATTTGCGTTTTTAAGAATTATCAGTTAATAAATTTCTTGTTAATATTTTGTTGTTTGGATAATTTATAAAAAAATTTTAATAGGATCAAATTTTCAATCCATATAATGCGACATTTTTATAAAAGCCACGGAAAACATTGCTATCTTCGCTCATTTAAGACATCTTGCCCCACATGCAAAGCAGATGTATTGTATTGGGAATGTACTCATGGGAGTAAAATTTTTTTTGAGTATCCACCTTATGGAAAATTGATAAGACATATTTGTCGACAAAATCTAAAGAAAAATCAAAGATCAGATAAGTTCCAAGTAATAATAAAAAAGCAATTAGGGTTATTAGAAAAATCAAGAGTAAGCTGTCCTGTTTGTGGAAAATTATTTGAAAATGATAATCATTTGAATGATCATATCAGTAAAATGAAAAATAATGATGATAACCATAAATTATTCTTAGAAGATCAATATTTTTTTGAGAATAATTTCAAACCTGTAAATAAAAAAGAAACCAAATACCAACCAAAGTTTGGTCGAATAATTCTTAAGAAGGGAAAATGAGACTTTGTTCTTTTCCATAAATTTTAATATAAAATTTATAATTATATTTATAATAGATATTTTTAAGAAAATATCTTACTTAAAGTGAGAAATAAATCTCAGATATCGGGTAAAAAAAATGCCTTTAGATCCAGCAACAGCTGTTTTCAATTTATTACAAAAAGATCCAAGCATTATTGCTGCCGCAGTTGTTCAAGGAGGAAATATAATATATTCAACTGATAATTGGGATATAAGTGCTGATGTGGGAAAGGTTGTATCTAGTTGGAATAGTATGAATGCTCAATCTGTCATAATTTCTGGTGTTAAATATTCCGTTCTTCAATGCACAACTGAAAGATTGGTAGCTACTTCCATCAAAGGAGAAGGACATATAATTGGTGCAAAAGACCAAGAACATCAATTAATCGTGTATTTAGAACCTGATGGTGAACCTATGGGAGCAACTATGGATACTTCTAGAGCTATATCAGAAATGAATACTTCCTATCAAGTATATATAGATCCAAATGCACCTTTAGGAAGGGCGGAACCTGCTCAACCTTCAACATCTAATATTGATCCTCAATTAAAGGGAGAAATACAATCATTTTTAGATTGGATTAAGGACGGAGAAGGTCTCTCGGGTTATATTAATTACTATATGCAACAAAATAACACACAAATTATTACGGAGCTCTCAAAAATATATAGTGAATTAAGGCAAATATTTGGTGTTTAGTGTTTTCATTAGAAATAACTAATATTAGTTCTATCTTTTATTATGAATGATTTAAAGAATCTAAAATCTGAAAATGTAAAAGAAGACATAAAAGATAAATCAAAAAAGAACATAGATTTAAATATTCCCGAAATTCCAGAAGCTCCTAAGAAAAAAGAAAGAATTACCCTTAACTCTCCAGGAATTTCGACTGATCTATTGGACAAAATTAAGAAGTTAGAACAAAAAAACATAAAAGTAGTATTAGTTAATTGCGAGAGATGTAAAGAAGTTATTCCTGTCCCTATACCAAAAAACAGTATTAAAAAGTCAGAGTTACCTGTAGTCCCTATTAGTTTTATTCATAAAAACTCAAAAAGGAAAGATCTACACTGTATTACCCTTTACGTTGATCATGATTTTGATATCAGAAGACAAAGAATTTCTGATGTAATACTCGATTTAGACTGAATCATCCAATTTTACATTCATCAAAAATCGTGTTGATCCAAAATTGAGTTTAAAAGATTTAAAAAGTTGTTAAATACTATATATTATGATTTAGACTAATTTATGACAATATAATTTCCATATTGAGATGGTGAAAATATTATTTCTGGATATATTGGAAAGAAAATTCGGTTGGAAAGAATTATTAATAGAGAGACGAATAAAACAGTAATTATTCCGTTGGATCATGGATTAACAGTTGGACCAATTAAGGGAATAGATTGTAATATAGGTGAAATGGTTAATAAGATCGCTTTAGGAGGAGCAAATGCTGTTTTAGGTCATGTTGGAATTCCCCTCCATGCTCATAGGGGATATGGACCCGATATTGGACTGATTCTTCATTTATCTGGTTCAACTTCTTTAAGCCCCGATGCAAATTATAAGGTATTAATTAATACGGTGTTGGAAGCCGTAAAATTTGGATCTGATGGTGTTTCTTTACATATTAATATAGGAACTAAATCAGATCCTGAGATGTTAGAAACTTTAGGCATGGTTTCTCGAGAATGCCGAGAATACGGAATGCCCTTAATAGCAATGATGTATCCACGAGGTCAAAACATTAAAGATGAATATGAAGTTGGAGTAGTGAAGATGGTAGCTCGAGTCGCAGCTGAATTAGGAGCGGATCTCGTGAAAACAAATTGGCCAGGAGATCCCGATTCATTTAAGCAAGTTGTTGATGGTTGTATGGTTCCAGTAATTATAGCAGGTGGTGAAAAAAAAGGAATTAAAGGAATCTTAGAAATTACTAAAGAATCTGTTGATGTTGGTGGCGCGGGAGTTGCATATGGGAGAAACGTTTTTCAAGCTGAAAATCCTACTAGTGTTGTTAAAGCGCTATGTTTGATTGTGCATAAAAATTATGACGTAGATGAGGCAATAAAAGAATCAGGACTATAAATTTATGGAGTTAATGATTAATGGAACCAATTTCAGAAAGAAATTTACTTATTAATAATGTGAACTTTTATATATCTCTCTTTAAATTACACAAGAGTTATTTAATCCTATTATCTGATCAAAAAGAAATGGGTATCGGTAGTGTTACTTTGAGCACCCCTTCTCTAATCGAAGGAGTAAAAACTTCATCAACTTCGTATTCCCTATTTGGAATAGAAAATAAAATTGCGAACAAGCTGATAGTTGAACGAGTAGCAAACATGTTGAACACCCCTGTTTTATTGTTATCGTTTCTTAAAACTAAAATGACAGAAGAAAATTTCATTAAACCAGTTATGAGTTGTCTCAATGAAATGGTATCAAATTTACCGAATTAATTAATAAAGCTTTCAACTTGATACTATTAGTCTAAAATTAAGTATTTAAGTTATTAATAAGATGCAGGGAAGGGGATTTGAACCCCTGTAGACCTATGTCAATGGATCTTGAGTGTGGTTAAAAGAGGGTTAATTATTCCTTCTTTTATTTGTCCACCGCCGTTGACCGCTTGGCTATCCCTGCGAGACATTTTAAAGACTAAATTTATTGATATAATGAAATTTCATTATTAATCTTTTCAAATTTATTTTAAATAAAATGCTTGGTTTAACGAGAATTAATCAATTAAATCCTTTCTATAAAAAAAGCTTAGGGGATTTTTGCTTGATAACTTTTTCATCCCATAAACAACGTAAAAATTATCAAAACTCCTATCATTGAAAACATAATAATCATTTGAATTCTATTTTTTTTCTTACTTTTTTTTTCCTTTGCTATATAATTATCCCTACAAGTTTGACTGCAAAATTGTTTATCCGCAGGCATAGCTTTACGACATACGGGACAATGACTATGAGGTCCCCATTTTTTTTTTATCTGATCTTTCCATGATGATTGAGACATTTTCGCTTCCTACTTAATTCATAGAATAATTTTAGTATATATATAAATATAGATAAATAAATTAATTTTTCGAAATAAAAATTAATTTGAAATTACAGTACCATTAAAATCAGACTCTCCAACCCAAATTTTAGAGAATTCATCTAAGTTCTTTCCAGAGACTACAATTACCTTTATCTTGCTTCTTCTCATTATTTGCAGAGAAACAGCATCAAAAATTCGATATTCTCCCGCTGCAGCCTGTTTATCATAAGATTCTTTTAAAATTATATTTTGCAATTTGTCGATAGTCAAGTTTTTTATTAACTTAGCATCATCAAATTTATTTGGATCTTTATCGTAGATCCCAGTAACATCAGTAAGTATGATTACTTTTTCAGCATCAATGAATTCAGCAACTTCTAAAGCAACTGAAGTCGTTGATTGCCCTGGTTGTAAACCTCCCATAATTATTATTTTTTTAAACAAGAGTGCTATGGCTAATTCCTCGAATTGTTTCGGGACTTCAGGGTAAGCAATTTCCCCGAACATTTCCATCAACAATCTAGCATTAATTCGTGATATTTTAATCCCCATAATATCATTAGATGTTTCGTTCGAATGAACATATCTTATAGCAGAGATATAGTTTCTTGCTATTATACCTCCACCACATACTATGATAACCTTATCATAATTTTGTTTAGCTTTAATTACCTTACAAAAATTAATTATTTTTTGTATATTGATTTTTAAATTTTCTGAAAATAGTAGTGACCCCCCAATTTTTATTACAATATTTTTCATAATAATCAAATTTGATTTTTCTTTTATTTATTAATATATAGTTGATCAGCTAAATTAAGTTACTTGAGTTTTATGTCTAATCAAGAGGGAAAAGTCATTATAAAGGTTCCACACAGGATTTCTGGATTTTTTGAAATTGTTGATAAATTAAACGGGATTAATATAGAAGATCCTCAATTAGTTGGTTCAAGGGGTGCGGGATTTAATATCAATAATTTCGGTATAACTGAAATAACATCACAAGAACCAAAAGATCCCTCTTGTTCAACTTGTCAAATCTTTATAAATGGAGCAGAATTAAATGAAAAAGCCGAAACCACGCACTTTATTTTTGATTATCTAAAGCATAAATTTAAAAAACCATCTCACTTGATAATTGAGCACGATTTTGATTTACCAGTAGGTTCTGGGTATGGTGCAAGCGGTTCTGGAGCTTTAGGTACTGTGTATGGAATATCTTCTCTTCTGAAACTAAAGATTTCTGATTATGAGAAAGGTAAGATTGCCCATATTGCAGAAGTTTCAAATAAAACAGGATTGGGAACAATTTGTGGTCAATTAGGTGGTGGTTTGTGCATTTTAAAAGAACCAGGTTATCCCTGTGTCTCAGAACGAATCCAATTTCCATCAAATTTGAGTATAATCTGCGGTTCATTTGGAATGATACTTACAAAATCAATATTGAATAACCAAAGATTAAATATGAATATAAAAAATGCTGGTAGAGAAGCATTAACTAAATTACTTCAAGATCCAAGTATTTACACGTTTATGAATGCTTCAATCGAATTTGTTCAAAATTCCCATATTCTTGATATTCTACAACTTACTACTATTAGCGAATTGATACAAGATTTAAATAAACTAAATATAATTGGTGCTAGTATGAATCAATTGGGAAGATCTGTTTATGCAGTATGCAATAAGAGGGATGAGACAAAAGTATTAGATGTTTTTGATGGTTATAGACCAGAAATAAATATTATAAAAACGAGTATTTACGAGAGTAAATCAATCAATATTATAAAGAAGGGGGTATAAATCAACACTTTTTAGAAGTATTTAGAGTTTTTGACTTTAAAGTTGCTGCTTCAACAGCTCGGATCAGTGTTGCCCTTAACTTTGCGGATTCAATCTCATGAATAGCTGTGATCGTTGTTCCACCCGGGGTTGCAACCATATCTTTCAATTCTCCAGGATGTTTCCCTGTTTCTAATAATAATTTCGCTGAACCCATAACAGTTTGTGCTGCTAATTTTAGCGAAATGTCCCGAGGTAGCCCCATTTTCACACCTCCGTCTGCCAAAGCTTCAATTATTATAAAAATATAAGCGGGTCCACTACCAGATAATCCAGTTACTGCATCTAAGTGTATTTCATCTAATTCCACAACTAATCCCACAGATTTAAATAATTTCTTAGCAAAATTTAATTGCGTTTCATTAACATATTCATTAGAGGAGATAGCTGTAGCTGCAGCTCCAATAATTGCGGGAGTATTTGTCATAATTCTGATTAATCCGATTTGTTTATTGATAATTCTAAATATATGTTCAAAAGAAACTCCTGCGGCAATAGAAATTATTGTTTGGTCCTCCGAGATTGTTGTCTTAATTTCATCTAAGATTTTATTGATTACTTGAGGGATGACTGCAATTAAAATAAAACGAGATCGTTTAACTAACTCGATACTATCTTTAGCTATTTCAACATTTAATTCTTCTGAAACATTCTTTGAACGGGTCCTATCAATATCATAGATAATAACTGAATTATTTTTAACTGTATTAGTACTAACAAATCTTTTTACTAATGCTGAGCCAATTTTACCGATACCAATAATTCCTAGTTCTTTTTCAAACATATTAAATCTTTATAACCAATACCAAAATAAGTTTATGATTTGTTTGACTTTTTCATAAGAGTTAATAGAAACTATTATCAATTATATCTGTATCTCTTATGCCAAAATCAATCCATATCTTTCTTTCTAATATTATTTTGTTTCGTAGCTTCTCTTTTTCATAAAAATTGTTTTTTTGGAAAAATTTAATACCCATTATATAATGTTGTGGTAATTCTATATGAATTATAGCAATTCCTTCTTTCTTCTGTAAATTTATAAATTTATTTAATAAGAAATAACCGATCTTATTATTTCTAAATTTGGGGGCTACGAATAATAGTTTTAAAGAGGTTGTTGGGAGAAAATTTACTATTGGATCATCATCATTACATTTATTATCAGCAATGAGCAGACCAACTAATAACTCATCCTGTAAAGCTGTAAGGATGAAGTAGTTTTCAGTATTGTAGTTATCTGAAAATCCATCAATAAAGTCAATAAATTCTTTTGCGCATAGACGTAGATCAATTAGAGATAAATTCTGTGGAAGTCCCAAAGAAATTTCTAAATTTTTCATTATATGACCCAAAATCCTATTTAGTATAAGAGAGCTTTTAATTCTTCAATCATATATGGTCTTATTTTGCCTTTTTTTCTATCAAAATTATCACATACAATACTTCTTACACCAATAATATCTGGTGAGATCTTTTTGATTTTTGAAATTGATTCTTTCATTAAATTACCAGCGAGGGCTATTTCAAGATTCAGTTGTTTCGATGTTGTTTTAAAATCCATCAGTTGTTTAACACTTAAAAAATCAAATAATCCTTTTCCATCTTTTATAAATGTATCTAGCATTGCTATGTTACATCCCGATTCAGCGGCAATTATGGGGATCGCCAAAAAATCCGGCGAGGTTTTGATTCTCTTGTAATCTGCGTAACCTGCTGCTACAATTTTAATATCTTTATTATAGTTTTTCACTGCTTTTACTACTTTTTCCATAAGATCAACTCCTTCTTCAACATTCTTCGGGCCTTTTAAGCCAACTTTAATAATATCTGCACCTGAAACTGCTGCCCCTAATGCAGCTAAGGATGCTGAACCGGGCAAATATGGGAAATCTCCTATTGTAGCACTCAGCTTCTGCGAGCTACTTTCTGGAATTAAATCTTTCATTTGTTTAATAATCCATGGAAAATTAGCACCTAATGACCCTTCATCGGGATTTTTGCAATCCACATAATCAACTCCTGAGTTGACTGTGATTATTGCTTCTTCGATATTTTTAGGACTTACTAATAATTTTATTTTTTGTACCATTACAATTCATATTTTATTTGACTTTCTAAAAAACACATATTATGAATTGCTTAATTAATTTTTTATTTTCAATAATAAAAATCAATAATAAACCCTATTTTAAAAATACTAATGAATTTAAATTCGATTATGTGTCTTAGAAAGGATAAATTATTGTTTTAAATACTAGATTAGAAAAAACATTAAATGAGTTCCTTTAATTTTCTTTCTTAGGAGACCTTTCAATAGTACTTAGATAAGGCCCAAATTATAATTTTAATTATGATATAAAAGTTTAAATTAAATAATTATTATTAAATATCAAAAAAAATGATGATTTAATTTTGTCACCCAAAGAAATTACTAAATTAGATATAACTAACGAAGTATTTAAAGAGCCAATTGAAGTTATCAAACAATTATCTGCGAATCTTGAAGGATTAAAGTACACTAAAGTAATACAAACTTTTGTCTTAGAGGATCGCAGATTAAATCTATCTATAGAAAGCGAAGGCACTGGGGAATTCAAAGGAAAAGTAGTATGGATAGGAAATACTAAAGATGAGGGTGCTGGAACTATCTTTTGCATCGATAACAAATCTGAATTGAAACAGATAACACCAACAGCAGAAAACACAGAAACAGTGATTTTAGATATTAAAAAAGAATTGATTAAGGTTACCACCTCTTCTAAAACTAAATGTGCCGTATGTGGTAAACAAATCGAAATTTTTGATGAAGTAATTGGATGTCCTCTATGTGAAACTAAAGCTCATAAAGATCACATGATCGATTGGGTGAGGATGAAACACTCTTGTCCTGTATGTAAAAAATCATTAAATGTTTCTAGTACTGGTGTTATATTTATAGATTAAATTTCTTAATTTCTGTATATTTATTGTTCCATCATAAAAAGCGGTTCCTATTAATACTCCGGAAAATTGGGTATCATAACAGATTTGAATATCTAATAAATCCTTTATTCCTCCACCTATATAAATTTCTCCATTAAACTCATTTCTTAATTTGAGATAGAGAGGTGTTATTCCTCCCACCTTCTGTCCAACTCGAAATAAATCAAGTAATATAATTTTGTAAACTCCTAAATCCCATAATGTATTAACAATCTCCGAGATAGTTTTCAATTTAAATTCATTGATTTGTGTAATAACTTTCTCTAAATACATATCGATACTCAAGATTATATTATTTTTCCCCAATATATTTAATGCGCTTTTAATAACCCCTAAATTCTCTAAGGTTTCTAAACCAATTATGATCTTTTCGATTCCAAATTGTGATATTTTGATAATATCCTCATTTGTTGAGATCCCCGAATCTAGCATTATTCTTATATCAAATTCTTGGATAAGACTAGCAATAGTTTCAGAATTTGGGTGATTTTTCATTATTGCATCTAAATCTGCTATATAGAACTCATTAAACTCATATTTATCATGAAGAGTTTCTATAATAGTATGAGGATCACTGGATCCAAACATGTAAGATTTTAATGGAGAATACTGGCTTCTTTCTCCCTTAATAGCATGAACGCATATGGAATCTAGGATATCCAAGACGGGAATGATTTTAAAATTACTCATTTTACCGACAAATTTAAAATTATTTTTTTATAAATTATCGATATGAAATACTCTTGGTTTTTAAAAATATTCATTAATTAGATATTAATAGTTTACTTTTTTAAGAATATAATTTAAAAATATCCATATAAACCTAATAAAAGTTATATCAAACGTGATAATATGTCAGCAGAATCGTATATTAATAAAATTATGGATGAAACAGGGTTATCTCGAAAAGATATTCAAGCTCTTGTAGATGAAAAAAAAGCAGAACTAAAAGGATTAATAACTGATGATGGAGCACTACTTTTAATAGCAAAAGAGTTAAAAGTAGAGTTAAAAAAAGAGAATGCAGATGCTATTAGTAACATAGAAGTTAAGATCTCTGATATTTCCCTTGGGATGAAAAATATTGTTTTAGTAGGAAGAATTAGAGATGTTAATAAAATATTTAATTTTACAAAAAATGATGGAAGTGAAGGATTTGTTGGTTCATTTTCAATCCAAGATGAATCAGGAGAAATTCGCATTGTTTTATGGGATGATGATACTCGAATTTTAACAAATGAAAACTTTATTCCAAATGAGATTGTAAAAATTATCAATGGATATACTAAAGAAGGTCGTTACCAAGATTTAGAAATACATATTGGGCGTTTTGGAAAAATTATCTTATCGCCGGAAGATATCGATTATAATATAATTCCTAAAATAAAGAAAACATTTACGAAAATTGGGGATATTACTCCGAATTTTAAATCCTATTCAATTAAGGGTCAAGTGGTTCGCTATACTCCAGTAAAAGAATTTGTAAAGAGTGATGGAAACACAGGAAAAGTCGGAAACATCAATATAATGGATTCAACTGGTATTATTAGAATTGTTTTTTGGAATGAAGATGTTGATAAAATTCAAGGAATAAAAGAAGGAGATAATATTTCTATTACTCAGCTTTCTCCACGAGAAAGTAAATTAAATCCGAAAACCATTGAATTAACATCATCCCCCAACACAATCATAAAAAAAATCAAAGGAAACGTTCAATATAAAGCTGAAATAGCTAAAAATATAAAAGAAATTCAAGAACTTGAAAATTTAGTATCTTTCAAAGGAGTTACAACATCTGTTGGAGATATAAGAAAAGTTACTCTTAAATCCGGAGAAGATGTTTCCGTACTTGATTTTGAAGTTAGTGATAATACGGGTTCAATTCGAGTGACTGCATGGAGAGAGATTGCGGAAGAATTAGCTGAAAAATTAAAAAATGATATGACGGTGCTGGTGTCAAATGTTAATCTTAAATACAATGAAATGTTTAACAGAAAAGAAGCTACCTATAATCGAGTTTCTGAGATCAATATAATCGAGGAAGATATTCAAATTACAGCACGTCCAAAAGAAAAAAAATTAAACGCTACAATTGCTAAAAGTATAAAAGACATCGAAAGTCTTGAAAATTCCGTTTCTTTTAAAGGTAAAATTACCTCTGTAAGAGATATAAGAAAAGTTACTCTTAAATCCGGAGAAGATGTTTCCGTACTTGATTTTGAAGTTAGTGATAATACGGGTTCAATTCGAGTGACTGCATGGAGAGAGATTGCGGAAGAATTAGCTGAAAAATTAACAATTGATATGACGGTGCTGGTGTCAAATGTTAATCTTAAATACAATGAAATGTTTGATAGAAAGGAAGCTACTTTTAATAAATTCTCTGAAATTGAGAAAATTAATGAAGATATCGGGTTTAAAAAGAAAGCAAGCTCACCAAGTTCAAATAAGTCTTCCCAATTTTTAGAAACAAAAATCGAATCAATTGATTCTATAGGTTTTTTTGAAATAAAAGGAAGTATTGCAAAGGAAATTGATTTATCTAAGAGAGATTTGTTCATATATGATGCTTGTCCGACGTGTTTTAAAAAAGAGACAAATTGTACATGTGAAAAAAAGGTAGAATCAGAGAAAAGAATGATCTTAAAAGTAGTCTTGGATGATGAAAGTGGCACAATTAAAACCAGTTTTTTTGGTCAACAAGCTGAAGAGTTGGTTGGTAAGAAAGCAAGTGAAATCGCGGATATGGAGGATTTAAGTAATATTTTAAAAGATCTGGAAGGCCGAAGCTTAATTGTACGTGGAAGAGCTTCATTAAATAATTTTAATGATATGAATAATTATGAACTGAATGTTTCTGAATTTCAATTTACTGATCCTACAAAGGAGCTAAATTATCTTATGGAAGAACTAAATTCTTAATATTATGAGTGTTTAACTTATAATTAATTAATTTATTCATTTTTCATCAAGATGTAAAACTTTTATCTTAAGCTATGAATCAGATCGATATTGTAGGTTTAGGTGAGGTTGTAATCGATTGGGTTGCTGAAATCCCACATTTTCCAAAACCAGATGAAAAGATTAATGCTCTAAGTGAAAACATTTTTCCAGGAGGTGTAACCGCGAATTATTTAGTCGCAGTTGCAAGATTGGGGGGAAAAAGTGGGTTCATTGGGGCTGTAGGAAACGATCCATATGGTGATTTTCTCATTTCTGACTTTAACAAAGAAAATGTAGACACAAATTGGACCATCAAGAAAAATGGCAAAAAGACCCCAGTAAATTTCATCTTTCTTGTAAAAGGAGAAAAATCTATAATACAATCACCTCATATGCAGAAAACTATGATTGAAATCTCTGACCTTAATGAAATTTCAATCAGTAATTCAAAACTATTGCACACTACCATGATTCATCGAGACATTACAGAAAAGGCTATAGAAATTGCAAAAAGAAATGATGTTAAGGTAAGTATCGATTTAGAAGCTCAAATTGCTCAAAGTGGGTGGATAAATTTAAAAAAAATGCTTTTAAACGCAGATATCATAATTCCAAATAAAGAAGGGGCAAAAACAATAACAAATAGGAATACACCTAAAGAAGCAGCTAATATGTTGATTAAAAAAGGAATTCCTATCGTTATTATCACCATGGGGAGTAATGGAGTATTAATTACGACCAAAAAATATCAAAAAATGATTCCAGCTTATAATATTAATAATATTGTTGATACAACTGGTGCAGGAGATACATTCAATGGTGCTTTTTCACTAGCATATTGGATTAAGAATTTGTCATTAGAAAAAGCCTGTAAGTTTGCAAACGCTGCTGCTGCTCTAAAAATACAGGAATTAGGTGCGCGAACTGGAATGCCTAATGAAAAATTACTTGTCAAATTTTTAAAAGAAAATGACGAATCTTTTTTCGATTAGGTAATTAAGAATATATCATACTTATTTTCTTAATATTCACGAAATTATTGATTATATCATCAAGTTTTTTCAAAAGCGTATCTGATTGTGTCTCGATTGTATTTTGACTAAAAGGCCAAGAGCCTATCAGTAAATCTCCTAATTTTTTAGTATTACCTATTAAATATCCTTCCTTTTTTTCATCCTTATATATTATCAAAATGACTATGTAATAATTAAATGAGAGCTGCTGATTCTTTGCCCCCATTTTGATTACTTCTTCGATATTTTGGATATTAATTATGTTTTCATATAAAGCACTCATACTTTTTACTGATGATATGAAATGTGTCATATTAATATACTTATCTGATATTACATTATTAAACGTTAATGATAATGATTCCTCCATTTCTCCCATACCCCTAAATATAACTTTATAGGATACAAAACTCATTAAAATCTAACTCGTTAAACAGTAATTATGAATATTTGGTTAATCGAATACTTTATTATTATTTCCTTTAAGATCGTCTTATCTGATCTTGTATGAGGATATTTTCTTCAGGAAATCCTTGATCCATCAAAAATTTTTTCATTTTTAACTTATGATCTCCTTGTAGTTCAATTTCGTTATCTCTTACAGTTCCGCCTGAAGCACATTTATGTTTTGCTTTTTTCAAAATATCCTTCAAATTTGCATCGAAATTACCTTCAAAAGTAATAACCGTTACGACGCGCCCCCATTTCCTCTTATCGTTAGAAATAATAATTTGTTGTTCTTCGGCGCTTAAACTATCACATATACATAGTTCTTTTGGAAAACTACATATTGGACAAATCTCGTCGTCTTTAATGTTCTTTCTTCACAACCTTTATTGTTAAAATCTAAATAAATTTCAGTGCTAAAAATTAATAGACCTAAATCTTATAAAAACCTTTTTTATTTCGTTAATTTATTAAAAAGATAAATTTTTATACATGAACCTAGTTTTGTAATTTAGCAGTTGAGATAAAAAATATGCTCTATAAAACTATTATCGATCAAATATTAAGTTATTAATCATGTATAACTCTTGGATATTTAAAGTCATCATTGCAGGTGCTGGAGGAGTTGGTAAAACAGCAATGGTCACCAGATATTGTACAGGAAGCTTCCAAGATGGATACAAAATGACAATCGGTGCGGGATTTAACACCAAATCTGAAGTTTTAGATACAGGGGAAACTGTAAAAATGCAACTATGGGATTTTGCAGGAGAAAAACGATTTAGAGAATTGCTTCCTGATTATTGCAAGGGTGCAAGTGGCGCGTTTATATGTTTTGATTTGACAGATTACGATACATTTCGCGATGTCCCGGAGTGGTTAAAAATTATTCGTCAAAAAGCAGGATTCATTCCAATTATATTATTAGGAATGAAATGGGATCTGGATAATCATGAAATTGACCCCGAAGTTGCTCACGATTATGCTGAAAAAGCGAAGTGCAATCAATGTGTGTTTTGCTCCTCAAAAGAAGATTTGAACATTGTAGAATCATTTCAAGCCATGGCTAAATGGCTTATTTACTACGCTTCCCAAGATTAAAATCATTAAATGAAAATTTTTAATTCTAAGAACGCATTTTTAAATAACTCAATTATATCGAAAAACCTAAAAAGGAATGTTAATATCATTAATTAATCGAGATGCATTCTTCAATGCTTCTTTAAACACAAGTTTGATATAGGAATTTAACAAAAACCAAGCCTCGGTAGCTCAGTTAGATAGGTCAGAGCAACGCTTCGGTGTGCTAGGCAAAGTAGAGCACCCGGCTCAAATAATGGATTTTTCATTATTTCCGGAAGTTAACCGGGCGGTCGCATGTTCGATCCATAAGATCTTCGACCTCCGAAGATCTGGAAAAGCCCGGGGCGTTAAGTTCCTCTCTCCCTTTATTTAATTGTCTGAATTTTATCATAATTTCATAACTTATTCTAACTGCGAAAAACAATTAATATGAAAAATGATATTCGAAGCTAATTAGAATGAAATTCGAATATTAGTAGTATAAAAATATCTGTTTAAAATAAAAAAATATTTATGCTCCCGCCGGGATTCGAACCCGGTTAATGATACAGAACGAAGCGATCTGTATTGTCGCCAGGGTGAAAGCCTAGTATGCCAAGCCCTTCCCTTTATATAGAATGAAAGATTGGCCGGACTACACTACGGGAGCTTGAATTTAAATTATCTTTTTCTATTGATCAAAACAATTTAAATATAACTTCCTAATTAATCGTTGATTTTAAATTTTATTATCATAGAGTTAGAACAGAAAAAATCATATTCTATTGATAGAAGAGAAATATGCGGGAAGAGGGATTTGAACCCCCGAACTCCTACGAGACTGGATTCTAAGTCCAGCGCCTTTAACCAGACTTGGCAATTCCCGCGTAATTATATAAAAGATATATTGATAGGAATCCTATATTATATTCAAAATATTGAGACATAATTAAATTTTTCACTTGTAGAAAACCGTCATGATAGATAAAGATAAAAAAGAGAAATATTTTAGAATAAATATTAGAGTTATTTAAACAACCAAATTACCCATTGGTCTTTTTTATGAGTGTTCGAGAATCCTTAATTAAGTATCTGACATCAATATTACGTTCTTCCCAGGGAACAATATTAGTAGTTCTATGTGATTTAGATGGTCTTTCGATTGCTAAAATAGGGCGGAAAAGTGATATTGATATAAATCCAAACCAAATCACTAGTTTAGCTTCGGCAGCATTTTCAGCGAGTGGGGAAAATTGGGAAGATTTGAACATAAAAGACCAAGTAATATCATTTTCATATTTTGATAAAATATGTTTAATTACAATCAGAATAAATGATACTCTATTAACGATAGTACATGATTATAATAAAGAATGGCCTCTGGATGCCGATAATTTAGCGAGCTCTATGTATTATTTAAAGCAGAAATTGAGTGAGTTTTTTGGAAATTATATAGAGTCAGAAAATGAACTTGAATTATTCTCAAATAGAGTAAGAAGTGCAATATATTTATTTGGAATGGGTTCAGAAGTCCCATTTGTATCCTATGCTCCTGAAAATTATGACGAAACAAATCTCCTGCCTGCGATAAGTTATGTGTTAAATTCTATACAAAATCCTATTTTCATTAGATATAGCCTTGTAAGCCCGGCAGGCTTAACGATAGATGCTCGTGAGGTTAGTGGTCAAAATTTGCCAATTTCCGTTGAAGCTTTTTCAGCAAATGCGAATGTTGGATTTCAAAAAATGAAGGAAGAATCCGAAGGGAGCTCTCTTGGAGACTTACTTAGTTATATCACAATCTCAGGTAATGATCCCGAAAATTTCTATGGAATAATAACTTGCCACGCCGGAATTTTAAAATACTCAAAATTAGAAGAGGTTTCAAATTCAGAAAGTATATCTTTTGTTGGTTTATTCACTTTAACTTATGGGGGAATACCAATAATATGCGAGTCTAGAAATGTGATATTTTCCATTTTATCTATAATTGGTTCCGAACCTACAACAGATAACTTCATTAAAGCTATCAATGTATTAACTAGTTTTAAATATGAATGAAAAACAAGGAACGCGCATCTTAAGTATGAATTCTAATTCAATTATCCCCCTTTTGTATTGTCTTCATTTAAATGAATGTGATCCAAAGAAATGCACTGCTCTAAAACTGAAAAGGTTAAATTTACTCAAAATAATTTCAAAAATTAGTGGAGACTTGCAAAAGGCCATTGTCTTAACACCATTATCACATAAAGTAATATCTATAGGAGATAAGTCTATTATTACAAATCATGGTTTGATTGTGATAGATTGTTCTTGGAAACATTTATTTGATTTAAAATTGGGTAATTTTAGCAGAGGACGAAAACTCCCTCCTCTTATAGCAGCTAATCCAATTAATTATGGTAAATGGGAAAAATTGAGCTCTGTTGAAGCTTTAGCTGCTGCTCTTTATATCACAGATTTCACCGAAGACGCTGAATTGATTCTTTCAAAATTTTCTTGGGGGATTCAATTTAAATATTTAAATAAATTTTAAAAATAAGAAAATAAGAATATTAAAAAAAATTGTAGTAATCTAATCTTCTCCGCCTTTTGATAAACCAGAAGATGCTATAACATCATCAATTTTCAGGATCATTGATGCTACTTCAGTTGCAGACTGAATTGCTTGTGTTAATATAGTAAGAGGCTCAATTACTCCCAAAGTGATCATATTATCAGGTTTTCCAGTATCAATATTGATACCATATGATTGACCATTTTCTGCTTCATGTTTTGATCGTAAATCTACTAATAAATCAATTGGGTTGTATCCCGCATTCTCTACTAATGTTTTAGGGATAATCTCTAAAGCATTTGCATAAATTTCTATAGCTAATTGCTCTCTGCCTCCAATTGAATGAGCAAATGTTCTTAATCTTTTTGCTAATTCAATTTCGGAAGCACCACCACCAGGTAAAATATATGGAATTTCTATAGCCGCTTTAACAACAGATAACGCGTCATGAAGCATTCTTTCAGCCTCATCAACTACATGTTCGATACCTGCTCTGATTAGGATGCTAACGGCTTTAGGATCCGAGCATTCAGATACAATAATCATATTATCGTCCCCAATCTTCTTTTCTTCTACTTTCCCTGCTTTTCCAATATCAGAATTTGTAATTTCGAAAAGATTATTTATAATTTTTGCATTAGTAGCTCTTGCTAGTTTTTCCATATCTGATTTTTTAACTCTTCGAACAGTTAGAATATTTTCCTGAGCGAGGTAATTTTGAGCTTTATCATCAATTCCTTTTTGACAAAATACGACATTCGCACCTGATTCCTTCAATTTTATTACCCGCCTCCTAAGCATGTTGGCTTCTTCTTCTAGAAATTTATTGAGCTGATCTGGAGTTTGAACTCGAATTTCAGCATCAAATTCTGTTTTTTCTACTTCTAATGATGAGTCGATCAAAGCAATTTTAGCATCCTTGACTAACTTGGGCATCATAGGATGAACTACTTCTTTATCAACGATAACTCCTTCAATAATAGATGTGTCAAAAAGGCTTTTACCTTCTTTTTTGATGATTTGAATTTGATCTAAATCAATGATAACGTTCTCGCCACGATTTTCTTTTATTTGATTGACAGCTTTAACGGCGATATGAGCGAAATTATTTTTTACTCCCGTTATTAGTTTGCTATTCATTGATGTTTCAGCGACTTTTACTAGCGTTTTTTCATCATTTATATCAATCTTTTGAGCAAGATCTTTTAGGATTTTTTTACTTTGTACTAGCGCTTTTCTATATCCTCTAATTATAATAGTGGGATGAACAGATTGTTCCATCAGTTCTTGCGCAAGATTTAATAATTCTCCAGAGATTATAACACTTGTAGTTGTACCATCTCCAACTTTATTATCTTGAGTTTTAGCTACCTCCACTATCATTTTAGCTGCTGGATGTTCTACATCGATAGTATCTAAGATCGTTGCGCCATCATTTGTTATGGTGACATCTCCTAATGAATCAACCAGCATTTTATCCATTCCTTTTGGTCCAAGTGTAGTTCTTACAGCCTCTGCTACGGCTATTGCTGCAGCAATATTGTTCTTTTGAGCATCTTTTCCTTGTTTTCTTTCAGTTCCTTCTTTAAGAATTAATATAGGAACACCAGATAATTGTGCCATTTAATGTTCACTTTTTAAGTTGAAATAATTTATGTATATATATAGATCTCTAAGTCATAAAATTAAAAAAGTTTACGAAAAATGAATATTAATCCCATATTTGTTGAAATTTGTGTGGTTTTTAACTTTTAATTAAAATTTTTATCTGATGATTATAATATTTTTTATTTTGAGTTTAATTTGTATGGTTAATAGTGTCATTTATTGGTTTTACAAGAAAAGAGGTTATTCACTAAGGATCTATGCAATTTATTTAATTTCGAATTTTACATTAAGTTTTGGGTTCTTTATTTATAACTTATTTTTTTTTATCGAAACAAGGCCTATAGAGATTTTAATACAATTTAATGATATTATCGGGTTTATATTTATATTTAATATCTCTGTAATAATCTTAGGTATATCTATCATATTGTTTATATTAAGTTCATTAAAATCATCCAAACTCCTCTTAAATTTAGATTCTCCTTCATATATAGAAGCAAAGGAAGGTAATATTAAATTAGGTCGTGTAATTAGAGAAAAGGGTTTGAAATATTTTTATTATTTATCATTAAAAGATTTAGAAAAGCACTTATTTGTTTGTGGTTCAACAGGAACTGGAAAAAGCAACTTTTTACAACACTTTTTAATTAATTTTAAAAATATTTTCAATATACCTTTTTTTCTTGTAGAATTTAAGGGAGAATATCATTTTATGCAAAGAATGATTGAAGATTTGATAGTTTTATGGCCTGGGGAGAATTTTTCAATTAATATTTTTGATCCTGATGGAGTGGATCCTTTAATTCATTCAGAGAGAATTTTTGATATTTTTAAAAGTGGGAAATTTATAGATGAAAATTCCGAGTATTCACCACAAATGGAAAAAGTTTTAATAGATATTTTGGCAAAAACATGTTCAGATAAGAAATACCAGAGTTGGCAGGGATTTGAGGAATGTTGCAAATTATATCTTGATGATAATCAGAAATCCATTCCAATGTTAAAACAGACTTTAATCAGTATAAATAACAGAATAAGAAGATTTTCGCAAGGTCCATTAAAGGCTCTATTCGAACCATATGATAAAATAACAGTTGATTATTTATTTAAGATGAATGTTATATTAGATTTGAGTTCAATAATTCGCTTAGGTGGAGAAAAAGAAGATGCTCTCTTTTTCTTAAATATGATTCTTAAATATCTGTGGGATAAAAATTTGGCCAATGGAGCCCTCGATTATAAAGGAATAAAGCATATAACAATTATTGAAGATGCTCAATATTTTGCTCCTCAAGGGTTGATTAAAAAATCCAAATTAACCTCATATTTAGAAGACATAGCACTTTTACAACGCGGGACTGGAGAGTGTTTAATAACATTAGCTACTCGTCCAGACATAAGTAAAGAAATCCTTGCTAATAATGGAGTTGTAATAACCTTTAAAAATCACATAGAAAAGGAGTTAATGTGTGAACTGTTAAATTTAGATATAGAGAAAAAGAATTATTTATCTGCATTAGAAGAGGGACAGTGTATTATTCGTGTTAATTCGCTAAAGGATCCTTTCATTTTGCACATCCCCTTGATAAAACGCGAAACACTAACAGTAATTGAAATCAAGAAGAAAAATGACGATGTATTACGGAAAATAAAGAAGTCCTTCTTATTAGGTGAAAATCAAGATTATGGACTAAAAGGCTATAATATAAGTAAATTTAAGAATGCCTTGATCAAATTATTACCTTTAATCCATATCATTCAAAAATTAATGAAGAAAAAGAAAGGAGAAATATTTAAGAAATCAAGGTTTAACAATAGTTTAAATTGTTATAACATTAAAAAATTTGCTGATCTTAAAGACTCAGAAGAATTAGAAGGTTTTAAAGAGTTAATCATTAAATTATATGATTCAGAGTTAAAGTAAAAATTTTTAGACTCTTGTAACCTATCACATAATAATGACGATTATAATTGGCATAATTGGAAAACCAAGCGCGGGTAAATCTACTTTTTTAAATGCAGCATGTATGACTAATGCTAAAGTTAGTGAAGTTCCATTTACAACTATTAATCCAAATATTGGTGTAGCATATGTTAGGGTAAAATGTGTTTGCAAGGAATTAAATCTGAATGACAATCCACAAAACTCAACTTGTATTGAGGGAAATCGTTTTATTCCTATCAATCTAATGGACGTTGCAGGACTTGTACCTGATGCCCATAAGGGAAAGGGATTAGGTAATCGTTTTTTAAATGATTTAAGTAAAGCAGACGTACTTATTCATATCTTAGATATAACAGGTTCTTTAGATAAGATGGGACAAAGAACAAGTGAAGGATTAAACGAACCTTATGAAGATATAATCTTTTTAGAGTCAGAAATAAATTTATGGTTTAAGCAAATTTTAGAAAGAGAAGATTGGAATAAATTCATTAAATCAATTGCTCGAGAGAAAGGAAAATTCATAAATGAATTGTACAATCGATTATCAGGAGTAAAGATTAGAAAGTCTGATATAAAGAAAGCACTTAATAATTCAAATTTAGATAATATAAACCCATCATCTTGGTCTGAAGAAGATATTCTTCTTTTTGCAAAGAAATTAAGAGAAATATCAAAACCAATTTTGATCGTGGCAAATAAAATTGATAAGGATATTGGAAAAGAAAACTTTAATGAATTAAAGAAAAAATATGATAGTCCAATATTTCCTTGTAGCGCTCTTGCTGAACATGTTTTAAGAAAATTCGAGGAAAATGGTATCTTGAGTTACATACCAGGATCGAATAATTTTCAAATAATCCAAAAAGAAAAACTAGCTCAAAAAGATCTAGAGATCTTAAAAAACATAAAGGAAAAAATATTAGATAATTACGGTAGTACGGGTGTCCAAGATATTTTGAATTATGCTATATTTAATATAGCAAATCAGATTTGTGTTTACCCCGTCTCTGATATGAACAATTTTACTGATAATAAGAATAATATTTTACCTGATGCGATATTAGTTAAGAAAGGTACTTTATTAAGAGATTTTGTAAGAGAGAAGATTCATTCTGAACTAGCAGAACATTTTATTCTTGGTATTGATGCAAGAACTAAAAAGAGAATAGGTGAAAATTACGTACTTCAAAATAATGATATTATAAAAATAGTAACTTCAAAATAAGAATCATTCTTCTCTTGATGTTGTTATTATGTATGCTAATATTATAATCATCAATGTAACTCCCATAAGAACAATGAGGAAATTAAAAGTATCTTGTTCTGGAGTTTGAAAGATAAATAACAAAACTAATGTGATAAAGCTAAAAAATTTCATAACTATCATTCATTTGATATATTGAGTTATTAAAATATTCTTATTTTAAATAATTTTCAGTAATAATAATAGTTAAAAAATCAGACATAATTTTTTAATTTGTTATCTAGAAAATTTAAGTGGACCTGACGGGAATTGAACCCGTGACCTCTTGAGTGCAAGTCTCACCTAATAAGCTATACGCTTAAATATCAAGCGATCTGCTACTGATCTACAGGCCCCCCTTAATTTATTAATATTAATCAAATAAGTGAAACTTCGATTATAAAAATTATTTTCTTTTTAACATATTAGAAGATAATAATAGAAAAAGAAAGTAAATTAAGAACTTTACTATATATCAAATTAAATAATAAATGGGAGGTGATCCAGCCGCAGGTTCCCCTACGGCTACCTTGTTACGACTTCTCCCTCCTCGCATACTAGAAACTCGATACGACCAGATTGACCGCACCTCATTTTTAGCACACTCGGATGGAGCGACGGGCGGTGTGTGCAAGGAGCAGAGACGTATTCACCGTGCGATGATGACACACGATTACTAGGGATTCCACGTTCATGTCGGCGGGTTACAGCCGACAATTCCAACTGAGATATGATTTCGGGATTGGTTTCTCCTTTCGGAGTCACAGCCCATTGTTCATACCATTGCAGCCCGCGTGTAGCCCAGGGGTTTCGGGGCATACTGACCTGCCTTTGCCCGCTCCTTCCTCCGTCTTATCGACGGCGGTCCCTTTAGTGTTCCCAACGAAGTCGTGACTTCTTGGTGGCAAATAAAGGTGCGGATCTCGTTCGTTGCCTGACTTAACAGGATACCTCACGGCACGAACTGGCGACGGCCATGCACCTCCTCTCAGCTCGTCAGGTAAGGTCGTCAACCTGACCGTCATACTGCTGTCTCCCCTGGTAAGTTTCCCGGCGTTGAGTCCAATTGAACCGCAGGCTTCACCCCTTGTGGTGCTCCCCCGCCAATTCCTTTAAGTTTTAGCCTTGCGACCGTACTTCCCAGGCGGCACACTTAACGGTTTCCCTACGGCACTGACACGGCTCATGGCCGGGCCATCACCTAGTATGCATCGTTTACGGCCAGGACTACCCGGGTATCTAATCCGGTTCGCTCCCCTGGCTTTCGTCCCTCACCGTCAGGCGCGTTCCAGTCTGACGCCTTCGCCACTGGTGGTCCTACAAGGATTATAAGATTTCACCCCTACCCCTGTAGTACCTCAGACCTCTCCCGCCCTCTAGTATAGCAGTATTCCTAGCATACAGATAGTTAAGCTACCCGATTTTACCAGGAACTTACTAAACCGGCTACGGACACTTTAAGCCCAATAATTATCCCGACCACTTGAAGAGCTGGTTTTACCGCGGCGGCTGGCACCAGCCTTGCCCTCTCCTTTCTAGTAGGGGACATTACTCACCTACCACAGTTCAATATTGAACACTTTGGGTAACCCCATCACACTTTCGTGTATTGTGGAGGTTTCGCGCCTGCTGCGCCTCGTAAGGCCTGGGTCGTTGTCTCAGTACCCATCTCGGG
>CAZBPC010000024.1:0-36980 GCA_964493715.1 uncultured archaeon
ATTGGTTCTGATATTTTTTCAAATTCGTAAAAGTAATTCCATTCGATTTCTTTTTCTTTCTGCTCGCCTTTTTCATTGAATAACTGGTAGAAGTAACCAGAACTATAACAAAGACATACAGCAACCATTGGAATTTCCAAATCTGCTGCAGATCTAACAGTATCCCCAGATAAAACCCCTAAACCTCCACTATAAGTTGGAATGCTTGAATCAATCCCGATCTCCATCGAAATATATGCTACAAGTGTATTATCCTTAAGTTCTTCATTAATTTCCATATTAACCAATTCTTTGAGTAATTAATTTGATTATATTATTTCGGGTTTTTAATCTTATATATTGCTAAAATAAATCTTAATTAAATGGTTAAAGTTTTATTCTCCAATATCTCTACTTTTATGTTAGGATCTTTTCTATTCATGATTACTTCAAATTCCTTTAAATCTTTATCCCAATTATGCATTGGAACTACGATTTGCGGTTGGATGTCAATTGCAGCATCCGTAGCTTCTTCAAAATCCATTGTATACGTACCTCCACAAGGAAGCATAGCAACGGTAATTTTTCTCTTTGCTAAAGTTTTCATCTCAGGAATTCTTTCGGTATCTCCCGCATGATAAATGCTCTTACCTCCCGATTCGATAATAGTTCCTGTCCAACCATTACCTTTAGGATGAGTTGGTTTCTTTATTGTATAAGCTGGAAACAATTCGATAGACAAATCTTTATAAGTAAATACTTCGCCAATCTTTAGAGACTGCCCCTTAAAAATTTTCAAGCTATTTTCAATACTCTTTGGACCTAGTAAAATTGTTTCTTCCCCCCATAATTTTTTGATATCTGATTTTGAGAAATGATCTCCGTGAGTATGGGATGAAACAATGATATCGGCCTTCTCTTCATCCTTACTTACTTTGTATGGATCTAGATAAATGATTCGACCGCTTTGCATTACAATCTTAAAACAGGCATGACCCAACCAATAAATTTCCATTTGTGCATCCATTTAAATCACTCTTTCATTTTTAATGTGAAACATATCTCAAAATATGATTCTAACCTTTTTAAGACTATCTTGAGAAATTAGGAAGGGATACTAAAAAGTGTAATTGATATTGATCTATTCTTCTTCCATTTTTAATTCCGGATTTTCCAATGAGATTTTCTTAGATATCCTTAAATCATTTGGATTTTCAATGCTTAAACTATTAATTCTTTCAAGAAAGAGCTTATTTTCGAAATTGGGGATGGAATTTATTATATTTGGTTTAGGGAAATCATTGATTAAATTCGGTTTAATAATACTTCTAGATATTGAAACATCATCATCAAAAGTCATACTTCCAGAGAGTTTATTACCAAATAAATGACTAAACGAATTTAAATCATTATTTTTTAGGCTTCTTTTATTAATGGGATTTATCGGAAAGGTGGAACTAGATACACGACAAATTGGACAATTATTATCATCAAGACCATGCATGCAAGCCATTTTATTTGCTCTAATAATATTCTTATTCTGTATTCTTTAAATTAATTTTATCTTTTATTTCTTTTTATAATAATTTATGAATGATGCAAATAATGCCTTTTTTTCGGAGATTTATTCTCAACCAGAAGCTCTTAAAAGCACTTTTGAACATATCTTATCTGAAAGCAAACCCCAATTCTTGCAAGTGAAAGATTTTATTAAAAGAGGAGGGATTTCAAAACTAATTTTTACTGGAATGGGGTCTAGCTACATTGCATCTTATTTACCGTATTATTTATTAAATCAGTATGGAATCACCATTGAAATCCGTGAAGCTGGAGAGTTTTTATTTAATACATTCCCAAAGACGAGACAAGACTCTTTTAAAGATACAGGAATTGTTATTATATCTCAATCAGGAGAATCTGGAGAAATTAGGGAATTATTGAAAAATATCAATGATATCGAAGTAAAACCTTTAACGATCGGAATCACAAATAATCCAGATAGTTATTTAGCATACATGACAGAATTGCAAATCTTCATGAATATAGAAAAAGAAGCTACTGTTACTTCTAAAACATATCTTTGTACATTATTGATACTATACGTCTTGTCAAAAACTATTATCGGAGAATTCTTTACTAAGGAAGAATACATTCAAGATGTTCGAGATTTAATTAAAGAAATCGAAGTATTACTGAATGACAAGCAAAAGATCAAATATATTTGGGAGAAAATATTACCTCAATTCGGCAAAAAGATAGAGTTTCTAGAGATACTTGCCAGAGGGTCCTCGATGGTCACGGCTCATCAAGCTGCATTGAATTTTAAAGAAATCGTACGATCATATTCAGAAGCGACCTCAATCTCAACTTTTCGACATGGGGGTATTGAGTGTTTGAATGATAAATCAAAACTCATTATACTCACTTCAGATGATAAAAATCTTGAATTTAATGGAAATTTTATTGAGAAATTAACGTCTGAATGGACCTTTGGCAGATTATTACACATTACTAATCAAAAATTTAATGATAAATTGGAGAAAATTCATGAAAATCCAAAAATAATTCTTTATAAACACGAGATAAAAGATCCTTTTTTAGCTCCTTTATTTGAGATAGTGATTCTGCAGTTGTTGTTCTACAAGATGGCAGAGGATAAAGGCATCGTTCCCGGGACATTCTTATATTCACAAAAAATAACTCGAGATTTATAGCTATCCCAAAATTTGATTTTTCATAATACTTCTAGCTCGAAAACTAGAAATATTAAAACCGATTTTTAAACTTATTATTTAAATTTGATATTTTTATGGATTCTATAGCATATATGAATATATGAAACTAAAAATAATTTTAAAAAGATAGAGTTAGAGCATAGTGAGTGAAATCGCAAATCCTAAAACCTTTAAAAGCTACATTGCATTTTGGTCTGGCCAAATGTTCTCGTTATTAGGTTCTTCAGTGGTCCAATTTGTAATTATATTTTGGATAACAGATATTACCGGAAGTGCAGTATACTTATCGATCGCCACTTTTTTTGCTTTCCTTCCACAATGGATATTAGGACCTTTGATTGGAGTTTATGTCGACCGTTGGAATAGAAAATTGATTATAGCATTGGCTGATTTCTTTCAAGCATTTACTACATTTATCATAATAATGCTTTTTTTTTTCAATGCTGAAACCGTGTGGGCTATCATCATTATCAATAGTATTCGAGGACTATGTCAAGCATTTCACTGGCCTGCAACAAATGCAATCATACCTATAATGGTACCTAAGAAACACTTGAGTAGATTAAATGGATTAAACTTTTTTTTCACAGGTATGGTTCAAACAATTGGTCCCGTGATCGCCGCAACCTTTTTGACCATTTTTGATATCGAACAAATCCTATGGATAGATGTGATTACCTTTCTAATAGCTATTGTCCCATTATTGATTATAAAAATCCCAAATGTAGTGAAAACCGCAATCGATAAAGTTAAAAAACCATTTTTTAAAGATTTAGTAGAGGGCATTAAAGTTATAAGAAGTATCCCAGGACTTCTACTTTTATTATATATAGCCACCATGATCAATTTTTTTGGACAACCATTTTCCACATTAATACAATATTTCGTAATAATCACTCACTATGGAAATAAATTAGATCTAGGGTTTGTAGTAGCTCTTATACAAGGAGGCATGTTTGTAGGGGCTATAATTGTAACAATAAAAAAAAATTGGAAACATAAGGCTATAATTATCTTTTTAGGTTTAATTCTTGGAGATTTGGGACACCTTATTTTAGCGCTTGCTCCTACTGGACAATTTATTATAATCGGAATAGGGGGATTTATTTTTGCCTTTATAGTTCCATTCGTGAACACGATGTTTTTAACAATTTTACAACGAACAATCCCCCCTGATAAGCAAGGAAGAGTTATGTCAATTGTTATAACAATTGCAACAGCTGTTTCACCGATTGCGATGATAATTTCTGGACCTTTGGCAGTAATAATGGGAATCGTTCCTTTATTTGTTAGTGCCGCGTCTATAGATATGACCATTGTTATATTAATATGGATTTTTTCTAATGTTACAAAAATAGATTATGATGAATTAGCGGTCTCAAATCCAGAAAAAATCAATATTTAAAATTCTTCTTATAGAAGTAAAGAATACTAATGTTGTTTTTGAAATGTTAGATTAAGTTTTAATTATTGATTAGATTCTTTTTATTAAATTCCTTTCCAATAAGAGTTTCTGATTATGTCTAAAGCTGTAATTTTATCAGGGGGTTGGGGCACGCGCCTTCGTCCCTTGACCTGTTCTATTCCCAAAACATTAATTCCAATATGTAATAAACCTGTAATGGAACGCCAGATCTTACTACTTAAAGCTGCTGGTGTAAGTGAAATTGTACTAGCTGTAAGTATAATGGCTGATGTAATTAAAGATTATTTTAAAAATGGCGAAAAACTAGGAATAAAGATCTCTTATACTGATGAAATTTTCCCCGCAGGAACAGCTGGTGCGATCAAATTAGCTGAATCTTTTTTAAAAGATGACAATTTTTTTATGCTTAATGGTGATGTCATTTTAAATTTTGATTTTAGCAAGATGCTCCAATTTCATAACAAGTTAAGAGCATTTGGGACTATTGCAAGTAAAGTTGTAGAAGATCCATCTCGATACGGCGTGATTATAGCAAATCAAAATACTAAGAAGATTGAGAAATTTTTAGAAAAAGAAGAATATAAACCTCCAAAAGGGGGTCCAGTACCAATGCCAATAAACTCAGGAGTATACTTACTTGAACCAGAAATTTTTTCCTATATTGCCTCAAATAAAAAGGTGTCTATTGAAAGAGAAATATTCCCCAAAATCGCTGAAGAACATGAGGTTTATCATTATCCAATTGAAGGGATATGGAAAGATATTGGAAAACCTTATGATTTATTGCAAGGAAATATTTCACTAATGAATGATCTGATTCAAAATCTTAAAGAGGTGCATAATAACCTTATTGATTATAGTGCTCAAATCAATCCATCAACAAAAATTATTCATCCCTGTGTTATTGGAGAACAGACTGTAATTAGGCAAAATTGCATTATTGGTCCAAATGCGATTATTGGTGATAATGTGTTCATTGATAACAATACCCTGATTAAAAATTCTGTCATCTTCAATGAAACTTACATTTCAAATCATGTAGAATTAGAAAACACAATTATATCCGATAATTGTACGATTGGAGATAATGCTCATTTAAAAGGAATCGAAGATAAATTAATTCTCTTATCATCTCATGTCAAAGTAATGAAAAATGTTGAAATTATTAACTTAGTTAAAGACTATTTTTCAGTATGTCATCATGAAATAGTTAGTGAGAGTGTAAAATAAAACTCAGATCTATTGATGTAATTATGTCTAAGATTTTTCTTTTAGAGCTTGATAAGATCCAGCCAAGTCAACTATATTTAAATAAAAATAAACTTAAATCATCACAAACTAAATTTAAATCAAATGACCTTAAATCATATAAACCTATTCCTATTAAAGAAATAAATCAAAAATATGTAGCTACAGATGGACATCATCGAGCATTTATATTGTGGCAAAGAGGTGAAAAACAGGTGCGCGTTGAATGGGAATATGAAGATTTGGATTGGACCCTCTACGAAATATGTGTAAAATGGTGTGAAGAAGAAGGAATATTCAATATTTCTGATCTCAAAGATAGAATTGTTGATAATGAAGAATATGATGAATTGTGGTTGAATAGATGTAAAAATATGCATGAGCGTATAAATAAAGGGGAAATTTAAAGGACTCTAATAAAATGAGGAAAAAAATCACTCCAGATAAGATATGCATTGACTTCAATAATGGACTTATAACAAAAGAAGAATCAATAAATCTCTTAGAATCAATCATTAGTGAGAGTGAAAATACTGAAGAAAGAATCAAAGCAATTGAATCAATTGGGCATCTAAACCTTATAACAAGCAGATCATATGAATTACTTGAAAAAAGTTTAATTTCAGATGAATCTCCTTTAGTTAGAGTATCAGCAGCTCAAATAATGATGCAAAAATTCTCAAAAGTAGAAACTGGTCCTCTTTTTTGGGCAATAGAAAATGAAAACTCAATTCTTTTTTTTAAACCTTTACTTGATTTATTTGAGGTAGATACTCAATCTTTCTTAAATGAATTAAAGAATAAAGCTATTAAGAAGTTAACTCAGATATATAATCTTCAATATCCCGATATGAAATTTATTATCGATGTAGATTATTTGGAAGCCCGTAAGTTTTTGAGTAAACTGCATGAATTTATAAAAAAATTTGGTATCAATGAAGATTACAAATTAGCTTTAATAAAAGAAAATACGAGTATTAGCAATAAAGGATTGGCTAGAGTAAATTCTAGTTTCAATGGTCATATAACAAAACTAACCTTAAAAGAACTAGATCATATCCCCCTCTCAATAAATTCTTTACCAAATCTTAATTCGCTCACTATCGATCATTGCGTGTTAAAAAATGAACTCATTCATCTACTTAATTTCCCAAATGTTAATCAGTTAACATTCACAAACAATATCATTGATAATTTACCCGATTGGGTCTGGAAGATCGCAAATAATAAGAATTACCTCGACAAGTTTATCAATATTGGAGTAGCTCTTACAGAAGCACCAAAATTAGCATTAATCGAGATATTGTCGGGCATATCATTAGATTTAATTAAGAAAGATGAAAAACCTCGCTTAAAAATAGCTTATTGCTACAAAATTGATGAGGTGGGTCATATTATAGGACTTTATATTGCAAATGATATGATCAAGATTGGTTTAATTCCTCATCAAATATGTGATTTAAAATATCTCGGAGAACTATACTTAATTAGACAAGATATTACCCAAATTCCTAAATGTGTTAATAAGTTAACCAATTTGAAAATTTTGAATTTATCCTTTAACCAAATCGAAATAATTCCTGAGGATATCGTATTTTTAAAGAATCTTGAATATTTTAATTTACAAAATGATGGCAATAACGTAATTAAAATTATTCCTAAATCAATTACTCTTCTTTGTAATTTAAAAGCATTTAATCTTTCAGGAAATATCATTGAGAACGTACCTGAGAGTTTAAAAAGTTTTAAGCCATTGAAACTATAAACTAAGCCTATTTTATAGTAAATTACTAAAGACGGATATTTTAAATTTTTCTGAATAATTATAGATATCATTGAATTACATGAAATTTTTATAATCATGTCAAAAAGACAAAATAACTTAGATGATTTATTAGGTCCCAAACAGAATAAATCAAGTGAAACAAAAGAAAAACAATTAGAAAACCAAATAATTAAGGATAAAATTAATTCCCTTGTTCAAGAAATAAAAAGACATAGAGCTTTATATTATAATGAGACACCAGAAATTACCGATGCAAAATATGATGAATTAGAAGAAGAATTAAGAACACTTGATCCTAATAATCCCATTTTATTTACTGTGGGAGCAGATTCTTCTGCAATATTTACTAAAAAGGAACACGTGATTCCGATGGGTTCACAGGATAAAGTTACAACTCCCCCGGAATTCAGAAAATGGGCAGAAGATCGTGGCAATAAAACATTTTTAATTCAGTTTAAACTTGATGGGATAAGTATTGAGCTTCAATATAAGAGTGGAGTTTTTCAATGTGCAGTCACTCGAGGCAACGGAATCGTAGGAGATGACGTATCAATTAACATAATGAAAATGAAAGGTTTTATCCCAAGATTATCCACAAGATTTTCAGGGGGAATTCGAGCTGAGGTATTACTTTTTCATGATCTTTTCGAGAAAAAATATAAGGATATGCAAAATTGTAGGAATACTGCTGCGGGTTTAGTTCGACGTAAAGATGGAATAGGATGTGAAGATCTTAATTTAATATTTTATGATGCGACTAGTTTGACGGAAGATGTAAGTTTTACAAGCGAGATACAGAAATTAAAATGGATGAAAAGTGAAAATTTACCTACAATTAAAACTAAAATTGTTAAATCTATACAGGAAGTAATTGACATACGAGAAGACGTAATGAATAACATTCGTGATTCATTAGATTATGACATTGACGGGCTAGTAATAAAAGGTAAAGAAATTGATCTTGAAGATATGAAACGTGCTAAACCAATGAAACAGATAGCATTCAAATTTCAAGCAGAAGAAATCGAAAGTACTTTGATTAGCGTTGAATGGACCATTAGCGGTCACAATTATACCCCTGTTGCTATTATTGAACCTGTTCGATTGATGGGTACTACAGTAAGTAGAGCTAGCTTAGCTAATCCTAATCTCATAAAAGACATGGGTCTTAAAATTGGTGCAGAAGTAATTGTATCTAAACGAGGAGACATAATTCCTAAAATTGAACGAGTTGTGAAAATTCCTCAAGATGCAAAGGATATAATTATTCCCGTCATATGTGAGGAATGCAATACTGAGTTAACAAACGAAGGGACGCGTTTATTCTGTCCTAATGAAGTATGCCCCAAAAGAAATTATCAGAGATTAGTAAGATGGATTCATGTTCTTGGTGTCAAACATTTCAGTGAGAAGCTGATGTTATATCCCCTTTTTAAAACGGGTAAAGTGGAACAAATTGCTGACTTATATCACCTAAATGTATCAGATTTAACCCAATTTGAAGGTGTTAAAGAAATTTCTGCTAAAAAGGCGTTAGATAACTTATTCGCCGTAAAAGAAATATCCTTAGCAAAATTCATTGGGGGTTTTAATATAGAAAATATAGCTGAATTACTCGTAAAGAAAGTTATTGATGCGGGATATGATACACTTGAAAAAATTAAAAGCGCGAAAATGGAACAATTATCAATGATAGATGGATATGCTGAAATAACTGCTGAAAATCTCTTGAAAGGGATCAATAAATTATATCCACAAATGCTTGAAGTACTGGATACCAATAAAATTTCTATAGTCAAATCTGAACAAGATGGAAAGTTAAATGGTTTAACCTTCTGTTTCACGGGCAAACTCGACGAAATTACACGTTCCGAAGCAGAGGATATTGTTTTAAAATATGGTGGAGAGCCAAAAAAAAGCGTAATAACGAATCTAAGTTATTTAGTCACCAATGAAACCACACCTACTGCCAAGTATTTAAAAGCTCAAGAACAAGGCACAAAAATTATTACAGAAAATGAATTCCTCAAAATGATCTTAGACTAACAGATTTAAAAATCATGATTCAAATATTTAATCTATTATAAATATGTGGGAATTCGATTGAAAGAGTTTAAATTAGAAGATATAAAATCTAATAGCTTGAAAATATATGAAGCAATCTTTAATAAGAAGAAAACCGTAGTAATTGATGAAATTGAATATTCTATTCAGAAATTCTCGAGTGGCATCAAATATATTGATTTCTTTGGATACAGATTCATCCAACAGAATCATAATAAGAAGTCAGAATGGGGAAAAAAAGCAAGACAAGGGCACCAAATTATGTGGATTCTAAAAGGAAGACGATATATCGCACGAATTATGGATGGGGACTTCATAGATTTGAGAAAAGAATAAGAATAAAGCTTTTAAGCACTCTTCCAAGAAGTGATATACTCTAAATTTTCTGGAAGTAGAATATCTGGATTAGTAAAATGCCATCCTCCTTTTAAGCCATATTCTTTAGCAGTTAGATCAAAATGACATGCTGCTATGCCCATATCAAGTTTAACAAATGGTCTATAGCTCGCTGCTATCTGACCTTCCGGATATTTAACATAAAAATGAAAGTTATTTTCATTTTCTTCTTTTATGATTCTCCAAGGCTGCTTATTTCCAGCAGAAGGTCCTAAACGAACCATTTCTAAAATTGTAGCATATTCATTAAGATTTTCACTAGATAGGGGATTTTGAAAATTAATATTGAAAAATATTTTGTCCCAAGGTTTTCTATTCTTTGCTTGAATCATCCTTCGGATTACTTTTTCTCGAGTTCTTCTTTTTGCAGGGTAACCAATGGGTGTGATTGCAGGAATTATCTCTTCTGCCTTACAGTTAACTTTTTTGGAAAATATCGTCCGGTTAAACGTTCCCCCGAGCCAGCAAGTACCAAGACCTAAATCTGTTGCTTTAAGGATTATCAATTCCATTAAATATCCATAATTTACTTTGTTGTATTCTGATTTTTCTGATGCGCCAACAATAAATTCTTGGGCTCCTGATATCATCCCATAGGTTCCAAGGTGTTTTTGTTCATTCGGGTCAAATTCAAGTACGCTTACTAACTCAAATCGGCAATTTCCCGTTTTATAACTAAAAGGACTAATTAAATTACCTTGTTCCAATAATATCTCAATTTCTCCCTTGACATCTTCTTTAAGTAATTCAGGATCATAGGTTCTCCATGACGTGCGTTCCCTAATAATATCTGTTATTGGTTTTGAGAATTTCATAATTTGATGGAATCTGTAAAGAATTATAACTATTTCTATACTAAAATATAATTTCATTTCTAATGTGAGATTTTTCCCTTAAATTTTATTGAAATTATTAATAAAGTAGCAAAAAGCAAAAGAGATTAGACTTAAATTCCAAATAAAATTATTCAAGTCCAAAAGTGTTACTTTTGTATTCAGAATATTTTAATTAAAAAAGTGTAGATTTGACTTGTTAGATTATATAATCAATGATAAATGGATAATGGACAGAATTTCTTCTCAAAGTTCAAGTTTTAGTAATTGGATGACCGAATTATTTAAAACAGTTGAAAATGTTATTGATGGGATAGATACATCTCTAATGGGGCATAATGAACTTAAGAATACTGAAGATGAAATTACTCAAGCTAAAATTCAGTTAGCAGATGCAAAGAAAAAATTATCTAATTTAGATAATGGATCATTTGGAGCTAAAATTGCAGGAAAAACTGCAAAATGGGTTACAAAACGTCTTGAAAAAGAAATGCAACAATCTAAACCGGAATTAGAAGAAATAGGAGCTGATTTTGACCTTGATTTAGATTTTATAACGGGTAAAAAAAGAACTTTATCTTCTGCGTTGTTCGATGTTTCTAAAGAGAGAGGAATTGATAACAAAGGATTGCTATATTTGATAAAATCATTACCAGACCTCGAAGCGTTTTTATATAGTACAAGCGTACAAAAATATTATAGGGATCATACGGAACATACACTTAGAGTCTCAGTTTTGGGGGATTTTCTATTAGAGCAAGATATAGGACAAGGAAAAATGTCAGGGATCATCTCTGAATTATTAGAAGTCGATGAAAAGCAATTGAAAGAAAAAATATGGTGGATCACGAGTTTATTACATGACATTGGATACCCATTGGGAAAGATGTCAACAGCAGTTAATTTTTCATTACTAAATCAACTTCTGAGATGTTATCCCTCATTAGATTTAGATTTTGTTCCATTTGAAATAAATTTATCTTGGAAATCAAACCAAGAAGAGTATCTAAATATTATTGAAGAAGGTCTTTCTAAGGAAGCTAAGACTCTGATAAGAAAAGGATCAGGAATTCTCAATCCTGTATTGAAATCTCAATTACCAAATACTTATTTACAACAAATTTCTGGACACCCAGAATATCAATTTACTCCAACTTTCAATTTGGATCATGGGGTTCTTTCAGCACTATCTTTACTGAAGGGTCTTGGTACTCCCGAAGAAATCAGATCGAATGATGAATACCAAGGCTATATCTTTGCTGCAAAATCAATGGCTTTGCATAATTTTAAGGAAAGATTACCAGATCATAATTTTGACATTCAACCGCTAACTTTTTTTCTGATGTTGATTGATGAACTCCAAGAATGGGGGCGCCCTATACCTGTTCAAGTTAGGGACACGTACTTTACCATGGAATTAAAAAAAATTTCTCTCTTAGATGAAATATCATTGCATCTTGACGATTTTTCTTGGTTAATGCAATTTAAAAACGAGCAAGCCAAAAATCTCATGAATTTTGATTTCCAATTATTTTCCAAAGAAAAACAAAACTCGTTTGGTAGATTAGATAGAGGTTCTAAATTTTCCAAGACCCTAATTAATCTTCAGAACATAGTACCCTCTAAAAAGAAAAAAGTAAGTGAACATATCTTAGGCGAAGTAAAAATCGAAATTTAAAGAACTATTTTTTTTCTTCTTAATATTTATAAAGATAATACTGGACTCCAATTCTTTTATTAGGTGACTCTTTTATACTTTAATTAAAAGAAACGGATTAAACTAAAAGAGTATGAGAAGAAATATGGCAACTCAAGTTAAGTATGGCTCAGATTTTTATGAATTTCTCGATTTCGTTCAAGAGTTTTGTAGTAAGATTAATTTAATACAGAAAGACCAAGTTCAACTCATATATAAAAATTTCAATTTAAAAACTTGCAAAAAAGAGTTAGATAAGGAAATAGAATCGATTGATGAATTACTAAATAAACAATTAATTAATCATAACAGTTATTCATAATCATATAATTATGGTCCAACTTTTCATTCTTTTTTTTTAATTTAATTGCTTTGTTTCTCTACGATTAACTCAAGATATGATTTTCTAATAGAATCATCTTTATTGATATTAAACCTTTCTAATAATTTAAATAGAATCTCTCGAGCGTCATCAATCTCTTGAGGTGAGGAAACAACCATCTCTAATTCCATGAAATATTGATGTAGAAATGGGATATAATCCAATAAAATTTCAATTTTTTCATCTTGATAAAGAAGATCAAATAATTCTCTTTCTTTTTGAATTATTAAAAACTCTTGGAAACCGAGTATTTTCAAGATCTCTCTCATGTTATCAAAGTTATCAACTATTACTTCAATCTCTTGTCTGGTTTTTGTATTAGAATCTATTTTTTTTCCTTTATAGGTTAAATAACATTTGGATTTGAGTAAAATATCATCATCATTCTTATCAAATTCTTCTGATTTTCTAAGCCGAATTGCTTCATCCGTATCCTTGAAATCTCTCAATTCTTTGGGCATATTAAAATAACTATCTTCATGCAGAAGACTAATATTATATGTTCCTCCGTTAAAACGGATTATATCTCTTAATTCTTCAAGATTTTGAATTCTGACTTTAATTTCTACTTCATACATTTTTTATTATCTTTAATCTTTTCAACTATTTCAATAACAATATAATTATTTACTAAATTTATATTAAATAGCAATAAATTTAGACTTAATTAGATCCTTCTAAATTGTCACATATTGAGTAAAAAAAAGAGTTGATTCTTTCTTTGGATACTAAATCTGTTCATAAACTTGCAGAGCAATATGGATATCTACCTTATATGATTGAAAGGTACTTTCAATTCTTAGGGGAAGAGCAAACAAAACAACTATTAGAAGCAAATGAAAAACCATTAACTCCTTCAATCAGAGTTAACACGCTTAAAATTAGCAAGGATACTTTAAAAGAAAAACTGGAAAGCAAAGGGTTAAAGTTAGAACTAATTGATTGGATATATGACGGGTTTAAAGTTAGGAAATCTCGCTTAAATTTAGGTTCAACTCATGAATATCTTCAAGGATTTTATTATATTCAGAGTGTTGCTCCAATGTTACCTGCATTAATTCTCAACCCAAATCCAAGTGATTTAGTGATTGATATGTGTGCAGCTCCTGGGGGGAAAGCCACACACCTAGCTCAAATCATGAACAATAGGGGAAATTTAGTATTAATAGAAAGAAATAGACACAGAATACCCGCTTTAGAAATTAACCTTCGAAGAATGGGTATTTATAATTCGATAGTTATTAATGATGATTCAGTGAATCTATCAAAGTTGAAATTGAAAGCTGATAAGATATTATTGGATGCACCTTGCACTGGAGAGGGATTAATCAGGCAAGATCCTAGTAGAAAGAGAAGTAAAACTATGAAAGATATCGAAAAATTAAGTACTGTTCAAAAAAAGTTATTAAAAGCTGGTTTGAGCTCATTAAATCCCGGAGGACAACTTTTATATTGCACGTGTTCAATTGCACCAGAAGAAAATGAATTAGTTATAGATGATGTGCTAAAAGATGAATTAGAATTTATTGTTATTAAGTTACCAAAAAAATATGGCGTAGATGGAATAATAGAAGTTTATAATAAAATGCTTAGGGAAGATATAAAGTATTCTCAGAGATTGTATCCGCATACCAATGATACGATTGGGTTTTTCGTATGTTTAATTCAGCGGAATATATAATATAAATTCATTAAGTTTTGTAGAAATTTGGTCCTAATTTGTTTATATAACACTATTTCTTAATAATCATGAATTAATTCTTTTATGCAATAGGTAAGAGAAAAGAGTGAAATCCAATGTTTTCTGCAATAAAGATTTAATTCAAATTTTTCTTTCAATCCAATTTCATCTGATAAGAAATGATGCTCCAGAGTGAAATAGCTTTTTATTTGTTAAGGTTCTATCTTTATACTAATATTAATAATTTTGCAGAAGGGGATAGTTTTAAGGAGCTAATTAAAGTTGAAATTTTAAAAGCTTCGTTTGAGACCTTTACAAGAATTATAGAAACCTATCCTGAATTGAAACAAGAATTTAAAGATAATGCATATATTAATGAAGAATTTGAAATTTGGACTAAGTTTAATAAATACTGGGACATCATGAAAGAAAAAATTATCGCACACCCCTTAAGTTTAGATAATCCGAACGTACAACATATAATTGCCATAGCGGAAGATATGATGAATCAGAATAAGACTCTCAATGTAGAAAGATTATATAACGTTTCAAAAAAAGTCTTAAAGATACCCCGAAATGGTCTAATTTCAATCATTAATTTTTTAATCAATAATCACGTGTTACTTGAAGGCTCAAAATTTTCAAGAGAAACGGTACTTGAGAATTATTTAAGGAAAAACATCTTAGAGTATATACAACTCAATGGATGTGCACACTTTTCAATTTTAAGAAAAGAAGTATTATCCGAGCGAGATGGAAATCAAAAAAGCTCTGGGCAGCTAGTATGGCATTTAGAAATGTTAATGAAATTTAATTATATAAAAAAAATAAAAATAGGAAATTATTCGGTTTTCATACCATATAAGGAAGATGAGAGAAGCGCAAAAGTCCTTTTTCTGGTAAAGGATCGAATAAATAGGGAAATCTTTAGCCTATTAAGGGAACTTGGACAAATTAAAAAAGCAGATATGTTTAAAGAGATTGACGAACGAAGAGATTATGTGAATTATCGAATCAACAATCTTATCAACCAGAATTTGTTAAAATACGACCCAGTATCCAAAGAATTATCTTTGTCTCAAAAAGATAAGAAAAAAGTCGATGAGGCAATAAATAGAGAATTGAGGAGGATGAAATAATGGTTCTTAATATAAATCCTGAGGATATGTGTGATCTAATAACGGGGTTAGTCATTATTATAACAGCTATATTGACATATACTGTCCCAAAAACGAAAAAAATAGTTTCTTTACGATATTTAAGATTGGGGATCATTTCGATGGGAGTTTTTATGCTATTAGAAGCGATTAGTCCTCTATTCTTAATTGAATCTCTTTCGGTAGTTTCAGGATTTTTTGTTGTTTTAGCGGCAATATTTATAGTTATGGGAGTAAATTATACCCTTAAAGAGTCTTATATGTCATTAGGATTATTAATTGTTATCGCTGCATCATCAGTATTGATATACTTAGCCTTTCAACCTGGAATAGTGAATATAGTTAATAGTGATGGCTATGTGACTATAAGATGGCAAGGCCTTTTTTCTCTAATAGGGGATGGTCTCGTATTATATATCGAAGGTTATGTCTTCTACTGGGGTATAAAAACATGGTTAAATGCACCATTTTTAATTAAAAAAGAAGCTACTATCTTTTTTCTGGGGATAATCGTTTTCTCCCCTGTAGTAGTTATTTTCTATCTACTTTATTATATCAATGGTTTAATGCTTATAATTGCAGATATATTTTCAATTATCGGTTTTGTCATTTTAATTATCGCTATAGAGAGAGAACCAAAATTATTACATATATTACCATTTAAAATATTTCGAATACTAGTCAAAGATCGTCATGGCTTTCCACTTTTCGATTATGATTGGTCAGAATCCAAAATTGCCGAAAATATATTTACTGGCTTTATCAATGCGGTGCAATTGATGAGTGAAGAAGTCATGACCATTGGTGGATTATTAGATATTAATTTACAAAAGGGGATATTGATAGTCCATGAATCAGATAATGTAACTGTAGGTTTGGTCTCTTCCAAATCATCAAAATTGTTAAGAGATTCAGTACTGAAATTTACGCGAGATTTTGAGTCTAAATTTAAAAAACAATTGGAAAATTCCCTTACTGATATGGAGAAATATGAAACCGCAAGTGAATTGATTGAGAAATATTTTTCAAACTTTCCTTCTCATGTTATTTTTAGTAGAAAACAGCCTCTTCTATTATCCAGTAAATTTATGAAACGAGTAGGAGAATTTGATAATAAACTAAAAAAAATGTTCCCTGATGAGAAAGAATATGAAAATATAAGAAACGAAATAGAGAAATCCCCAATTGGTTTAGTACCCGGTTTTTTTTCTCTGTATGACGAGTTAGAAGACGAAATTGATAAAATCGAAGATAAAAAAATTAATCAACTTGATCTAAAAGACTAAACTTAATTGTTTAATACTCATTGTTTTCTTCTTAAATAATATCCTTTATCAATTAAATTAGTTGCTACTAAATCTCCTTGATTGAGTAATTTATAATTAGAAGGATCATTTTCCAAACGAGCAAGAGCTATAAGCTCTCTTGATTCATTTAAAACTAGCAGTATTGCACTTTTTTGAAAATCTGACGGAAAATTAGAAATCATCCTTTTTGTTATCGGATTTCCATATAGTATTGCTTTCTCCCCTTCATTTGTTACTTTTAAAATATTGTGTTCTGGAATGATATTTTCCTTTAGAAAGAACTCTGCTCCTTCTAAGCTTAAAAAAAATGTATTTCTTGATATAAAACCTAAATATAATCCCGTTGATGTAATCTTTACGTTAATTTGAAAGCTAAGGATTAACTCTCGTAGCCTTTCAAAAATTAAATAAACTAGATGCCTATTCTCATTTTCAGGAATTAATATGTATAATGAAAAATTCTTTTTTTCTATAAATGGAGCAATACTTGGTGAAATTTGATTTAAAGCAGCAAGAATAATTTTAATTTCAGTTTCATTTAGAAGTCTAAAATTTTTAAAGGCTCTCATTCTTAACTGCAATAAAAAGAAATAAGTAGTTTTATTATCACTAATCAATAAAGCTTTTAAAAAATATTTTTTTAATTTTGTCATAAAAATTACAAAACCCTAATAAAACATAAATAAATAGTCTTGAAGGAGATAAATCAAAAAGGAGAGATCATTGATATGGGAATACGAAAAATAGAAGACGAAATAGATTTAAGAGAAGCTATGAAGAGAAAAGCCGCAGAGCTGAAAATAAAAGATATCCAAGCAAAAGTCTCCACTGAAAACTTCACTAAAGAAAAACTTAAAGATATAGCTCAAAAACATGGTGTTATTTTAGCATTGACTCCAGAATTAAAGAAAGAAGTTAGAGAATTGCAAAAGATGTATAACATTCCTTCTTCTAAAATTATAACAGAGCAAATAACAGAACACGATGTATTAATAAAATTCTCAAAAATTAACCATGAAAAATTAGGATTATTGGCGTATCAAAGGTTATTATTACAGAAAGAAGAAATTGGAGTTGGGCTGGTACCGATTAATGAGGTATTTGAACTGGTAAATACAGGAATTCTAAAAGGTAATATTGATCTTAAAGATTTACTTAAAGCATTACGGATACTGGAAAAGAAACACGTGATTGACGAACTATTAGAGTTGGATTCTGGAACAGTAATGGTAAGATTTTTCTCCGTTCAATACACGAGTGATCAAGTAAAAATTATTGGTATTGCTAAAGAAAAAGGATATGTTTCAATAGAAGATGTATGTGTAGAGTTAAATTGGTCTCAAGATCGTGCTATAAAAACACTAGAATCGTTGGAAGGTAGCGGAATAGCAAAATTCAGAGAATCAATATTAAAGGGAAAACAATGGTACTTCCCATCAGTTTAATTAATTATTCAACATTTATCTTAAAAGATATTTGCCCATCTTCTAATTCTATAATTTTTCCTTTACGATCATTTTCTAACATTTTAAAAATTTTCTCAATATCTTCTCTTGGAAGGTTGCTGAATTCTTGATTAGATTCTCTTATTTCAAATATCAATATTGGTTCTAGCGGTGAAATTTCCATCGCCCACTCGTATATCTCTTCTGCCCAATTATCAAGAGACTTCCAATATACTCTCAGTTTTTCCTTACTCTTTGAAAGCCATTCTGCTTGTTCCTTATCGACAAGTGCTTGAGCAATTTCTCTTAAAGCTGTAGCTCTATCTTCAAAATTTGCAAATGGTTTAACAGATTGCATTTTTCTTAAGTATAAAATGTGTAAAATTGCATATCGCGCATAATCAAAAAGCACTTTTAACCATTCACTTTTCCAAGATTCATAATCTTTGGTATTAGTTTTCTTATTAGGGATGGAATACATGAAAATGTATCTCGTTTCTTCTAACCAAGGATAATCATTAAGCAATAATTCATAAGTAGATACTTCTTTTGCTACAACCGCCTTTTCTCCAATTATTTCTGTTTCTATGCGTTGTAACTCTCTTTCAATTTCTTCAGCATTCTGTTTATAAGCTTTACTATCTACTTGTCCAAGATTGGAAGTAAGAAAATCTTCAATTTTGTTTAGGCGGGTTTCAATGTTCCCATTTTTTACTTCATTAAGTTCTTCTTCTGTTGAAATATCCTCTACTTGAATATGCTGTAATTCTTGAATTTTCTTTAACTCCTTTAATCTTGTTAGTTCTTTCCTTAATTCCTCTAATTCTCTATCTGCTTTTTCTTTTACTTCATTTGGAACTTCTTTTGGTCTTTCTCTTTGCCTTTCCATTTCTAATCATCTGATAAAAGACTAGTACTCTCCAAATTCTTTTGCCCAGTTTTGATAATGATCCAAATCCTTTTCAGTGGTCATTGGTTTTACTTTTTTCAGAGTTTTTATGAAATCTTTTAAATTAATATCTCTAACGACCACATCTTGACTTGGATCTTCTAATAAACCACCCATATCTAATTCTCGCACGGGAATCATTATTACTTCACGACAAACATTCGAAATATCTCTTCCGGAGTATCCATCAGCACGAACAGCCAATTCAATATAATCCTCTTCCGTTAAATCAGAATTGATACCTTCTGTATGAATCTTAAAAATTCCGGCTCTTGCGGGCATATCTGGGAGAGGCACATATACTTTCTTTTCAAATCTACTCAGCATTGCAGCATCGATATCCCAAGGTCGATTAGTGGCTCCTAACACTAAAAGAGGTTTTTCACGATTAGATTTTATTCCTTGAATTTCACTAAGTAGTTGTGTTTTCACCCTTCGCTCACCACCTCCTTCATGACCTTCACCCCTTTTTGTTGCAATTGAATCAATTTCATCCATGAATATCAAACTTGGAGCTTTAATTCTTGCAAGATTGAAGAGAGTACTTATTAATTTCTCACTTTCGCCTAACCATTTGCTTAAAAGATCAGCCGAAGACACACTAAAAAACGTGGCTTTACATTCCGTAGCTGCAGCTTTAGCCAATAGAGTTTTCCCACAACCTGGCGGACCAAACAAAAGAATACCTGACCAAGGTTTTCTAGCACCTGTAAATAATTTGGGTTTCATAATGGGGAGAACAATAGCTTCTCTTAATGATTGCTTGCTATCTGCTAAACCTGCAATATCATTCCAGCGTATATTAGGTGATTCTGTCAAAATTGTGTCAGAGATAGTATCAATTAATTCTTGTTCTTCTGGTGAATACTGATTATCACCTTTTTCACTCCCTTTATCACTTCCTCCTGAATCAGCTGGTTTTTGTGATGGATGGGAACTACGTCCACGTGGACCATTAAGATGTGCTTTTAAAACTTTAACACGTTCTACAAAATTTTCGACTTTATCTTGACAGACTCTTCTCATTTCGGGATTTTTATTGTATTTCATAAACTGTATTAAAATATCAGCTGCTCTTTGGTATTTATTTATAGCTTTACGGTATTGACCGCTCTCATCTAATTCTACTGCCGCTTGAGCCTCTCTTACTGCTACTAGATATAATTTAGAATCAACACTACTCACGACTAAAAACCTTTACTTTTAAGATATTTATTTCTATTAAGATATTCTTAGTATTTATACGTAATCTAGAACAATCTTTAAATCTAATTTAATCTGTGGAAATATTTCAAATTTTCTCTTTAAACATCATTCATAAGAATTGGTCTACAAAAAATTATATAACCTTGAATTTTCTTATAATATATATAAAAATACCAAAATTTAGTGATTACGATAGGATTTTTAAAGGATATGAGTAAATGGCTTAGCGGAGGTAAGAAACCAGATTCAATTCGATCCGCAACAGTCAAATTGAAAGTTTTTAATAAGCGACTGATGAGACAGACCAAAAAGATGGAAATGACATCCAAATTAGCAAGGGATAAAGCCGTACAACTACGAAAACAGGGAGATATGCAAGGTTCAGAATTCCACGCGCGAAATCACCTTCAGATAAAAAAACAAGCTCGTGCAATCGATCATTTCCGTACTAATCTTGAAGGAATGGTCTTTAAATTAGAACAAGCTAATGCTATAAAAGATGTGTCAGATGTCATGCATGGAATTGCCCAGAGTTTAGGGATGTTGAAAAATCAGCTATCTATTCCTGAACTTACAGAATTAATGACTCAAATTGGCATCGATATGGAAGATTTCAGCGTAACTGAAGAAATTACCTCTGATGGGATTGGAGATATGATGGTAGACACAGCAGTCACTGATTCTCAAGTAAAAGATGTTTTAGGCGAGATTGATGCAGAGATACAAGTTGAAATTGGTGGAGCGTTACCTACTGTTGAACCAGATGGAAAAATAAAAGAACTAGAAGATGAGTTAAATAAATTAAAATCCAGAGATTAACTAGGCTTCATCTTGATCGTATATTAAGGTTCTATTTCTTCTAACTTTTTAATTTAATAATTTTAAATATAAACTCATTCAAGTACAAATAAAATAATTCAAAAACTAAGTTTTTTCTTCTTAGCAAAATTATTTAAGATAAAATGCCATTCTTATCTTAATTTCTAATTAATTTATTCCAAATGAATTTAATTATGAGTATAAAAAAAAAAGTTATTTCAATTGGAAGTAATACTCTCGATGCGCTTATTCAAGTAAAAGACATTCTACGATTTGAGTTATTTGATAAAGAAATCGTTAAAAAATACACTGCTATTGAATATAGTCGGAAATTAAACGTCGAAGAAATTAGATTTTATCCAGGAGGTTCAGGTGCTAATATCGCTTCGAATTGTGCACAGTTGGGATTTAATGCTATTTATTTAGGAGTAGTTGGAAAAGACTTCTCTGCTGAGATATGTATAAATGATCTCAAAAGAAGGGGTGTTGATTTGTCACATTTAATACAAACTGATGAGGATTCTACAGCTTTTTCAGTCATCTTAAAAACAGAGTGGGGTAAAGATAGAAGCATTCTTGCTTATAAAGGTGCTAATAATTTGCTTAAACCAGAAGATATTAAAGAAGAACTTTTTAAGGATATTAGTGCTTTAGCATGGACTTCATTAACTTCTGAAAGTGGTTGTCAAGCAATTGAAAAAGCTATTACACTTACTAAAAAAAACGGTGGCTTGGTTTTTGCTGCTCCGAGCATGTCAATTATAAAAAATAATCCCAACTGGGCTAAAATTTTAATTACAAATTCAGATGTCGTATCAATGAATACTGAAGAAGCAGAAGAGTTCACCAAAGAATCAGATAGATATCTTGCTACTAAAAAAATGTTTGATTTGGGACCTAAATTGGTTTCTATTACAGATGGTGCAAAAGGCTCTATATTAACAGATGGAAAAAAAGTTGTTAGAAGCGGTATATATCAAGTTAGTGTAATGGATACTACTGGAGCAGGAGACGCATTTCTAAGTGGGCTATTAATCTCTAAATTAAACAACTATCCACTTGATAAAATGACCCAACTCGCAACAGCAATGTCCTCCTTTGAATCTATGAAAACAGGTGTCCGAGAAGGAACAGCAACTAGTCTCCAAGAACTCGAAAAATTTATTGTATCCCACGAATTACAGCAAACTGTTTCCGAATTCACTCAATTCTAAATTTTTCCAAATTTGGAAGAAATATTATTTCTCAAGTTAGAGTTACTTTTATAACATTGCAATAAGGCATTAATATCATTTTTCTTTAATTTAATCATTAAATTTTAATTCTTTCATATATTTTAAATATCAAAGCGCTGCTAGTATAGTGGTCAGTATACTGGTTTGCCATTTTTCAAGAAAATCTCTTGAAGAGTAATGAATCAGTAACCCGGGTTCAATTCCCGGGCGGCGCATCCCTATTTTTCTTCCTCAAAAACGGCTCTAAAAATTGGGCTCTAAAACTTTTTTATTATAAAAATGTTTATATTGTTGTAATATCTGATTATAATGTTTCAATGTCAATGTTAAATAAAAAGCATGTGAAATCATAAATGAGCGATATAGAAAAAGAGATCATGAAAGAAGTACGAGAGTTCATAAGAGTCCTACTTAAAAAGTATTGGTATATCTTATTAATCGTGTTAATTGGATTCGTTGGTGCCATTGTTGGAGGGATCACGGTTGAATTATTATTCATTCAATCTTCTGATATTGGAGGATATGGTACCTGGACTTTTAATGATTTCTCAGTTGGATCCTCTCTCGCTTTTATTATTGTATCCATAGGTTGGCTTCTATTGTTAGTGGTACTTCCACTATGTGGGTATTTTGGTCTTGTAGGAGGTATATTCTGGTGGAAGATAATATCTGCAGATAATAAAGCCTACATAAAAGAAAAGATGAGACACGACGATAAAAAAGAGGAGAGGAAAGCACATAGGAAAAAACACGCTAAAAAGAGAGGAGGTAGTGGTGGATTTACATTTTTTACCTTTATTATCTTTCTGATCGTTGTATTTATCGAAGGAAATTGGCTTGTACCATTTGGAAGCTTACCATATAGTTATTTTATCTTTGTTTATATTAAGATATTTATATGGATTGGCATAATTGGTGGTATAGTTGGTCTCATTGTTTTTATCCTCTGGCTTACGGGTAAAATAGGAAAATAAACAACTTTTTAATAAATTTTCAACATTTTTTTTTTTATAATTTATGGAATTCAAGCATTTTTTTTAAATACCTTGAGACTTAATTTTAATTATACAAAATAGATCTCTAAAAAATTAAAAAAGTGATATCCTTGAATGTTAGTGAAAAAAAAAATAAAAAAAAAGAAATCGAAGTAATTTATCTAAGAAATTATTCTAAAGCGATATTTCTTTTCCCATTGTTCATTACATCAATAATTTTATGGATAATACAAGCATTTTGGGGCCTACCTGGGAATTCTTTAGCTGGATTGGGATTTATATGGACATTGGTATTTTTTATCAATTTACTCACAATTTCCTTTGATTTTTCTTCAATAAAATTATTCATAATTACCTTAATTATAGTTATTGTAATTCTTCTATTGGTTTTTCTGGTACTCCCTGCGACTATGGCTATGATTATGGAAGGATTTCAAAATTTTGAATTTAATATTGGGATGACTGTAGAATTTTATATGGTCATGTCAATAATCTTGGGCGTAGTGTTAATTTTTGTATTTATTGGGGTAAGATTTGATTATTGGCGATTGGAGCGAAACGAGATTTACCATAGAACTGGTATTTTCCTCAAAGCTGAAAGATTTCCAACACAAGGTATAACGATCAAAAAAAAAATTCCGGATTTAATAGAATTTATACTCTTAAGAGCAGGATCTTTATCATTAATTGTGGGAGACAATGAGGTTGCTCATTTAAGCACTATACTTAATATAAATAAGAAATCAAATAATATTGATAAACTTCTTAGTGAATTGCGCATAGAAGTCGATAAACCTGGAGCTTAATTGTAAAATATAATTTATTAGATTAAATTATTATTCGGAAAATTGCCAAAATTAAAGGATTTGAAAAATGAAAAAGCTCAAGTTTCACAAGAAAAAGCATTCACTTTTACTAATCCCCATAATTTTTTTTATAATTTGTTTAATCTTTTTATTTGCAAATAGAGTAGAAAGTTATGTTTACTATGAAAGATTAAAGTTTCAGTCTTGTGGAGCAACAATTTATGCTAACTTATATTATCCTAGTCATGAATTAACTTTTCAAGAAAAGGCTCCTCTAATTTTTTATGCCCATGGATTCGGAAGTCAAAAAGATTTGGATCCACGTATCCCAAACGAATTTACAAAAAGGGGTTTTTATGTAGTATCAATTGATTATAGAGGTGATGGAGAAAGCTCAGGACACATATTAGATATTAATAATCAAAATTATAGAAATAGGACCAATGTCCCTGCGGTTGCCCAGGATTGTTCTAAATTATTAGATTTAATTGAATCTTTACCCGTTTATGAGAAAATAAATTCTTCACAAATCGGTTTAGTTGGTCATTCATTGGGAGGGATGATTGTTTTAATGAACAGTGCTTTAGATGATCGTTTTATAGCTACAGTGACGTGGGCCGGTTTAGTAAATTTTTCAGCAAGCTTCTTTGGAATTAGTAACGACAATCCATTTATGAATTATATACCTGCGAAAATAATAAATGATACTAATCCGAGAAACTTGCTTGGAATTCAATCAATTTACGATGAAACTGTACCTTATAAACAAAATGCTTTAGTTCTTCAAAATCTAACAAATTGTACCTTAATTAACATAACTCAACAACTGTTTTTGGGTGCTCATTATCTATTTTCTGATACGGTTTTAATTCGTACAATAAATTGGTTTGAAAACATTTTCTTCAATTCAGATACAATCAATGGTCTAATACATCTATCTTATAAATATACTTTATTATTACTTGGTTTAAGTTTAATAGGGCTATTTTCAACAACATTATCTATCATGATCTTCATTTTAAAATTCTTTCATATAAAAGATGAAGTTAAAAGTGGAGGGAAAATTTCATCTGAAAATCTTAAAAGAAATATGATATCGACTCCTTTAAAGCAATCTTTAAAGGTTCTTTTTTATTTTATAACCTTTTTAGGAATTTGGTTGATCTTTTTTCAATTATTTGGAATATCTAGTCTTATTATTACACCTATCATCATGATTATAATATATTTTGTGGCCATTTTAATCAAATATTACATTAGTTCAGAGAAAATTGGAGAAAAATTAAGCTTGTATATTGAATTACAATTAAAGAAGGAAATTAAATCACAGTTTCATAAGAATGTTTTGTTATATTCATTTATTTCGACAATAATATTTTTAAGTCTGTATATATGCTTCTCAATTTCTTATCCATTTGCTTTTTTCTCACCTGTTAATATCTTGGATTTTTTATTAGCCTATACAGTTTACCCCTTTTATTTAATTATGGAATTATTCTATAGAAAAATTATTTATCCTTCATTAAATTTCATAAGATCCGCATATAAGAAAACGATGATAACCATGATATTATCAATAATTAATATTTTTATACTAATGATCTTGTCTTACCCTATTTTTATAATCAATTCAATTTTGGTCAGTTTTCTGATCTTTTTAGCAGTAATGATTATGAATTCGATAATATATGAAAAAACAAATAAATTTAGCTCAGTGTTGATAAATTCTTTCATTATAATTCAAGTGTTTTTTGGATCTGCTGTTTCTACACTTTTAGGAATAGGATCATTGATCCATTTAATTACTATTTTATGAAATATTTCATAATATATGATAAAAATTAAAAATTAAAAAAACAGTAAAATTTTACTAAGGAGAATCACATGTTAGATAAGAATTTGATTAATGAGAAGGATATAAAGATTAGAGAGAAATTGTTCCATTACGTAAAGAAATTCAGTTTCCCGAGATTAGCAGGATCTGAAGGGGAGAAATCTGCTGTAAAGTTAACCGTAGAAACATTTCAAAAAATAGGTTTCAATGAAAATGAAATCCAAAAACAAGAATTTGAATTTTCAACCTTTTATTCAGAAATATTAGTAAAAATAATTGCGTTTATGAGTCTCATTCTTATTACAGTACTTCTTTTTATTAAATACCTTTTTCCTGCTTTAGTATTTTTTACAATAATAAGTATTCTAACAATCTTTCTCTCTATGATTAAAATCTTGAAACACCCCGAAATGCAAGGATTTTGGGAGAAAAGTTTTGGTAAAAAGGTATCTGCAACCAATGTTTTTATAAAAATTCCTGCAACTAAAATTCCAGCTGAACAAGCACGTAATATAATCATCTCTGCACATTTAGATTCTAAATCCCAAACATTTAAAACTATTTGGAGGGTTCTTTTTGTCGTGATATGGGAAATTGGAGGAATTACTTTTATGATTTTATTTGCTTTATTCCTAATTGATTATTATTTTGAAATATATAGAACGATTCTGATCCTTCTAGAAATCGGTATTATTATTGTATCGATAGTGACCATTTTTTCAATATTTATGGTTATTTTAATAAAAACAGAAAATAATTCTATAGGCTCTTTAGATAATGCTTCAGGAATGGCATTAGTCTTTGAATTGAGTTCAATATTCAAGAATACTCCTTTGAATAATTTTAATCTCTGGTTTTGTCAATTTTCAGCCGAAGAAATAGGCACTATGGGTTCAAGATTTTTCGTAGATAAATATGAAAATTCCTTTAATGACGAGAAACCACTTCAAATTAATTTTGACATGGTCTCATGTATGAATAGTAAGAGAAATGAAGTCGAATATATCAAATCCTATGGTATTTTCCCCCCTAAAAGTGCTTCTCATATATTGCTTTCCCACATCCATAAATCTGCAGATGAACAAAAATTAAAGATTTATGGTCATCGAGTATTAAACGGAGCCCACACAGATTCCATTCCATTCCATTTGAGAAAATATGATTCAATTGACATAACTACATTATCTGCTACGAAATATTCTCACAGCAAAAATGACACTCCTGATAAAATCAACCCTCAAGTTTTATTAGAATCCTGTAAAATTGTGCAAGGATTAATCTCAATGCTTGATGATAATTAATAAGTCAAATTAAAAGAAAGAAGGTCTTCTGAGGTTTAATTTCCTCATGACCTTTTTTTCACGTTATGCTCATTTCAAGGAAAAATTCCTTTTTCCTTAATATGGAATAGAAATTTATCGAACAATTAATACATCGCAACTAGCATTATTGACAACATGAGTTGATACTGTACCTAATATTGTACCAATTTTCAAATGTTGCCCTTTACCTCCTAAAACAACCAAATCAAAATTTTCTTCTTCAATTTTATCAATGATATATTTTTCCGGTTTAATGTCTTCCACTAATCTGGTTTCGATGGATATTCCCTCTTCCTCAAAAAGTTTTTTTGCTTCTTCCAATATTTGATTGCCTACCTTAATATACTCATCGCGCATATCTGAATAAGAGGTTAAGGGAAAAGAGTAGGCCGTAGTAAATACAGGTATCGTAATAGGAATCATGTGATGTTCAACGGAGTGAAATACTACGATTTTACTATTCCAATCTTTATATAAAGCAATGACTTTTTTAAGAGCTTTGTGAGCTTCTTTAGACCCGTCTATACCTACTAATATATTGTTATACACTTTTTATCACCTTCAAATAATTGATTACACATATATTATTTTATTTTTTATTATTGACCATTATTAAATATTAGGATTATATTTTAAAAAATTGGAAATTGCTTTCTATAATGCGTTTCTAACATAAGATTGTTTTTACAACTGAAAACAGATCGTGAAACAGACCTTTCACGAAAATTAGTTTGTATTTGATACAAATCATCAAAGAGAAAGAAATTAAAAAATCATTAGTGATAGTTTGTTTTTAATCTAATTTTCGATAGTAACAATACACTTATTTTAATAGGGAATGAATGATATGGCAGTAGTGAATGAAAAAAACATTTTGAAAAATGAGATTAAATTGATTGAATTAATATTTCAAACAAATCAATTGAGTCTAACTTCTGAAGATATTAAATGTATTGATAAACCAGAATTGCTTTTTGAATACCTTGAAGATGATCCCAATAATATCCAGTTTGAATATATTATCAAGTTCTATGCGTATGGCTTTGGTGTTGATGGGTTTAACAGCTATGATAATATCATAAATACCATGAAAATTCAAGAATTGGACTACAAAATAGTATGGTATCCTGAATGGCGTGTAATAAAAAGAAAAGATTATATTGAGAATTCAGCTTTATAAAATATCAAAAGGTTTTATGGTATCTTTATCGAAATGAATATTTTATAAAGTTCCCAAGAAATTCGAAATATTTGAAGATCTGGGTATTTCTACTTCAAAATAATATTCTATTACTTCATATAAATATTCTAAATAAGGAATTTGAAGTTGTATTCCCCGTATATTAGCGATATCATAAATAACCTTTTTAGAATATAATTTTTCGTTTTTCTTCAAATTCTTAATCATATCTACAATAATTCCAGAGAGTTGATAAATTCGATTGAGTTCATTTTTCAATAAAATCATACCCATTACTGGGTCAATCTCATTTAGAAAGGTCTGAATTATTGTTCTTTCGACCTTGATACGCTTTGAGGTGAGAATATTGTCATCATCTTTCAAAACCTCGTTTTCTTGAATAACGATATGATTCCCGTGATGCGTGTTATCATATTCATTAAGATGAATGATCTCGTAGTTAACATTAAAAGATTCACTACAAATAAACTTGAAAAAATTTGAGAGATGTTCATTTAGAAAATCTTTCTCAGATATTATGATAATGGTTTTTTTTCTGATTATAGCTTTTAAAAAATATGCTAACACTGAAGCTGTAAAATTCATTCGGATTAACGCTACATCAATTGATCGAGATAAAATATTAGTATCTTCATCGATTTCTTGTTTTGAGTCTGATGTTGGTAAATCAATCTGAAAATCAGCCATAAATGAATCTCTTACAGTTAAATTTTTATCTACATAAACCACAAATGAGTGATCACAAATTATATTTTCTGAAACATTCACAGCGTATAAACCTCTAGTGGTATTTTTAACTTTTTCTTCAGAAACTTCAATTTTACCTCTTTTAGAACAAGATGGACATCTAACTTCAAGATTTACTATGATTCGCCACCAATTTCCAACATTTATTTATAAATAATCTAGAAACGATTATTATATAAATTTTCTTCATAATTGTTAATACTTACGAAAAAATTATGGTTTTCAGATTGAATGGTGGGATTAAGAAAAGTTGAAATAATCTCGAATTCTAAAATCGCCTAACTTTAGCATAATTCTTCTCAAAATAATTAGCAATGAGTAAACAAATCAATCCACCTATTACTTCTGCTAATAAAAATGAAAGTTGCCTATTATTAAAGGATAAACTTATGAAAAATGTAATGAAAAAGATTATGGTAAAGGAAGCAAAATTGATTAGTAGAGGACGTACTATAGAATTCTTAAGAATTGCCTTGATCTTTGAAGAATATGATCTAGACTTAATATATTGACGCTTGATTTTATCTGTTCTTTCAACCTGAGCAAAAGCTTCATAAATAATAATTGTTGCGAAATACAATGCAAATGTAGTACCAAGAGGGATTATTGTGATGATCAAGTAATTTCCTACTTGTAATAAATATTGACTAATCGCGATGTATAATACTTGAAATAATCCGCAACCTCCAAGTAATATAAGAGCGGTTGAGATATATTCTTTTGAACTCCAACGAATTTTAAGCGGCATTTTGATCAGTTGTTGTAGGTTTATGGTGGGCCAGGAGAGGATTGAACTCCCGACCTTCTCCACGTCAAGGAGACGTCATAGCGACTAGACCACTGGCCCACGAATGAAAATTGTGATTAAGTTAATTATAATGTTAAAAAATAAATATTTTATTAAAATTACTCTCCAATTTAAAAAAATAAAAATAATTAATTTAAAATTTCTTCTCTCTTAAGGCCTTTATCATAGGGAGCTCATGCCCAGAAAGAAGTTCTAACATAGCTCCTCCTGCTGTAGAAATAAACGATACTTCATCAGCTTTTCCTGCCATTGAAGCAGCAGCACCCATTTCACCACCACCAATCACAGTTAACGCATGATTTTTCTTAGTAGCTTCAGCCATAGCATCAATTATCTCATTTGTAGACTCCCTAAAAACTTCCTTTTCAAATATGCCTGGTGGACCATTTGCAATGATAGTTTTGCATTTCATAATGATGTCAATGAATTTTTTCACTGTTTGGGGACCAATATCACCGGTAGTCATGTTATATGCCTCAGCTTCATCTATAGTGATTATTTTTCTGTTCCCATTATCGTCAATCACTAAATCTACTGGAAGGATGATTCTTTCCTTGAATTTTTCATATGTTTCTTTAATCATGGTATGGTTCTCTTCTAAGTCTTTAGCTATGATTTTATGATTTGGTTCTCCCATATTTTTGCCAAGCGCTTCAAATATTAATACCGCTGTCAAACCCGAGCATAGGGCGTAATCCAGTTTATCGCTTTCAAAATTATATTTCATGGCTTTGAATTTATCTATTGCTTTTGCTCCACCGATAAGCATTGCCATGGGTCTATCTGGTACGTCTATAATTTTTTTTAACACACCTAATTCTTCATCGGTTATAGGTCCAGCAAGCATTTTTGGCCAACCAACAATAGATGCATGAGCACGATGAGCTGCACCAAATGCATCCACAATAACGTAATCTACCAAGGGAAACAATTTTTGTACTAATTCAGTTGCTTCAGCATCGGAGAAATTCTTATAATTTTTCATTTCTCCTTCAAATTTTCGTACATTATCAAGAACTAATACCTCTCCAGGTTTTAATTCCTTAATTGCCTTAATCGCTTCCGCACCAAAAATGTCTTTGACAAATTTTACGGGACGCCCTATTTCTTTCTCAATTTCTTTTGCATGCAAACTCATGTCCGTAAAATCGGGATCTCCAGGTCGTGACTGATGAGCTAAGATAATAACAGCACTTTTCTTAAAGTAATCATTTAATGCTGGTGCTAATGCTCGAATTCTGGGTGAATCTCTAATTTCCATCTTTTCCATATCAATATTTGAGTTGATATCTACTCTGATAAGAACCTTTTTACCTTTTAGTTTTACATCTTTATAAGATGTGTAGTCAATTTTCATTAATTACCACTTTTTATTTTTTAGATTAAAATTGTAAACTTATAATCTTGCATTGCAATTAAATTTTAATTCGTATATAAGCAATTTTATAATCTTTTTTATAACTGTAAACCTAAGGCTCTTTAAAGATATTATTAAATTTACAGAAAAGTTTAAAGATTTTTCATAGTTTTTCAATTTGACACATATTCACATAAAGGTGATTTGATTGGAAAATATCAGAGAGATACTTAAACGATTATTAGAAAAAAGATGTTCAATAGATGATGCAGAAAAGCTCTTGAAAGCTAATTTGATTGAAGAAGTTGGAGATCTTGCAAAGTTAGATATACTTCGTAAAATGCGTACTGGAATTGTAGAAGTAATATATGCTGAAAACAAAAGTGCTGATATGATTTTGCAAATAATCAAATCTTTTTTAGGAACAAATAAGTTTGCAATTGTCTCGAGGTTTACAGAAAATCAACAAAATGCCATTATTAGGGAATTTGGAAACAATTCTGAGTTGTCAATAGAATATAATGAACTAGCAAGAACTATCATTATTAAACTCAAAAATTTTGAATTTAAAAAGAAAGATGGTATTGTTGGGATAATAACTGCTGGAAGTTCTGATATTCCTGTTGCAGAAGAAGCTAAAGTAATTGCTGAGTCAATGGGATGTAAAGTTGTGAGTAGTTATGACTTAGGCATCGCGGGTATACATAGAATTTTTAATCCATTGAGCAAAATGATAAAAGAAGGAGTTCAAGTAATCATCGTTTGTGCTGGGATGGAAGGTACTCTTCCTGGGGTTGTGGCAGCTTTAGTAGATATTCCAGTTATTGGGGTTCCCATTTCAAGTGGGTATGGTTTAGGTGAAAAAGGAGTAGGGGCTTTAACAACAATGTTACAATCCTGTTCCCCTGGATTAGTAGTAGTAAATATCGATAATGGATTTGGTGCTGGAGCTTCAGCAGCTCTAATTGCTAATAAAATAGCAGAATAAGATTTTCTATTTATGAATAGACCCCAATAAAGAATTTAGTTCAGTATTTGAAACTGATCCACTTCAAATCAAATTTGAGATTTGAATAATCTCAAATGTTATTTTTATTTATTATATTTTTCCTTAATCAATTTAGAAATATAAGGTCCAACCAAACGAAAAAAGTATATATATATTATAAACTAAGATTTTGCATAATTAAAATAAACATTTAAAAAATTATAATAATAATAGTGTATAAAAATGACACCTACATCCGCATCTCTTGAAGCACTGTCTAAGTTAAGGCAATTAAATCCCGATACTGGATGGTATATTGTTACCTTATTGGTAATAGTGTTATATATTTACGGAGTTGAAATTAAAAAAGCGCGAGAAACAAATAATTGGAGCACAATATTTGCTGGTTTGACTATTTTAGGGCTGGATCTCATTAATGAAATTTGGAACGCCTTGGTCTTCGCATTTAGCGATTACTCAGCCTTTTGGACTACTCCCTCTGCAAGTGGGTTCATAATATTAATTGGGTGGAACATTGAGATAGCTTTTATGTTTTCTATCGCTGGAATTGTATTTGCGAAATTTCTACCCGAAGATAAAAACCAGAAATTTTTAGGGCTTCCAAATAGATGGACATGGGCAATCGGGTTTACTATTTTTAGTGTTTTTGTTGAATGCCTTTTAAATATGGGGGGTTATTTGATCTGGGAGTACCCTTGGTGGGATCTTAGTTTGGGGGGTATTTGGTTAATTTTCTTGATTGGGTATTTTCCTTTCTTTGTTGGAGCGTTTTATGTTTATGATTTACCAGAGAGAAAAGATAAAATAAAAGTTGTAGGATTAATTTATGGTATCAGTATCATCCTATTATGCATTTTTGGACCCTTGCTTGGCCCATTAGGTGTATTTTAGAAAATACCCTTTCTTTTTTTTTTTAATTTATATTCTTTATTTCCTTTTAGTCAAACAAATATTTAATTAATTCAAAACCGAAAAAACTAATACCAACTTAATGATTTTGCTATGAGTAAGATGTTATAATTATTAACTATTTACCCGTTTTTTAATATCACACATATCATTTGAACGATCTAAAACCTTATATAGGTAGATCTCTATTATTTATATTGAATCTTATTCTTTAATCTAAAAAAAATAAAAATTCTCGTTTGAGACTTATGGTCGCTGAAATCGACTATTTTCAAAAATCGAAAGTATTTTTTAAGCAGGGAGATATTCCAGCAACATTGGAAAGCTACGAAAAAGTTATAGAGCATTTACACAATCAAAAGGAACATAAATTAGAAATCATAGAATTCCTTACAAAGATCCTAAATTACTGCCAAGAAAATGAGTTAATATTAGAAGAGGCTACTGTATTGCGGGCACTCGGTAGAACTCACACTAAGTTCAAAAATCATATCGAGGGCTTGAAATTTTCTTATCAAGCATTAAAAATTCAGAAAAAACTCGGTAAGAAACAAGATGTAGCTGAAAGTTTGCAGTTTCTGGCGGAAGACTTAGAAGTTTCTGGAAATTACGATGAGGGTATCAAAATTTATGATGAAGCAAGAGAAATGTATAAAGAGTTAGGAAAGTTAAGAAAGGTTAAGGACATTGAAAAAGAGATCTCTCGCTTAAAAGCTTTTTCAGAGAATATTCTTGAAGATGAATATTTAATGAACAAATTTCATGTTGATAGGTATTAATAATATCGACCTTTCCTTTTTTTTAATTTTCTTTAATTAATTTCTGATATAAATTTTTAAGCTTTTCTTGAGCAAATATTTGAACTATCTTCATCGATAATCCTGATAATTCACTAATTTTGTTGAGATCTTCATATTCTGGCTTGATATTAACCATATATTTTTGATCTAATGTTTTAATGAATGAAATCTTGTATTTTATTGGATAATTCTTTCCATCAATTTCTATATCTATATTGTCGTAAATTCTCTCAACACATATCCTATCAAAAGTTGTGAATCTAACTCCTAATGTGCCCAATTCATCCAACAGTATGTTTATTATTTCAAATTTTTGGTCAAGAGAGCATAAAATCTTAATAATATTACTTGGTCTACTTTTTTTAGTCCAAGCAGGTATTATCTGAACATCTAATATCTTTTCGGATTCTAATCTTTTCATGAGATGCCCAATGATTTCTCCAGAGACATCATCTACGTCAGTCTCAATAATTGCTATTTTTTCCATGTATTTCTCAAAATTACTAGTCGAATTAAAATCATAACCATAAAAAATACGAAATAGATTTGGAAAATTAGTAAAAATCTTCTGTCCCGTACTATAAGAAATTTTTTCGACATTCATGGGAGGTTTTTCACAAGTAAAAGTGAGATTTTTCAGCAAAGCAGCCCCTGTTGGGGTTGTTAATTCACTGTCAATAGGTCCAAAATGCACGCAAATACCAGATCTTTCAATAATTTTAGAAGTAGCAGGCGCCGGAACGGGTAAGATACCATGAGCCGTTTTAATTGTTCCCCCTCCTAATGGGAGGTCACTGATTGAAATATGCACTTCTTTTCTAAATACACCTAATGTTTCTAATGCTCTCGTTACTCCTAAAATATCCAATAAAGTATCAATTGAGCCTAATTCATGTAGATGAATTTCTTCAGCTAGTTTTCCGTGAACATTAGCTTCAGCAGTGATTAGTGAATCAAGTACGTTGTTAGCATATTTTGTTGCATTTAGTGAAAACTTTTTTTCCTCCATAAAAGCATTCAGTGCGTCTTTTAATGTTTTTGTAGAGCGGTGATCCTTATTCTCCTTAATTATCACAATAAGTTGGTTTACTTCAATACCAGATCGTTCAATCTTCGTCAAATTTACTTTAAAATTAATAATTCCTGAGATATATTTTGAAATTTCATTGAGTTCATCTATAATTTCATCAGGGTTATCGATTAATCCTAATAAACCAGCAAGTAGCATATCTCCAGATATCCCTGAATTTGTTGTATCAATAAACATCGTTTTCATTTGCTTGTATCTCCTCTTTTATACTAACTTCAAAAAAAAAACTTCAAATTGAATTATAATTCTCCAGAAATACTAAAAAAATTAAATTGAAATAATTTTGTACTTATATAAGTATTAAGATTTAACAAAATTAAATTAAACTATTAATTGTTAAGGCTTGCACATGAGTGAACTTCAAACTGTAAAATGCTATTTAAACCAATTACCTGCTACGTTTTTAAAATTACTGGGAATCGATCCTCCCTTAAAAATAATTTCACCACCCGTTCAAGATCTTATAAATCTGTATGAGAGGGTTGACCGTATTAGTGTTAATCTGATTGATAATTTTGGATTATTTGAATTAACATATCATAAACCACAATTTCTAATTTCTAACTCGGAAGTAATGCTCTTATTGTCTACTAGAAACCCCTATACTCTAGGTGTTCTACATCAAATTATGTATGGAGGGTTTGATGTAGAGCCTAACGGATTTCATTTACTAAAATACTTGAATGATAACAACAAGAAATCTTGTTTTATTGGAAGACAAAAAGATATTGAACGATACGATGGAGGAACGCACTCTATCGCTAAAGAAACTGATATGGCAACTTGGGTTGAATCTGCAAAAACTATTAATAATTTTGAACTCTCTTGGATGCACTATCTTGATTTTGAAAATCTTCATAAACAACAACGATCTTTAAAGCAAAGAACACCAGAGGATTTAATAGAAAAATTAATTTTACGCACGGATAAGTGGATATTAAGCAATTATAAACAATTAAGACCTAATTCACTAATGATTATTTTAGGAGATCACGGGCGTGTAAAATTGGATTTAGAATACTCAGGGAAAATTGCCCAATGGAGAGAAGCAAGTGTCCCAATTGCAATTGTAATTAGAAAAAAATGATTTCTCAATTTAAAAAATTGATTATTACGTTAATAAACTTTATTTCTGTTTAAATCTAAAAAAAAGATTATTCACCACATGGAAGAATTAAGATGGAAGAATATAAGCGCTTTACTGTATCTCTCCCTAAAGATTTATATGATAAATTTGAGATATTTAGGGAAAAATTGGGTATATCTCGTTCAGATGGTATTAGGAAAGCCATGCAATCATTGATGATTAGTGAACAGAATATCCCCGAAACTCAAGGAAATGTTATCGGTTGCATTTCAATTATAATGGCTCATGAACATTTTCAACCCGGATCAGAAGAACATCATCATCCAGAGGGAGAAAATCATGATCGTGAGCATGATCATCATTATGGATCCCAACCAATCTATGCCAGCGTGCATCAAACCGATGAGATTCTAAAAAATGATATCCAACATCATTTTCATGATATTATCATTTCTACAATGCACGTTCATTTAGAGTTCGAAAAATGTTTAGAAATCATTGCCGTATCTGGATCCTACAATCGAGTAATAAAATTAAAGCAAGATCTTCAAAGATTAAGAAGTGTATTATCTTTGGGCTTCTTTATTATTGATAAAGAGAGTTGATAAAAGAAGAAGAAAGAATAAAAAATTCAGGTTCAAAAGGTAAAGCAAAAGGATAAGGCGATTTGT
>CAZBPC010000025.1:0-35745 GCA_964493715.1 uncultured archaeon
TGTTATTATCTCCAACATTTATGATTCCAACAGTTTATTCTGCTGAAATCCAAGGTACAAGTGTTCCAAAAAGTTCTCAGATGCTTAGTAATCCTATTAGCGTAGCGATTTATGATGATGCTAATACCACCGTACCTTCATATGCTGGTCCTGTAACATTAACAAATAACCATTCTAATATTCAAACTGCTTTATTAACAGCAGGGTATGAAGTCACACTTCTATCGACTAATCAAATTTACAATCACGAGCTCCAAACTGCTAAATATGACATCTTTATTATAGCTGACCACATGCCAAAGACTAATATTACAAATTTCGTCAAAGAATACTGGTTAGGTGGAGGTTCATTACTTTCAATGGATAGCGCTCTTAGCTTTCTTTGCTATGCTGGTATTCTACCTCCAGAATCTGTTGGTGATGAAGGATTAGGAACTTATTGGTATTATCAAAGCTCCACAATTCAAAATATTACTACCCGACATCCAGTTTCAAAATCTTATTCCGTGGATGATACTTTTACCATAAGTAATCCAACGTTATCTGCTACTATTGACTGGGCTGCCCTTCAAGGCACAAGCATTGCAAGTGAATTAGTTAAAATCGCCACTATACCTGGATTTCCTAATGCTGCTACAGTTGTGGCCTATGATCCGCAATCGAGAGGAGGAAAAGTTGTTTATATTGTAAATCATCGAGACTTAGAAGATGATGCGATACTAATCGATGCGATTGAGTGGTTATGTCCACGACCAAAAGCAAGAATACTATTCGATTTGTCCCACCTTTCCTACTATGGGTTGGATTCATGGGATGATGTTGTTTTGAGTACTGTTTACGGAATTTGGAGAGACACTCTTGTAAGTAGAGGATACACTATTGATAAATTGTATCCTTCAATTTTGGGGAATCTTACAGCAAGTAATCTGCTTCCATATGATATGCTTTTCATTTGTATGCCAAGAAATAATTTTACATCAAATGAAGTAGCAGCTGTAACTCAATGGGTTAGTAATGGTGGAGGACTTATCGCAATCGGAGAAAATTCTGCATTTATTGATGAGAATAACAATATTAACTATCTCTATGGAAATTATGATTTACAATTGCTTTCTATTACTGAAACTAATGGTGCAACTTATTTTGTGGAACATCCTACTACTGAGGCATGTACCGAAATAACTGCTTTTGGTCCTGGATCTATTAATTACTCTGGAGATGCCTTCCCAATTTGGGGACATGATGCTTCAGAAATATATGTAGCTGGACAAGAGTATGGTAATGGACGAATTGTCTTAATGTCAGAGGTTAGTCCATTTCGAGATTCTGACATAAATGATGTGAGTAATCTCCAGTATGCCATCAACGTTGCGAATTGGTTAACTGCATCTAAGGCTGAGGTACTACTCTATGTTGATGAACCTTATAGTCCAAATTATTACCGAACTCCGGTTTCTAATGCTCTCAATGAATTGGGTATTGATTTCTACTTAACTTTTGACGATTATTATCTGAACTTATCACTGAATTTGTACGATTGGAAAATAGTGATAATAGATAATCCCTGGTCGACTTTTAGTACTTCCGTGTTAACAACATTAAATGAGTATGTTAAAGAAGGGGGTAGATTATTAATGTCTACGTTCAGAGTTGATTTAATTCCAACTCATCCTTTATGGGCACGATTAGGATTTGCATTTGATCTAGAGCAACCTGGTTCATCGTCGCTGTATATTTGGGCTGCAACACATGCTATTTTTAATGTGCCAGTTGATTATGGGGCAGCAAGATTTGATCCAATTAGGGATTATGGTGATGAGGGCGATCTTCTTAGAGTATATCCAAATGCTACAGCTTTAGCAGGATATACTGCAACTGAAACTGCTAATAATTCAAATATAGTCTTAGGTAATGGTGGAAGAACACTATATAATGGTTATCTTATTGATCAATTTACTGGAGATATAGACGATTCTACTTATGCGGATAATTTTGAACTGTGGGTGAATGAAATAGCTTTTATGTGGGCACAGATTCAAACAACAACTCCACCATCCGGAATTCCTGGTTATGACATGTTTATCGTATTTGGGTCAATTTGCCTTACAATGGGAATTTTAGCAATAATTACTATCCGAAAGAAACGTTTACTATAAAATCTAATAAACTCTCTTTTTTTTTTAATTTTATATTAACGATAAATTCAATTGAATTATATAAGTTGATAGTACCATTATTTTTGGAAAAACTCCCAACTTTAAATATGAATGATCACTAATTGAATTCTCATTTTAGGAAAAGAATTGGAGACAATATATTGTTAAAGGTAGATATATTTATATATTGAAATAGGCCTAATACCATATCAACACTAAATTTTAAAAGAAATTTAATGTGAATAAATATGAAATCAAGAAACATAAGAATTACTGTAGTAATTTCTATTCTAACAATGATACTCGCCATAAATGGTGGAGTTATTTCTGTTGGTTCATTAATTTCAGAAGTTGAAAATCAACCAATATTTTATGGGGGGTTAAAAACATCAACAACTCATACTAGCGCAATAGAGATTGATGATACCAATCCAGCTAGTAATTGGGCAGCAGCGAAAATTGCAGGTATTTGTACTGGTTTTGGAACATCTGGAGATCCTTACATTATAAGTAATGATTTGTTTAATACAACGACAGGTAGTATATGTTTAAGCATTGTTAATTCAAGAAAATATTTTCGAGTTCTGAATTGTGAATTTATAATATCTGGTTTTAGTGCAGGAATTCTGCTCGATAACACTACGAGCGGTTTAATTGAAGATAATCAATTACCAAGAAATGTTTTTGTAAATATTTTAATTGATAACTGTAGTCTAATAACTATAAGGGATAATAATTGTTCAGTAAGCGGAACTGGAATAGCTGTAGCAAATTCAGATCACGTAAATTTATATTCTAACATTGTTAATGACAATTTTGGTTATGGAATTAGCTATGATAACTGTAAGAATTGTACTATTGAAGGTAATGATGCAATAGGAAATAGTAATGATGGGATATATCTCAATGATTGTGATTTCTTAATAATTAAGACTAATAAGATTATAAATAATTCTATTGGTATTGAAAACGAGCTCACAAATAATACACAAGTATTGGATAATACTATTATGAATAATGACAATCATGGTATTTCAATTTATCAGAGTCATTGGTGTGAAATAACTGGAAATGCAATTTCCGAAAATGCTAATGATGGAATCAGAGTACAAGAAAGCACTCATAACCTGTTTGAATCCAATATAGTAAATAACAACTTTTACGGAATACATTTGATTACATCCTCAGATTTTAACACAATTTCAAAAAATACTGTTAATAATAATCAAGATGACGGACTTTTTCTAAACTCCGGTAATTTTAATATTATTGATCAGAATACAGCTAATCATAATGGAGATGAAGGAATTTGGCTTACAGGATGTTATAATTCAAACATAACCAATAGCATTGCTTATAATAATATCGGAAATGGCATTAGACTAGATTCTGGAGGAAATATGACTTGTAATGATAATACAGCCTACAGTAACCTTGAAAATGGAATTAGATTATATAATATGGATGATTGTACTGTGAAAGCAAATAATGCGCAACATAATGGGGAATATGGTATCGCATTTTATTTTGGTTCTGAAAGAAATATGATTAGAGGAAATATAGCCTCTTATAATAATTTAAGTGGATTTTTTTTCATTTCTTCTTCAGACAATAACTTATTATTATCAAACATTGTAAATGACAATCTTGACCATGGAATTTATTTACAAACGAGTGATAATAATCTAATAACTCAGAACATAGCTAATCATAATGGATTAAATGGGATTTACTTGGTTTCAAGTAATAATAATTACATTACTTACAATACAGCAAATGGAAATGGCATTGGAACTTTTCTAGAAGCTAGCAATAATAATTTTGTTATCGGAAATATTTTATTAAATAATGACGTCTGCTATAATGAAACCGGAAGTACGGGCAATGTTTTTGAAGATAACATATGTCATTCTAGCCAACTTCCTCCTCTTGAAACAGATCTTTCAATGTTCTTTCTAATAATCGCGATAGCTGAAGGTGTAGCAATAGGAATCCTCATATTGATTACAATCTTGAAGAAAAGAAAATTATAAAAAAAAAGACTATTAAATACCTTTTTTTTTATCTAATTTTATTTCCAGTGACCCCTACATAAATAGATGTTTCTTTAATTCCATCAATTTCTAACAATTTATTTAATTCATTATCATAGATGGCGCCAATTGTACACGCTCCTAATCCTAAAGCTTCTGCAACCAAATAAAAATTCTGTCCAATATGCCCCGCATCCATATAGATATATCGATAGCATCTTTGAAGATATTTCCATTTCGATCGCTCTATAATTGCCGTCCAAATAAAAGTAATAGCAGAATTATATACCATTTTTTGATCTAAACATGCTTCCATTGCTTCACTACGAAAATCTCCAAATTTTAAGCATTCTAGTTCATGATTTTTTATATTGTAATGATAAAGACCGGGATCAATTCCATTTACATTGTTTATTACAGCATAGCTTTCAATGGGAAAAAGACCACCTGCAGAAGGAACTGTTCGAAATGCAAATTGAGGGAAGTTTCTCGTGATTCCTGAAATTCCAAAAAGCAATAAACTTACTTGTTCTAAATCAAGAGCTCCCCGACTAAATTTCCTCAAAGATTGCCTATTTATGATAACTTCCCAAAAAGATAAATCTTCTTCAAACTTAGGAGGCGGTAAAGGAATCCTTTTTTTAGCGTCAGGATATTCCTTATACGTTTTTGGTTTATTCACCCAATCTAAATAATGTTGAGGTAACTTTCCTCTAAGATATTTTGACTTTTGTTGAAAATTATCTCCATAAGTATCTGAATTATTTTCCATAAGTTAATTCCATATGCTTAAAATTAAAAAGTTTAACGTAATAATTCAAAAGGTATAATTAAGTTCAAATTAAAAATATATCAATTAGAAAAAAAGAGAAAAAAGAACTCTTGAAAATAATACAGTATTCATAAGTGTAGGTTTTTTTATTTAATATAAGCTAATAAAATTCATAACATAAAAAATGCCAGATAATAGTATTGAATTGATTACGAAATTCTTGGATAAATCAAAAATTATCAATATAAAAAAGCTAAGATTAGAAGATATTGCTAATTTACCTACTTCCAACTTTAAGTTCTTAACGGATGCTGATGCTTCGTTATTTTCAGAATTATTTAAAATTTCAACCATCAGTCAATTTGCTGAACTAGATCCTGAAGAACCATTCTCAATTTTATATGAAAATGAAGCATCTCAGAGAAGGATCGAACATATGCTCCAAGCAGATCTTGAAATTGAAGAGAAACTTAAGAAAGCTGTTACGATAAGCTGTATAATTAAAAGGATTCAAGAAGAATCTGAGTCATACGTGAGCAAGGAACAAAAAATTGTGGTAGTTGGATTGGGAAATGCTGGTAAAACAACCATTCTAAGGAAATTTGGTGGACAAATTGGTATTAAAGATCTTGCTAAATTAACTCCTACAAAAGGTGTGCAACGAAAAGAGATTGTAACTTCAGATATGGCTCTAATTTTATGGGATTTTGGCGGACAAGAAGAATATAGAGATGTTTACTTGAGTAATCCAGAAAAGTATTTTCTCAAGGTTGATCTGGTGATTTATGTTATTGATTTGCAAGATTCTGATAATTTTGAAAAAAGCATCAATTATTTCACGCAAATCCTAGAAGTATTTAATAAATTAGAAGAAAATCCCTATATTTTAATTTTCATACATAAATTTGACCCGGATGTAAAGGATGATCCGGAAATAATCTTAAATGTTGAATTGATTAAAGATTTGATTAAGGAGGTGTTTCAAGAAAATAAAAGATTCGAATATGACATGTATTTTAGTTCAATATACTCGGCAATTGCAAATGAACCAAAATTTTCGAGATATTTGAAAAATACCATGCAAAAAACAGCTACATTATCTGATATGAAGTTGGAAGGCATGTCAACTGTATTAGAGAGTACTTTAAATGGAATTATACGACTTTCTGAAAGTGTACTTACCCAATATAATGATTTGGATAGAAGGATTAGAACTCTTGAAATGAGAACTCCAATAGATAAAGGGGCATTAAAGCCTTCAACTACAGTAGAATTATCCCCTGAACTAACTCCAACTCAAAGGTTCGAAGCAACAATAAGACCTGAAAGGCACGTAAAATCGGCGATTTTAGCTGAACTAAATGATTTATTTGATAAAACAAAAAGACGGGATGCTACGTAAAATCCATTTTCTCTGCTAATACTTTTTGTTAATAAAACTTCAAAATCATTCCATAGGGTTTTATAATTATTAAATATCGTTATAAAATTAATCTTAAAATAATATAGTGAGTGATAAGAATGAGTTTTGAAGAAGATTTTAATGATGAATTAGAACCAGTTAAATCAAAAACACCCGCTTCAAAGATACCATCTTCGGGAAAGAAGTCAACTCTATATTTTATGTCAACAATAGGACCTGGAGAAAAAAAGGAAAAGCTTACCGTGAATGATGCTAATCGCGTGAGTGATGTAAAAAGAACCCTTGGTAATCTGTTTGGTTTGGATCCTGATGAATTTCATCTAAGTTCAGGAGGTGTTACTATGGATGAAAATAATCAATTAAGGGATTATAACTTGAATAATGGCGATGATATTCTTTTAATTCCTGCAAGTACGGCTGGTATTTTTTAGACAAATTTTTATAGAAGACTATTGGATATAATAATAATGGGTCTCTAATTATTTTTTTTAATTTTTTTAATATGCACGTTATTTTACAATCTAATTAGCATACTAGAATCCAATAATCGGATTCCTTTAATGTTATAAATTTATGAATTCATTATTGAAATTAATAATTTTTCTAACAAAATAAAAATCAAAAATTATTAAATATGGATCTTATAACTAAAACATTTAAGTTATAAATAAATAAAGGAATTTATTATGGAATTCGTCCGTGAAAAAATTAAACTCTCTAAATTGGATGTTCATACAAAACAAATAATTTTGGTATTAAAAAAAATCAGTTATATCTTCTTTCCTATTGTATGTCTTTTCATGTGGGCTTTCCTAGCGTTGTATAGAGATGGATTTATACTCAATGGTTTTGATAGCCATATTTTTTATAACGCGGGAAAGACAATTTTCACGGATACTGGTAACGTATATGGTCAATCGTATTATTATTTACCGAGTTTCGCTGAGTTATATTCAATTATAAGTTTTTTATTTGATTTTCACACTTCTGAATGGATATTCTTTATAATCTTATTAATTTTCGGGGGTTATTCTATAATCTTATTCGACAAGATTCTTGTTTTAAAAGGATGGGAAAACAAATTTATTAGATTTTTGTGTTTAATGGTAATAAGTAATGGACACAAAATATTTTTACAATTTGACGGTCTTAATGTAAAAATAATTACTCTATGTTTTTTTTTATTGTTTATTAAAAGAGAAATAGAGCATAGAAATAAAAATAATTCAAATGAATTTCACTTGAAATTCTCATTCATTCAATTTACGATACTGTCGTTAGTTATCGCTGTGTTACCGTATGCATTTTTCATTATCCCACTTTATTTTTTAAATGGTGTAAAAATTAATGAATTATGTGATAAAGAACAATTAAAAAAATATATTTTATTCGGGATTGTTTTTATTTCCCAAAATTTCATGTTTTTAATAAATCCAAGCTTGGTTTCTCAATTTTTTACGGGGTTTACGTTTAGAACTTCGAACGATGAAATTTCTTGTATATTGTCATGTATATACGTCATTTTTAATTTGCAATACAATTTAGTGTTACCTATCTTATCCCTTAGTTTAATGACCTTTTTTACACTTTATATTATTTTTAAAAATCATTCTACTATAGAATATAAATTTGGCATCTATTTTTTATTTTCAATTTTTTTTAGTATTTATATAAGGCCTTCACAGTTCATTGCTTTCATTCCATTAATTTTAATTTTATTTGTAGACGTAATTAATAGTGATATCAATGGAATTAAAGATTATAAGAAAGTCTCGAATTATAGGGTGTTTATTAAAGAAAATTATCTCTTCTTGTTAGCTTTGATTTGCTTTTCTTTATTGCTTTTTTTCCCGGGATACATATTTATTTATAAGATAATACCATTCATGAAAATAATCCCAGTTCAAATTATAATATTATATTATACCGTAGTGAGCTCGATTCTTCTAATTGATCTAATAATTTTTTTAAAAAAACATAAAAAAATCGTGTAAAGCCCGAAATTAAAAATCATGTAGCATTTCAGCAATATTACAAATGGGTCAATAGGATCTAGACTCTATGGTTATTAGTTTGATTAATTCTAATCAAAGTTTTTCATCCTCAACCACTTTAAAAAATTCAGAATATATTTTTTCTGGAAATTTTTCATTTCGATAAATCATTTCGTATTAGAGAAAAAGAATGTAGCGAATGATTTTAATCCAGCAAGAATAGTATGATCAAAATTGTCCACCATTTTAATTTTAACCATTGCATCATAATAGTATTCGATATTAACCTCCATCAGATTCAAGGCTTTAATCTCGTCAATCTTTTCAAACTCTATAGATCTCTTATCCTTAAACTTTTTTTATTCCCTTCTATTTTATAATAGAGTATTATTATTATTAAAAGTTAATAATAGCTTAAAATCGAAATCAAGAAGATTTCAATTCCAGAATAATTAGCTATAAGACGACATTTATAGTTTTCTTAACTTCTTCTTTTTTTCCTTATTTAGTTGTATCATATCTCTCTTTATCTTTAAAATCGCAGAATTCAGTTCCATTTTTTTAGATTTTAATGAAGAAAGATTTGATTGATAAATCTTTTTTTCTTCATGTTTTATTAGTTGTTCGGTTTGGTTTAATTCCTTATGTTTTATTGCTAGTTTTGATTCTAATTCTTTTATTTGTTTATGATATTCTGCTTGTATTTTATTAATCAAATCGGATTTTGAAGAAACACTCATGAGGATCATCATATCATATTATAAATTAATTTAGGAATTTCATATATATAGGATTTTCTAAAGACAATTTGATGTCGATAATTCACGTAAGTAGTAAAAACCGTGAAAATGATAAAATATTTGCTTTATTGTTCTATGAAATCATCCATTAAAAGCTTTTGAACATGTTCGAGAGCTCTTTTATTATCTTCCAATGATAGAAGATTCATGGCAACCTCATATGAACACCATTTCCAATCGTCATGTTCAAGAGGGTCTATTTTAGGGGGATCTGGTTGATGTACAATTGCAACAAAAAGATATTCAGGAATTTGTTTAGTGTCTTTAGGATATATATTTTTCCATCTATCTTCCATGGGAATTATATAAGAGATATCTGTTTTTATTAATTTTACTGAAATAAAACCAGTTTCTTCAAATAATTCTCTATTTGCAGCCTCCATAAGAGTTTCAAATCCTTTAGGTGCTCCAGTCACTCCTTGCCAAAAGCCACCTCGACCTTTAACTCTTTTAAGCATCAAATAATCCCAATCATCATTGTTTTTCTTAACTGGATAAACTAATACTTGTATAGGAATTCTCACATTTTATTACCAAGGCTTTTAATATTCTTTTTATTTTAATTTTTTTTCAGGTTCACCAGAGTGATACCCAAAATTACTAATACTAGGGCAAAAGGATAAATAATAATATCAAATTCTTCTTGCAAAAATATGGCAGAGAAAATTACCCCAAATAATGGGACCAAAGTTTGAAATATTGCTGCTCTACTAGCATTTAAACGTTTCACACCCTCTAAGTAAAAAGTGTATGCACAGATCGTGCTTATGAATGCCAAATATGAAATGCCAATCCATACTCGCGAGGGAATTGTTAAATAAGATATTGGATTTAAATATTCTGGACTGATGATTAATGCGATAGGAGTGGTTATCAAAAATCCAAACAAGGAAACCCAGGTCATGATCCAAATAGAGCTTGGTTGATAACAATCAGTATTTTCGCGAGTTTTATTAAGGAAAAACCGTGAAATAACTGTATAAGTAGCATATCCAAGTGCAGCAATAAGTATTAAAACATCCCCAAGAATACGATTCTCCACATTTATATTCGGGGAAAACCCCACAACAATTACTACTGCTATGAATGCTAACAACGAGCCAACTATCTTTCTCCATGAAAATCGCTCAGTCTTCAAAAATGAACTTGATAGTATAATTACCCAGACTGCATTAGTCGCAACCATGATACTCGCATCGCTAGCACTGGTAAGAAATTCTCCGATTAAATAACCCGCTTGATAGATTGTTACCGACAACAATCCCATTAAAGCCAAAATCTTCCAATTTTTTTTTGCAAACTGCCAATTTAAAGTTTTTTCCTTGAATCTAAGAATAAGAAAAAAACAAGTAACAGCAAGGAAATATCGAATTACCGCAATCATGAATGGAGGGATCGTCGCTCCTCCAACTTCCTCAGATACTAACCAACGACCCAAGGGCCACGTGCCTCCCCAGATAATAGTTGTTAAGATCAATAATATATATGCGATAAATTCTTGCTTTCTAGTTGCATCAAAGCTCGAGTTTATTAATTTGTCATTTATCAATGTGATAATCTATAATGTATAATCTAAAATAATAATTTTTAATAGAAAATTGAATAATAAATCAAATATTGAGTAATTAGAATAAATTAAAATTATTAAAAAGGTGAAATTGTGGAAGTTAAAAATGACTACTATATTAAGAAAAAAAACAAATTTATGAGAGATTTTGATGATAGCTTGCATGCAGTGAAGCAGTTCCTCCTTAAAAAATATGATATGAAAGAAACAGAAGAATTCATCAATAGCATGAAGGTAGAATTCGAAAATATGATTCCAGATATCCCTTTTATAGGAGGACAAAAAAATCCTACGACCTTAATACTTGTAAAATGCATCTCCGATTTAGCAGTCTTTCGGGTATTAGAAAGAGCAGAGTATGATTTTATTGAAATTGGTGCATTTCATTACAATTATAGCATGAAAATTCACGAAGAAAGAAAAACTATGTTGGAGAAAGCCGGGAGAGACTCATCACAATATCCTTTTGAAGCAGCATACAAGGATTATCAAAAAACGTTATGCGAAAATACATTAAAAAAAACATATCCCGATGATTTCGTTATGGAATATGTTCCAGGTGATGATAAAACATTTGATTGGGGATGGAATATTCATGAATGTGCAGTTCAGAAAGCATTTACGAAGTTAGGTAATGAAAGATACCTTCCTTTTATTTGTTTAGGCGATCATTATGAAGGAGAAGGTTTAGGATTTGGGTTTAGTCGGACTCAAACCTTAGGATTTGGAGCGCCATCATGTGATCATCGTTTTGTAAAAAATTCTAAAACACCTACAGCATGGCCACCTTATGATTTGAAGGAGTATAATGAAAAATATTTCAAGAGGAATTAACTTTAAAAGAATAATAAGGATAATGCTTTTATAGTTGGGCTAATTATAATTAAAAGTCATGTTTTTCAATTAAGATAAATCTTAGGTGATTATAAAAATGGCAGATCTTGGAGCTATTATGATTGAGATACTCCTTTATTTGATTGCTCTTATCATAATAACGATTTTTATGAAAATAGCATTAGGTTTTTTCAGTAAAGCTAACCATACGGAGTTTGGTCAAGTGTTCCTCACTTCATTCTTGATGACGCTAATTCTATTCCTTTTTGATTGGTTCTGGCCTGGTATACTTGGTTTAATAATTGCTCTAATATTAATTTGGATTTTAATTAGCGTGCGACATAATACCGGCTTTTTTGGGGCAATATTAATAACCATAATTGCAATTATACTTTATATTGTAGTAGCCATATTAATTGGGATATTATTCGGAGTTACCTTGTTAATTCTATTTTAATGCTTTTATTAACAACATTATTTTTTTTTCTTTCAATGAATTGAAAGACTTAATTTTTACCACAATTTAAATTCCTTATGAAAGTAGTTATTTTTAATGGAAGTCCGAGAAAAGAAGGAAATACATATCAATGTCTTCAAGTGGTAATTAAAGAATTGGAAAAAGCTGGAATTGAATATGAGTACATTTGGATCGGAATGGATAACATTCAAGGATGCATTTCTTGTTATCAATGTGCAAAGAATCGGGACAAGAGATGTGGAGTAAAAACAGATAAATTAAATGAATATCTTGCGAAAATGATTGAAGCAGATGGCATTATATTAGGTTCACCAACCTATTTTGCTGACACGTCAACTAGAATGAAAGCATTAATTGAGAGAGCAGGTCTCGTTAGTAAAATAAATGGAAATCTTCTAAAACATAAAGTAGGTTCTGCCGTCGTAGCAGTAAGGAGAGCAGGAGCAACTCACGTATTTTCTAGTATAAATTATTTCTTCTTGATAAACCAAATGTTTGTTGTTGGATCGAGCTATTGGAATTTAGGTATCGGTTTAAATCCTGGAGATGTTATGAATGATAAAGAAGGTATAGCTACATTTAAAGATTTAGGGCAGAATTTTGCTTACTTGCTCCAGAAATTAAAAACATAAATTAAAAATTAACAGTTATTTTTTCATACTTTAAGTTATGTAAGTGATTTATTCCAAATATCATAAAGATTGGAATTATAACTACTTAATTTTAGAATTTATTAAAAAATTTAAATTGATTTTAATTGGGTGATTAAAGAGTTCCAAAATATTTCTTTAAATTTACCAGATTGATTAATCCCATCAATAGTTAACTCTATTGCCTCTTGAGAACATGCATTTACGCAAGAACCGCATTTTATGCAACTTTTTCCATTGAATGCTGGTTTCGATTTTTTGTTCTTAGATCCTTCTTCATTTTTAGGTAATTGTTTTGTAAAGCAACTAGTAGGACACACATTAACGCAAGACATGCAGGATATACATTTTTTCCAATCTACTTCGACATTCCCACTTAAGAACATTTTAGCTTCAGTAGTTGGATTTTCAAGTTCAACCAATTCATAGTCTAATTTTGGAACAATATTTTTATTTACAATCTTGAAATCCTTTTGTTTAATATATTTCCCATCTTTTTTTAACCAAATTGATGATGTTGGACAAAGATAGGCACATGTACCACAAAAAGAACAATCTCGTGGATTAGGGATTGATGGAATCAGATCTCCTCGATTCACTCTTATCTTACCTTCTGTAGAAGGGAAATGAATTACTTGGTTTGGACATGCTCTCGAACAAATTCCACACCCTATACACTTACATCTATCAAATTCGATGGATTGTTCCAAAAGATAAAATTGAAAAAAGAATTAGAAAAAGTACAGCTCTTATTAAAAGATAGTAAGGCGGAGACATCTGGATTTAGTGAAAAACTCCAGCAGTTGACTCTCGAAAGTATCATCCAAAAATCAAAAAACAAAAAATACATGAAAGAAAAATATGGATGTAAATTCTGTGCTTTTTTCCATCAAATAGATCTACCAGATGAACAACTTGAGGAACTAATTTACAAGCAACTCATTAAAAAGCTCTATACGTTAACTAATATTGATTTTTCAGGCTATAAAATAGAAGAACTCGACTTGTTGAACATTCATAATAAAATTTCAACTGATAAGGATTCGTTAATCAAATCAATCCTTCTCAATTATATGCAAAAAATCAAGCAACAATTACCTTCTTTATGCATTTATAAGAATGAAATTAACACTAAACCGTGCGTACATTATGAACTAAAAGTACTGGATGTGAATATAAGAGAACGTTTGGAATATCTTAACTCCAAAATTGAAAGAAGATATAACACTCTTTCTGTTTTTTTATCTTCTATCTTAAGTGTTATAGCTATTGCTATTAGTATTTTTTCGCTAATGCTTAATTTATATTACGTCTAAATGCTAAAGCATATTAATCACTAATTTTTGGTGTGTTAAGTTCCATACATTCCAATCCCTCATAATAATTTTTAATAATTTATTATTTAACATTACATTGAAATAAACTAATTTAATGGTATAGTTATCAAAACACTATCAACTCTAAAAGAAAGTAGAGATAAAAATCAGAAGTAATGAATTCATATTTTATGAAGAATATTAGGTTCTAGATTTACTATTAAGGTAAGACTTGACAAGAACAGGCATTTAAATCCATTAGGTTATATTTTTCATTATTCTGATTTTTATATTAATTAAATGAGATGGATTTTTATATAAATAAATTTATTATAAGTTAGAAATAGTTATTAAATAATAGAGCTTAAACGATAAAAATTTGATTTGGATATCTCTAATTATATAGATGATCAAAATTGATTAAATACATCATTCTAAAAAGCTCAAGATTATTGCTTCGAACACTTTTAGTAGAAGATATTCAAGGAATTATTGAGCTTCAAAAAGAAAATAACATGCTTAATTGGTTTCTATCTAAAAATGATAATGAGAAATTTATTCAAGATCTTGAAAATGAAAAGTTTAATTATTACATTTTTTCAATAATTCTAAGAAGTTCTAATTCTTTTATAGGTTGTTGTGGATTAGAAATCATAGACATTAAATTTCAAGCTAAAATTTTTTATGCATTATTTTCCAATTTTTGGGGTAATGGGTATTGTCACGAATCAATTAAGCAACTCTTAAATTTTGCATTTAAAGAGCTTTCATTGAATAAAATTACTGCTCATATCAGTGATGGTAATGCAAGAGGCTGGAAAGTTGTAGAAAGAGCGGGTTTGAAATATATGGGCCAATTAAATGTTAATAATAACAAATTAATGCTCTTTTCAATTAATAAGAAAGAATATTTAAATCAAAATTGGTATTAACTCATTAGTTCATATCTTTATTTTAATTATATCAAATAATTGGAGATTATAGTGCAGTTATATAGTGTAGCTGAAAATGGTGCTTTAAGAAAGGTTAAAAAAATTGATTTTGATGCTAGCAAAGTTTATCTTATTGATGACATAAAAACACTTTACATCTGGATTGGAAGCAAATCATCCAATAAAAAAACGGAATATAGTAATAAACGAGCCGAGGATTTAAACAAAAAAAGAAAAAAAAATGCAAAGATTGTCATTGAATATCAAGGAAAGGAATTTGGATCGTTTTTAGCTATTATGGAATTGCTTAATAAAGGAGAAATCGATGAAACGAGCGAGAAACGACGTTTAGAACTGAAAATAAACTATAAGGACACATTAGAATTACTTGAAGCAGGAATAGAACCTGATTTCGAAGGAAAGGTTACAGTAGCAAGTCATGATTTAATTGAGGAAGGGCATTCTTATGAAATACTATGCGAAAAACTAGCAAAAATCCAATTGCACATGTTAAAGGGGAAAGGAAAGATAACAGCTGAAGAAATAGATCAAAAATCTCATGAAATTTTTAAATCATCATCAACTTATGAAGAACTTTGCTGGTTAATTTCCGAATTAAGTGCTTTATTAGAAAAAAAATCCATCTAATGAACCTTCTAGCTAATGAAGGATGTAGTTAATTTCAACAAAAGAATGAAAAAAAATCTATAAATAGAGATTAAGCTTATCTAAGTTCTTTTGCATTATAGCTTGTCGTTTTTCTTGATCTATTTTTTCTGCCTCCATGCCTTGGGAATCATCTTCTGAGATCTCTGCCTCCTCAGCTTCATATGCTTTCTCAACCATCATCCCATATTTCATTGCATTAGCAACTAATTCAGGAATCAGAGAAATCATGCTTTTAAAACTAAATATACCACTTAAATGACTTAATATTTTGATCATACGACCAAAAGGGTCATCATCTACCTCGGGTTTTTTCACAATGTCCATAATTCTTTTAAATAAAACTTCATAAAAAACCTCAAGTTCTGTTGCATTGAGAGCAAATTCATTATCTTCATCTTCTTCTGTTTCTTCCTCTTCTATTTTTCTTCACCCGTATATTAATAAATATGTAAAAATAATCATCTAATATTAAAAATTTAGTCATTTTATGAAATATCAAAGTGTAAAAAATTTTAAATTATTGTTGTAGTAATAAGTGTCTTTAATTTAATTTGACTCCATTAAATTTTATGGCAGAAGTAAGTATGAGAAAGTTATTTTTTGAATGGAATGAGTTGAATAAAAAAGCTGAAAAATTTTTTGGTGAGTTTAATTTCTCGAAAATAAAAGAGATTCGAAGAGAGCAGAACATACTTGAAGATAAAATATATAATGAAGTTAAAAAGAATGCTCCCGAGCAAATAAACAAAATTCTCCCTGATGATGTTGGAGAATTAGAGGTTGGATATGAGGTAAATGGTAGCATTTTTTACTTCGTGATGATCGATCCCTCTTTGGAAGATGATGAAGAAACAAGACTAATCGCAATTACTTTTGATGAAAATAAAAAAATAGAGTTAATCAATAATTTTAAAATTAATGAGGAAAATTAAAGCATTAAAACTTGTCAGAATCCTTATACCATGAAGGGTACCATTCGTAATAACTTAAAGGAAATGCTTTTTGTAATCCATCATACGAGGCTTTCACTAAAGTAGTTTTTCCTTGGCGATCTTTGTTTGATACTATGAGTTTTTTCTCTTCTAATGACTCCAATATTTTCCGAATTTCAGATCGACTCCCCCCTATATCTTCCCTCACATCATCTGGTGTGATATATAGCCCCGGGCTGACTTTATAGTCGTGTGCTATGACTTTCAATACATTTTCTTCATTTACTTCCATGCCTTTAAATTTGGAGTCTCTTGTTGATATAATAGGTGCGTTAACATCATAATTCCATCTATATCTAAGGTTTGTATTAAACAATGGAAGCATTGCAGAGAAACGATATATGATCATTTTTTGAATTTCATTTGTACCTGCTACTATTTCTCCTACTTTAGCTTCTCGTAATATCCGTTCTATTGGAAGGAATTTAGTGAGTCCGTCACCGCCAAGAATTTGAATAGCTTTTACTCCAATTTCTCTTGCATATTCTGTATTAAATAATTTTGAAATTGAAGCTTCAATCATGGGTTCCTTACCTTCATCCAGTAAATGTGCGCAATAATAAGTATACAATCGAGATACTTTAGTCTTCATAATTATATCAGCAATTTCGCTTTGAACACCTGGAAATGTAAGAGTTGGGCGATTAAATTGAATTCTACGTTTGGTATAATTGAATAATACTTGAACAACATCTTCAAAAAGGCCACCAAACACTGCAGCACCTATGAGTCTTTCAAAGTTAAGCCCTGCCATCATGACATTCCATCCTTTTCCTACTTCTCCGACACGATTTTTATCTGGAATTCTTACGTGATCAAAATTAATGACACCATTCGGAACATTATCGAAACCAATTAATGGATTAATCTTTTCTAAAGTAAAACCTGGTCTTCCTCTTTCTACTAAGAACGAAGTCAAATGACTGTACTGTTTGCGATCTCCGGGATCATCACTAGTTTTAGCATAGATGAAATACCTTCCAGATACACCTGCTCCCGTTATAAATCGTTTCTTACCATTTATAACCCATTCATCACCATCCTTTGTTGCTGTTGTATGTACATTAGCCGCATCACTTCCAGCAAAAGGTTCTGTAATACAAAGTGCTCCCAATTCTTCGCCACTGGCAATTTTAGGAAGCCATTCTTGTTTTTGCTCTTCAGTACCAAACCTCAATATTTGCTCTAATCCAGCTAACATTGATACAGTGAAAACATGACCAACCGCATATAATCTTCCTAATTGCTCAGCAACAATACAGCTCCCAGTAGGACCTAATTCCATTCCACCATACTTTTTTGGTACCCCTGCTCCAAAATAACCTTCCTTAGCAACTTTTTTGACTAAAGGCCAAGGAAATTCTGTTTTCCAAAAATAGGTTTCCGCTTCTTCATAATTTTTAGCAACAAATTCCCTTACTTGCTTAGAAATAGCTTTTTGTTCTTCTGTCCACCAAAAATATTCTTCACTCATTATATTCTATACCTTAAAGAGTTAATATTTATGCTTGATAAAATTCTTCGTATATCTAAAAGTTTGGGGATTTTATCCACATTTTAAATCCAAATTCATGTATCGTTTACAATTTTAATTCGGTTTTAAAAAATTTATCTCATAAATTTTTCGAGAGGATAAAATTAAATTACTTAGCTCTCATTATTCTTAAAAAATGCATAATAAATTGGATTTTTAATAAATAAAAAAGTGAATTACCATATCAATTCCTGCATCTATCAGAGAAGGACCTCGAACGACCAATACCTTAGCAAAAAAAAGATATATTATATATTACATTGCCATAATGGTCCTTGGAGCGCAACCTGCGTTATTTTGGATGTGGTATAGCTGGCAATTATTTCCTGTCAAAAATTTGTTATTTTATTCTCTATTTCCCTTATTATTTTTCATTGACATTATTTTCTTAATTCTAGGTTCCTCTATAGTTGCTAAAATATTTCTTATTTTTGCTAATTTATTTCATAAACCTCAAGAGGGAGTCTATGAAATTTCAAAGCATGATAAAGATTATTCTTCATGGAGTTTAAGAGCAGTTATTAGAAAATGGCCTCTATGGTTAACACGGCAATTATCTTTACCAAGTCTTGAAAAATTAGTTACTAAATTTTTAGGAGTAAAATTATCCTATTCAAGTTCAATCCATGAAGCCTGGATAGATAGTGAGTTTGTTGAAATAGGCAAAAATGTAAAACTTGGCCAAGGATGTATAATTTCCAGTAATTTATTGGTAAAAAACAAGTTAATAATTAAAAAGGTAGTAATTGGCGATAATGTGATCATTGGTGCTCATTGCGTTATAGCTGCTGGGACTGTTATTGCCCCTAACACTGTATTACATTCAAATACAATGACAATAATTAATCAACAACTTAAAACGAACTCATTATATCAAGGAGCTCCAGCAAATTCTCTTGGAAATAATAACTTGATACATGATAAAAACTTAATTGAAAAACAAATTTTTAAACCGGATAAAAAATATTCTGAAGAAGATTTGCGAACTCATGGAAAAGAACTTTCAGTTCCTTTCTATTTTTACATAGTTAGTGGATTTATTATCGTTGGAGTTTCATTTGTTTTACCCGGGATATTATTTTTTCTAACGTTTTATGGACTCTTAATTCCAACCATTTTCAACAACCCACTTACAATGACTCTAATTAGTGAATCGAATTTTTACGCAGTAATGTTACTGATTCCGCTCATCTTCATCGGAATTTATCTTTTACATCTATTTTGTATAATTCTGTTAACTCGTTGGTGGTACCGACGTGCTGATGAAAGGGGGCCCTCTCAAGGAATCTTTGATAGAAACATGGAAATGGCTTCAACTAAATTAGATTATTATCATTTTGGATCGTTTCTCATGAAATATCCTATATTTGCAGTCTCTCGTTCTCCTTTTCCTTGGATACTTAATTGGGAATTAAATTTTATTGGATCAAATAAAATCGGTAAAGAAACTGTATTGGAAGAGACTTTTATTCATAGTCACGTGAATTTTGGAAAAAATTGTTATTTAGGAACTTCCTCTCACATGACGAATCACGTAGTAGATGGGGTATATGGAGAAGAAAATTTAACATTTGTAGGTATAGAAATAGATGACAATAGCATTTTGAATTTAGTAACTGGAGGATTACCAGGGACAGAAATAGGGAAAAATTCCACATTTTTACCTGGAGCAACTACTATTAAATACGATAAAGTAGGTAATAACGGCGTGTATGGAGGATTTCCAGCTAAAAAGCTAAGTAAAAAGGAAATTTTGTACTTTTTAGGAGGTGAATATGATGGAGAATGATGAACCAATCGAAAGTAAGCTTGAAACATTAGATATAACTCAATTCCCTATTACAACAAGTGCCTTTACGTGGTTTCCAATGGGATCTGTGATTTACATTATCTTAAATATTCTTTCATTAATGATGCCCTCAGTAATGATTCTTACATTCTTTGAAGTTGCTATGAATTCAAGTTTCTTCCATTGGAGAGTTTATACCATTTTTGTTGATATATTCCTATGGTGGGGGAGTTATATTTTATGTACTTTATTTTTAAGTAAACTATTCTTAATTTTGCTGAAATTAATTCATGTTCCTAAAGAGGGATTATTTAAATTAGATAAATCTGATAAGGATTATTATTATTATTGCTTGAGAGTAGTTGTTAAGAAATTTATTTTTTGGACATGGAATAATTTCTGTTTCCCTTGGGCAACTAATGCTGCTTTTAAATGGTGTGATATGAGAGCTGATTTTAAAAGTACCATGTTTGATGGTTGGTCAGATGTAGAATTTATTGATTTTGGAAATAACATGATGATCGGTCAGGGGGCCGTAATCTTATCGAGTATAATTATAAGAATTGATAATGAAGATTATTTTTTGATCAAGAAAGTTATAGTAGGTGATCATGTTGTTCTAGGCGGTCATGCCATCGTAGCACCGGGAACAGTCATAGGAAAAGGTACGACTCTTGGAATTTGGAGTATAACTCAAATTGGACAAGTTTTGGAACCCGATTACATCTATATTGGTCAACCTGCGAGAAAATATCAACCTTCCCAAAAATTTATTGAGTATGGCAGGAAATTAAAGGTACGAAGGTTGGTTGATTCAGAAGAAAAAGTGCCATATGATATCAGTACATTCACCGCCGATAATATTGACGATTAATGAGATCGTTAATTTTTATCTATTTTTTTTATCTTTTTTTTAACTCGTATTAAATATATGGAACTTGTCAAAACTCCAAAAAATAGAAAATAATTCCCCATTGGGATAATAATAATTAACTTATCCTCATTTAATTCCCATTTATATACTGTAGACCCATTAGTAATAGATTCTATTATTGTTGAGATACCTTGCGAGTTCAATGTTATCTCTACAGTTGATAGATTCCCATAATCTAAAATTAATTTATTATTATCAATCGAATAATTTAAAAATCCCGCTGATTTAATAGCATTCCCAACTAAAGGTAAATTTATAGGAATTGGAACTAAATATATGTTAGCTCCTCGATAACTCATGCTTGACCAATTTAGAAAATTTAAGGTGTTATTGTATGCCATGTAAAACAAATTATCTTGATACCTAATCCAAGATCCCCCAATAATATTATATTCTTCAATAGAATAGTTAACAATCAAGGATGGAGTACCCTCAAAAGTTTCGTTATAAACAGAATCAACAATAAATTTGGTTAGATCTCCAATATTATGATTATCTCCAGTTGAATTTACGCAACGCCAGATATAATAATCTCCATTTTCAGATGGAAACGTTGAATCTCCAAGAGTAGTATTTCCAATAGCGTAGGGAGATGTTAATATAAAGAATATTAACAAATTAATTGTGATTATTAATGCCTTATAGCTAGTCTTCATTGTATTCGGTTATTTTTTTAATCTAGGAGTTAATAATAATATTAAGCCATTTAATAATATAATTTTCATCAATTTAAGTTTAAATGATTGGGAATTCTTTTGTCAAAAAAAGGAATAGATTTAAAATATTCAAGGTATAATTCTATTTTAATTAAAATTCTATAACAAATGAAAATATTATGGAAAATTTAATACAACCAGCCAAGTTTTCAACAAGACAAAGAATTAACTGGGCCTCTGCAAGTTTCGGAGGATCGCTAATTAGTGGAATATATGGCGCACTTCTCCCAATATTCTATATTGATTATCTTGGATTAGTAGAAAATGCAAATGTAATCTACATGATTCAAATCATATATCTCTTTGTTAACGCTTTAAATGATCCCATATTCGGTTTTATCTCAGATAAAACTCGTGCTAAGAAGGGAAGAAGAATTCCATATATGCGTTATACTGCACCATTTTTAGCTTTGACATTTATCTTAATATGGTTTTCGCCTACTCAAAGTAGTGGTGATTGGGCTATATTTTGGTGGATGGTAATCATGACATGTCTCTATGATACGGCGTATACAATAATATTCTTAGTATATTCTGCTTTATTGCCTGAAATCACGGAAAATGAAGATGAACGACAAGGTATGAAAATAATGGCATCATTCTTTAATTTAATTGGGATGATTCTTGGATTTATAATACCAGATCTCTTTAGAAATCAATCCGCTTTCTTGTTACAGATGAGCATGATTGGAGTTGGAATTATTGGGGGTGCTCTTATAATGTATACAACATATAAGTTTAAGGAAAGACCAGAGTTCACGAAAGTAGATGAACCATTAGGATTAGTAGCAGCAATTAAAGCTACGCTCAAAAGAAAATCTTTCTTGGTTTTGGTAAGTGCTAATTTTATGGCTATCTTGATTCAATCATTAATTATAGGCTCGCTTTTCTATATTGCCGATTATATTACTCAAAGTTCGACAATACTGCTCCTCATAGCCATTTTCTTGCCCTTGATAATTGGGATATGGATTGTTCCAAAATTTACCAAGAAATGGGGTGTGGCGCGTGCAAATCAGTATTTACTCGCAATAGGAGGAATGGGACTTTTATTGCTATTCTTTTTCACTGATCCTATTTTCCCAACAGAATTAATATATCTACCCTTAGTAATAGCAGGGTTTGGATTTGTTGGACCATTAGTACTTAACGATATCATGTTTTTTCAAGTGACAGATGAAGACGAATTGGACACTGGAGTTAGAAGAGAAGCTGCTTTTTTTGGAATAAATGCGTTAATAACGAAACCAGCCCAGAGTCTAGCGATTGTAATCCCAACAGCATTATTAGCTATATCTAGTTTTATCCCACGAGATGAATTTGGTCTTCCTGTATTACCCCAACCTGCTGCGGCAATTTTAGCTATTAGACTTTTTATAGGTCTCATACCAGGTATCGCCTTAATACTTGCAGCAATTATTCTTCAATTCTATCCACTAAAAGGAGAACATTGGGCAACGATGCAACAAAAGATATTGATATTGCATGATGAAAAACATAAAAAGCTCCAAGAAATGACACGTGAATAAAATTTTTCATCTTTTTTTTATTTATTTTCTATTATCTTATAAACTTTAATAAATTGTAGAGCAAAATTATATAATTTTCCGATACTTATCTTTTCTTAATTACCAACAAAAAAAAGTTAGATTTAATATGATAAAATTAGTCCTTTTACGACATGGAGAGAGCATCTGGAACAAGGAAAATAGGTTTACCGGTTGGACAGATGTTGGATTAAGTCTTAAAGGAATTGAAGAGGCAAAAAAAGCAGCGCAAGAACTTAAAAAGGGAGGGTTTACTTTTGATCTCGCGTATACATCAGTCCTTAAGCGTGGGATTCACACTCTATGGATAGTATTAGAAGAGATGGATTTAATGTGGATCCCCATACATAATTCTTGGCGTTTAAACGAAAGGCATTATGGAGCATTGCAAGGACTATATAAAACGAAGATAGCTAAACAATTTGGTGAAGAACAAGTCCATATATGGCGTAGAAGTTATGATGTACCACCTCCACCACTTAAAACTACTGATCCTCGATATCCTGGTAATGAACCTAAATATGCTGACTTAAAAATTAACGAGATTCCATTAACAGAATGTTTAAAAGATACTGTAAATAGATTCCTGCCATACTGGTCTGAGGTGATTTCTCCAGAGGTGAAAAAGGGTAAAAAAATTTTAATTTCTGCTCATGGAAATAGTTTGCGAGCCTTAGTTAAAATAATAGATGATGTCCCTGAAAATGAAATTATAGATTTGAATATACCAACAGGAATACCGTTAATATATGAATTTAATGATGATCTAACACCAATTCGCAATTATTATTTAGGAGATCCAGAAGAAATAGAAAAAGCTGTCAAACTTGTAGCCGATCAAGGTAAAGCAATCTAAGATTTAGATTTATACTAATCTAAAATTTACATATTTATTTTAATATACTGTGATAACTTAACATATGGGAAAAAACTTAATTATTGATAATCAAGCAGTTTCAAATATAGTTTTTTATCCAAGAAAAACCTCAATTCCAACTAATTTAGCACCAAATATTCATAAACTTCAATTTAAAATCTCCCAAAGAATCTTGATCGGGGGATTATTTTTTCAGAAAGAAGAAAATCTCCCTACTATTCTTTTATTTCATGGAAATGGTGAAATTGCTACAGATTACCTTCTTTTCGCACGAATGTTCTTTGAATGTGGCGTCAATTTGGCAGTTATGGATTTTCGTGGTTATGGATTTAGTACTGGAGAGCCCTACTACACAAGTCTAATTTCAGATGCAATGCCAATCTATTTTGGTTTGAAAAAATGGATGGACTCAAGGGAATTAAACGATTCAATTTTCGTTTTGGGAAGATCTTTAGGGAGTGTGTGTGCAAGTGAAATCGGAGCCAATAACCCTAATGAGCTCAAAGGAATCATTTTTGAGAGTGGATTTGCTAGTGTATATAATATAATGACTCAATTATTCCGTGTTAAAAGTTCTCAAATGACACCATCATCCCTCGATAAATATTCTAATGATTTTCGTGCAAGAAAATTGAAGAAACCTGTCTTAATAATTCATGGATCTTCCGATATGATAATTCCCCATTCGGAAGCAAACTTGTTATATAAAAACATACCTGAAAATGTGGAAAAAAAATTGGTTATTATTGAAGGAGCAGGTCATAATGATATTATTAATTATAGGGTAGAATATTTCTCAGCATTGGAAGAGTTTATTACTAAAAATAAATAATTTAAAAAATAATTCATATTTTACTTTTTTTTTAATTTTATAAAAGGCATTTCTGAATAGGGTTTGCGAGAAAGCTTTTCGGGACCCGCATAAACTAAGACAGCTATTAAATATGCTCCGATCATAATACCTCCACCGATATAAAATACCATCGTAGGTAATAATCCAAATAATCCTGTAATAAATGCTCCGTTAAAGTTAAAGCTAAAATGGAAGATTATCGTGATTATTAAACTTCCTTTTGTATTGTTGTATCCCCAAGTCATTAATATCGAAATTACTAACACAAGGAATATAAAAATGTAGAATGGAATCCGATCTTCAACAAAGTATAATGGAATGTGCCAACATGCCCATATGAGTCCCAGAATTAAGCTTGAAGAAACTGCATTGAATTTAGACTGAAGCTTTGGTAAAGCAAATCCACGCCAACCTGTTTCTTCACTTAGAGGACCCGATACCAAAGTAAAAAGTAAATTAGAAAAAATTAATGGTATTGTTATTTCTTGTATAGGTCCTGGCACTGAACCTCCAAATAGAATGTAAAATCCAGTAAAAATGAGGGGACCAACCATGAGAAAAAAACTAGCAAGATACCATTTAATTCCAACTTTCCACCTTAAAAACCCACGTAATAGCTTTTTAATCTCTAACCAACCTCCTATTATTCCGGATACTATAATAGCAGAAAATGTAGGACTCCAAACAGTCAAAATCCAAAAAAGAATCATTGGTATAAATTGAGGAAAGATGATTTTAATAATAACAGGGATAATCATTAACGCATATGAAATTAAGAAAAAGATCGTAAGAGAGTATTTCTTGATAATTTGATTTAGTTTCATAATTAATTTTAGCTTGATAATTATATAAAAAATTAATTTTTTACAAATAAATTTAAAAAATTTTGAATAAATAGTAAAATATAAAGTATCGAAATTCTTTTTTTGGAGATTGAAAGAGAAAAATGAAGGTTAAAGTACTTTCTAGTAAGAAAATATTAATTTCTATAATATTTGCGTGCATTATCGTGAGCTTAACTATTTTGATTTATTTTCTTGTGCTTCCGGGAGATATTAATCAAAATATTGAACCAACTTTCAAGGGAGGGACGATTACTCAAGATGAAACGTGGTCAGGCAGTATATTTGTAAATGAAAGCATTTTAGTTCCAAAAGGAGTTACATTAACTATTCTACCAGGAACCCAAATTAATTTCAAACCGTGTCGAGATTATAAATCGCTTCAATACATAGGATTTGCAATAGTTGAGGGCACGATAATAGCGAATGGAACATCAACGGGACAAATATGGTTTACTTCTGATACCGAAAATCCAATAAATGGCGATTGGGGGGGAATAGAATTGTACAGAACAAATAATTCAATTTTTAACTATGTTATAGTGGAATATGCCAATATGGGAATTGCTCAATTTGATTCAAACGCAAGCATCAGTCATTCAATTGTTAGATGGGTAAATAGTGAAGGAATCTACATGGAAAGATCAGCCCCAATTATTGAATATAACTTACTTTATCAAAATGGATATCATGAAATAGCTCTTGAGCAATATAATTATGATGTAAAAATCAGGAATAACATTTTTGCTGGGGGGCATGTACCTTTCATTACTTTTGACTCAAACGTGACACTCGAAGGTAATTATTTTTATAATTATAATAATACCGATTTATCAGCAGTTCAAGTGGCAGGTTATTCAAATGCAATCGTCATTGGAAATAAATTCGAGGGTTTTGATAATAACACTGCAATAAAATTATTACAAAATTCCAGTACTCTTACTAGTAGCAACAATGACTTCGGTGAAGATTTTATTTCTATACCCTATCTTGATTATGAAGATATCACACATTCTAAATTAGGATATATTCCAGGAGATCCTGAAGATAAATTCCTCTATGTTTACTCACCAGTTGATGAAACCCGAAGTGTTGTGAGGAGAATAGGGGCTGGATTAGGATTTGGTTGGGCCTTAGAATATGCTAATGGTTTTATTTGGAAACTCGAAACGGGAAAATTGTTAAAAATAAATCCAATAAATTCTAGCTATACTGAATACCCAGTTAATGCTTCCCAAATATTTGGACCAAGAGGACTTTGTTATGACGGAGAATTTTTTTGGACCCAAGATCATTCTCTTTTAAAAATTGTCAAGTTTAAAGTGAATGAAACGGGTGTAACTGTTCTTGACTCTTTTCCCATTCCAGAAAATCAAACTGGTGGTCGACAAGGTTTAGCAACTGATGGTACCTATCTTTATCTTTCTAATAGAGGTGGGAACAAATTATTCGAATTAAACAAAAATGGAACCATACATGGAACGATAGACTTAATTGGGATTGATTTATATAGCCCTTTCACGTGGAATGGAACTCATTTTTGGTCAAGTGCTGGAAACAAGCTTGCCGCTTGGACAAAAGAGGGTATTATAGTAGGTAGTGTATATGATGTTGCAGGAGGATGTGTTGGATTGTCTTGGGATGGAAACTATATATGGGGAATTTATAGAACTTGCGAAACTTGGAATGATTCCAAGATTTTTCAAATTGAAATCCTGAATGATTCGTTTATTAATTCTTAAATTCTCTTAATTTCAATACATAGTCCTATATATATAAAAAATACAAGAACTATAATAATTCTCCCTTTGCAACGAGAATAACCTTCCCTCCAACTGAAACATAATACTTTCCTCCTTTCTCTTCTGATCTTAATAAGAGAAGTGAAGGTCTTCCAATTTCATGGCCTTGTTCTACTTTAATATCTATTATCTTTTTACCGAAATATTCGTGATTTACTAAATACGCAGCTAATGAACCATTTCCAGAACCAGTTGCTGGATCTTCAGGAACTCCGTAATAATTCGCAAAAAACCGGACATGTAAATCATTTTTTTTATCAATCGGTTCGGGGCAAAATATTAAAATTGTTTTAGCTTGGATTTTATTAACTAATTCGTAATACTTATCTTCACTAATCTTTGCTTTTTTCACAGCAGCTAAAGATTTGAGGGGAACTATAATTGTTGGAACTCCAGTTGATACTTCTTGTATCTGAAACCTTCCATCAAAATCTTCCTCATTTAATCCAAGAATATTCGCTAATAGTTCTGTTGAGAAATAATTTGAAAATACCGGTTGCTTTTGATCCATCCATACTTCACTGATTTCTTCTCCTTTATATTTGAATAAAACAGCAATTTCTCCTATTTTCATGTTTAATGATATGGTTTTTATCTTTTCTTTAATGAATTCCTTTGCAAGTATATATGCTCCTCCTAAAGTAGGATGACCTGCAAATGGTAATTCTGTTTCAGGAGTGAAAATTCTTACTTTATAATTTTTGATGGATGTTATAAAAATGGTTTCGGAAAAATGCATCTCTTTAGCAATTAATTGCATTAAAGATTCAGGAAAATCTTCATTACAAATTATCACAGCAAGTTGATTTCCTTCATATTTATGTTCAGCAAAAACATCTACAATGTAATAAGGAATTTTACTTATTTGGATTTCTTTCATGAAATATTTACCAACGATAAATATTATTACTTAAAATTACTTGTACAAATTTAATATAGATTTAACCGATTCTATATAATAAATTTTATTAAAATTTAAATTATAAAGTTTAAAATCATTATATTTTAAAGATGAAATCAAATATCTTAAGATGTTTCAACTAAATATTTAAGCAGGGTATTATTTTGGAGAAATTTAGCGTATTTATGCTTTCTTTGGCTGGTTTTTTTACATTTTTTGTAATTATATCAATTTTCTATCTTTTTTCAGCATTAAGTTATGGGCCTTTAATCTTAGAATTTTTATTTAGTCAACAAGTATTACTCGCCTTATGGGTCAGTATTAGCTCTTCAACCGTTGTAATGATAATTTCTCTGATACTTGGTGTCCCTACCGCATGGATGTTAGCAAATAAGGATTTTAAAAACAAGAACATATTAGAAACGTTAATCGTGGATGTTCCCCATTCTTTTCCTCCTGGTGTAGTAGGAACAACTTATCTTTTAATGTTCCAACCAACAAGCCCTATTGGGGTCCTGCTAGATAGCCTAGGATTACATATTATCAATACCTTTTGGGCAATGATTTTAGTAAAAACATTTATTTCTGCCCCTTTTTTAGTAGGTATTTTGACAGTAAAATTCCGCGATCTCAGAAAATCAGAGCTTGAAGTAATTGCAAAATCTTTAGGTGCGTCTGATTTTAAAACATTTTATACAATAACTTTACCTTTATCAAGAAAAGCAATGGTATCAGGAAGTGCGAGGTGTTGGGCTAGAGCTTTAGGAGAAGTTGCTGGTACAATTGTATTTGCCGGGGCAATTATTTCAGGTGTAACGCAAACTATGCCCGCAATAATTGTTTTTGAAGCGCAAACTTCATTACCAGCAGCATTAACCTTGGCGTTAATTCTTGCAACTATTTCAATTATCATATTGGTTGCATTTAAACTACTATTAGAGAGGAAAGAATAACCTATGGTCGCTGTAAAATTACAAGGGATCTTTAAGAATTTTGGCGATAATAAGATATTGGAAAACATTAATTGGGATATCGAAGAAGGAGAATTAATGGTATTAGTAGGTCCGAGTGGATGTGGAAAAACAACCTTGCTAAAAATAATCCTTGGTTCTATAAATCCTAATAGTGGTTATATTTATTTTAACCAAAAATTAATGAATAATGTTCCAATCTCGCAAAGAAATATTGGATTTGTCCCTCAAAATTTTGGTCTTTTTCCCCATTTAAATGTAAACGACAATATAAGCTATGGATTGAGAATGCATAAGTTTTCAAAGAGTAAAATTAACGCTCAAGTCTCTATGTTTATAAAAATGTTAAAATTCGAGAATTTAGAGTTAAGAATCCCCACCCAACTTAGTTGGGGACAGCAACAAAGAGTAGCTTTAGCAAGGGCATTAGCAATAGAGCCTCAACTCTTGCTTTTAGACGAACCCCTAAGCTCTGTTGATTGGGCTGCTCGTAGAGAAATTACAGAGGAAATACATAGAATGCAAAAAGATCTTAAAATCACCACAATTTACGTTACCCATGATATCAATGAAGCCATTGATATAGGTGATAGAATAACGATTATGAGCTGTGGTAAAATTGAACAATGCGATAGTCCAAAAGAATTAATAGAAAACCCAAAAAGCAATTTTGTCTCAGATTACCTCAGATACATTAATAATCTTAAAAAAATATAGAATATAATGCAATTTTTTCCGGTTTAGAACTTAAAATTTGACCTTTGAAAAAAATTAACGCAGTTCTTGTATTAAAATGTTTTTAATATAAGATTCTGTTTCAACACTGTGACTCACATAATTCTTCTTTAAAGGTTTGATAAATTCAGAATATGGTATGATAACACTCGATACGTCGAATTCTAAGTCTGAGATAACTTCTTGAGATTTCTCAATTAGGTCTTCATAGGTTATGACAATATTTTTTGTACTCATGGTCGTAAATTCTCAAAATTTTTATTCCTATTTTGTAGATTCTTCAGATTAAAGAATTTATGTCTTGTAAATAACTACGAATACATTTTTCAAATTCTAATTTCATCAAAGTTTTAAATATGGGATGCTGATTATTGAAACTAGTTTTCTTGACTGTAGAATAAGAATCATAAAGTTGATTTCGAGCAATTTCTTTTAATTTATTGTTTAATGAATCCATTTCTTCTATTCTTTGTATATTCTATCACCCTTGTATTTTAGATTCAATCCTAATTTTGTAATTTTTTCAGCTTGCGTAAAAATTAAATGTTTTACTGCCTTGACGTTGATTTTCAGATGCTCGGCTAGATCAATTAGACTAATATCATCAACCAACTGGAAGATTAAAGGAAATTTATTAATTATCTCGTCAACTGAACCAATCATTGATGCTAAAGCAATTTCTTGGGTGATCATTTCAGTATCCACTCCATACCTGAGTTTCAATTTTTCTGAATTAATTTCAATCCAATTGTGAATAACTCTTCTAGTTGTTTCTGACAAACTAAGATTTCTATTTGTTGACATATTGCATATGACTTTATAATCATATTCATCCAAACTAACAGTAATACGATCCATTTTTGGTTGCTTTTTTTCATTTTCTTCACTGCTGCTAGCTGGAGTCATTTTTTTGGACCGACAAAAAATTTGAAGTTACCCAGCAAATGATCACAAGAGTATTTAAATTTTTGCATAATTGATCACGCAGTGATCACGGAGTGCAACATTTAAATAATAGTTATGTTATTTGTATATTATCAAAATATCATGTAGATATTTTAATTTAAATTGTAGAACTATAGGTCGTGCGTGTCAAATGTTGGAATTGATTGTCCCTAATTATGAAGAAATTAATACAAAAACAAGAATCACCATTGATTTAATAAAAGATGGTAAGGAATTTTTAGAAAATTTTGATATAAATCCTGATCTACTAATGGATACTGTAAATGTGGTCTATCGCTACTTAAAATTACAAGATAAAATTCCTCATAATCTATATAAATTTTATATTGGAGCATATTATATCATTTCAAGGCATCCTTTTGCTTTCCCAGCTCATCAAACAAAAGAAGATTTTTGTAAACAGTTTAACATGAAGGTTAGCTCATTAGAATACTGTATCGATTTCTTAATAAATTCGCTGAATTATATCAAAATATTAGATGATATGAATTTCCCTTATTTTATCGATCCGAAATCAGACTTAAGTCTAAAGGTAATTAAAAATATTGTCAAAAATAAAGTAGATAATGCAATGATGAACTTCCTTCTCAATAATCAGTCAATTAACTCACAAATTCTTACAGAGGAATTAGTAGGTGACATTATCTTTGAACATAAGGCTTTTCCGGAAGAATTATTTAGACAGTTATATGAAATCGTTTTCGAACAAGTTGAAAAACACATGCAAGATTATACTGAATATACAAAATTGCAACAAAAATATTTTTTCTAAATAATTTCTTAGTACCTTTTTATTTGAAGTTAGAAAAAAATTGAAAATAATCAAGAAAATTATCCTTAGATTCAATCTTATTTAATGGAATTCTCGCATCAAAACATAATATCCTACTTCCATAATAGTTCTGCCATTCCGTTAAAGCAAGAACAATGTTTAAGAATTGTTTCTGGAAATTTAAAGGTGTTGAAAATTCATAAAAGTGGAGATATGGATTAAACTTGGATATTTTTCTTCTCGAAAGCCATCTTCGTTTAGCTATTTTGGAATGTACGATCCTGCCACATTTATCATTTTTTGGACTCAACCTATTAGAGGTTAATCGAATACCCACTAAGTTGGAACCATCTTTCTTAGGTTTGCCAATTTTAAAGTGAAAATTAAATAAGATATAGAAATCGTCTTTTAATTGAATAATGAACTTATCATAAAATAATGCCCAAAATATTGGTATAATAAGGCTTAAAGTTAGATATACCGAAAATGTAAATATAAAAAAGCCACTTCCAAGAGTATCTTCGAATTTAATCCATCCCAGATCGATGTATATGAGGATGCTAATTGAAATACTATTAAGCAGCAAAAAGATTTGTCCACTATTGAATTCTTTTTTAAAGTCAAATCCTAGGTTTTTGGATTCATATTTAATAAAACTAATTAATGAGGGAGTGTATTTAAGATAGGTAATTTTTAAGAAATAAACGAATAAGAAAGTAGTCGTGCTAAATAAAATCCACTCAATAGTTAAATTAGAGAAATATGAATGATTTATTAATCTTATAAACGTGTTTTCAAATAATTCTGGTCTTATCGTAATAAGGGAATATATAATGTAGATTGCTAATAATATGAGTATATAAAGAACAGTTTTTACAGTTTTCCTGAAGAATTCTTTCTGGATGACCTCAATCGATTTGAATGAATTTTCTTCATTTTCAAAATTTAAGCCCGGGAAAGCTTTCTTTTGTTTCTTCATTTCTGATCCCTCCATTTATTTACTCTTGCTTCTTCTTCCTCTGGACTAATCCAGAACTTTTGTATGATCTCTCGAAATAATGTAAAATCGGGATTATCTTTTTCATTAAGCTTAATCACATGGAATTTTGATGTTTTTTTCTCGATATTGATGTAGTTGTTTTCTTCTAAATAATCGAAAGCGTGCAATAATTTTTCTAACCGATCAATATTCAAGCTTCTTTTTATGTCAGTTTTGTTAATGACTGTTTCAGATTTTTCTAGTTTTGCTAGACTCATTAGTACTTGTCCACCTCTGATTGAAGCAATATTTGTGAGTTTGTCAAAGATTCTCGAGATACTTTTTATGATTTCGATGAATTCGTTGTAAAATTTTACTTTTTCCTGGCCCTTTAATTCTAATATTTTGGTAAAGTTATCAATGTCGTATTTTTGTATAAATTCTTCAAATGATATACTCATAGTAAATTACAATACTTGAGCATTTATAAAAAAATACAACAGATGATAAGAAAAAAAATTGCTTAATATACATTTTTACATTTAGTCTCATTTTAAATACAAAATTAGTGTATTAGAGTCACAGAAATCCCCATAGAATGGGAAATTCACTATGTCCCATTACTCTCCCACGAATACATAAACTTCGTCTTCGTAACTTAAATATTAGTAATCAAAAACAAAAAATTGTAAAGTCAATTTTTAAAGGACCTTATTGATATAATTTTCAGTATAAAATTTTCAGTAAAAAACATGGTGAATTTTACGCAAAAATTAATGAGAACTTATGAAGAAATCTGTTTAGAAAAGTTAAAAGAAATAGGACTAGCAAGTGCAAAGGAATGGGCTTTTGCCATGGGTTATAATAATCCTAATGCTCTTGCAAAGGTTATTAGGCGTATAATTAAGACAACTCCAGAAAAACTCATCGTATTATATGAAAGAAAACCAAGACAATATAGATGTAAAGATTGTTAAAGCTTTTACTCATCGAATGAATCAGTATTACTTAGGATTAAGTTAATTTTAGAGAAAAATCCCATGATAAGGCTTAATTCTTTTTTTGAAATTAAGCTTCTTTCAAGCACGTTCTTGAAAGATAATAATAAATTTTCTTTTTTGTGAGTTCTAATCTTGAGGCATGATATAATGCGTGAAATTATGTCATATAATATTTTTCGATCCTTATTATTTGCCAGCAATATGGGTTTTATACCTCGACCAATACTAATACTGTGAGTTTGCTTGAAGATTTCGTAGCAAATAATTCCACAAGCTTGAGAAATGTTCAGCGTAGGATAAGCATTTCCCGTAGGAATACGTATTACGATGTCTGTAAGTTTAATCTCATCATTTGTTAAACCTCGAGATTCTTTTCCAAAGATAATTGCGATATTTAATGGTTTTACTGAAACCGGTAGGTTCAGTTCATGAGGAAATATAGGTACACGTTTAATGTTTTGATAATTGCTTCCTTTTGCCGTGGTTCCAAAAATTAAATCGAATTTTTGCAAGAAATCTGAGAGTGCTTGAATGTGATTTTCTTGGCTGATATTAGTGATAATAGTAGAATTGTAAAGCACATCTTTACCGTGCATTGCGTATCCTTCAGTTGTTCGGCATAAGATGTTTTCTTCTTTTTCGATTGGATTAAAAATAACTAATTGTTTTAAATCAAAATTTTTCATTATGCGAGCAACTGAGCCAATATTACTTGCATGCTCGGGTTGAGTTAAGAGGATAGTGAATTTTAAATTTCTGAATCTTGGAGTAATATGAGTTTCTTGGAATTGATTTAATTCCTCTTGGATATTTTTCTTATTCATTCTAAATCTTTCTCCTTCCATTTAAATTGCTTTTTCTTTAAAAGGTTCAATCTTTTTTCTTTATTTGTTATAGATTTACATCTAAAATGTAATAAATCAATACTATTGAAAATTTAAATATTTATTTCACAAATATACTTATTATGAATCTAAAAAATATATTAGAAAAAGCTAACGGAAATAAAAAGAAGATAGTTAAAACCATAATAATAATCATATTTGTTATTGTTATAAGTCCAATCGCGTATTTAGGATCGTGGATTATATATAATGATTTAAGACCTGCTCCGAATTATACATATGATCCTATTCTACAATTGACGCATTGGACTGTCGTAGACACTGGTGATATTATAGGAAAGACTCATAATTCAAATACGGATATGATTTTTTATGACAATTATTATTATCTGGTTTTTCAGCAAAGTAAATGGCATATTGAGGATACAGATGGATCCTTGGTTGTGATTAGATCCCCAGATGCTTCTAAGGGTAGCTGGGAACAGATCCATAGGATTACTCTCCCTAATACTGATGTAAGAGATCCTAAGTTTGCTAATATTAGTAATAGACTATTTATTTATTTCCTTCCGAACTATAACTTTGATCCTGCACCTAACACTACATATTATCTGTATAGTGATGATGGTATCAATTTTACTCCGCCTCAAGAACTTGCAGTCAATGTAACTTATTCATATGATACGGGTATTAAAGAAAATGTCATTACTGCTGGATGGAATCTTTGGAGACCTAAAACTCCTGATAATTTAAACTGGTATGTACTAGCGAGTGGAAGAAAATATAAAGAGGATCCTGGTAGTGTAGGGGATGCTGATGTAACTGGTACAATCACAATATTACTTAAAACTCAAGATGGGCTCAATTGGACCGAAGTATCAGAAGTTTACACAACTCATGGAAATGGAGAAGCTTGTTTGGAATTTTTACCAAGCGGGGAAATCATTACTACTCATCGAGTAGGTTCAATGGGTCTTCCAGGTTATGCCTTTGGTAATCCTCAAGGTGGAACAATAATCGGAACATCATATAATAACCTCCTAAATTATTCTTTTGCGCCTGAAT
>CAZBPC010000026.1:0-35131 GCA_964493715.1 uncultured archaeon
ACTGACGTCCTTCAAGAACGATTTGGGCTTGAAATGCCCCAGATAGAGGTTGAAGAGGTCCAAAATCCCGACGTTAATGCACAAATTATGGCTGAACGATTAGCATATTCATTAGACCGAGGACGCCACTTCAGAAGGGCAGGATATTATATTCTACGAAAAGTTATGGATTCTGGAGAAGCGAGAGGTGTTGAAATAATCGTTTCAGGCAAGGTCACTTCCCAAAGAGCCAGAACTCAAATATTTAGAGCAGGAACCATGTCTAAATCGGGTCAACCCGCCCAAGAGGGAGTGGATAAAGGAGTTGCTCAATGTATCCAAAAATCTGGAACCCTTGGAATCATCGTGAAAATAATGAGAGCAGATACCAGAATGGGAGATACAGTAACATTAAATAGGGATTTATTATCAAAAGCTCAAACAAAAGCAGAAGCAAAATTGGCTAAAACTCGTGTTGAGTATAAGATTGAGGAAGAAGAGGGAGCTGAACTCTCAATCGAGGATAAGGAATTACTTGATAAAGTGGATGAAGAAGATATATCAGAAATCTCATTAAAACCCGACGATGAGGTTTAAAATAATAATTAATAAAAAGTTAGCATCTAAAATTGAGTGAGTTAAAATGGATATTATTACCGCTGAAAAAATCCGAGAAATGGATGAAAGGGAAAGGGAAAGGACCTTAATCAGTTTACGTGAGGAGTTAATGATGCTTTATAGCATGCAAACTGGAGGTGGGCTTTCAGATAATCCCGCTAAGGCTAAAATACTTAGAAAACAAATCGCTAGAGTATTAACAATAAAAAATGAGAAAAAATAATGATGATTGATCCAAAATATTTGATTTATCACGATCTGATTGGTTTCCATGTGTTAGCAAGACATGTATTTAAAGATCAAGATAAATTTTCAGATTGTGGAGTGGTCATTGATGATACAAAAAATATGTTACACATTAAGAAAGATAATATTATAAAAAAATTAGTTAAGAAGGATTATATATTTAGAATTAAGCTTGAAGATGGATTACTTGAAGTAAATGGATCCAAAATTATTGGTGTCCCAGAAAATAGATTAAGAAGCTTAAAAAAGAAAAAACGGTTGAGAAGATAAAATGAGTATTAGAAATATAGGAATTCCCGGAATAACACCCCCCACAGCAAAAGAATGTGGAGATAATGATTGCCCTTACCACGGAACTACAAGGATTAGGGGAAAGATCACTCAAGGAGTGGTAGTAAGTAAGAAATCTAAAAATACAGTAATAATTCGACAGGATTATGTTAAATTTATTAAGAAATATCAGCGATATGAAAGACGTAATTCTCGACTGTCATGCCATCTACCCTTATGTTTAAGAAATGAGATAAATTTAGGAGATTTAGTAAGGGTAGGTGAGAGTCGAAAACTTTCAAAAACAAAATCATTTATTGTGTTAGATAAAGTATCAAGAGGGGCTGTCTAAATGGGTACAAGAAGAAAGTCGGGCGCAAAGAAAATTTCTATGCCCCGAACGAGTTACGGAGTTCAAAATGGTACTAGAATTCTTATTGCAGATAATTCGGGTGCAAAAATAGCTGAAATTATAAATGTAGATCATTCTAAAACCAGATTAAATAGATTACCAAAAGCTACTGTAGGTTCTGTTTGTACAGTAACTATTAAAAAGGGTCGACCTGAATTGCGTGGAAATATCTTGAAAGCAGTTATTGTTCGACAAAAGATGATGTTCAAACGAATTGATGGAACTCGATTATGTTTCGAAGACAATGCAGGGGTTATCATTTCAAAAGAAGGAGATCCAAAAGGAACAGAAATTAGGGGTCCAATCGCGAGAGAAGCCGCTGAAAGGTTTCCGAGATTAGCCTCAATATCATCACTAATAATATAAGAAAAGTGAATAATATGAAAGTTAAATCAATACAACCTAGAAAACAAAGAAAAGCATTATTCAATTATAGAAGTTATCAGCGATCAAAATTATTATCCACACGTTTAGCAGATTTCTTACGAGAAGAGTATGGAATTAAAAAGTTACCTTTAAGGGTGGGAGATCAAGTTAGGGTGTTAGGTGGGGAATTTAAAGATTTTGAAGGAGAAGTTATTGAAGTAATGAAAAACCAACGCGCTCAAGTGAAAGAATGCGTATTTGATAAAAATGATGGAACACAATACCATCCATCCCTTCATGTTTCAAAACTCATTATAACTAAGTTTGGAGATGAACGAAAAATGGATCCTTGGAGAGCTAGGATTATTGAAAGGAAAGCTTTATACGGATTTGGAACTGAAGAATTAAAAGCACCTAAAAAAGAAAAAGGAGAGAAATTATAATGGCTAGGCACGGAGGCAAGAAAACATTAAAAAGATTTAATACACCCAAGTATGTACAATTAGAAAGAAAGCAAGGAACTTTCTTCGTTAATGCATCATCTGGTCCACACGCAAAAAGATTTTCTTTAACTCTATTACACGTTGTAAGAGATCTTCTAAAAATAGTTGACAATTATCGTGAGGCAAAAAAATTAATTGGTTTAGGCTATTTTAAAGTTGATGGACGAACTATAAAGGATAAGGCTTTTCCTCTGGGAATAATGGATGTTCTAAGTATTGAAAAAATAAATACTCATTTCCGGATATTGCCTGATTCTCATCACGGGTTAATTTTACATGAGATCCCTGCTGAAGAGAGCACTTTCAAATTATGTAGGATTGACCAAAAAACTACGATTAAAGGTGGACATATTCAATTGCATCTCCATGATGGACGTAATATTCTTATTAATGTTAAAGATCCTAAGAATCCCAAAGAAGATATTTACAAAAGAATGGATGTATTGAAAATTTCGGTTCCTGAACAAGAAATACTTAAAGTTTATCGGTTTAAAGAAGGAAATCTAGCAATAATCCTATCAGGAAAAAATATTGGTCAAGTTGGGAAGATAGTTAATATACTTAAACGATTTGGTCCTAAAGCTAGCACTGTATCCATTCAACATGATTCTGATCATACTGAAACACTTTATGATTATACTTTTATTATTGGAGAAGAACAAGCAGAGATAAATTTACCATCAATTATATAAATAAAATTATAGAGAGATAACCAAATGTCATCTACATCAAATAAAAATTCCAAAATTGTTGGAGCAACACAATTTGAAGAATTATGGAAAAACCCCATGAAAAAACCATTTTTAGAGAAAATAGTGCTAAATATAGGTATGGGAAGTGGAGGAGAAGAATTAGAAAAAGCTTCGACAGTTTTAGAAACGATCTCTGGAATGAAAGCTGTAAAAACGATATCAAAAAAAAATGTAAAGGAATTTAACTTGAGGAAAGGCAGGGCAATAGGTACTAAAGTCACTGTGAGAGGAGCTGAAGCGGGAAAGCTTCTAAAAAGGTTATTAATTGTAAACAATAATAAAATCTTACGTAAAAGTTTTGATAATTTTGGAAACTTTGGATTTGGCATAACAGAACACATAACCATCCCTGGAGTAGATTATGATAACTTGATTGGAATTTTTGGATTGGATGTTGTTGGAAGGATAGTTAGACCTGGGATGAGAGTAAAATATAGAAGAATTCACAGAGCTAAAGTACCAAGACATCATTACGTATCTAAAGAAGAAGCAAAATATTTCTTAAAAGTTAATTTTGGAGTAGAAATTGTAAATAAATTAGAATTAGAATATTTTTAAAATTAAAAAAAGGATGATTAAATGCCACAAGGAAGACATAGCGGAAAAGGTCAAAGAGAATGCAGAAGATGCCATACTCATCGAGCAGTGATTAGAAGATATGGATTATATATCTGCAGGAGATGTTTCTATGAAATTGGAACAGAAATTGGTTTCCGCCGTTATGAATAATATAGTAAAAAAAATATGAGGTGTATATGAAATTGACAAATACAGTAGCAGATGCTTGTAATCTTTTAAAAAATGCGGAAATGGCCAGGAAGAAAGAAGTGGTCATTAGTCCAGCGAGTAACTTAATGCAACGCATTCTTCGTATCTTTCAGCAACACGCTTACATAGGCGAAATTTAATAGGAATTCCTATTAAACGCAAGTTTGAAAGATATGACGATGGACGGGTAGGTAAGTTCAAAGTGGCTTTAGGAGGAAAAATCAACGAATGCAAGGCCTTAATGAGGCTTAATTATGGTTTTGGAGATTTTGAGAGATTAGAGCGAACATTATTACCTGCTCCCGGACTGGGATTAATTATATTAACTACAAATCAGGGTGTAATGACCATGAAAGAAGCCGAAGAAAAGAAGATCGGTGGCATGACATTATGCTATGTTTATTAGGAAATTGGAGGTATGAACCATGGTAAAAACAATGTATCTTGAAGAAAAATTAGTGATTCCAGATGGAGTTGAAGTTACTGCCGATGAGAATCACCACATCACTGTAAAAGGTCCTAATGGCTTGATATCTAAAGACTTTTCTCATGTTAGAGGAATAAAAATAGCAGTTGAAGGAGATTCAATAAATTTTTCAACTAGTTTCCCTAAAAGAGGAACACTTGCTTTAACTAAAACAATTTACAATATAATAAAAAATTTAATAATTGGTGTCCAAACAAATTATAAATATTCATGTAAAATTTGTTATAGCCACTTCCCCTTTAATGCTGAAATCAAACAAAAAAATAAAGAAATTCATTTTGTGAATTTTTTAGGCGAACGAGCTCCTAGAGTGACTCAATATTTAGAAAATGTATCTGTTGAAATCCAAGGTGATGATGTAATATTGATAGGTCCAGACAAAGAAACATTGGGTCAAACTGCAGCCAATATGCAAAAGAGTTGCCGTATTCGGAAAAAAGACCATCGTGTTTTTCAAGATGGCGTGTATTTGTATAAAAAACAGCTAGGTGACGAAGTTCTCTGGCAAATAAGATAGGTGATGTGGAATTATGGTAGAAAAAAGACTAATGGATTTAAGAAAAACTATTGCTAAACATCGTCCAAGTTTTCGGCGTGTTGAATCATGGCGACTCATAAGAGTAAAAGATCCTTGGAGAAAGGCACGAGGCATCGATTCACGAACTCGAATAAAATCTAAATCTGGAGTAAAATCACCTTCAGTTGGATATCGTGGACCAAAAAAAGTTAGAGGAATGCACCCTTCTGGATATGAAGAGATCAGAATCGTAAGTATTGAAGATCTCAAAAATTTAAATAATAAAAAACATGCTTTAAAATTATCTAGTAGGTTGGGAGCGAAAAAAAGATTGTCCATAATTGAGTATGCTCAAAATCGGGGATTTAAAGTATTAAATATTGGAATGTCTCAAAAGGAATTAGCAGATTTGGAATCAATGTTGGAATCTTCATTCGACGATGAGGAATATCTTGGTGTTGATGACCTAGAAGAAGAATTAAAGGATGATTAAATAATAAATTAGTGATATATTATGAGTTTAAAAGCCCAAAAAAGAATGGCCGCTCAAATTTTGAAATGTGGTGAGAATCGAGTTTATTTTGATCCTTACTTAATCGAAGATATACGGATGGCAATCACACGAGAAGACATCCGTAACTTGATAAAAGAAGGTGTCATTCTAAAGAAATATGAAATAGGTATCTCAAAACATAGAAAAAATGTCAGACATGAAAGAAAAGTAAAAGGAAGAGCGAGAGGTTTAGGAAAAAGAAAAGGAAAGAAAACTGCTAGAACTCCTAAGAAGCAGGCCTGGATGAAAAAGATACGTCCTCAAAGAAAAGAGCTTAAAAAATTAAGAGATCGAAAATTAATTACGACAGCAACATATAGAAAACTCTACAAGAATGCAAAAGGAGGTATGTTTCATAGTGTTGCCCAAATGCACCGCCATATAAAAGAAAAGGAACTTTTGAAACGAGGGAGATAAAATTGGCAAAAGGACCAAAATACAGAATACCAAATAGAAGAAGAGCTGAAGGTAAGACAAATTATCATAGGAGATTGAGGTTATTAAAATCAGGAAAGTTGAGAACTGTAATCAGAGCTTCAAATAATCATATTACCGTTCAAGTTGTCCAATCAAAATTAAAAGGAGACAAAATATTAATTTCAGCTCATTCAAAAGAATTACTAACTAATTATGGTTGGAATGCAAATACAGGAAATATTCCAGCTGCCTATCTTACAGGATATCTTGCTGGTATTAGAGCAAAAAAAAATGGCATTGATGAAGCAATCCTTGATTTGGGGTTATTTTATCATAAAAATCGTGTTCTAGCGGCGTTTAAAGGCGTTCTAAAAGCTGGCATTGAAATTCCCTATAGTGAAGAATTCTTTCCAGAAAATCTTGAAGAAAGAACTAATGGTTCTCATATAGAAAATTATGCACAATTATTGAAAAAAGAAGAACCTGAGAGATATGAACAAATCTTCTCGGGATATTTGAAAAAAAGGAAAATAAATCCTTTGAAAATTAATCAAATTATTACAAATACAATAAAATCAATAGAAAATAAAGCTTAAAAAAGTGAAATTTTATGAGTCGTCCTAGAAATATGGAAGAAGCTTGGGTACCTAAAACGCAATTAGGTGAACTAGTGCAAAGTGGACTAATTACAATTGATAAGATCTTTGAAAATAATCTTGTAGTAAAGGAAAAGCAAATTATTGATGTTCTTTTGCCACAATTAAAAGAAGATGTAGTCACCATTAAAATGGTTCAACAAATGACCGCTAGCGGTCAACGATCTAAATTTAAAGCAGTGGTGCTTATTGGATCTGATGGATTTATCGGAGTTGGTTCTACAAAAAGTAGAGAGGTGGGACCTGCAATTAGGAAGGCAATCGATAAAGCGAAACTTTCTGTTATACCTATTCTAAGGGGGTGTGGAAGCAAAGAATGCGGTTGCGGGCATACACACAGTATTCCATTTAAAGTAAAAGGAAAGTGTGGTTCAGTTAAAATTGAATTGATTCCTGCTCCAGCAGGAGTTGGATTAGTATGTGCTGATAAGGTTAAACAACTCCTTCGATTAGCTGGAATTGAAGATATATGGAGTAAAACATATGGTGATACAAGAACAAGTGAAAATCTCGTTAAGGCGACCTTCAATGCTTTGAAACAAGCTCATAAGTTCAATTTTAATATATAATATAAGAGTGGTAGTCATGATGGCTGAACAAAAAATTGTAACAAAAAAAAAAAGTAAAAAAGTGGTTAAACCACCAGTTCTCTATTTCGCTATACGAGTTAGAGGGGCCCCAGGAATGAAAGGAAAAATTCTAGATACAATTAAGATGCTAAGAATGCATAAAGTAAATCATGGTGTCTTGTTATGGGGGGAAAAAAGTGTAATAGGGATGCTTATAAAATGTAAGGATTATATTGCATATGGTGAAATTGATGAAAAAACCTTAGTTAGGCTTTTACGAGTTAGAGGTAGGATAGAGGGAAATACTCCACTCACGGATGAGCACGTTAAGAATTTAACTAAGTATGCAAACATAAAGGAATTAGCAAAAGCTCTATTAATAGGAGAAATACAATATAAAGAAAAGGATATCTACAAAATTAAGCCTGTTTTTCGAATGCACCCCCCTCAGAAAGGATTTAGGGGATCAATCAAAAAACATTATAATGAAGGCGGTACCTTAGGCTATGTAGAGAATTACATTAATGAATTAATTCAAAAAATGATATAATGTGGTGAAGCATAAACATGAGAAAATATCCTAGTAAAATAAGAAAGAAAAGAGGTACTCGCGTTATCGGTTATGGACGAGTCGGTCAACATCGAAAAGCAGGTCAGAGGGCTGGAAAAGGAAAAACTACGGGATGGAAAAAGAGCAATAAATCTTATTTCTTAAAACAGCAAGAGTTAGGCTTTCCAGATCCAGATTGGGCAAAACTCAACCCAAAAAATAAAAAGGGATTCAAACGTCCACAAGATATAAATCGAATATATCATGTAAATACAATGAACATTAAGGATTTAGATTTTAACATTGAAAAATATTCTCAAAGAACTAAAGCTTCAAAATCAGGAAGCACATACACCATTAATTTAAACGATCTAAACATCCAGAAAATATTAGGTCGTGGCGAAATTTCTAAACCCATAAACGTGACCGTGAATCAAGCGTCAAAACGAGCAATTGAAAAAATTGAAGCCGCTGGTGGAAAAGTATCTCTCAGTTCCTAATCACAAATTGTTAAAAAATTAACAATTTTCTACTTTATTAATTAAAATGAATTTTTCAATCCAATAATTTTATTATTAATTGGATTAATCCTGGAAGAATAAAAATAAACCCCAATACGTTCCCGATAAGGTGTATTGTAGTAAATATTATTCCCGAAAGGTAAGTAGTCAAGAAATATTCAACTGATTGAGAAAATAACATGGCTCCAAAAAATGTGCTCAAAATATCATAAAAAAACGTGATTAACGCTCCAGTCAATCCTAATATTACCAAAATAGGAAATATATAGAGATCGTCTTTTGGTTTAAAATACTCACGTTTATTAAAATATTGTCTTAAAAAACCACCTAATAATCCTGTCAAGGAGTAATGCGCAATCTGGTATAGGAAAAGTGGAAGCGCCACTACTGAAGAACCTATTGGATTAAAGAAGGTAAATATCATGGAACTTAATAAACCAACGATCAATCCTTCCTTTTTACCCAATATGAATCCAGATAAGAAGACGGTTAGGGTAAAGATTTCAATGTTAGGAATAAATGCGAGCATGTAGCCAAACACTACTGCTAATGCCGCAAAAGTACTCAAGATCGCAATTTTAAACGTGGGTTTTTCAAGCCAAGTGGAAATATTCTCTCTCTCGGTTGCCTTTTTAAATATGGAGACTTCCATCTCACCTTTAAGATCTGAATTTTCTAATTCCATCGCTGAGAACTCATATTAGTATTATTTAAGTAATATGAGATAGCATAAAAAGATTAGGATAAGTTTCCCAATCTTTATATTTTTTCCTAAATATTATTATAATAATTAAAAAAAATTTATTATGCCTCAAAAAATTATGAGGAAAAAAGCGATAGTGCTTGGAATTTTATGTTCTTTCTTTATTATGCAAGGAATTTTCATAGTATCCATTCCAACTGTGAAAGCGGATGTAACAATTCCCCCCAATTTCTATTCAGAATTAGACACAGATTCAGTTTATGTCTATAATGTAACCAAATTTGGCGGGGATCTAAGCTGGTTAGGCTTTGATTGGGTATCAAAATATAATACTACGACTAATGTAGGTGGTCAAATATCCATTAATTTTACAGGTTTTTATGATAAAGATCCAGCTGACGTTTATAATGCTTTCGGAAGTCCCATGCCCTATATGGATATTGAATTTATTGAAAATCAAGGAGGTGTTTTGAATTCTAATCACACCTTTTACAATGTATCTAATGGAGAGGTTGCATTCAACATGGCATTAGGTTATAACTCTTTTCAGTCGGGGTTCCTCATCTCTATTGATAATTTAACTTATCTGAAAGAATTAGCTCTTGCTCAAGATAGTGGATACATGCCTGGAGATATAAATGTCGAAGAATCATCTAATTTTATTTCCTTCGATTTTAAACAAGATTCGAAGTTCCAAAATACAACGTTGGTATATGAAAGAAAAAGTGGTTTATTAGTTTGGGCAAGAACTAAACTGGCTCCAATAACAGATCCGATTGGATACACACTTGAATTCTTCTTGACAAACTATTCTCTTGATTTAAATTCTGCTTATGCTTACAACGTTTCAAGATTTGGAGAAACGGCGTTTTGGAATGATTGGAATGATAATTTTATAGATACTTGGACTACAAATCCAGGGGGATTAGTAATAATAAACTTTACAGACTATTATTATAAGGATCCGAATGATTCAAGTACTTCTGATGCCTTTCCATCAGATATAAAGAGAGCTTGGTTAGACCTTGAAGTATATTATAATGGATCTTTTGGTCTAATTGGACCTCAAATTAGTTTTACAAACATATCTAATAGAGAAGCTGCTATTCAAATGAGGATGGGATATGGGGATTTGCAATCAGGATTTTTGATTCCAATGATAAACAACATCACGTTCATAAAAGAAAAAGCACTCAATGCTGCAAATCCGGGAGAAGTTATTTTTGCAGAAACCGAACTAACCATTAGTATCTTCTATGATCAGATAGGTGGGTTTCAAAAAACCCACTTCATTTATGAAAAGAAAACGGGACTCTTACAATGGATTGATACAGATGTGGGAAGTTTTGGTTTAGAAATGACATTAATAGGTTTTTCTCCACCCTTGACAACAAATCCACCTCAGCCTCCTAATGGTTCAATTCCATCCTTTATCCCTATTATTTTAGGAATCGGGATGATAATAACATCAATATTAATAATCAAGAAGGTTAAAAGACAAATTAAAAAGATTTAAGTACATTTTTCTATTTTTTTTAATTTTTTATACGTGAGAGATTTATGGAACAAAAGAAAAAATACATCTTAATTGCAATAATTGGTGTAACTTTATTCTCATTATTAATAATAATTAATTTCAATTTATATAAAACTCCTGACAAACTCGAAGTGGTGGAAAATATAACACTTCACGTGGATTATAATAACGGTACGATTAAAACCCGAACAAATTTTACACTCAGTGAAGGTAAAACAACCGCTTTTGATGCTTTGAATCAGTGGTGTGAAATTCAATATGCTGTCAATGGAAATCGCTATTTTGTAATATCGATAGATGGAATTGGAGAAAATTGGCTCTACTTCGTTAATGGTATCGCTCCAGGAGAAAGCTCAAATCTTTATGCTTTAAACAATGGAGATCTTGTTGAGTGGCGACATATTTAAAAAAAGAATTATCCTTCTCTCTGTATATGTTGAAGAATTGGTTCCATTTCTTTAAATGCCTTTCGGATCTTGTGGAAGTAATAGCCCAGCTTGTAGCCCTTCTTACAATTCGTAAATAACATGAAATCATTTTCAGCAGATCCTACTAAAATAATGGTATAGCCCTTTATGCCTCTAATTACAATTTCTCTCAATTCTCCCTGACCGAGTCCCATGCTAATCTTTTCTCCTAATGATATTAGAGTAGCAGGGCTTGCACTGTATATATCTGCCACCACATCGGCAGTTTCAGAGCTTGCTATCCTTAATCCTGTTTTTGAAACTAAAGCAGTCCCTTCCAAATCAGTAGAACTTTCTAAGTTCTCTAACTTACGCATTAAATCCGCGAGAATTTCAGGATCAATGTTTATCTCTGATGGTTGAAAATCTTCCATTATGATAACCTCACTTAATAATATAATTAGTTTTGCACATTTAAATCTTTTTTAGATTTCAAGGTAAAACTTCTCAGCTCTTTTAGTATTACCATATCTCCTTTTTTCACTTCAATTTTTTGGTGATTTTCATCTCTTTCAATTCCGATAATTACAGCCCCTTTTGTGCCAAAAGAGTTGAGAATTTTAGTAAACGGGGGTTCAAGTTTTTTTCCAATCACTTTTTTTGCACCTATTAAGCTTTGAGCTAAACCTGAGCATACAATACCTTGGGAATGATCTGGGTTTTCTATCTTCCCTCTTTTTGTCTTAATTCGATATAATTTGGGGGGTTCACTATGAATCTTAAATAATTTAGCAGCACCTATAATTCTCAATGATGTTGGAGGGAGATCCAATCTACTCAATAATATTCGAGATTTCTCTTTAGCAAACAAAATTTTCTCATTTAACCATAAAAAAGCAGAAAAATTATCATTTTCTTTTAAAATAGATATTTCCAACAACTTACCATTTTCTTCTTTAAAAGGATAGATAAAACCAGAAGTAGTAAACATCCCAATGGTCGAATGTACTTGTGTGCCAAAAGGGACATCCGGTTTAAATAAACGATTCTTCTTCACTCTGATCTCAACAAGGTCACAATATTCAAAAAATTTGGGATCATCTGTTGCATAACATCCTCTATACACTTTATTAATATCGATACCTTTCAAGTTTACTCCCACGCGATCTCCCGCTTTAGCAGAAGGAAAGTCCTGATGGAATATTTGAATTGACTTCACCCTTCCTTCTTCATTAATAGGTAGTATGGTTAATTTTTGATTTAATGATAAAGTACCTTTTAATAAAGTCCCCGTGAGAATAGCACCTCTTCCCTTTATTGGAAAATGATGGTCAATTGGTAAAACAATATGACCTTCGATATCCCTCTTGATTTTTAATTGTTTTATTGTTGCTAAAATCCCTTTTTTTAACTCTTCAAAACCTTTTTTCTGTTTTGCTGAAACTGCATAGATGGATATATTGGATCCATAAGATGTTGATTTGAAGAAATCTTTAATTTTGTCAATTTCTCTATTAAGATTACCTTTAAATAAATCAATTTTATTCAGTATTACTATTAGATCCTTTATTTCCAACGCTTCAATCATGATAATGTGTTCTCCAGTCTGAACTTGAGGCCCTTTGTTAATATCAATAACAATTACCGCTATATCAATGATTTCGACTGAAGAAGCACTAATTTTTATTAGATCAGCATGTCCAGGACCATCTACCAATGTTATAAGATAATCATCTAAAATTAAACTAGTAAACCCGAGATCTATAGTTATCCCTCTTTCTTTGCTTTGTGGATGGGCATCAATACCTGCTGTAGATATGATTTCACTAAGTACTTCTGCAATCGCTGTTTTACCAGAATCTATATGACCAAATAAGCCGATATGAATAGGTATCTTTTTTTCAAGATTATACATATTTTAACAATATTTTAATGATTAAGTCGCTTAATAGGTTTTTATATATTGGAAAATATTGGACTCCAATAAAATTTAATTTAATGGATTTTAATTTATTTTATAGTAGTGTTTTATTTTTAACCTATAAAATTGTGAGAAAAAATGCCTTCCAAGTATTGTGTGTATTGTGGTAACCCCCTTAAAGAGAGTGATAAATTCTGTATTATATGTGGAAAACCTGTTTTAAGAGATCTTCCAGATACATGGAAACAAGAGTCTAAACCACGATCAAAACCTCAACGTCAAGAGATTTTACCAAAAGAAGATACGATTATCGAATTCGCTGATGATAGTGAAGAAGAACTCGAAATAAAGGAAGATAAAAAAGAAAAGAAAAAGGAAAAAGATAAAAAAGGAGATAAAGTCGTTGAAAAACCCCTTCCATTTGAAGTAAAAGAGCAAATGATTCTATATATTGAATACAATGATATCCAGCTTAATAAAGAAATCCTAATTACCAAGTTAAAGGATTTGCAGAAAGAGTTAAAAGATCCAGCATATGAATATGATGAACAATATAAGGAATCTTTAAATGTCAAACTTGAAGCAATTAAAACACTTATCAACGAAATGAAACAAAAAGAAAGTGAGCTTAAGCAAAAAATGGATGATCCCTTCATTGTTCAAAGGATCAAAACAGACACGGAAACCAAGATCTTTCAATTGAAAAACTTAACTAAAGAATTTAAATTACATAAAGTTGATAAGGATTCTTTTGAGACTTTGAGAGATAAATATAAACAAGAAAAAGAGGAATTGGAACAAGAAAGGGAAGATCTTATATCTGGAATGAGTTTATGGATAAAAGAACTAAAATTGGAAAAAGTTGAAGCTCAATCTCAACGAAATCTTAATAAGGGAAGATTTCATTCAAAAGAGATTACTCAAGAAGATTTCAATTCAAAAGATAAGGAATTAGAATTGAAAGTTAAAAAGATTGATGTTAAAATTAAAACTTTAGAAAAACTTGTCAAGTAAAATAAATAAATTTTATTTTCACTCAAACATTAAAAAATGTGATAATCATGAGGAAAAAGTTAATTGGTTTCATACTCTTATTATTTGCTTTATCATTACTGACAATTGGTATCATTGAAGGTGAATACAATTTAATTTCATCCATTTACACTCAAATGGCTTCATTACCGTAAAAATATGCACAATAGATATGAATTATTCGTAATCGTAGCGTTTCGTCCTTGCTGATGCAACAGAATCATCTAGAAACCCTTTCTTTTGATATAGCTTTTCTTGTGATTTTCGATATTTATTGGATTCTTTATAATGATTTTTGCAAAGATAAATTTTATGTTGCTTGTTTTCGATATATTTCAAGTCTGCTTTTTCAACATATGGTTTCCACTTATTTTCCGATAAGGAGCGAATAGCAATTTCATTACAATTTTTAATGCTACAAGATCGCTCTTTAGTAGTAGCGTTTCCTAGATCTTTTTTTTCTCTGAGTTCCTTTGGGAGTTTCATTCATATCATCTTTCTAAAAATTTTATTAGAAACAATAATTATATATTTTAATTCATCACCAACTTAAAGTTTTATCTAATAGCAAATGGATTCTCTAAATTTCAGTTACAATGAAACTAAAATAAGAAAAAATCTATATCCATGTGATTCTCAATCTAGAATTAAACTAAATGACGATTTCTTTACTCCTTCTGCTATTTTATTTCCAATAATACCATATAAAGATAAACCTTATAAATTAATTTTAATCCATCGTTCTGACAGGGGTACTCGTCATAGGGGCGAGATGTCATTTCCAGGTGGAAAATTCGAGGATATTACAGATAAAACCATGAGAGACACTGCTCTGAGAGAAACTGAAGAAGAAATAGGGGTTTCAAGGGAAAATATAAAGGTTCTAGGTTGTTTAAACGATTTTCCTACCATGACAAAATATATAATAACTCCGTATGTGGGTATAATTAATAAGGATCAAGAACTAGTAAGAGATTATCGAGAAGTACAAAAAATCTTAAAAATCTCTATTGATTTTTTTACAGATAAAAAGAATTTTAGAGAACAACCAATTGATATTGAAGGTCATAAGTTTCCCATATTTTATTTTAATTATATTAATCCTAATGATGGTAATCATTATACTATATGGGGCGCTACAGCATATATGATCGTAACCTTTATTGAAAGAGTATATAACTTCACATTATCTGATCTTGGATTAAAGAGATTTAAATTAGATAAAATCAAGCATTTAAAAGAGTACATTAAATATAGAGACCAAATCATTAAGAAATTTTGAGAGAAAAATGGTAAAGAACACTTACTTATTTGACGAGGAATTCATTCGCTCTAAATTAAAGCAATATATATCTCCCGAGAGATTATCATTAGATCACGACAAATTCGTACATTCAGCTGTAATATTCTTGATCGTTCCTCACGTTGAACAACCTTATGATTTGATATTAATTCGTCGAACCAAGCACCAAAAAGATAAACATTCTGGTGAAATGTCCTTTCCAGGGGGAAAATATGATCCTAAAAGGGATAAAACATACCTAAATACTGCACAAAGAGAACTTATGGAAGAATTAGCGATTTCACCTTATCAATTAACTATTTTGGGATGTATTGATGATCATTTAACACCAAAAGGATTTATCATAACTCCATTTGTAGGATATATAAATGAAGAATTAAGAATGAAGAAATATGATGGAGAAGTTCAAGAGATAGTGAACATTCCAATTAGTTTTTTTGCTAATCGAAACAATTATCGGGAAAAAACCTACTATCTAAAAAATGATCTCATTGGTGTCGGAAAATATAATTATAAAACAGCAGATAATAAAAAATACGTGATTTTTGGTGCTACATCACACATTATTGTTAATTTTATTGATAACGTATATGATTTAGGATTAAAAACAGCAGGATGTAGAAGAGTAAATTGTAAAGATCTTGAAGATAGAATCGTAAATTAGATTTACTTTAATATATTTATATAATATAATAAAAAAATTAATCAAGGCCCTTGACGGTTGGGGTGGTCTCTGACGCTGGGCTTCAAACCCAGTTATCCTGCGGAGGGATAGCGGTTCGATTCCGCTCGAGGGCCGCCATTTCTATAAATTTATAGTGATTATTGATGGTTGATCTTAACGATCTAATAGAATATTTTAAAAACACCAGCATTCCTCAAAACATGTTGAATCGGGGTCAACTTGTATTGAATAATTTCCTACATCCAATCAAGGTGCTTTTTGAACAAAAATCGGTTCCAATCAAACCATGGAATGATGATCAAATTGAATTTTTGCTCCAAATTCTTTCTCACATGGATACTGATAAGGATGATAAATCTGCGAGGGTTGGTGAAAGGGAGGCAAGAATTGCTTCGAATTTACATCTAAAAACTTCTGCTGGATTTTGTCATGGTATTGGTAGGAGCGGTTTTTTGACGGCTCCACAACCCAAAGCACCAGGAGGATCAATATTGTATGAAACTACGAATTATTTAGCACGTGATTTTCTTAAAAAATTCGGGCTTCCAAATATCAATAAAGCAATTGTGCTTCCTTTATGTACGGGGATGTCATTGGCTTTAACATTAGCAGCTCTCAAACCTGATTGGAACAATGATGATCTGATACATAAAAGGGCAGTAATAATCCCTCAGATTGATCATAATTCGATATTAAAAAGTATTGAAATGGTTGGAGCAAGAGTTAAAATTGTCAAAGGTAAAATTTTTGGAGATGCAGTTAGAATCCCAATTGAAGATATTAAAAAAAGTATTGATGATACTTGTTTTGGAATATTATCTATAACGAGTTTTTTTCCTCCCCGAGAAAATGATGATATTAAGGAAATCAGCAAGTTTGCTGAAGAGCATGAATTAGTTCACGTAGTAATTAATGCTTATGGGGTTCAAAGTCCTGAATGGATGAAAATTATTAGATCTGGTATCGATGCTGGAAGGATTGATGCGATTATCCAATCCACTGATAAAAATCTTCTCACTCCCGTCGGAGGGGCGATCATAGCTTCCCCAAATAAAGAAAACGTTAAAAAAATTAGTCAAACTTATGCAGGCCGTGCTTCAGCTTCCCCTGTTGTTGATAGTCTCATCTCAATGCTCTCTTTAGGCATTGAAAGGTATCAAGAATTGATAGATAATCAAAAGGAAAATAGAAGAATTCTAGAACAAGAATTAAGTAAAATTGCACTTAAATATAATGAAAGGATTTTAGAAGTATTCAATCCTGTTGCTGTAGCAGTCACGTTAAAAAATCTTAAAAAGGAACAATTATCTGCTCTGGGGGGTGCACTTTATAATTTGAGAGTGACAGGTCCACGTGTTTATGATCCTTCTAAAAAAGATTTTGGTACGTGTTGTACAAATTATAATACTCCTTATATTGTAATGAATGCAGCAATTGGTGCCACAAATAAAGATATTAACTATGCGGTAGAACGTTTTGATAAAGCCTATTACCAAATAATGCAAAAATAGCAATTATGTTTATTATTTGAATATCGGATGGGATAAATCAAAAAAAAATAAAAATGAGAAGAACAATATTTATATAAAAAAAAGATTTGTGATAGAATGGAAAATCGTCTTTTAACTCAGTTTAATGATATTATTTCTACTCAATGGCAGTTTAAAGAAGTAATTGAACCCAGTACTCCATTATCTTCCAGAGAAATTTTTGAGTTGGCTTATCATACTTGTAATTCAATCGCTACCAGGAGCATATTCCTAAAATTATCTCTAAGTGAAGCAACGGGAGCACAAGCAATCCTGTATTTAAATAGCAAGAAATTTATAACGATAGATGCATTAGATAATGGTATAAAAATCAAAAAGTATTATCCCGAAGGATCTACCGGTGATAAACTAATAACTGATTTATTACCAACTTTGCAAAGAAGAAAACAAATTTTTGCTGGAAAGGAAAATGAAATTAAGACTCAATTATTAAAAATGATTTTAGTTGAAAGAAAATTGGATGAGTGCGCAAATCATGTTATTATTAAAAACTATAATCGAAAAATATACTTTGCAATAGGGGATGCAAGAGAAAGTGCTGCAGTTGTACCTATATTCATGGAGGCTGAAGGAGCGAGTTTGGTACAATTAGCATTGAACAAGTGGATGACTAAAACACAACTACTGGATCAAGAAAAAACTTTTCCAGAAAACCTTGTACCAGGATTACTTAAGAATCTTATGCAAATTAAGAAATGGATCTTAAATTTAATCACCTCAAATCTGGAAAAATAAAATTCTGATATTAGCTATATTTAGATTTTTTATGTTTACACGATAAAATAAATAAAAAAAGTAAAAAATTGGGCCATCGGGGATTTTCGTGCTCAACTTTATTATTTAAGTCACTTCGAACCCCGGCTCTCAGGCTTTTACTGTTATGGACAATTTTTCAAATGTATGTCCATAGGCCATTTATAAGACCTGCGCTTTTTGACCAAGCTCGTAAAACCTCGTTAACCAGGCTGAGCTAATGGCCCAAAATATATACATTATTTTTGTAATAATATTATAAACTCAAAAAGCATAAAAACATAAAAATTTTTTTATTGATGCACTCTGTTATATTTATAATTGAAATAGAAAATTATTATTTGAATTATTTAAATATTGGGTGATTATCATCGCAGAAATGCTTACAGACTTGCTACAGAACATTTACAAAAGAATTGCTCAATTGGGTCAAGCAATTCAAGCGTTGAATTCTTCTTTAGATGGATTAAATCAAAATATTGAACAAAAAGTAACAAATCTGAATTTTAAATTAGAAGAATTCACCAAAGAAATCGATGTAACAAAAAATAACCATATAGATGTGTTGAGAGAAATCGGAGAAGGGACGAAAGATGAATTAAAAAAACTTCAAGGAGATTTAGGTTTAGATGCTCTCCAAACACTAATTTCTAAATTAGAAGAATTTGAAAAATTATCAGAAGAAGTGTTAAATCAGGAAACTGTAAACCTCCTTCTTTCTGAAGCAATAAATTCTGTAAAAGTCTTGAAGGAACAAGCACCAAGTAAATTATGATGTATATTTCAATAAATTATAAATGCTGAATATTATGGCTGAAAAATTATTAGAAGAAATGATTATTAAAATTAACCAGATTACTACCTCTTTAGATGGAACAATTGCTCAAATAAATCAGATGAGTACAGCAATCCAGACTATGTCGCAGAAATTTTCAGAAGAAACAATATCAGTTAATGAAAATATTAGATTAATTGTGGAGGTATTAAAACAATTCCGAATGAAGTCTGGCGAAAGTATACAAGAAATCTCAAATGATTTTAACTCCCAAATTAAAAAATTATATGAAAATAAATCAATTGAAGTCATTACTGAAACAGAAAAGAAAGCAATTGATATTATCAGACAAGCTGCGAAAACGGTATCCAATAATTTATATTATGCTCAATTATTAAATGTAATTCAATCAATTAGGGAAGAAACCAACAGAATAATTAGTCGTAAAGAAACTTAAATAATTTAAATCATAATATTCTCTTGTTTTCAATTAAATAGTAGGAGTCAAAAATGCCAGCAGGAAGTTTTGTTATAATTTTACCATTAGATAAGGATTATAAAGTATTAGGTTATTACTTCAAGGATGGTAATTCTATTTTTGAGGTAACGAGCAATATTTTCTTGAGATTGCATTTGGATCATTCCAAAGATGATTATAACTTATTATCTTTGAAAGGAATTCGGCTTTTTTCATTTTTTTATACTTTGGAAGGGAAGATTGCAAGGAAGGCTTCTAGTATAATTATAGGATTGCTCTTAAATGAAAATGATCAACCTGAAAAATTTCGTGCTCCTTTAAAAGAAGCAGCTGTAGCTATAGAAGTTTTGGGGTCGGAGGTCTTAGATATGCCTCAAGACAAATTTGAGCAAGTATTAAAAGATATTTATTTAGAACATTTAGAACCTCTTACAGATATACTAAAGCCAGAAGCTTTAAGAGAAAGTATAATAAATATTACCAAACTCATGTTAAGCGGGGGAAAAAAAGAAAGAACTATTGCCCAAGATCTATTAAAACGTGTGGAAAATAGAGATCATGAAAAAATCTCTGAAAATTATGAAAGTGCCGAAAACGCTTTGAAATCTTTAGAATATGAGAAAGCTACTAAATTATTTACTAAAGCTTCCCAAATAGCTGAAGAATTGTATGTTCTAGATATTGCTGAAATCTTAAAAGAAAAATCAAGCTTTTCAATAAAAATCCCTAATTTATCAAAAAAAAGAAATAAATTAGTACAAGATGCAAGAAACAGCCTTAGGAACGAAGAATTTCACTCTGCTTATGAGGCCTATAAAAAAGCAAGTGAATTATCAAAAAAACTATTAGATTTCGAAAAAGAAGAAGAATATAGACTTAAATCGAAAGCGTTAGAAGAGTTCTACCTTGTTGATAAAAAATATAAATAATTGAAATTTTTTCTTTACCTTGTTTTTAATACCTAAAATTAATAATATTTTCCGTTATATATTCTCTTAGAAAATGGTTGAAATTATTGGATTAATTACTGATTTTGGGTTACATGGGTCACATTATGTTGCTAGCATGAAAGCTGTAATTCTAAAAATTAATCCACTAGTCAAAATAATTGATATCTCTCATGCAATAACCTCTTATTCAATACTTGAAGCGTCTTATATCTTAAAAGCAACCTATACCTTCTTTCCCGAGAAATCAGTGTTTATAATTGTAGTTGATCCAGGAGTAGGTAGTTCCAGGGAAATCTTAGCACTTAGAACAAAATCTAATCATTTTTTTATTGGTCCAAACAATGGGCTTTTTGGAAATGTTTTTGAAAAGAATGAGATTAATTTATGCATTAAGATAGAAAATGAGAACTACTTCATTAAGCCCATATCTAATTCATTTCAAGGACGTGATATAATGGCTCCAGTCGCAGCATATATTACATCGGGGATAAATATGCGGGAACTTGGTAATGAATTTAATATTGAGAATATAAAATCATCTCCCTTGAAGTATGAAATATTAAATAAAAAAAAAATTAAGTGCTATATACAATATATCGATGATTTTGGTAATGGAATAACAAATTTCCCAATAAATAAACAATCCACAAAGAATTCTAATATGCCTTTAAAAGAAGGAGATATCATCACTCTAGATTATAAAAATCGAAATTATGAAGGTACTTTTATTACCCATTTTAGCGGAACCTCCCTTGGATCATTATTATTCCTTAAAGGTTCCACAGGCTATCTAGAAATTTCAATGAATCAAAAAAATGCTGCGAGTTATATTGGTTTAAAAGTAGGAGATTTAATTTTTATTAATTTATGATATGATTTTTATCATGGAAAAGGAAATCTTAGCATGTATTAAGGATCAAGATATAAAATATTTACAAGCAGGACAAATTTCAAAGTATGTTTTCCCTTTGGAAAGAAAAAAAGCACATGATGATTATGTAAGTCATTTAATTATAAGAGTGTTTGCATATTCAATTTCTCCCAAAAATGAGATCAGATATCTCATTCAAAAAAGAGGTATGAAAAAAGAGAGTTTTCCGGGTTATTTTACCGATTCAGCGTCTGGGCATGTGATATTTCAAAAAAATCTTGGTTTAAAAGACATCGAAAACAATGCAAAACGAGAGCTTCAAGAAGAATTTGGCATTCAACCAAAAAATATTAAAAAAACATCTTTTTATGATATAAGAACAGAAACCTATATGAACACCTCTGAAATATCCTATATTTTCCTCTTTCAAGTGGATTATGATGTAGAATTTGAAGCTGATCCAATAGAACTTGATACTGGGACAAGCAGGTTCTATTCTGAATATGAACTCAAACAAATTCTAAAAAATGAGAATTCCGTTGATTATTCGAGGAAAATTTGGGAAGAAATTCTTACTATGGACCTGAGAAATTTATTAAAAAGTAAAATGAAAATGATAAAGCAAGGAAATGTGGCATTATTCATTGGTAGATTCCAACCTTTCCATCATGGGCATGTCTATGTAATTAATAACATATTTAAGGAATTTAAAAAAATAAAAATAGCAATCGGAAGTTCTCAATTATCAAACACGTGTACTAATCCTTTTACAAGTACCGAAAGGAGAAAGTTTTTGGTTGCTGCTTTGAAAAGTAGAAAATATCCTGTTAAAAATTATCAAATATTTGAAATACCTGATATTTTTAATGCTGAAAAATGGGTAAATCATGTAGTTTCCATTGTTGGAGAATTTGATACAGTTTTCTCAAATAGTGATTGGGTACGAATTTTATTTCAACAAAAAGACTTCAATATCGGCAAGAAAATAACCATTTTTAAGAAGAAATATAGTGGCACTAATATAAGAAAATTAATCTCCAAAAATGACAAAAACTGGAGAAATTTAGTACCAAAAGAAGTTATCAAAATAATCGAAGAATCTTCTATAGATGGAGTGAACCGAATCAGAAAATTATGTAAAGAGAAAGTTTCAAATTGAACGAAAATAAAATTATAAAGTTAGATGGTTCTATTGGAGAAGGCGGGGGTTCAATTATTCGGTTAAGTGCAAGTTTTTCTACATTGTTTAACCAACCAATTCACATTTCCAATATACGTGCTAATCGATCAAAACCGGGTTTGCGTCAACAACATTTATTGGGACTCAAGACTCTGGCAGAATTAACAAATAGCAATTTGAGTTCATGTGAAGTCGGTTCTAGTGAAATTACATTGATACCAGGAGGATCAATACAAAAATCAGAAATTGACGTTAACGTCAATACTGCTGCAAGTCTAGGATTGCTACTCCAACCAATTCAAATAGCTAGTCTAAGCATGAAGAAATCTCAAAGACTAATGGTCAGACTTCATGGTGGTGGGACATTTGGGAAATGGGCACCGAGTTTGAATTATCTTAAAGACGTCACTTATAGCGTGTTTAAAAAAGCGGGACTCAATATAGATATTAATATTAATCGTCATGGTTTTTATCCAAAAGGAGGCGCTAAAGTTCACTGCTCAATATCTATGGGAACTGATTTACTTAAGCCGATTAATATGGTGAGTTTAGGTAATATTGAACAAATAAATGGAGAAATAATACTATCAAATCATTTTCAAAATAAAAATAACATTGGAGAAAGAATTAAAAACACGATCATTGGAGAAATAAAAAGATACCACCATAACATTAACGCTAATATAAATTGTAGATATGTACCGACCCATAGTCAAGGATTAGGTCTCCATCTATGGGCAAATTCTAATACAAGTGCAATAATATCAACTGGAACTTTACTAGGAGAAAAAGGAATAACTTCTGAACAATTGGGTAAGCTAGCTGTAAAAGAATTGACAGAATATATAAAAAATGATATACCTGTTGATAAATATTTGAGTGATCAACTAATTCCCTTGATGGTTTACTTAAAAAGCTCCTCAATAATAAAGGTACTTGAGATCACAAGTCATACCCAGACAAATTTAGATTTAATCAAGAAGTTCTCTCAGAGAAATTATAAAATCAAAAAAGAACAAGTTGGATATTATATTGAATTTGATTGATTTAAAGAAATTTTTATATTTAAGTACTATTATATGTTTATTAAATTATTAAATTGGTTATTAGATGTCGACTCAAAGTTACACTCGTTGTCCACGCTGTGGAAATGAAAATCGTAGTGGTAGTTATGCCTGTTCCTTCTGTGGCAAACGATTAAGAATAGAACGAATTGAAAATATCTCGATATTCAAGAGAATTGAGTCCGAATGGATAACACCAGCTTCATGGTATTTAAAAATTATATGGTTATTCATCAGACCAAATAGAGCTTTTTGGGATATCAATCATAAGAGAAACAAAGCACCTGGATATCTCATCATCTTATTTAATGCTTTAATTTATGGTCTGATGGGAATAGCATATTTATCACATTTTGTAATTTCTAACCCATTTCTATCATTTCTTTATAACCTAACCGTGTTTTCAGCATTTTTTATGATGGGTTTATTCTTTAATTTTATTTTTGGTAGATTATTAATATGGTTCTTCATTAAAGGAGCAAATTCTGCTGTAGGGTTTTCTAAAATTTTAGAAACTCGATTTGGAGGTGAAACTCAGAAGGAAACATATCGTGAAGCAGAAATGAGTCCATTTAGTATATATAAAGGGGGCACTCTTCATCAACAAGAAGCTCATAAATACAAAATGATGTATTGTGCATTCACACCATTCTTGCTTATCAACCTTATTGAAACTCTACTAATTTTGGTGGGGTTTCCGACAAATACAATAACAATAACAGGATTTAATCCAACTGTTTTCACAGGCATGTTTAATTCTCCCACTTGGATTATTTTATACACAATAGATGCATTAACTATTGCTATTTGGATTCCAATATTAGTGACACTTGCGATAAGAGAATTATCAAATTCATCAACTTTTCGAGTATTATTTGCCTCCTTTGCCATTGGGTTACTAACGGCGATAATTGTTTTCTTCTTACGACCTTCATTCTTACCATAAATTTATTAACATCCATTCTTCATTTTATTTAATCAAACTCATTAATCTTATTGAAATGACAACTCAAAATGATTCTTCTTTAGAATCTGAAATCTTTGCAATCGTCGAGACAATTATCACTCTCCAATTGAAATATCAAAATGGTGATGTTTCCGATGCTTTTTACCAAAAAGCCATAAATAGTGCCTACAAAGAAATCTTAAAATTTCATTTTAAATTAAAAGAAAAAGATTTAATACTCTCAGATGTCCTCGAGAATATGAATCTCAAGAATAAATACCAAAAAGCACTAGATATTCTAAGTCAAGTGATTGCCTCAAGTTCTTCTGGGGATATGTATATTTCCCCAAATACACAAAAGGGATCTTCGGTATTGGCGCTTCCAGGTATTACGTTAGAAATTACATCTGCATTTATCACTATTATGGATATTTTAAAATTAGGAAGTGTTCATGATACAAGTCTTTTACAAGATATCTTTAACGATTTAATTGAAAACCTTACCAAGTTTCCTGGATTGGAATATATTAAGATTAAAGTATCCCGCTTGAGAGAAGATTTATTAAAAGATAAAGAAAAAATAATAAGTGATGATATCTATCGAGAGGATGTCGGAAGGGAACTCTACTTGCTTTTCAAAGATTTTCAAGATAAACTAAATCTAAAATCTTGATATGAAATCAAAAAATTAATTAAGTTTTCCCTCTTTAAAATCATATCATCTTAAATTTTAAAATCTCAAAATCAATAAAAGGTTAGCCAATTGCCAAGACCCGCTTTAAGATCAAGAGCTCAAAAACGTAAAAAATTGAAAACACCTGGTCATCAACAAGTTATTCATTATTGGAGAAGAAATCCATCCAGAGCTCAATGTTCAATATGCAAGAAACCCCTTCAATCTATCCCACGATTACGTCCAGCAAAAATGAAAAAGACACATAAAACAGCTAGATCGGTTAATAGATTAGAAAGTGGACGATTCTGCGCCAAATGCCTGCAGAAACAGATTAAGCATTCAGTTTGGCAATCTCCCGATTTATAAAAATTTTGTTTGTTTAAATTAACTAAAATAAAGCTTAACATGCTCTTAAAACATGATTATATCAATTTCAGGTCTCCACGGAACTGGAAAATCTACCGTAGGAAAACTAGTTGCAAAAGCATTAGGCTTAAATTATTACTCAACGGGTCAAGCATTTCGAGATCTTGCTAAGGAAAGGGGAATGAGCCTCCAAAATTTTACGCGTTACGTTGAGGACCATCCTGATATTGATAAAAAATTAGATGAAAAAATAATTAAAATCGCTGAAAAAGATAATATATTAATTGATAGCCAATTAAGCGGTCATATTCTGAGAAATGTTGCTGACTTCAAAATACATTTAACTTGTTCACTTGAAACAAGAGTTAGGCGAATAGCTGAAAGAGATCAAGCTTCTTATGAATTGAAAATGAAAGAAACGCAAATTCGGGAATTATCTGAGTTGGAGCGTTTCAAGAAGTTGTATGGTATTCATTTAGATGATCTTGAAGAAATCAGTCGTATCCACGATTTGGTGTTAGACACTGAAGGACTTTCAATTGATGATATTGTAGAATTAATCATTTCAAAATTATGCAAATAAAAATTCTTTTTATGAAAAAAGCATAAAAAATATAATTTTAGAATTATTTCATAATTTACTTATAGTAGTTTATTTTAACTGAGAAAAATCTAATTCTCAGTAATAATAGACGTTATTAGTAATTTGGTGACAAATTATGAGCGTGTATGATATTGGAAGAGTTTGTGTAAAAACAATGGGAAGAGAAGCGGGAAATTACTGCGTTATAGTTGATATCATAGATAAAAACTATGTTATCATTGACGGTTTAAAAGTACGAAGAAGACGAGCTAATTTCAATCATGTGGAACCTACTGCAGATATGGTGGAAATTAAAAAGGGAGCTGATCATAAAACCGTTGAAGCTGCTATTAAAAAAGCAAAATTAGACAAAAAAATGAAGGAAACGTTCTCAATCCCAATAAAGTAAATAATCCGTATTTTTATGGATTCCATTTTTTTTTGCAACGGTAGCCTAGCCTGGTAAGACGCTGGATTGGAATTTTTGGATAAACCATCCAATTGATCATACATCCAGTGTGAGTGATCACTCGGGGGTTCGAATCCCTCCCGTTGCGTTTTGTTCTGCCCTCTAACTCATAGTAAATGCATCATTCATTCAATCATTTTACTATGTGAAATAAAGGTATATCCCTTTATTATATAAGGCAAAATTTTTAAAATTTTGAATCAATATTTAAAATATAAAAAATATTAATGAGAATCATGAAGAAAATTATTGGAATTCCATCTAATGGACCAAATTTAAGTGATAATATCTCTGAACATTTTGGTCATTGCAATTATTTTGTAGGAATTAATATCAATGAAGATAACTCCTTTGAAAAGTTATTTGATATTCAGAATGAGGGTCATAATGGATGCATGGAACCTGTCATGAAATTAAAAGATAATGAAGTCACTGATGTGATATTAAGTGGCATCGGTGGTAGACCATATATGGGATTTTTGCAATTAGGAATACCTATGAGTCAAGGTGTTCCTGGAAAAAGCATTGAAGAAAACGTTAAATTATATCTTAAAGGAGAATTAAAAGAAATGAAAGGTTCAAGCTGTTCTGATCACTAATCACAAATCCTATTCATAGATAGTTAAGAAATAGAAAATTTTATTTTAAATTATTGATCAAACATCGGGAAATTCTAATGCTTTTGCTTTAGATCCTCCCATCATTTGACTCATTCCACCACCTGATGCTTGTGTTTGCAATCCAAAAAATCGTTGAACTAATGCACTCATTCCAAAACTGCATAGATAATACCAACCAGTGAAATTTATCCAACCATATGTATTTGGAATTGTCCTTGCGAACCCATAAACTAGTTCTGTCCATGGATAAGGGACATTAGTGAATGCGGCAAGCATTTGACCGATAAAAGGAACATCATTTGCATTCATTGGGGATAAAGCTACGGGATTATTTAAGAAAATACCACGAACTATTATGAAAATAACAACCATGGGGACGAATGTTATGCATGAAGGTTTTAATCTTTGCAGAGACATGCGTTGCTTGGATTGTTTGAACATTTCATCCTTCCTTTCCCACCTTTTACGTAATTTTCTGTATTTTTCAGGGTCAGTTTCAGCAAATTCAATAATTTTTGCTTTTTCTTCATCATGACCCTTTTGCGCTACTTGTTTTCTTTGCATCTCATCCACGTCAGTAAGCCATTTTGAAAGTGCAGCAGTAATCAATGAAGTCATAACAGATAATAATAAAATGAATATCATCGAACCCGGCGGATAACTCATCCACTCTAAAAATGGGTTTGTATCTTGTAAAAGAGTAAGTATCATTATTAAGATAGAATAAGAGTAAGTACATTTTAAATTTTTCAGATTCTAATCGTTTTTTTCTCTGAGACTAAAATATTATTTAATCTAATCCCAGCATCGAACGCATCCCAGGATACTGATTAGCAGCAACTTCTTTGCTGATAGATTCAGCATATTGATGGATAATGCCAATAGAGATGAGGAGTCCCGTACCTGAAGTTAAAGCGCCCAAAGTATCGGCGAAAAAGCTCATGACCGCAATTATAATGCCGTTTATTATTATAAGCGTTGGAATGTACCTTTTTAAGATTCGCTCGATAATTCGTTCTGATGATCTAAAGCCCGGTACTTGCATTCCGGAGTCGAGAATTTGCTGAGCGATATCTCTGGGGGCGAGACCTGAGACTTCGACCCATAGACGGCCGAGCAATACGCATAAGACAATGAAAATTCCGAGATATATCACTGCTCTTTGGGGGGCATTTATAAAATCACCTATTCCTCGAGGAGGCGTGAGGAGCCATAAAATTCCTCCTGTTGGAACGAGATAATTTCCTTGAGCTCCCGCCGATACGGGCGCAGCAAATGTACCAATTAGATTTAACCAAAATTCTAGTTCGGGAATGCTCCGTAAACTAGAATCTGGTCCTGCTATTATTTGGCCGAAGAATAGTAAATTGGCATAGAGGGCATTGACTAATATAACAGGAATATTAGAAACATATAATAGTTTCATGGGATATTTTCCTTTAAACCCTCTATGTCCACTATAAGCTAGCGGGATCTCAATGCGAGTAGATTCAAACCAAACGACAATAGCAAAAATAACTAATGTCGTGATCCCTCCAACGATAGAAGGCGCGTTATCTCGATATATGAGATCAGCAGTATTAATATTGGGGTCTGCAAATGATTGTATGAATGATATTAATATTCCACGAGGAGTACCTCCACCACCTAAAAAACTAAAGGTGTTCCAAAAGATCTGACCTGCAACACCAGCAGCTATGAATAATGAGACACCACTTCCTATCCCCCATCCTTTTTGAAGGAGTTCATCTAATAGTAAGATCACAAGTCCTGCAAAAATCAACTGAAGGAAAATAATCGCTGAAGCAGCGATTGATAAATCTTTACCAAAAGCTCCTCCAATAATGTAAGCAACACAATTAAAGACTGTTAGTATCATGGCCAGGACTTTTTGAGAGCCACTAAACATTGCTCTATCGTATGGATCTCTCATATCCACCTTAATAATTTTAGAACCCATTAATAATTGCATTATAAGACCAGCGGTTACAATAGGACCAATCCCCAATTCAGTAAGAGTTCCTCTATGACTAGCGAGGATTACTCGAAGCCAATAATAATAGTCTGTTGTATTTGATATATTTACTCCATAAAGAGGGATATTTGATAAAACGATATAAATAACTAATACAACCGCAGTCCAGATGAATTTTTCTTTGAAGGTTACTTCCCTTTGTGGTTGTTTGATTTCAGGAAGAATTCGAACAAACGGGCTGAAGAATTTCAGGAATTTTCCAGTCATGATCAATCAGTTTTTGTATATTTATGTTGCTACTAAAATCATATATATTTTTAGAAAAACTGAAATTAAAAAAAAACTTTGTTATTTACCACTTTTTGATGATAAAATTATTGAATTGTTGGATGATTTGCTTGCGATAAAATGTTAAAAAAAAAAATAAATAAAAAAATATTTTTTGAATAATTCATGCAAAAAAATGCATTTCTAAGAAGAGAGAGGTTTTATCCTCTTTTATTTGTTTAAAACAAACTTCCTATCCCTGTAGGCTCTTCTTCTTCTTCCTCTTCTTCTTTCTTTTCTTCCTTAACTTCCGCTGTAGCGGGTGCGGCACCACCAACATGAGCTGCCATTACAGGAGCTGCAGCAGCAGAACTAATAATATCATCAATATTTGCTTCTTTTAGCCCGGCGACGAGCTTAGTAATCTGAGAATTATCAATATTTGCTCCAGCTGCTTTTAGTACTTTTTCAATAGCACTATCCGTGATACTTTTACCTGCTTTATGTAGAAGCAAGGCTGCGTATATACTTTCCATTTTACAAATCCTCTTATAAGTTTATTATATTTCAAATGTTAATCAACTATTTTTTCAAAAAAATTATTTTTATTAACCAAAAAGTCCTCCTATGCCAACTTCTTCATCTTCTTCCTCCTCTTTATCATCTTCAGGAGGCTTGGAAGAACTTCCACTCGTGGGAACCGAGATTCCTCCACCTAAAAGTAATGAGTTTAAGATTGTGGCATTTGAAACTGCTTTTTGGATATATTCATCTCTCATGTCTTGAATGTAAACGGGGGAATCAAATAAGATCCCGAGTGCTTCTCTATAAGCTTTTTGAATCATTGGTTTAATGGTTTCTTTATCTACAACGCCAAGTTCGATTGCTAATTGTTGAGCCGCAAAATAGGCAGATGCTAAATCTTGTTTGAATCCTTCAAGATCCATGTAAATCACGTCGGCTGAGTAGATTTCTCCATCACTCCACGCGTAATGAATTTTAATCAAGGATTCTATAGGATTTACACCCAACTTCTTTAAGACTGCAGCTTGTTTTACATTCACAAAATCTCCAGCTTTGTGGGTCCTTGTAGGCTCACGTATCCAAATTGTATCATGTTGAATCTGGGTGGGTAATCGCAACGTCATGTTAAGTTCACTAATGACTTGCCCAGTTGGTAGACCAGTATCTCCAGCAGGAACCCAAATATCAATCGGAGTTATATCATCTGGTTTAGCTGGAACCATCCATAAATTATCATTAAAAATCTTCTTTAATTCAAAAACATCAATGTCTGTAAAGCACAACGCTGATTGTCCGGGAAGGTTATCAACAAGATAATCCAAATTCTTCTTCGCTGATTCATTTTTGAACCGTTCAATAGCTCTAATTTGCAAATTTTTCTTTGACATTTTAATAATTGCTTTTCCACGTAATAACTTTCGAATGTCTTGAACTTGTTTGTCATTCAAGCTAGCAACTTTCAGCACCATTACATATTTGTATTTATTGAATAGTTCTATCAGATAATCAACTTCATCTAATTTCCATTGAGGGATATGCTTTTTTCCAATCATTTAATCACACCTTTACGCTTTTTAAGAATTGTTCATCAATTTTTACAGGGCGTCCCATCGTAGTTTTTAAATACATTGATTTGATATTATTATATTTATGGGGTAGTTGATCTGCTACATAATTCACAACCGTCTTAAGATTTTCGAATAGTTTCTCTTGTTCCATTGATTTCTTCCCGATTTTAACTTGAACTGTTGGTTGTTTTTTTAACTGAATTCGAATGACTTTTAAATAACGTTCGATGGTCATTTTAAGATCTTCAGCATTTGAGATGATTCCGTATCCACTTGGAAATGGTTTTGGCATTTTTCCCAAGGGTCCTAAAAATCGAGCTAAGTATCGGGCAACATTTGGCATCATTTTATCTTCTACAATGAAAAAGTCATAGTTTTTTACAAATTTTTTCTTTTGTTTCTTTTCTTCATTGTTCATTTTAACTAATCCATCAGAATCAATTGTATCTAAACCTAAATTCTTTGCTTCCATTAGAACTTCATCAGAAGCAATAACGCATACGTTTGGTTTATCCATAAGCAGAATATCATAAGGAAGAATAATTTCCTTATCAATTCTCTGCTTTGGGTCACTTAAGTTTATATCCTTGAGGTTGATTACAAAATCAAGAGTCTCGTCAAATTTCCGATTTTTATCTTTAAAACCCTCTTTTTTAAAAGCCGAAAACTCAATAGCAGCACTAATTGATTTTTTCAACAATTTATCGTCTACTTTCATTGTTTATATCTCCCCCGTAATTCTATCATCATAATCTCCATTATCAATACGTTCTTGAATCTTACGTGGATCTTCCCCTTCCACTGTTACCCCTATTGATAAAGCAGTCCCCAATACAGATTTAATGGCTGCTTTGTACGTTCGGTTTAAGAAAATCTCTTTTTTTGCTTCGACGACGTTCATGATTTGATCCAATTTCATATCGCCAATCTTGTTAGATGAGCAAGAATCACTCCCCTTTTGAACTCCAATCTCCTTTAAAAGTAACGAGGCAGTCGAGGGAGTCTCTATGAAGATTTCAAACTTTTTAGTCTCAGGATCACATACAATTCTAACTGGTACAGTTAAACCTTTGAATAACATTGTCTTTTCGTTTACTGTGTCGACCACGTCTTTTATGTTTATACCCGTGGGTCCAACGGCAGGTCCTTTACCTTTTATTATTAAAACGATTTGTTTTAGGAAATAGGCGGCCCGCCTGATGCACTTCCACCAGTCACGAGAGCTTTTATGGTTATTTTTCCTTTTTCACTCACATGTACTCACCGTATTCTTTTTATTATATAGATTTATTATCAAAATATATCTTTAAGGTTAAGAACGCGAATTTACTATTTATGAATAATTCATTTCCGATATCTTAATTATATCGAAACCGCATCAAATTGCGTCCTAAGCCTTTAGAATAAAATTTTGAACTTAGTATGATTTAAAATATAACAAGATTAAAAAATTTTATTAAACATTAAATAGTTCGATATTCCATAATATCCTTGATAATTAACTTTACCTCTTCCATCTCAATTCTTTTATAATCATATCCTTCTGCTGTGGGTATATATTTTTGTATATTGGATGCCCAAGAGAATGTAAAATCATTTAACCTATCTATCGCTTTCTGGATATCTTTCTCTTCCCAATTTATAAGTTCCTTTAACTTTTTAGGGTTCTTTGAATAGACTGCGTCTTCTATTACTTTGGAATTCTTTTCAATTACTTTTTCAATTTTTTTTAAACGCAAAATGGTTTTTTCCCGAGTATTAACTTTAATATTATCTCTTCTAAGATTACCCTCTAAACCCGATATTATATTATGAGTCAAATATTCTCTCACTAAATAGTCTCCTTTTCTAAACTTTTCTGGAGGTTTAATAGGAATGAAAACAAGATCGTTTTCTGATCTCCCTACAGGATTATAATGAAAATGATGAAAATTCGCATAAATCTTGCAAATATTTTTTGATGTAATTTTGTTACCCCATATATCAAAACCATCGAATGGACTAAAACCAAGCATCAATAAAAATCTCTTTACACGTAATTTATGAGAAAAAAAGTAATTCTGATATTTTCCATATCTCTCTTGTTCTCTTATTTTTTTTTGGGTTTTTTTTTCTGTATATTGATAAAAATCTCTTCTTTTACATTCAAACTTTTCAAGAAGAATTCTTAATGTTTGTTTACTCTTATCATTAGCTTGAAGATTATTAATTAATTCGTTGAATTTTTCAACAAAAAACTCAAGATTTGATTCTTTATTAAAAACATTTGGATTTGCTAATTTCTCTAATAATCTACTTGCCTTTTTATTTTTTGATATAAATTGTAAGTCATTCATTAAATCTGTAAATCTATCTTTATAGAATTTTAAAGTTTCAAGAATTAAATCAATCAAAACAACATTGTCAATTCTCTCCATATTTTCATATTCAATTTGTGTCTTTAATAAAAAATCTTTTAAATTCTCTTCATCAAATATTATAATAGAATGTTGGATGTTTATATGACTCTCCAATTGTTTCATAACTTTATAAAAAATATTTCGAAGATTATACCCATTTTCTTTTAATTTATCTACAAATCCTTTTTTAAATATAGGCTCATATTCTAAAATTGAATAGTATGCTAAGCTGGCAGCTAAATACTTTGGGTGTTTTGTTATTATTGTATTTTCATTAAATCCATTAGAAATTGCTTCTGAATAAAGATCTAATGCCCGTTTAATATATAAATCTCTATTCTTTTCAACGAAAATTCCTACAAATTTCTTTAGGAATTCCTTTACTTTCTGAAAATCAACCTCTTGCTTGTCATTATAGAACCTTTTTGGTCTATAAAGTAAATTCTCTTTTACATCTTCAGTTAAGTAATCGTAAATAAATGCTACAGTAGAATAATTTGAATCCTTATAATCTGGGAAATAAAAATCAGAAAATTCGGTCATACTTAATGACTCAGAAACTTTAGAATCTTGGTGTTTATATGCCAAAAAAATAAAAGCAACAGACATATTTTTAGGCGATGAAAACCATTTATTTCTTTCAATTATTTCTTGAAAAGAAAAAACTTTTGGTGGGTTCTGTGCATTTTCAAGTAGATTAATTGACAAATTTTTAATAATCTCTGAATTTGGAAGATGTAGTGAAAATTTTAAAAGATTATCTCTTATTTTTTGAATAAATGAATTATTAGGGTCTTTCACCCTAATAATTTCCTTATCATTATCTTTAAAACCCTGAAAATTGTATTCTTCCTTAATCTTTCTGGGTTTATATGTTACATTTTGCTTTTGATAATTAGAAAGATATTTATAAATTACAGGAATTGTATTCGTAATCGCCAGTTTCATAGTCGTTTTATCTGGAAAAAAATCTTTGATAAACTCCATTACTCCATAGATTTTGTATTTTGGATGTCTTTGGCAATAAATTCTTCCTCTTAAAGCGAAATATATTATACTCACTGCCAAGTATCTAACATTTGTTTTATAACCTAGAGGTAAATCATCAACTCTTAGTTTGGGTGGATTATCAACTAAATCTTTAAAAATATCATGTGCTAATTGAGATAATAACTCTGAATCTTCAAATTGTGATGAAAATTGTGAAATAAATTCTAAAGTTTTATTGGAAGGACGTGAATTAGAACCCCTGGCTGATGTTGTTGGAAAGCGATCGTTCAATCGAATTTTATGCTTAAATTGAAGATATCTAGCAGTGTTGGTTACAAAATCTCTTGAAACGCCATATTTATTACTTAATTCAGTTATAGAATCATTTAACGTTGAATCTAAAATATTTAGCATTAACTTTCCTAAAATCGAAATATATTTTTTTTTATTTCCTAATCTTTCTTTTGCTTCATTTTTATAGCTTATATTTGACGAATCTATCTTCTCATTAGAACTAAGAATACCTATAGCGCTTAATAGTGCTTCAAGTATTGTATCAGAATTAAAATCATTTGATTTCGGTGAATTTTTAGCTATATAATTATAAACTACATCCCTAACTTTATGATAAAATTTCCCTCTAAAGCTATTTGTAATAGGGGTTCTAAAATTTTCACTATCTTTTGCATTTTCTTTAGTTTCTAAACTCCTTATATTTGATTGAATTTTGCTAAAATCATATGTATTTAAATCCCTAAATATGATTGCATCAAATTTTTCAATTGGACCTTTATTCCATAATTCAGAAACTAGTAGGAAAACTTGTTTTACTAACCATCTTAGATATACAACGAA
>CAZBPC010000027.1:0-34743 GCA_964493715.1 uncultured archaeon
AAAAAAATAAATAATTTAATTTGAATTTAAGAGGTGTAAGAATAAATTGGTAAAAGATTGGGCTGCATCTGTAAATAGAATATTCAGGACAATAGGTGGATCAAAAAGAGTTGATAAAGTTCCGTTTCTTGCATTCGCTGGGGAACAAATGATTTGTCGAGTGACCGGAAAAACTGTGAAAGAATTATATAGTTCCCCAAAAATTTATGCTAATGCTATTATAAGCACTTTTGAGTTTTTGGATGCCGATTCAATAAATGTTCCAAGTGCTTACGCGGGTCCAATTGAAGCTTTAGCATTTGCAGAGGCGAACAACAAGTTAGATGCAATTAAATGGTTTGATTATAAACCTCTAATGTGTAAACAAGGAATAATTTGTAAAACTGAAGAAGATATTGATAACCTGGAAATTCCAGATCATGGTAAGATTAATATTTGGAAAACTTCCTTACAAGCAGCAAAAATGATTAATGAAAAAATTCATTTCCCCCAAGTAATTAGTTTGAGTATTTGGTCTGTTGTTCAGGAGTTGCGTGGTATAGAAGCCTATAAGGACATGCGTCGAAATCCGGATTTATTATTAAAACTATGCGAAAAAGTTTATGAATCTCAAATGGATGTGTATGAAAATTGGCTTGAAATAGTTGGCATGCCTCCTAATGTTTTTATTGCTGGATACTCATTTAACCGTCACATGATGAGTTTTCAAGATGCCATGCGCTATGAAGGTCAGTTTATTAAGAGGATGATGAATAAAATAAAAGTTCCTTTTATGCTTCATAATTGTGGAATTTCACCATATTTCACAGAAGTTGTTAAGGAAATTGACTTTATTGCCGTGAATGGTAGCCATCCGTTAGACATTGAATATTGGATTGATTTTAAAAAGCAACATCCAAAAATTGTAATAATAGGAGCCAATATTGACGTGAGTCGAGAAATGCTCACGGGAACTCCTTCTGATGTTGAAGAAAAGGTAAAAGAAAACATCTTAAGCTTAGCTCCTGGAGGTAGATATATATGTTGTCCCGTTTGTAGCTTACCATGGGGGGTTCCTATTCCAAATATCTTAGCAATTCCAAGGGCAATCGAGAAATATGGGCATTACCCCATAAAAATAGATTAAAATCTAAACTTAATCCATAGGTATATTCTGATAATTAATGAATTTCGAATAGATTTTTTTAAACATAATATTTTCTTTTTGTTTCCATTTCTCAAATAGTTCAACGCTTTTAGGGTAATTTTTATAATGGGCATTTATTTTTTTCATGGATCTTGAAAGAGAATTCAATTTTAGCAGTAATCTTGGCCGAGTGATTCCTTTTACGAATTTTTTTACCATTTTTATAAAATTTAAATTTAAGAGTCCATGATACATGAGGTCGGCAATATCATTTCCATCCAAAATTTTTTTCATGATTACAAAATTGAGATCATCTGATGAACCGTGTTGGAAAAAAAGTCTCATGACATCAGCAGAGGCATGTGCGGCTCCGAAATCTGTCATTATCCTATAATTATACTCCCATAATTTACGCAATGAGCAATCACCAGCATCTATGGCATCTTTAGCCACAACAGCAGCATAATAACCCGCTTTCATTCCTTTATCAATCCCCGCACCGTTAGCGGGATTAACTTGACAACCCGCATCTCCTACAAGCATTATGCCGTTGTCTGCACATGATGGTAAGGGTCTTCTGAGAGGGACAACACAACCAGCGGAGGACAAGATTTCAATGTCATCGTTTTTAATAAAACATTTGTGGGCATACTTCTGAAAATAGGTTTTAACTAATCCTTTATGATGCAAAAATGTGCCTAATCCAATATTAACTATATTATCACTTTTAGGGAAACGCCAGAGATATCCCCCCGGAGTTCTTTGTCCTGGATCGACAACTAGAGTAGAATGAGCGGGAAGGGGTGTTTTTTCTTTAATATATCTTATATTCTCTCTATAACAAACAGCTAAATCCCATTTGGGTACTTCTTTGGAGATATAAATACTTTTTATATTTCTTCTAAGTGGAGAATGGATTCCACTCGCATCGATTATAATTTTTGCGTTAAGAATTTTTTTTTCCTCATGTTTTCGTTTCACTCGAACCCCACTAACGCTATTTTCATCATAAACTAAATCTATCGCTCTAGTGTTATCCATAAATTGGACATTTCCCGCCTCAATTGCTTCCTTGAGTAATTTTTGACCAAACCTTAATCGATCAACAAAGCACATTGGTACATCCAGGGATAAATAATTTTGTTCATCTGGACTATATAATCGAAGCGCTGAGTTCAGAGTTAATATCTCATCCCCCTTGCTAATGCTTAAATAATCCAAAATGGATGGATCTATCGCATCTCCACATATTTTATTACCGATTTGATGCTGTTCGCATGCGTCTATTAAACAAACTTTTAATCCAAATTGAGCCGCAAATCTCGCGCTAATGGAACCTGAAGTTCCAGCTCCAACAACAACGATATCGTAAGCATCATTTGTAGGGTGCATTTTATAGACCACCTGTACATAAACTACTGTTTAAGTTATTATATTTTTATAACTATAAATTAAATAATATTATTTTGGGTAGTTATTATTATTTCTGAACGTTAAACTCAGAGTATGATTCGTTTTTCAAATTATTCAAAATTCCCGTCTGATAATCTTAAATATAAGAAAATCTTCAGTTACCAATGAGATCTCTGTTAATTTTGTTTTCATATCATCATCATAACACTGAGAAAATCGCGAAGGTCTTTGCAAAAGTTCTTGATGCCCAAATAAAAACGCCAACTCAAATAAAGGCTGAAGAGATTCAAGAGTATGGTCTAATAGGCTTTGGCTCAGGGATCTATGGCGGAAAGCACCATGAGCTTCTGCTTGACCTTGCCGATACACTACCGCAAATCACCAACAAGAAAACTTTCATTTTCTCAACCAGTGCTATGATGGGTGAAGCCAAAGTTTCCACAGATCACTCGCTGCTCAGAGAAAAACTGCAATCGAAAGGTTACATGATTGTTGATGAATTTAGTTGTAAGGGATTTAACACAAATAGTTTCTTAAAATATTTTGGGGGAATGAATAAGGGCAGACCGAATGCTGAAGACCTCAAACATGCGGAAGAGTTTGCCCAGAACCTGAAACAGAAACTGTAAAAGAAATGAAACTTGAATAAAAGGTTTGATTTAATGAAGAGCAATTAAATTATGGAATTATGATTATATCAATGAAAGATAACAATGATAAATCGGTAATTAAAAAGGTTACAGGTGTAACAAATGTGTTAATGAAAACGAAAGCACTCATAAAGGTTTCAGATATAGATGTAGTGTGGTCTCGATTTGAAAATAAAGAAGAATTGATCACCGCATTGGATGATCACATTGAGAAACTAAGATCTCAAGATTTTGCTAAATTATGGAATTTGATCGTGCTTTTTGCTCCAACAGGAAGCCTACAGGAGATATCGATTAGTAGTGGTTGGTCGACCGAATATTTAGCTCTTGCTTCTGAATTTGATATCGCTATAAATGAACTAAAACAAGTTATTTAAGGAAATCTTTGAATACAAAGAAAAAAATTGTCATTTAAAATTCAGAATATATGAGTTTTTTAACTTCCTTTAGTTTGTTTTCCTTAATCGAAAATGTTCAAATTAATTAGAACACTTAATAAAGCATGTCACTTCAGTTTAAAATTTGTATAACTATGGAAATATTCTTCATATTCGGTTTTTTTCCATTTATCGCTGTACAAGTAAATATTTTTTTTAAATGGCCCATAATCTTATCGATTTTTAACTTGATTGCCGGCATTTTATTTCTATTCATAGGTGGAATGATTATTATCAAATCTGCTAGGGATTTATTTTATAAACCACATCAAGAGATGATCAAACCCAACCGAGCCCCATCAAAATTCATTGAAACAGGGATTTTGCGATACGTCCGGAATCCGATGTATTTAGGGTATTTTTGTGTGGTTTTAAGTGAGTTTCTCCTTTTTGGTTATATCGCACTTTTGTTTTATTTTTTCATTCTAATCATCCTTGTGCACCTCGCCGTGGTTTATATGGAGGAACCGAGTTTGGAGGTTTCTTTTGGATCTGAGTATATTAATTATAAAAAGAGAGTAAATCGATGGATTCCAAAATTTCGATTAAAATAATTTTTAAAAAACGATGAATATATTTAATCTATACTACTATAGTAGTTTTGATAACCTACGGGACTTGATCGTGCTTTTTACTCCTACAGGTAGGTAGCTTACAATAGATATCGATTGACTTTTACATTTACTTATCTATTTAAGTTTTAATTCGGAGTTAAGATTAGAATCTAAATTCTCGCACGTTTATAATGTGAGGCATGACCTTATAGCTACTACAGTTCCGAGTGAAGGTACATCATCCGTTATAGTTCCCTTCTTAGAATATTTAAATGGATCTCCATGTTCTCTTTCAAAGTTTTAAAATTAAATGGCATATATATTATTATAAATTCTTAATGAAAATTGGGAAGAAAGTAATATGTCTAAAGAAGAAATAAAAAGTAATTCAACAAATAAATTCAATAATCCGCTTCTGGTAATTTTAATATTTCTTACGACTGCTCTCCAAATGCCCATTTTATTTTGGCCCGCCGGAACCATATATTGGGTGGAAGGGTGGATATATCTTGGAATTTTTTTCATTTCGTTTAGTTTTATCTTGGTTTCTCTTAATAATAAAAATCCTGAAATTTTAATAAATCGCATGAAAATGAAAAAGGAATCGTTTCGTATAAAGAAAGATATTGCAGGTACAGAAAGCAACATAATTAAGAAAGCTTCAGGAACTGATAAGTTTATACTCCCTCTTTTTGCTATCTTCTTTGCTGCTGTCTTTGTGATACCTGCGTTTGATAAAAGATACATTTGGTCGAACATATGGCTCTGGATTGAAATAATTGGTTTTGTTTTGCTTATAATCTCTTTCTATATCGTGTATCGTGCAATGCTTGAAAACGCTTATGCATCAAAAGTATTAGATATACGAGAGGATTCTGGACAAAAACTTATAGACACGGGACCATATGCGATCGTTAGGCATCCGATGTATTCTGGATTTGGACTCATGATAATTTCTTTAGCTCTGGGATTAGGATCATGGTATGCGTTAATTCCTGCAATCCTTGCCATCATATTCTTAGGAATCAGAATCAAATATGAGGAAGCAATGCTTGTAGAAGGACTCGAAGGATATAGGGAATATAAGGAAAGAGTGAAGTCCAAAATTATTCCTAAAATTTACTAAAATGCTAAAATAGAGGATTGGATTCTTTTGTAGTTAAAAGTTAATTAGAATTTACTCTTAAATATGGAAGAGTTCAGTTGGAGGTATTTCCATTGTGCTATATTTAAATAAAAAGAAGATTATATCTTTATCAAATGAACGAATCCAATGTGTTATGTGAAACCTAAATGCTGGTTGATCCAAAATCAAAATCTAAGAAAATAATTCTAATTATCATACTTACTTCTGTGTTATCTTTATCGATAATAATATCTCTTCCTCTATTTCTAAATAGGAATAATGCTCCTGATGAGATAATCCCAACTCCAGAATATCATTATTTAAGTGGTAATCTATATGACACGATAAATGAGAATGATTTTTCCTTCCAAAATAAATCAATTATAAATTTAAATTCCACCCTAGTATATGAAAATAGGGTGGAAAGTATTGCAACTGGGTATGATTTTTTAGAAGCATCTTGGAATGGAACTGATTACGTTTTAAATAATACATGTGTATTTAATTACGATTATAATGATTCCTTCATCAATTCAGTGGAATTTTATACGGATTACTTTGCCCGATCATCTTCAAATATGCCTCCTGTAGATTGGTATTTTTGGAATTTTAGTTCAAGCGAATTTCAATATAATCGAACTACAACATGGGGATTATCTAAAACTTTAGGATATGATTATTATAGTATTGGAAAGATAATGGTGAGAATCTTTTCTTATTCAAACGAAACATTTTCAATTATTCGCAAATTTAGTTCTACATTTGATTATGACGTTTATCGTGGAAAAGAGATTGTAAAATATATAGATCTTGGAGAGGCTTTCCAAATTCGATATAATAACATTACTTGGGATTCGAATGAAACCTTTTTAAAAGTTAAGTTATATTGGAGTGAATCCAATGATAATTTCACATGGAGTCAATATAAAATTTTTACTGATTTTTCTGGATTCGGCATGAGATACATAACATTAAACATTTCTGTCGAGCTGTTTAAAGAAAGCTATCTTTTCAATCAGATATCAATCAATTATGAAAATTGTTCTTACTATTATTATCATATAAATAAAACCATATTTGGTTTAGTAAATGATACGATTGAAAATATGGATTCTAAAGTATTCAATTTTACTTTTCTTAGCCTTTCTACGACTGAGCCCGTTTCTGAATCTATTATCCGAATCTATAACTATGCATTGGATCAATGGGATGCGTTTGGAGATTTTTCAATTCTAAAAATTCAAGATCTAAATGTTAGTCATTATTTTAGAGATATTTTGGGGTTTAAAATAAATTTAAAAGCAAATGCTTCAGCATATTTTGAAATGAGTTATTCAATTCGTATTTCAATAAGTTTAATTTAATAAGTAACTTGAAAAATGAGAATTTAATATCATTCAGACGGCCATTTAAACCATTTATAAAACTGTATAATTCTTTTAAAGTACTTGGGATCAACCTCTTCTAATTTGGCAAAGGGCATATCTAGTATCTTTAAATACTCTAACAGATTTGGAAGGCGTTCCTTAAAATTATTATAATTTTTCCGATCTCTTTGTGTCCAACCGACTTCTGCCGTTGCAAATAAGCGAGGAAATGCTTGCCAACCTAACCTTTCTATATTTGGTACCCATTCAGTCCAGAGCGCTGCTTCTACCCCTAAAACATTTTGATGATATTTTTGATCTATTTTCTTTGGAATTGGTTCAAATTTATAGAATCTGTGCATTGGAAATAATAAATAGTTATAATCTAAGTAACTATGGGACATTTTCGATATTACAACCTTTCTTCCTTGCTTTACGCTTTTATGCAACTCCCGTTTTCTTCCTAGCCACCATTGAATGATCGTTGAATTATCTAAAGCCATATTAAGAATTTGATTCCATCCAATGTTCGTTTTACCTTTTGATTTTAAAAAGTTGATGATTCGATCAACAAAATAAAAATACAAATCTTTTTCATCCTTCAAGCCTTCTTCTTTAATCCGAGCTTGACAATTCGAACAATTTTTCCATCTATCTTTGGGAGTTTCGTCTCCACCAATATGTATGAAGTTAGAAGGAAACAGATCAATTAATTCCATGAGAATTTTTTCTAGAAACTGAAACGTTTGTTCTTTTCCGGGACAATAAATGTCTTTATAAATTCCAGATTTGGTTTTAACTTCAATTTGATTACCAGTGCAGCTCACTTCTGGGTATGATGCTATGACTGCTGAACAATGACCTGGAATCTCTACTTCGGGAATGACCTGAATGTATCTTTGTTTAGCATATTGGATAATTTCATTGACTTCTCCGGCAGTATAAAAACCCTCGTGTGATATTCCCCGATATTTTTTTGATAAAAACCCTCCAATTTGCGTGTCCTTTCTCTTTGAGCCAATAGTAGCTAGTTTTGGATATTCTTTAATTTCAATTCGCCAGCCTTGGTCATCATTAAGATGCCAATGGAATCGATTCATTTTTAGAAACGCCATGATCTCAAGGAGCTTTTTAATTGTTTTAATTGGTTGATAGTGCCTACTCACATCAAGCATGAATCCCCGCCATAAAAATCGCGGATAATCTTCTATTGAGAGTCGTGGTATTTCAATTCTTTTTTCATTTTGTGACGAAAGGATTAATTGAAGTAGCGATTGTATCCCATAAAAAATACCTTGTGGCGTGCTCGATTGAATAGAGATTTCCTTACTTGCAATATTGAGTGAATATCCTTCTATACTTGGTAAAGATAAAGATGTTTCTAATTCAAGCTTAATGACATTCTGAAAGACTTTTGATACTCCAATTTCTAATCTATACCCTAAGAGAATCATTAAGAATTCGTTTAAATAATTGATTAAGTCGAAACATTTTTCATTAGTTTGGATAATCGTTTCTGGTGAAAAAAGAAAAGTTCCTTCATAGAGCTCATACATTACTGGGAGAGGAATAATAGAACTCATATCTATACTTTATTGGTTATTCGTCCTAATAATCTTTATGTTACTAAAATAAGACATTTAATCAAGGTAAACTTCAAGAGAATACACATATTACTGGTGAGAATCCGAAGTGGGATTAATTAGTAAAAATTTAATCTAATAATTCATTGGAATATTTAATATTAAAGGTGTGTTAAATTGAATCTAAAATCAAAAATTTTGTTTATAAAGATTGTGTATCTTATAGGATCCTTGTTAGATGGTTTAACTGGGCTTGATATGATACTTTCTACATTTATGCCAACTGCGGTTGCCATACCATATACCAGCACGACTCCAAGTTTTCAATTTGCAATGGGATGGGGCGCAGCTCTCATGTTTGGATGGACGGTGTTGTTATTATGGGGTGCATTAAAGCCAATAGAACGGAGGAGTGTCTTGCTATTTACAATTGTTCCAGTAGTTTCAGGTTTAATAATAACTGAACTTTTGATAGATCCAATTTTTATGGCCAACTTGCTTATTTTTCAATTCATTATAATCATTCCACTTTTCATTGCCGGATACATTTTAAGCTTGTTAATAAATACAAATTCTGAAATATGATTAGCAAGTCTTTAGGTTATCGAGCGTGAAGATGAAGGAGGTTAATATTTATGAAATTAGAAAAAAAGCAGTATAAGAGTTATAAAACTTGGTTCCTTCATCATCTTTACAAAAATAAATACTTGATAGTTGGTGTCATAATAGGTATTCTAATTGTTACTTTTACAAGAACTTACATACCTATAATTATTGGCGAGATAGTAGATGATGCACTCATTGCTCTTGATTATAATAAGTTCATAATGCTTCTTATTATGGGGTTAGTATTTTATCTCATCCGGAATCTTATGGATTATGCAACGATGATGATTGGTCACTATCTTGGTTTGAAAACCGAGCAAAATATGAGGCAAGAGTTTTTTGATAGTATCCAACATAAACCTTTAAAATATCACGATAACGCTAAAGCTGGAAATTTGCAAGCTCTAGCAACCAATGATGTACGTATAATCAATACGATGATTGCCCATGGAAGCTTTTTTTTCTATCCCTTCTTTCAAGTGGCAATAACTTTTCTCCTCCTAGTTACTACACTTGATTTAAGATTAGCTCTAGCAAATATTCCTTTTGTATTGTTTTATATTTACTTTATATTGCATTATCGTAGAAGTATTGCACCATATGCCGCTAAAAGATTAAGGAAACATTCAGATTTAGCAGTTGTATTACAAGATAGCATAACGGGCGCTTCTGTAATCAGATCTTTTGCTGCGGAAGGTTTAGAACGTAAAAAATTTCAGAAAGCTGTAAACGCTTTTAGAGATAACTCTATTGGAGAATATCGGGTACAAGCAAAATATCTTCCTATGTTAGTTCTGTATATGACCATCGGAATTTCACTTATTTTTAGTATTGTATTTGTGTTCCAGAATTCATTAACTATTGGAGAATTAGTAGCAACCAATCTCCTTTTATTGACTCTTGTAAATCCAACCAATCAAATCTGGTGGGCAACTAATGATATGATGAGTGGATTTGCGGCGTGTTCACGCTTATTCAAAGCATTATCCGACGAAAATAATGAGGAAGAACAATCTAAGGATCAACCATGGCCAAAAGAATTCCAAGGAAAAATTGAATTTAAAGATGTAACTTTCACATATGAAAATGGAGAAAAAAATCGACCTCCTGTGCTTAAAAACCTCAATTTCACCATCGAACCGAATCAAAAAGTCGCTTTAGTCGGACCTACAGGTTGTGGTAAAACAACGATTGCTAAATTACTGCTCCTCCTTTATAAACCTCAAAGTGGTGCTATTTTATTAGATGGGAAAAACATTGAAAATTATCCCCTTGAAGAACTAAGAAGAAAAATTGGCTATATAGAGCAAGACATCTACTTGTTCTCACAAACTATACTTGAAAATATTGCGTTTGGAAATCAAACAGCAAGATATGACGAAATAATTAACATAGCAAAACTTGCTCAAGTTGATGATTTTGTACAAAATTTCTCCGATGGATATAATACTATTGTAGGTGAGAGAGGTACGCGGCTTTCAGGAGGCGAAAAACAGCGGGTGGCTATTGCTCGAGCTTTTATAACTAATCCCGCTATGCTAATCTTGGATGATTCTGTTTCTGCGATTGATAGTGAAACGGAGGAGAAGATAGGGAGAGCGATGGAAAATATAATAAGGAACAGAACTACCCTAATTATTACTCATCGCCTTCATGCCATACGGACATCAGATAAAATTTTAGTTCTCAAGCACGGAAGAATTGTCGCCGAAGGAAATCATTCAGAATTATTCCAATCTTCTGAAGATTACAGACGAATTTTTGGGAAACGAGTGTCATTATCTGATTATAAAACAAATAAAGGTTAACAAGGTATCATAATGGGACTATACGCAGGAATATTAAATGATGAACAGAAACGAGAATATTCAGATCGTGAATTATTTGCCAGATATATTAGGAGTATTGTACCTTTCAAGAAAAGTATTGCTCTAATTTCGTTTTATATCTTCATAAATACGATAGCGGAAACTATAAATCCTCTTTTAATTGGAATTGCAATTGATGAATTATCTAAAGTCAACAGGAATCTTTTAATTGTATTTGGAGTAGGTGGGCTCTACTTAGTATTTTCTATTTTAATCTGGATACTTTTCTTTTTACGGCGCAAAGAAATAGGAAAATTTGTTCCATATTATTTAGAAAAGCTCCGAATGAAGATCTTTGATAAATTACAAGAACAAGATTTGAGTTTTTTTGATAAGCATCTAAGCGGTAAATTAAACACAAGAGTTTCTAACGATGCATTAGACTTTGGGAATACAACGCTCTTGTTAGCAGATACTCTCGGCAACCTTCTTATAAGTATTTTAACTTTTGGAATGCTCCTATGGTTAAACCTCACGTTAGCTCTCATGACGTTATTAGCTATTCCCTTTATTTTCTTGCTTGTTTTTTCTCTAAGACGGCTAGTTAAAATTGTCAGTAGAGCATATAGAAAAGCTATTGGCAGTGTGAATGCTGCCATGGTAGAATCAATAGAAGGAATCCATGTAAGTAAGAGTTATGGACAGGAATCTACGGTTTCAAGGCAATTTCAAGAAACCAATAGGCAATATTTCAAAGCAAATTTTAAGTTAACTTCTGTTTCTCACATGTGGAATCCCATGCTGGAAACAATCGCGTCAATCACCCTCACTATCATCATATTTTTTGGAGGTCAATTCGTCTTTCAAGGTATTACTAATCCCGGAACAATTTTCATGTTCATTCTTTATCTTGATAAATTTTTCCGTCCTATAATGGTTCTCTCTGTATTCTTTCCTCAACTTAGTGAAGGAATGGCCGCATATGAGAGAATACTGGATATTCTTGATTCTAAGCCCAAGGTTAGACAAAATCCAAACGCAATAGATATCGAATCTTTGGAAGGAGAAATTGTATTCAAGGATATCGACTTCTTTTATAGAGAGGGTGATTGGATATTCAAAGGATTAAACCTACACATAAAAAAAGGAGAAAAAATAGCGATTGTGGGTCACACTGGGGCAGGAAAAACTTCATTGGTATCGCTTTTAGCTCGATTTTATGAGTTTCAAGGAGGATCAATTGAAATCGATGGAATTGACATTAGAAACATGGCTTTAAATACATATAGAAGAAACGTTGCCAATGTGCAGCAAGATGTTTTCTTGTTTTCAGGTACTATCGAGGAAAATATACGATATGGCAGACAAGAAGCTTCAGAAGAAGAACTCTTGAAAGCAATTAATATCGTGCACCTTGGAGAACTAATTGAATACCTACCAGAAGGGCTGCAAACACAAATCGGTGAGAGGGGAAAAGGATTATCAGCAGGCCAACAACAGCTAGTTAGTTTTGCTCGAGCAATATTAACTGATCCTAAAATTCTTATTTTAGATGAAGCCACTTCCAGCGTTGACGCATATACAGAAGCAATCATCCAGGAAGCTCTTGAGGTTCTATTAGCAAATCGTACTTCGATTGTTATTGCACATAGGCTCTCCACTATCGTGAATGCAGATAGAATTATTGTAATGGATAACGGGAAAATTCTTGAAGAGGGAACCCATCATTCTTTACTCGCGCAAGGAGGAAAATACGCTAATTTATATAAACAATATTTTGAGCATCAGAGCCTTGATTGGCACCCGTCTAAAGTTTCTCAAGATGTCAATTGATTTTGCTAAGTAACTTCAAATAATTCGTTTTTTTAAATTCAATAAAAAAACTTCCAATCATTTCGATTCAAGCTATCAATAAAATTTAGGACAAATTTTGCCATATCGGGGTCATTTTTCATTTCATCCTTTAATTCTTGTAAAATTTTATCTTCTCCGAACTTAAGAACAGGAAAAACTGCCAACTTTTTTAATCTGTTATCATCAAACATCTTGAAGTTGTTCAAGCAATAATTAACCAATTCTTTTTCTTGCAAGTCTATAATAAGTTTTATAATCATTTCTTTCTTATCTAAAAGCATTTTATTCTCATTTTTAGCAGGTCTTTTCAATATTTCTACGAATTCATCCCTCACTTCTTGCCAATTTTCAAGCAATTTGGGATTTTCATTAAAAAATTCCCTTATGAAATCTAATGACCATTGTTCTCCTTCCTTAAACAGATTTAAAACAAATTCTGGATTGATGAGATTCGAATCTTGCATATCCTCGATGAGGTAACCATCAACAATCTGATATTTCTTTACATTTTCGATTACGATCTCTTTCCAATTATTAACTTTTTCCCTTAAAACCATAATTGCTTTTAAGATTTCTGAAATGAAATTAGGATTATTAATTTCTTCCAATTTGGCTAGGATTGTAGTTATAAATTTTTCATTGTTCTTGTATCTCTTCGCTACAACATCTAAAGAATTGTATGGATATTTTAATGAAGTGATGAACTCTAATGTTTCTTCCTCAAGAGCTAAACCCAATAGCGCACCGACTCTAAAAATGCTTTCTTGAAGTGATTTCACACTTTTAAGGAAATCTTGATCCGTAATTTTGTTTTCTTTTATTTGAGTCAAATACATCTTAAATAAAGCAGTGATATCGGTTAAATTCTTAACTTCTCTCTTTCCAAACAAGTTTTCAAATGATTTAACCATTTGATTTTTGAGATGGAAATCTCTAATGCTCGTATTACTAGCAATTCTTAGAATCAACGATTCTATATTATCGTCTGCAGTTTTAGAGACCACATTTTCAATTAGATCTGAAACTACACTATCAGTCACTCCCTCAAACGATGAGCAGTATTCTAAGCTTGGTTGAAGATTTAAATTTGTATTTAATTCGCAAATTCTCCTTACGTGGTGCTCACGTAATGAGGTTCGAAGTTCATTTGAGCCCCCAAAATAAGTGATCTCTCTCTGATCCTTCAAAACCTTCAAGATGATTTCTCGAATTTTCTGAATTCTATCATCTTGATAAACTGAATTTTCCTCTAATATATAATATAAACCTAAAAAACTCCATGCTCTTAGGATTACTTCGTTCGTTTCAAACAACTCAAACAAGAAATTAAAATCTTTCTTGTTAATTAGTGGTTTGAATAAACTTTTATAAGTGGATGTTAACTCAGCTTTTGGGCTTGATTCTGATGGTGTATATCCCCTTCTTAACGCATTTATAATTTTTTGCTTAGTTGTACTACTCATATCCCTTCAATAATTAGTATTTATATTTCTTTTTCAATTTTTCAATGAGATGGTATTTTTCTCATTCTTCTTTCTCACATTCAGATTTAATTATTTTATCATTTTTTGAATCGATTGTTATTTTACAGTTAAACTCATCTTCATGAGAATTACTACACTTGCCTTCAATAGATTCTTTAGAAATGCTGAAGAATTTTGGATCGTCGAAATCACACTTCTTTAAACCCATCTCATTTTCAAATTTTTCTTTAATTTTACTTTTATCTTTCATCCAATTACCTCTAAATAATGCATAATTTTTAAAGGAAAAATGTTTAATATTTGTTCTCCTTATAATTGAAAGATCTATGAATTGGATTTTTTTCAAATGATTTCATAAAAATGTAAATAATTAGCAGTAAGCTAAATTAGAAACCAAAATTTTGAACCTATTACTACTTTCTCAACTACTTAAATTAAAAAAATAGATGCAATTTTTTTTTAAATAAAATTAAGTTGGTTGAGTAATCAATACAGTTTCATTTGTCTCTCTTTTATACTTTTTAAGTGCGCCTATGCCTAAAAGGATTAGAATAATTCCTGCTGTTGCTACTAATAGGGTAATCGACCCATACATTGCAAACCAATTTAGCCAATAGTTCCATGGACTTATAGAGGGAGGATTTCCAATTGGGCCACCACCTGAATAAAAAACCTGATTAAATAGTACGGAAAAGATGGTATTTCCCACGGCCAAATATCCGCCAAAAACGATTAAGACAATTCCTAGCGCTTTTTGATTCATATTAGTAATACTACAAAACTGTCATGTTTCTAGGAATTATTAGTTCTCGTAAATTAAAAAACATTTGTGTCCTATAATACAATAGTAATAAATTAAATTGATAGGAGGGAATGAAATGGGTGAAATTCAAGATTCAAAGGATGATATTATAGTTAACGAATTAATGAAAATAAATAAACGGTTAGATAGGATTCATTCGTGGATAGCAGGTTTTATAATTATTTCTGTGGTTTTCATTTTCATATCCATTTGGCTTATGACGATAGGACGTTAAGATATCGCAAATTTAATTTTTTTAATCCCTTTTTATTTTGTCTTTTTAAGAATGGGCACCTACCTTTTTTAATAAAAAAATGCTATCAATGTTATGCATGGTCTTGTTTCGTTATTAGATGTAGATCACTATAAAATAGTTGAGGATATATGGAATGAACAATTATTCTAATTCCTTGATCAAACCAAGGAAATCTTTGTATGGAATTGCTGTCCAACTTTCTGCAAACACAGCTCCCCGCGATCGTGATAATAATGATACTTTTGCGGCTTCATTTTCATTTTTCGCCTCAAAAATGTCTAGAAAATCATAAGGCCCAAGAATTGCATAGTGCGCGATCCATTTGATATCGGGGAGTTTTTCTTTCACAAATTTTAACCACTTTTCACCAGTTTCCTTCCGCTTTTCAATTAATTCAGGATTTTGCAATTTTGTTGCAAGCATGTATATTGGCATGATACAAGTGATGATTCTTGAAAATATATATATTTGTCCCGATTCATTTCAATTTTAACGCTTATTAGAAGGAGTTATATCACAAGTACATTGATTGAACTCAAAACCTAAATAATAAATCATTCTCCCAATATACTCTTTTAAAATTGGTTTTGACAAGCGTTTCGTTAATTCAGAATGTTTAATTACGGTAATATGATAATGATTATCAACTACGGATGGTTCAAGATATATGGTATCATTTATTTTATTTCTAATTCGATACTTATGTTCCATGTCCAATAAAAGTAGAATGTCAGAAAAATTATCATACCTTTTATCTATTAATTCAATTTGAGTACTCATGAAATATATTTATGGGATAACTATTTAAAATCAACTAAAGTTTTATTTATGACTGGAACTATCAGATATCATCATGTTTTAAGTTCCTTTAATTCAGAAATATTAAGACCTTTCGTAAAAATTCCATTTATAAGCTCCATCACATTAGGAATGTTAATATTTTGAGGACATTTATCTAAGCACTCACTGCATTGAGTACAAAGTGCTGCTGCTCCTTCAGCTTCATCGCCAGATTCCAATCTTGTTTGTAAGTCTTCGGGGGTGTTGGCCATTCGATTATATATCATTTCATATCGATGTTTATCTTTTTCCCCCCAATAACCGATTTCATTAACAACGTTCATTATGCTAGGAATCGCAACACCATTAGGACAAGGGATACAGTATCCACAACTCGTACAAGGAACAAGATTAAAACTTTCGAATGCACCTCTTAAACCATGTATTGTCTTTAGTTCCGATTCATTTAACTTATTAATTCCAGAGTTATTTGCTGATTGAATGTTTTCAATAACTTGTTGCATGTTACTCATCCCACTTAACACTACCGACACTTCTGGTTGATTCCATAGAAATTGTAACGCCCAATCTGCCATGGTTCGATCAATACTGGCATTATTTAGAAAATTTTTTATTTCTGGCCTATTATCTAATTCTTCCTTTGATAAGGCTAATTTTCCTCCTCGAATTGGTTCCATAATGATAACAGCTATACCTTTATTACTAGCATAGCGTAAACCTTTTATTCCAGCTTGGTAATTTACATCTAGGTAATTATGTTGTATTTGACAACAATCCCAGGAATAGCTATCAATGATTTCCTTGAAAACTTCATAAGAATCGTGAAAGGAGAAACCTATATGTTTTATTTTTTCCTCATCACGAGCTTTTTCCATATTTTCCAATAAATTTAATTCTTGAATTTTTTCAAAACGCTGTTTATTAAGCCCGTGAAATAAGTATATATCGGGATTTGATTGCAACCTCTTGACTTGACGATCAAAATAACGTTCAAACTGATTTTTTCTTTTTACCATCCAAATTGGTAGTTTCGTTGTTAGATGTACTTTTTCACGATATCCATCTTCTAATGCCTTTCCGACAATAACTTCACTTTGCCCGCCGTGATAAGGATAAGCCGTATCAATATAGTTTAATCCGTGATCGATTGCATAGCGAATCATATTGATTGCTTCATTTTCTAGTAGGTGAGAGTGATCAACTGGGAGACGCATTGCACCAAATCCTAATGCCGATACCTCCCATCCTAAAGAACCCATTTTTCGATATTTCATGTAAAAATCACAATTTAATTCTATAATTTAGTAGATATACCAAAAATTATTAGTTTTTAGTTTATAATTCTGTTGAAAAAAGATTTCAGAAAAAATCAATAGAAAAAAATGATTCTAATGTGTTCTAAGAATTAATACTAAAAATATAATTAATATAATAATTATTCATATTATTTTGTGTAATTGCATTTAACATTAGAAAATTAGGTTTTTGAAATGAAAGTAATAATGGTATTGTTTGATACATTAAATAGACAATTTCTACCTCCCTATGGCTGTGAATGGGTTCACGCACCTAATTTTACTCGACTTGCAAATAAATCAGTGACCTTTAATAATTGCTATTCCGGGAGTTTGCCATGCATGCCCGCAAGAAGAGAACATCACACGGGCAGATATAATTTCTTGCATAGAAGCTGGGGCCCTTTAGAGCCCTTTGATGAATCCTTACCATCTATTTTAAGTAAGAAAGGGATATATACTCATCTGGTAAGTGATCATTACCATTATTGGGAAGATGGAGGCGCTACATATCACAATCGATATGACAGCTATGAACTTGTACGGGGACATGAAGGAGATTTATGGAAAGGAGAAGTAAAAAATCCCGAGATCCCCGACCATGTCGTTTCAGCAAAAGAAGGGACACAGAATTGGCGCCATGATTGGGTAAACCGAAAGTATATGGAAAAAGAAGAAGACATGCCCCAGTCAAAAACATTTAAACTTGGTTTGGGGTTCATTAAAAAAAATTGTGAAGAAGACGATTGGTTTCTGCAAATAGAGACATTTGATCCACACGAACCTTTCTTTGTTCCCCAGAAATATAAAGACCTTTATGAGGATACTTATGAGGGGCCGCATTTCGATTGGCCAGATTATAGTACCGTTGTAGAAACACCAGAGCAGGTAGAACACATTCGAAAACAATATGCTGCTTCAGTAAGTATGTGCGATAATTCTTTGGGCGAGCTATTAGATATGATGGATAAAAAAGATCTATGGAAAAATACAATGCTTGTAGTAACAACTGATCACGGTTTCTTATTAGGTGAAAAAGGATACTGGGGTAAGATGGTGCCTCCTGTTTACAATGAAATTGCCCACATTCCTCTCTTCATATGGGATCCTCGTGGTAATAATCGTGCTCTTATGAGAAATGCACTTGTACAAGCCATTGATATTGCTCCAACTATTCTTGAATTTTTCAAAATAAAAAGACCTGAAACGATGCAAGGAGTACCGCTAAAAGAAACTATTGAAAAAGATAAGAGCATCAGAGAAGCTGCCCTTTTTGGAGTTCATGGTGGGCATGTAAACGTTACAGACGGTAAACTTGTTTACATGAGAGGTGCTTATAATATTTCCAACAAACCACTTTTTGAATATACTGTTATGCCAACTCACATGAAGGGGTTTTTCTCTCTTGACAGTTTAAAAACATCTGAACTTGCGGACCCTTTTTCATTCACAAAAGGATGTAAAACAATGAAAATAGAAGAACCGGATATAGTTTCAAGCATTTCTTCTATTTTTGGAAGCCTTCTTTTCGATCTAACGAATGATCCTCATCAAGAACGTCCTATTGAGGATCCTAAATTGGAAGCGAAGATGATCAAGCTTTTAGTAAAATTATTGAAAGAGAATGATGCCCCCTTAGAACAATTCGAACGTTTGGGCATACCAACAGATGGGGAAGTAAAAGATGAACATCTACGTGTTAGAGAGACTCGTGAAGGAATTACAGAGTTTATTGGTGATACAGAGATCACGTGGCGACATAAAGGAAAAAGCATGTACTCCTTGTTTTTAGGTGTGTTTCCTCGATCATTTCGTCCAAGTTTTATTAAAACTTTAGAAAGCAAAATCAAAAAGAAAAATCAAAAAGAAATTGACGAAGATTTCTTGGTCGAATTCGTTAGAAAATTCATCCCACCTCAATATAAGAATTATGTTGATAAATTTATCTTGATGGTTAAACAAAAAGCACGATAGAAACATAGTAATATCGGGGTTTTTATTGAAGGTAAACTCATAAGAAATGCTAGTACTTTTTTATAAAATATTTATAAGCAAAATGAACAGTAATATCAAATCAAAAAATTATTATTTGGATTTTAATCTCATTTTTTTATTTATATCACGTAAACTTACCAATAATTCGATTTCAAATAGTGATTATGTAAATGAATGGATGAGTGTGCTATAACCTTACTCTTTAAGAATTAACTTTTCAAAATGAACTCAACCTAAGTTTAATACCGATTGCTTCATTAAATTTCATTAAGGGATTTTTTAAAAATGAAGTGATTGAAGTGATAGATGAAAAATATAACAATTACATGTATGAATTTATAGAAAAGATATGTACTGATATTGGTCCAAGAGAATCGGGTACACAACAAGAATTAGAAGCGGGTGACATTATAGAACAAGAGCTAAAACAAATTTGTGTTGAGACTCATCAAGAAGAATATGTAAGTAGTCCTCATGCTTTTTTAGGAGGGATTCGCTACGGGGCATTAATAGTATGCGTGTCAATAATTTTATACTGGATGAGCTTATTAATTGATATGAATATTATTCCACTCCATTACGAGTATAGCGGTGTTTTCTTATTTATTGCTATAATATTGATTATCATTACAATAAGCTATTTTATCCTTGAGGTTATGAAGTATCATGAAACTTATGATTTCTTATTTCCAAAGAGAAAATCAAGAAATGTGATTGGAACTATAGAACCCAAAGGAGAAACCAAGCACACCCTAATTTTCTCTGCTCATCACGATTCAGCATTTGAATTTAACACGTTCTATTATTTGAAGCGTTTTGGTCAGATTATTATCAACGTAGGGTACATCGCAGTAGGAATTACCTTAATAGGAATTTTATTGAAATTTATATTTTTTCTATTAATGATTGACTTTCCACTCCTATTTATCATCTTTGGAATTATTTTCATATGCTTCTTACCTATAGTTGCAGTTTACGTTTTATTTCATAGTTATAAACCCGTATTGGGAGCATTTGATAACCTATCTGGAGTCGCCATTGTATTAGGAATTGGTAAATTCTTGTCTGAACATAAAGATGATGAAAAAGTTTATCCCAAGCACACGAGAGTATTGTTAATTTCATTTGCAGGAGAAGAAGCTGGTTTAAGAGGTGCGAAACGTTATGTAAGGGCGCATTACGAAGAATTAAAGAATAATGGGACGATTCTTGTAAATATGGACGGTATTGCTAAAAAAGATACATTTGTGATTATCGATAAAGAACCTGGCATTGGAACAAAACACGATCCAATGATTTATCAACCAATTTATGAAATGGCACGAGAAATCAATCCTAAAGCAAAAATTGCCTCATTATCATTTGGAGCAACCGACGCAGCTGCTTTTAGTAAAAAGAGCATACCTGCCGCTTCACTTGGAGGTTTAGATCTTGGATCGGAATTAGCGCCTTACTATCATACTCGATTTGACACTCCCGATGTAATTGAAAAAGAAGCTCTGGGGCAAATGGCAGAACTTTGTTTGAAATATTTAAAGAAAATTGATAATGAATAAACATAATTATTTTCTATTCTATTTTTTTTTCCGTAGTTCTAAAAGTAATATTATTTTTCTAATGTAGCTGTCCATATCATCTAATATCTTTTTCGTTTCTGAATTCTCATTTACAAACAGAACTATAAAGGTTTCATCGCTACACTCCAGTATTATGATGATTTGAGATTCGAGTTCAGTTATTATCTTTTTGAGTTTTAAACCCCCAGATGATTTACCCAAACTTGAAGCACTTTCTAAAACTGATGCACACATCGAAGAAAATACGGATTTGTCTAACGGAATGTCTAAATTTTCGGTAATCAAACTCCCTTCCTTATAAGAAAAGACGACTCCATTTAAATTTCCATATTTTTTGATTTCATCTATTATATGCTTAATTTCCCTATCTTTTTGCTGTTCTGGAGATATTTTTGACATTTTAATCTCTCAATTTTGATAAATAATTTAATTAATCCGCTTATAAATTTTTATTATATGAGATTGCATGACTTGGAAACAGAACAAATAATCAATGATTCAAATAAACATTTTATAGAAGAAGAACTTATTCCTTTTCTAAAAATTCCAAGTACAACATCAAATCCAGAAGGAATTTCTAATGCAAGAGATTTCTTGAAGTCATATATTTCTAATCTGAGCGAAAAAACGATTGATGTTCCCGGAATTATTAATCCTCTCACTTTTTCATGGATTAAAGGTCAAAGCACGGATTTTTTATTGATTTATATGATGTATGATACTCAACCAGTTCATAAAAGTGATAAATGGATAGTGGATCCATTTGGTGGGGAAATTACAACCTTAAAAAATCCTTTGGATATTTTAGGAGATTGTATAATCACAAGGGGAGCCTATAATTCTAAGACTCCATTGATGTGTTTTCTAAATATATTGAAAATCATGAAACAAAGAGAAGAGTTGCCAATCTCTCTCTTGTTAGCTTTTGATAGTGAAGAGGAACAAGGATCTCCCACATTATTAAGACTGCTTCGCACAAAAAAAGAACTATTCCATGATTGCATAGACGCTTATTATCCTGCCATGAAACAGGAACTCAATGGAATTGCCGTTTTAAAGTTAGGATATAAAGGGATCCTATCATTAACCATCAAAGCAAGTACTAATAATAATGAAGTTCATTCTTCATTTGGATCAATGATTCCTAACCCTATTAACGATCTAATTTCAATTCTCAACTCAATATTCGTTGATGGCAAATTTAAAATTGATTCCCTTAAGGAACCTTATAAAATTAACCGGGAAGAACGTGAATTAATGGATAAACTAAGTAACAAAACATCTCTTATTGCTGTCAAGAAAAAAAGAGGTATAAAACAAACACTCCAAGCCAATAATGAAAAATCATTTTACGATTATTTATTCAACCCAAGCTTTAATATCTCTACAATAAAATCAGGATTTTTAGGTGGAGGAATCAAAAACGTGGTCCCTAATTATGCAGAGTGTAATATTGATATTAGATTTGCCCACAACATAAAAATTCAAACGATTTATCAAGAGATTGAAAAGATTGTGGATAATTATAACAAAAATTCCTTTTCTCGCATTGAATTGATAAAGAACATTGGTTATGAAGGGTCTCGTGTTAAAAAAGAAACAAATTTAATTTTAAGCATGCATAAAAGTTGCGAATTATTAGGGGTTAAATATGAAGATTGGCCCTTAAGCGCTGCTGCAGCTCCTCTTAGCAGCATACAAAATGAGTTAGGATTAAATTTTGTTGTTGGAGGACTAGGCATTGGAGGAAATGCCCATGCGCTTAATGAATTTGTTCAAATTGAATCAGTATTAAATGCTCGTAGGTTTATTTACTTCTTTTTACAATTATATGCTAAATTTAATAAAAAGGAAGAACTTAATATGAAGTAAAAAGTCCTTTAAATCCTCTTGCCTTGCTATCAATAGCTTGATGGGGACATATCTCTAAACAACATAAACATGATATGCAAACTTTTTTATTAAATACGGGAAATTCACCATCCACAAAATCAATAGCATGTGCAGGACATACTTCTGAACACATTCCGCATTTTTTACACTTCTTTTCTGTCATGATAGGGACTTTTTTTGTCACCTTGTAAATGAAGCCCCCAGTTATTAAGCTTGCAATTCTAGACATTGTTTTTCGAGGCATCTTGAACTTAGGAGCTATTTTTTTTGCTTCTTCAAGTGAAATACCTACAATTTCTATATTTTCAAGATCTCCAATACCTAAATTTCTATTATATGCAGATTTTAGATGAGGAACAAAATTTAACCCCTTGAATTTCCCAATGGCAAGTGCAACGACATCTAAAGCTAACTCATCCGTTCCGACCAATATTAAATTCCATTCTTTCATGGGACCAGATACGGGACCCATAGAACCATACATTACCCTTTCTAAATCGTAAACTGTTAATCGAAAGGGTTTATTTTGAATTACCCAAGCATAATTATCTGCTAGTGTATCCCCAAATTGAGATGGAGTTTTTCCTAAGAGGTGAAATTTAGCTTTAAGACCTCCAGGAATGATCCCCCAATAATTCTTGATAGCGCCAGTTATTGTAGCTTCTCCATGAGTTTTTAATTTAGGTAAATTAATTAATAAATCACAATCTTTTACAGGTTTTGAAACATAAAAATCTTTTAAAGTAATTGCGCCATCAATTGTTTCATGAACGGGAACTTCTTTCTCAAAATCAACAAATTTAACCCCTCTTTTTTCTGCTACCTCATAAATTCCTACTTTTTTTGCAATGTTGGATGCAGAAGTTTTAATTTGACCTGGAGAGTCTCCAATGCTTACATTTTCCATGTTTATACCCTTTTTCGTAAGGTATGATAATACTCCATCTATAAAAGAAGGTTGGGTGCAAGCATCCTCGGTTGCTCTTAATAAATTCGGCTTTAATAAAATATTACTTAATTCAGGAAGTTTGAACTTGAAATTATCTTCAATGAGTTCAATCCCTTTAATAATTGCTTCTTGAATATTTTTATAATCTTTTATATGGATGATACTAATCTTGGTAGTCATCTTTAGTCTCCCATAAGATATCTCATTCTTTTAATATTACTTGTATATATGAAAATTGTATTATTTAATTTCGGAAATAAAAAAAAGTAATTTGTGTTTTCGAATGATTTTTAAAAAGCTATTTTTATATTATTCATATTAAGTTAATAAATTGTGAAAATATTACTAAACAATCCAATACTAACATTAATACGATTGAGACGTGATAATAAAAATGATTGCTGGAAGCGATGAGAAAAGCGATTTAATGTTCAAAATTTGCCTTTTTGGGGATGGAGGGGTTGGAAAAACAACACTAGTGAATCGCTATCTTACAGGAGTCTTTAAAACTGATAGCTCTATAACCATCGGAGTAGATTTTCATATTAAGAAAATGAAAGTGGAAGGTTATAACATGACTTTACAAATCTGGGATTTTGCTGGAGAGGAGAGATTTAGGTTTCTATTACCAAGCTATGTACTTGGTGCCTCTGGGGGGATATTTATGTATGATATAACAAGATATTCTAGCATGAAAAATTTTGAGGATTGGATTGAAATATTCAAACGTGGGCTTAGAGGAGAACAAAAGCAATTACCCGTTATCATGGTTGGGGGAAAATTGGATTTGCATTTTAAAAGAGCTGTTTCAAGTAAGGATGCTTTTAATATCGCTAAAAAACACAAGCTTTATGGATTTGTTGAATGTTCTTCTAAAGATGGTCGAAACATCGATGATATCTTTTATGAATTGGCAAGATTAATGATGCAACGTATAGAAATCATATAAAATTTCCATTAAACGTTACACTGATTAAAGAAGAAATTACTTTGCTCTTTCTCTATGTCATTTCTCCCTTGTTAATTAAATTGAGCAAGTAAGAAGCATGCAAATTTTTATTCGCAATATAGTAATGCTCTCGCTCATCATTTTTTGATTTTCTATTAACTAATTCAAAAATGAGGACTTCTTGATTTTCATCAATACTAAACTTATAGGAATATATAATTATTCGATCTGATAAATATTCAACATTTTTATTATGGGATTGTGCAGTTATGATTTCAGATGCAAGTTCTATTGCGAAGGTTTCATTTTTATCTCCAATTAAGAGTTCGATTTCTCCAATACAATCAGAATTCTCCATTTTTTCTAATTTAGATTTTTCCACCTTGAGACAACCTCCTAATACTAGTTCTATTAATTGAAAATATAATTTACAATAAATACATAATCATAATGAATTATAAAAAAATGTAAAAACTCGTAATTCCGTGTTAATCAAGAATACAAAAAAAGTCAAATCATAGATAACAAAGATTAGTGTTTTTTTTCAAAAATTGCATCTAAATTTTCAATAATCATATTTGGGAGAAGATCTTTGTTAATATCAGGATCTTTTTTTATATCTTTCATCATCTTAGCTGATGTAACTCCAGTTAGAACAAGTATAGTCGTCACTCCCGCTCGATTTCCGGCCATGATATCGGTATTCAAACGATCACCAAACATTAAAGCATGTTTTGGTGAGATATCATGTTCATGTAAAATTAGCTCAATACCAGTAGGTTGAGGTTTTCCAAAAATAGATAGAGGTTTTATCCCCGTGCATATTTCTAACGCTTTTACCATTACTCCTGCCCCAGGTAATAATCGATTTTTTGCGGGTAATGTGGCATCATCATTCGTGGCATAAAAAAGAGCATTTCCTTCCAAGATGCATCTTTGAGCAATAGCTAATTCTTGGTAATTAAATTCTCTATCTAATCCAACAACTACAAAATCAACATTTGAATACTCTAACTCTGATGCGATAATTTTATGCCCTTTAGCTTTTAGTTCATCACGTAACCCTATTTCACCAATTACAAATATATTCGAATTTGGTTTAATACGAGTAATTTCTTCTGCCGTTATTGACGCACTCGTGTAAAAATCAGAAGTTTTACATGAAATATTAAATGTTTTTAAAAGATCAGCATACATTTGCCGAGTTGCAGTCGAGTTGTTTGAATTATAAGCGATCTTTATTGATTGGTCCTTTAAGCGTTGAATATTTTTGTCTACATTTGGAATTAAATCTATTCCCCTATAGATAACTCCATCTAAATCAAAAATGGCAATTTTCGTCCCTTGTAATTCGTTAATTAATTCTGACATAGTATTAAATTTACTAAATTATTATTTACTAAAGTATTCTTAATTCTATTTGAAATGATTAATATTACCATCCTACTGGTAATTGTAAAATTGCTATGAAGAATTGAATCCCAATAGGAATTAGTATAGGATTTAAAATGTTATCGGCAGTATATTTCGGATAGTAATCTGTTATGAAAAATATTATCGCTCCAATTAATGCATAGATGGGACCTACAAAGATCAATCCGATGACATATGCAATCCCAACTCCCGCTATAAAGCCTTCAATCGATTTTGTTTCTTTACTTCTTACTTTTACTTTATGTCTCCCGAAGCATCGTCCTATTAAAGCAGCGGCCGCATCAGATAAACATGCTATAAGTATCCCCGCAAAATACGCGGAAATATAAAGTAATCCCATCATGTATAACATATAAGATAAAATGAAACCCACGATGATATAAATATGTGGTCCTGCAGCATTTCTCTCTTTTTCTCGCAACATTGAATGGGTTATAAAGTTAAAGAGGGAATATTCTGGACCCCACAATATGCGAAATATATCAGAAATGATTGCAAATACGAGAGCACCAATTAAAGCCATCATTGTCAAACCTACTATAGCTTGAGGATCTCCGACTGTATATGGATACATTGATGAAGGACCCCACAGGACATTATAAGCAACACCGATGTCCTTTATCATTATGATTATCCCGTCGTTTATTAGTTGAGTGATAGGAGGAATGAATAAAAATCCATAATATGCAAACAAAATTAAAATACCCGATAAATGAAATGATTTTCTTATAATTTCCATTCTAATTGAAATTTCTTCTTCATAAGGATCATGTTGAGTCATCCTAATTATGTATCTCCTTAGGCGTGATATCACCTGCTCTTCGTCGATTTCTAGATCATTACTCATTTTTTTAATATAACGTTTACTGATAATTGCGAATGTAATGTTTAAAATTAGAACCATAGCTATCCACCATACCATGTAACCATTATACGGAAAAGGAAAAAATAAAACGAGTGAATTATAATAACCAAAAATTATGAAACAAACACCACACACTGTCGTAGAAATAGCACCATAATGATTTTTTGCTCTTAAGCCTTTTGTGGCGATATAAAACATTACAAATCCTAAAATAAAAAAAGAAAACGATAAAGTGGTGTTATACAATCCCGCAACGATTTCCCAGAAATCCATGATAAGAAAGTTTACTTGTAATATTGATTATTAAAATAATTTAATATCAATTAATTATTCTTAGATTTTCTCTTATTTAATTATAATGTCAATCCTTTGACAAATATAAAAAAATCCTAGTGAAATCTTTTTAGAATTTTTACCTTACCTAAGTGTAATAAGATGGCAATGAAAAAATAACTAAAATTGTAAAAATAATGATTCATATGATTATTTAGTAAATAGTTTTAGAAATCAAGAATTATTGGGGGAAAGATGTGGAACTAAATGAAATTTTTGCTCATTATTCAAAAATGATGACTTTTGAACGCTTATTCGTGAGAGATATTGCAATCTCTGGATTAAGATTTATTCAATTTTTATTATCGTTCATTTTTTCCTCAATCTCAATAAACTTCATAGTTGCCTACATAATTAATTTCAACCCAGAAGATATTTTATATGATATGAATAGTTTGATTATTGTCCTCACGATTTTTGTAGCCCTAGTTGTTGGAGGAACTGTCGTAGATTTTTTTAAAGATAGAAAGAAACTTTTGCTAATTTCTGCGGGAATTGTTGTTTTTGGGATGATTTTTGTAATTTTGGGTAGTTTCTTTAGTATTATTGGTTTTATATTGACTACTTTTTTTACAGGCTTATTTTTAATTGATTTAATTACCATCATTATCCATGAATCTACTATTCTTAATCGTGGGAGACTATTAGGGTATTTCTTTTTCTTCTCATTTATTATATCTCATGTAATTGTATCTCTCACTTTTGATGTAATTCTCATTATCCTAATCTTAGAGATTGTAATAATATTAAGTTTAATTCGGATCTCTAAAGATTATTCGTATAAGGAAACAAAAGAAAGATTATTTTCTGAAAAAAAATTTACTGAAATAATAACAGGATCCCTAAATATTTCTGGTTACATGATCGCATTATTTACATTGGCGTTAGTATTAGGAAACTCTTTCCCAATCGAATTTGGATTTAATGTAATTACCCCAATATTTGTAATATTTTTTATCAGTTCATTCTTAATAATCGGAGTATCATTGGATAATTTAGGGCGAAAATGGACTTTTGCTGCGGGAATCTTGTTTATCTCATCAATTATCCTTTTTTCAGGAGTTATAAATAATAAGGCAATTTTTGCTTCCATCTTCTTTGGAATTTCAATTCCTATCTCATTTATGATTATCTTTACCTTTTCTGGTGATTTTTCTACAGAGAGAAATACAATTAGATTCAGAGGAAGGATGACTTGTAGCTTCTTATTAATCTTCTTTGGAGGATTTGCTGCTGGGATTCTTTTTAATTTCTTAGTTTCACAAACTTATATTAAAAATCCCGTTTTTTTCTACTGGATCCCCGCTTTCCTTGAGGGACTTAGTCCCTTTATATTAATTGTTATCCTGGTCTGGATAATACCCTTACCAGAGATATTGACTGCTAAAGAAGCTGATTGGAAAGATTCATTAAGAAACCTATATGTATTTAACAGCGCAGTGTGTTTCTTCACTCAAAATTTTACTTCTGGATCAAAAACTGATAATTTACCAAATGAAGATTTAATCACAGGAGGATTTTCTGGAATATTAGACTTACTTTCTGAGATTACAAATGAAGAAAAACAATTGCGTATTATCGATAAAGAAGGCGTAAAAATCTATTTTGCATATGGTAAATTTGTGATCATAGCTTTGGTATCAACCAAGAGGTTACCAATTCTTTCTAAAAAATTAGAATTGTTTACCAAGGCATTTGAAAAAATGCATGAACATGATCTAATTTATTTTAAAGGTAAAATTACCTCTTTTGAAGACGCTTCCGAACTTATTACTAAATATTTTAAATAAGATTGCAGAGAATTGTCCATCGTAATATTTTCTTGTAAAAAGAGTAGTAATGAAATTTATATATAATTGCTATAAAAGAATTATATAAGTTTTGAGATTTTTTCACAAGTTCTTCTGCAATCCAACAAGATGAGTCCAAGACGTACCTCAGAAGTGGTTGAAACCGTGAGAACCGCATTTGGACCTGCTTGTAGGATAAGGAGGTACCCCGAACTGCCTTTTATGTAAAGTTGGTCAAAGTCCCCTTTTGACATCTCTATTATAGCCCTTTCAGATAAGGAGAGTAATGCTGCGGTCATTGCTGCAATACGAGTTTCATCGACACCTTGAGGTAGTGCTGATGCGATTGGTAGACCTTCAGCAGATACTATTGCGGCTGCTTTAACTTCTGGTATTGCTCCTAAGAGTTTTTTAAGAAGATCATCTAGATTTTCGGGAGTATTAGGATCCATATTCATTCGCGTCTTTAAATTAATTTCAAATTATTAGATAAATAAGATAGTATATACTATATTAAATGTAGTTTCTAAATATTTATTTTTTTTTATTTGTCTGAGTTATGTTTATAAAAATATATTTTATTCCATCTTTATTAAATTTTGTAATATCTGTATAAAGGTTCTTGTTAATTCAACGTAATTTTTACTTGGTATTGAGATGATTTTTATTAGCTAACGATAACCTATAAAAGGAAAAATCACAAATTATTAATTCTATCGTTCATTTTATAGGTCATTAATAACCATCTACTTTACGGGTGTGCAGCTATTTTTACACTTTATCATCTATCATCAAAATGTGAAATACCACCATTCTTATTTGATCAACCAAAAGAGACAAGTGCTCGCATAATTCTTTCTGAAGATTATGAAGGAATCATTACGCGTGATTATGGATTTATTATAGCAATTGTCGACGTGGTTAATGTAGGTCCAGGCATTATCATTCCAGGTAATGCAAACACGTTTCATGAGGTTGAATTTTCAGTTCTGGCCTTTAAACCTGTAATTGGAGAAGTGGTTGAAGGAGAAGTGGTTGAAATAGTAGACTTTGGAGCCTTCATTCGACTGGGTCCCTTGGACGGATTAGTACACGTGTCTCAAATTTGCGATGATTATATCTCTTATGAACAGGTCGGAAATAGATTTATTGGAAAGGAAACTGGAAAAATACTTGAAGTCAACGATCCTGTAAGGGCAAAAATCATTGCTGTTTCGATGGGTACAGGAAGAAGCGGTAAATTAGGATTAACGATGAGACAGAAATTTTTAGGAAAACCTGAATGGATTCAAACTGACATCGAGGACGAGTATGCTGAGCCACAATCCCCGGAAGATGATGGTGAAGCATAAATTAGTGTCAAGGTGATGTCAAAATGAAAGAAAGGGCTTGTAAAAATTGTCATTTAATAACCAAAAATGAGAGCATTTGTCCAAAGTGTAAAACTCATACATTAAGTGATGATTACACTGGAGAAGTAATAATAATTAAACCTAATGAATCAAAATTCGCTGAATATTTAAAGATTCATTATCCTGGAAAATACGCTTTAAGAGTTAGGTAAGACAATCATTTGCTTTTACTTATTTTTAGATCCTGCATAAATAGCATTGAGTTTATATTATGAATGATAACTTGAAAATTCAATCAAACCAGCGTCAAAAATACTCTCAACCATTAGGTGATTTGATATCGGGATCTCGTGATGAAACGATTCCAAAAGTTATTGAAATTCTTAAAAATGTCAACACTGAGATTCAGATCTATTTAGTGGGGGATATTGTTTCAAAAGATTTTTTAAACTATCAATTTCTGAAAGAAAAAGTAAAAATTTCAATTATCGATGAAAAAACAAAGAGAAAATCCGTCAATGCTGATTTTGAGGATTTTTTCGATGAGATTATTGAATTTGAAAACCCTGAAGGTACAATAAATCCCGACAGCTTTGATATTTTGAAAAAAATTGTTGAATCAGAAAAAAGAACTCTCTTAAAAATTACACGTGGTGAAGAAGATCTATTAGTACTACCTTTAACCCTTGTTTTACCGCTATCAAAAACGATTAAAAGGTACATTTTTTATGGACAACCTCCAATTACAGACCGGAAGACCCCCCTTCCAGAAGGTATTGTAATGGTGAAAATTAATCGCCACGTGAAAAAATTAGTTGCCCGATTAATTTCTTTAATGCAAAATAAATAGCGAAAATTGTAGTTATTGTCTATTTTGTTTATTATACAGATCGATAGTTAATAAAAATAATATTAACCATGATATTATCGTGAAGATTAATAATAAATAGAAAAAACCTACGATAACGTTCTTTAACCAAAGCATGACAAAGCTGAGTATAAGTAATAAAATTATTTCAGAAATTAATAACGATCTGATGGACTTCTTTTTATTTGTGAAATTTACCATAATTTTCACTAAAAAACCAAAATTTTATTTTTTATACTACCTTAATCATCAGTATCAAAGATTAATCTTTAATTTAATTGATTAATATAGCAAATAGTAAAAAAAATGGTTCAAAATGTCATTTGATATTGAAATATTAGAAGAAAAGAAAAACCCATTAATCGATAGAACTGAAATTAAAATCAGAATAGAGCATTTTGGTGCCGGAACTCCTAATCGATTGGAAATTAAGAAGAAAATAGCAGCTTTAAAGAATGCCAATGATACACTAACTATAATACATAAAATCCAAACCCAATATGGATCCACACACGATCTTGGCGTAGTTAATATATATGATAATATTAAGGAGCTCCAATTTTTCGAACCGTTTCATATCCAAGTCCGAAACCTGCCTTTGGATAAAAGAAACGAAATATATCAAGCAAAAGCTAAGAAAGAACCATACAAGCATTTATTTGGTTATATAGAATAAATACATAAAAATAGTTGATAAATGAATGACAAATCAATCAAAATTTTATAAAATTGAGGGAAATGATATCTCTTTAACTCATAGGATATGCCCAAAATGTGGCGATGGCTATAATTTAGGAGAACATTATGATCGATATGTGTGCGGAAAATGCCATTATACGATTTTTAAAAGAAAAGGTGCTGCAGTAATGAGATCTAAGGGTAAAGGTTCAAGATCCCCTCGAAAACGTGTTAGAAGTCAATAAGATCTAAGGGTAAAGGTTCAAGATCCCCTCGAAAACATGTTAGAAGTTTTTTGAAAAATTCTTTATTAATATATTCTACTATTATTAAGTATAAATTTCAATAAGTGCTTGTTAAAGTCTGGATTCTATGAAAAAAAAAGAAGGGTTATGTCTTGGAATTGAATCTACAGCTCATACGTGGAGTGCAGGCATAGTTGATTTCAGTGGAAAAGTGCACGGTTTAGCTAACAACGTGTATATTCCCGAGGAAGGAGGGTTGCATCCTGCATTAGTAAGGGAATATCATTTAACACATATTAAGGACACGATCTTGAAAGTGTTACGAGAAGCAAGATGTTCTATGAAAGATATATCTTTAATTGCTTTTAGCCAAAGCCCTGGTTTAGGACCAATTCTAAGAATTGGGGCGCTCGTAGCACGGTTATTGAGCCAATTTCATAAGATTCCAATAGTTGGTGTAAATCACTGCATAGCACATATCGAAATTGGACGTTTAATGTGCAAAATAGAAGATCCATTAACTCTTTATGTCTCAGGGGGAAACACTATTATTAGCGCTTATGAATCTACTAGATACCAAATTTTTGGTGAAACACTTGATATTTCTATAGGTAATATGATTGATATGGTAGCTCGGGATGCAGGATTACCTCATCCTGGTGGACCAAAAATTGAGAAATTAGCAGAAAAATCGAATAATTACATCTCATTACCATATGTTGTAAAAGGAATGGATTTATCATTTTCTGGTCTTTATACCGCCGCACGAAATTTAATTGAATCAAGCGAGTTAGGGATAAAATTTGAATTAGAGGATGTTGCTTATTCATTACAAGAAACCTCATTCTCAATGCTTACTGAAGTAACTGAACGTGCTTTAGCCCATACAAAAAAATCAGAAATGCTTCTTACCGGTGGAGTTGCAGCAAACAAACGATTACAAGAAATGATTAGGAGTATTTGTGAAGATCATGGTACAAGATATGAGGTAGTACCTCAAAAATTTGCTGGAGATAATGGAGCAATGATCGCTTGGACAGGGATCTTACGATTTAAATCTGAGGGAGCATTTGATCTTTCTCAAACCAATATTAGCCCAAAAGAACGAATGGACAATATTTCAATTCCTTGGCGAAATTAGGTGAATTAAGTGGAAAATAAATCTATAGTGAAAGGAGATATCTTACACAAAGGAGCAGAAGCTTCCATTATTCATGGTTTCTGGTTTGGAAAGGAAGTAATTTTTAAACAAAGATCCCCAAAAAATTATCGGATAGAACCTATTGATAAACAAATCAGGTTAGCCAGGACTCTTAATGAAGCTCGAGCACTCATAAAAGTTAAGACTTACGGGTTGAATGTCCCTCAAGTATTTGAGATAGACTGCACTACATCTACCATCATTATGAAGTATATTGAAGGGAAGAAATTAAAAGATTTAATTTCAGTATTTGATGATGGCAAAAAGAATAAGATTTTTTATGAAATAGGTAGATTTATAGCCAAACTGCACCAAAATGGGCATATCCATGGAGATATTACCACTAGTAACATAATCATAACATCAAATGAGGATGTTTTTCTCATCGATTTTGGATTACATGAATATTCTGATTCTATAGAAGATAAAAGCGTTGATCTTCACTTGTTTAAACGGGTTTTAATTTCCTCACATGGATCAGATTTTGACCAATGCTTTAAAGCATTTATAAAGGGATATATCTCCGATTATGATTTGAATGGTTCAGAAAAGGGTAGATCTATTGTAAAAAACATTAAATCGATAGAAAGCCGTGGACGGTACGTGAAACAAGAAGAAAGAAAATGAATAAAATTTTTTCATCTAATCTCAAATAATCGATGAAAAACTGTCAATAACTCTTTAATAAGACAAAATATTTTATATCTGATATAGAAATCTTTAAATACCGTCATTATGGACACATAATTTTATATATAAGCTAATCTTATAATTTATTACTAAAAATTTGGTATTGTTAGACGCTAAGAATATTTATCTGCTTTAAACATTCCATATTTCACCCATCATATCAATAATCTCATAATTAACAAAATTAGGATTACATATATTGACCGAAACAGACGAAAAGAAACCTAAAATGGTAAATATTACCATTAATATCCCTCATCTTTATGATGAGAATATTCAAAAATTAATAGATATGAAAATTGTCCCAAGCCGTTCTGAAGCAATTAGAATTGCCTTAAGAGAATATCTACAAGATGAATATGATGAAAATTTGGGACTTTTAGGATATTTTAAAAAGAAAGAATGATTTTAAAAATTTTTTTAGAAACTAGATTTTTCATAAATAAATAATTACCGAAATGTTTATCTTTTTCTTCTAATTTTTCTAGCTTCCCTCTCGACTTCCCTTAACACTACGATGTCATTAACGCGTATAGGTCCCTTGACATTTCGGGTTAAAATCCGGTTTTTATCTGGACCATCCAGGATACGCACTTTAATTTGGCTTATTTCTCCGGTAAGACCAGTACGACCAACAATTTGGAGAACTTCAGCAGGAATAGAAAAATCATATGGTTGCTTTTTTTGTTCCCCTTTTGATTTATCAATTTTTACCAAAAAATACACCACTTTAAGTTCTTAATGCTCCTAATTTCTTAATAA
>CAZBPC010000028.1:0-3625 GCA_964493715.1 uncultured archaeon
AGAATACCTATGATAAAATGGAAGGAATAATCTGGCAAGAAATGGCATTTGCATTCGATTCGCAAATTTCCGATGATTTACGGAATCAATTTGAGAATGATATTAAAGAAATTGAAAATAAACTTGAATTAAATCCAAAAGTTATAGACCTTTATTACTCGAAAATTAAGATCTTGATTTATTTTAACCAATATAATGACGTGTTATTATTATTAGATAAAATGTTAGAAGAATTCCCTGAAAATGAAATCGATCTCAAGATGAAAAAGGCGTCAATTCTTAGAAAAAAGAAGAATTTAAAAGCCGGATTAGCAATTATTGAAGATTTAATCAAAAAATTTCCTGAAAATAATGATCTTCTTGTCTATAAAGCATTTTGGCTCCAATATTTGGATAAAAAAGAAGAAGCTATTGATCTAATTCAAGAATTAATAGAACTCAATCCTGATAAAGCTATTTATCAAGACAACTACGGTGAAATTTTGATGTATTTTGAAGAATACGACGAAGCTGTAAAGAGATTTTTAAAAGCGCTTGTAATGGGCAACAACGAGTGGTATAGTTATCAAACGTATATAAAGTTGGGAATTTGCTATAAAACACTTGGTAATCAAGATTTAGCACTTAAAAATCTTCAAAAAGGGAAAGATATTGCACATAATACTTCAATTGATACTGATGAAATACAAAAATGGTTAATAATTGCAGATCTCTTTCTTACTAAGTAAATAATAACCTTTCTTTTGATTTTAATTAGAATTCATCATTATAATAAAATAGTTAATCAAATATGGGATTAATAAAACTTTATGAAATTTAAAAAAAGATGACTCAAAAACTATACTGGGACGATCCTTATGTGGTAGATTTCACCGCTAAGGTAGTTTCCAAGCAAAATGGAGGAATAATATTAGATCGGACACTTTTTTTTCCATCAAGTGGAAATCAAGCAAGTGATAAAGGAATTTTGCGGCATGGTGAAGACCAATCATCAGTGGATGCGGTTGAAATAATTGATGGGGATATAATACATCATATTTCGCCAGAATTCTTCAAAAAAATTAAAAATGGAGATGAAATAGTAGGAAAGATAGATTGGAATTATCGCTATGGCATTATGAAATCTCATTCTTCCCAACATATCTTCTCAGCCATATTTTTAGAATTATACAATGCTAAAACCACCAGGGCGAATATCGAGTTTGAAGAAGTTTCGATCCAGCTAGATCATCCAATAAATAACCAGCAGTTGCTTGAAGGACTTATAAGGATAAATGAGGTAACTACTTCAACAAATAAAGACATCACAGCTGAGATATATGATCAAAATAAACTCTCTAAATTGAAAAATTCTTTAAGATCTGAAATTCCAGAAAAAGAAGAGATACGTCTCATTAAAATTGATGATCTTGATTTAGTTTGTTGTGGAGGGACTCATCTGAAAAAATCAATCGAAATTGGACCAATCATCCTAACGGAATTTAAAAAAGGAACGAATATCAAATATTGTGTAGGGAAAAAGGCATTAGATTTAATTTCAAGTCTTAATATAGAATTATTAAACCTTTCTGGTAAGCTGAACACGTCCTTAATAAAAGTAACTGATAAAATTAAATCCACCTTTGTTGAGCTCGAGAAAAACATACACCTAATCGAAGATTTAAAAATGGATAATTTAGTTTTAACTTCTAAATATCCAAGCGAAGAATATGAGGGTTTTTGTTTATTTTTGATTGAATATCAAATTGACAGCAAAATTTTAAAGAAAATTTTGAACCAATTTCCTTCAAATTCACTGTTAATTATAAAATTAGGGGAATTTCGCTATCAAGTTGTATCTCTTTCCGAAAAAGTAGGTGCTAACGGAGTGGTTAAAGCATTAGTTAGTAAATTTGGGGGAAAAGGAGGAGGAAGTAACTTTACTGCTCAAGCAAACTTAGAAAATGCCCCCACTGATCCAATAGTCGAATTGAAAGAATTTTTAGATTCGATTTGACCGGATGATTTTTCTAAATTTATAATTAAATGGTTAAGATTCTCTTAGGTTTTGCAAGATATACCGCCGAGTAATTAAATCAGAACTAATTTTACCCAATACTTTTCCATCTTCGACGATAGGCATGGCAGAAATCCTATATTGCTCCAATTTCCTAACAAGATCAATTATAGTATAGTCTGGAGGAGCAGTAATTACATTTTTTGTCATTATTTCATTAAGATTCACATCACAAGCATTTTCAGCCATGGCTTTTGTTATATCCCAATCCGTGACAACACCAATGAGTTTTTTTTCTTCTAACACCGCAATTATACCACTATTCTCCCTAATAATTAAAGCAGCAGCTTCTTGAGCAGTACTATTTATATCTATTGTCGGAAGTGTTTCCATGATATCTTTCGCAGTTAATTCTTTTTCCTTTGAAATTAATCTTTGTAAACTTATTTTTTCAGCAGCTATACACGGTAAGATATCTGGATTTGCTGCTAATATGTCGATTAACTCAATCATATTATGGTGTATTACTTTTTTCCTGTATTCTTCACCTGCGATTAATCGCCTTTTGGAAAGTTCAGCAAATTCATCTTTATGCTCTTTAAGCCAAGAAAGTACCATATCTCGTTTTCCAAGAATGTTCTCAGGAATTTGTAAATGTTCTGGAGTACTGATTATTTTTTCTTGAGCAGCAAATATAACTCCACCTGAATTTACTAAATAGTCGTTAGCAATCATTACTCCTTTTTCCTTATAAACTATTTGTTCCATCCGAATTCTTGCAGCTTTTCTATTAGGATCTGGTGAATAAGTATTAGCTCCTTCAATTATAAGGCTCCATCGCCCCATTCTATCTACAGTCATTGATGGATTTTCATTTTTCCACACTCCTAGGTAGTTAAAAACAGGCGCTGCAGGAATGAAACAAAAACAATCCTCTAATAGAAGGTTATTCGAATTTGTAGAGAACTTTATAGGATATTTGTATCCCTTTGATAATATTTTATCCGTGTAGTAGTGTTTAGTTACTAATCCTTTTTTTTTCCAATACTCATATAACTCATCTACAGGTAAACCCGCCTCATCGTATAAATATCCTTCTAAATCACTTATGCCAACTATTTTTACCCAAGCAATCCTTTCTTTAAAAATTCTGGCAGCATGAGCTCCTACAGCTCCAAACCCTTGGATTAGAATTGTTAGATCCTCTATTTTTGGAATTTCAAGTTTTGAAAATTGAGGTAAGACCCTTAATCTAGGCATTATCCCTATAAGCGTTTGTAAAGCAGTTACTACTCCTCCAGCAGCACCCCCAAGTTCATCAATTCTGTTTCCTCCCATAGATAAAGGTTTAGAAACAGCACTATCTATTCCATTTTCAATGGCAATGGTCATCATATCCGAATCATTCGTACCAACATCCGGACCAGGTATGTATAACTCTCGGTATTTTCTTATTAAACGAGCAAACCCTCGAATAATTTTATCATGTTGTTCTATTGGCAAGCCTCTTTCTGCAACTATTCCTGCCTTTCCGCCACCATACGGAAGATTTGCAGCTGCATTTTTTAAAGTCATGCCTCTGGCCAAATTATAAATATCCGAAGGGGTCACATCTGGAAGCATTCGAAT
>CAZBPC010000028.1:3725-34689 GCA_964493715.1 uncultured archaeon
TGCCTCTGGCCAAATTATAAATATCCGAAGGGGTCACATCTGGAAGCATTCGAATTCCTCCCATTGAAGGAAGACCCATTGATAAATTATCCACTACTAAATATCCTCCAATTTCTTCTGGAGAATCTTCATCCCACATGCATATGACAAGATTGGGACCTACTTTATCACTTACAATTCCTAAACTTGATAAAAGCAGTTCATCAATATTACGAAATTCTAAATATCTTCTTCCTTCTTCTTTGATTAGTCGATTTTCTAAGGTTCCTACTGGTAAATATTCTTTCAAGTAAACATCCATTTGTTTTGGAATCATATTTAAAACCTTATTTAATAAAATTGTAAATTAACAACAAGATTAAATTCTATTAGATTATATGAGTTTTTTCAATAAAAATTGTTTGGTCAAATTAAAAATTTCCTAATGCTTTTTCTCTTAAAAACCTTAAATTTCTTGGTCAGATGTGAGCTCATAAGTCACGATTTTCATTAGAACATATTTAAATTAGAGATGATTAATAAAGCATCGCTTAATGTCCATATTAATCCCTCCATCAATCTCACGTATCTTTCATTAAGAAATACTTTACCTTCATAATCCTTGGTTTTCAATATCCCCTCAATTTCACTTATGTTAGTAACAACGGATTTTTGAATTTTGATTCCTAATGAATCGAGTAGCAATTCATCAGAATCTAAATCAATTGATTGAGAAATTATCGAATATAACCAATAAATGGTCTGAGAGGAATCTATTTTACTTGATAGCAATACATTTTTCTTTAATTCTAACATGTAATAATTTGCAGTGTTATAGTCCATTTCTATTGAAAAACATAGCGTGATAATTAATTTTATATTTTCAATTGTTATGGTTGAAGATATAATCTTTTGGTTATTAGTTAAAGTTAGAAATATTTGGCTTATTGTTGTAGGAAAGGATTTCTGAAGTTCTATTTTTCTGATCATGTTAAGTGAAATTTCACTAGGAAGGGAAGAAAAAATAAGGTTTCCCGATTCTGTTAATACTAAACCCCCAAATATTCCTTTAATATTGATGTTTTCCCTGATTAATTGGACGATTTTTTTAATAATGACAGAAAAATGATAGGTAATCAATAGATCTTCTCCTTTTGAATCTGCTCGATCAGAATATATCTCAAAGTTAGAAATGTCAAAATCTACTCGTTGATACCCACGAATTACAAAATGTTTATCAACAAAAATTTGGAAACTGTGTTCACATACATGATTCAAAGGAATTGATATTGTCGTTACATTTTTACTCTCATGAATGATGTTAGCTGGGATTTTAATGATTTTAGTTTTATTACAATGAGGACAAGTAACTTTAATTTTTACTAAATTATCATAATCTACTCCGTTATCGCTAATAGTCATTTCTGATTGCCGTAAAATAAAAAAAATTATTAATCAATTTATAATAATTAGATTTTTTATATATTTTCTTTTATGGAATGGAAAAAAAAGAATAATCCCATTGTTTAAGAACGTGTTATTTTTAATTTTAAATGCATAATAATGAGATTTTAACATGTATATTAATGATAAATTAAATCAAAGAATAAAGTTAAAAGATGGGAGATTTCTGGGTTTTGCCGAGATAGGTGATTCAGATGGTATTCCTCTCTTCCATTTTCATGGATTTCCCGCTTCTCGACTAGAAGTTGTAATGTTAACTGAAATGGTGGCTAAGAAAAAAGTCAGAATTATAAGTGTTGATAGACCTGGTATGGGGCTTTCTGATTTTAAGAAAGGAAGACTCCTTTTAGATTGGCCATCAGATATCATTGAATTAGCAGATGAATTATCGATTAGTAAGTTTGCTGTAGAGGGGATATCAGGTGGTGCTCCTTATTCCATTGCTTGTGCATATAAAATTCCTGATAGGTTAACAGCTTGTGGAATAATTTGTGGCATTGGACCTTTAACTACTCAAATTAAAAAACTAATTAACATAAATCCAATAATAATTTTTATTGCTCGAAGAATGAATTGGATATTTAGACTTATTATGAATAGACAAGGAAAAATTGCTCGGAATTTAGAAAAAATGGAAGTTCAACTGCAGAAAGGTTTTAACCAATTACCAGAACCAGATAGAGCTATTCTAAATGACCCAAAATTATTACCTCTGTTTTTACAAGAAGGCGGTGAAGCATTTAGGCAAGGAGGAAGGGGCGTGTCTCTTGATGCAAAGATATATGCTCAACCTTGGGGATTTAATCTTGAAGACATAACCCGAAACCTTAAGGTCTATCTATTTCATGGTGAATTAGATTCCACTATACCAGTTTCAGTAGGTCGAGTTGTTAGTAAAATGATACCTAACTGTAAAAGTACATTTTATCCTAATGATGGGCACTATTCTGTTGTTTTTAATCATTTGGACGATATTTTAAAAAAGTTAATCTCCTAATCATGCATATTCAAATAATAAAACACTTTTTAGTATTCAACACTTTGAGCACTTGTTTTCGTAAAATTTTTTGAATTTGCACCATTTTCTTTTTTTAATGGTATAAAATGTCTGAAAAAGTCGAAGAACGAATAGCAGAATTAGAAGAACGATTAGCTTCCACCAAGGTAAATAAGGCTACGCAAAAAAGTATAAATTTTATTAAAGCACAACTTGCCAAACTCCGCGAAGATTTGATTCGCATCGCCAGTTCTAAAAAGGGCGGTGGTGGTGGCTTTCATATTAAAAGAACAGGAGACGCTCAGGTAGCATTCATTGGATTTCCTTCAGTTGGGAAATCTTCTCTATTAAATTTGCTGACTGAAGGTGACACTCATTCTAAGGTTGCAGCATATGATTTTACTACCGTTACAGCCATACCTGGTATGATGGATATCGAAGATGCGAAAATTCAGCTGATAGATTTACCTGGAATAATTTTGGGTGCTGCTGCTGGTAAAGGACGAGGAAAGGAAGTATTAGCAGCAGTACGCTCAGCAGAATTAGTGTTAATTATAATTTGTTTTCGTTCTGATGGAACGATTAATCTTTCTGATCTGGAAACTATTAGAATTGAATTGAATAATGCAGGAATTCGTTTAAATACAAAACCACCTAATATTGTTATTAAAGAGCGAACACGTGGTGGAATTCATTTTACTTATAAGGGTCACCAACTTATGGATGCAGATGAAGTTAAATCACTAATGAATGAATTAAAAGTCCGAAACGCAGGTGTTTATTTCTCTGAACCAGATATTACTCCAGATGAATTAATAGATTTCATATTTGGAAATCGTATATATACAAGAGAATTTGTAGTAATTAATAAATCAGATTTAATGAAAGAAAAAATTCCGGATGAAGTTATCACAGAGGCAATTGGTCATGATCACTGGGTCATGATCTCAGCTAAAAATAAGAAAAATATTGATATTCTTAAGCATGAAATCTTTAAAGAGTTGAATTTAATACGAGTTTTTTTGAAGCCGCCAAGAGAAGACGCTGATATGACTGAACCAATTATTCTCCATCAAGGTGATACACTTGAAAAACTCTGTCGTAAAATTCACAAGCGATTCATTACCGATTATCGTTATGCACTGGTTTGGGGCAGTTCAGCGAAGCACCCTGGTCAAAAATTTGAAAATTTAAATCATGTAGTTGAGGATGGGGACATAATCTCAATCTATCTGAAGCGATAAATTAGAATAACAACTTTAACCATAAAAAACTTTATAGAATTCATTATAAATTTCTGCAAGTTTGGAGATTCTGTATGGATCATTTTCTTGTAATGAATGAGATAGATAAGAGGGTAATCCTTGAGGATTTTTTATCCATTCTAAAAATCCTTCAACTTCTGTTTTAAGATAGGGATCAATCGAAGGAGGCACCATTCCATGGCTTTTTTCAGCCAATTCGTTATCATTAGTCATATCTATTTCAGTCTCAATAAAATGTGATTGGGAACCTTTCGTCATCATTGCTGCTGCTCTTGCTATAGCTGGATATGCCATGTGCATCCAACCCTTTGCTTTTTGTCTGATATGAGCTATTAGGAACATGTCAGTGTTAGGTATCGATGATCCTACTAAGTGTCCCTTTTTCTGCATGTTCGTAGCTATAAATCTTTCTGGTTCCATTTGAAGAACTGAATATCTAATACCATCCATATTTACAAACTGATCCTTGCCACTACCCCAGCTAGCTAATAAACCCTTGATATCTTTCGATACATTCCAGTTGGAAGTTGAGTGAAGAATTTTTGCTTTATTATTAACCACTACTACTTCTGTCGCGTCAGAATAATGTTTTTGTAAGTTTTTTATAACTGATTTATAATTTACCATGGTTAAGCACCAATTTAAGAGGTTTGAATATTGCTTATTAAATCAATCCATTTATCGATTTGTTCCAATAAATCTATCTTCTCTTTAGAGCTTAATCCCACATTCAGTTCCGCTCGTTGATATAGATTGGCAAATTTACTCATTTCCCATAAAATATTTGAATGTAAGATCATGCTTTTAATATAATCTCGAGCAATCTCAAGTACCTTTCCTATTGTTCTGATATCATGATCAAGGACTATTACATCTTTAATAACAAGAAGAATATCTAGAGAACTACTTGTTGGAATGATTGGAAATGGTTTTACATCTACTGAAGGACGTTTCATGGTTCGAATCTTGAATTGCTCTTGTTTTTCCCTAAATCTTTCAACTTCAATCGTCTCTTTTTCAGTTTCTTCAGGTTGGTATAGCTTACTTGTTTCTTGAACAATCGATCCCTCCATCTCATCCTTTGTTCTTCTCCTAAATTTCTCAGGCCAGTGAACAAAAGAATTCATTCTTGGTTCAGCAGAGAGAAATATTGATTCCTTTGGCATTTTTTCATTTTTTCTTTTAGTTACTTGGATATTAGATGCATTTATTTCTGATCTCAACTTTAATGCAGCATTAATTAATATCGAGAACAGATACATTGGATCAAAATCTACCGTAGAATAAACCCTTTTAAGCTTTAATAATATTTCTTCAATATAATGTAAATTCTGGTGTGAAAAATATTTCTCCAAGTGTGTTTTAGAATCAAAAGTGATACCGTTCAATCCTGCAGTTAAGTTTTTCATTTCATTATCCACTCCAGAAGAAATCAAGATTTGATTATAAGAATCGCAATGCGTGCTCAAGAGGATTGGTCCCGTTTTGTCAATTTGAAAGGATAGCGGATTTTTCAACGTTTCCATAAATTCCAAAATAATATCCTTGTATGGAATGAATAAATTTCTCATGAGAGTTCCCTGAATAAACGTCCGTTTATTTTCAGATTTAAAGGATAAATCTATAGGCACCTTAAAAAGATTCTCACTCACGATCACGTCACGATCTGTTTCTAAAGTTATATTTTTAGAAGTTGATAGATAATCGTAAACAAAATCTGAAAGTACTAAACCGGTCAATTGTCGATTATCAGTGATATATCTTCCACTCTGAAGTTCAAATTTAGTGTAATAATATCCGAGTCCAAACAAATAATAAAGAGTTCCCTTTTCTGTCTGAACTGAACATTCTACACCACCAAAAAAAATAACTAAGTCTTGGGATATTTTCGATACATTGTGGTTAGAATACTTACCTAGAGTCGGATATCCGAGCAAATTTCCCCAACTTGGGATGACAAAAAGATCAAGGCTCTCAATTATATTGGGTTCTGCTTTAAAGGTGGTCATTTTGATTAGGGATTCTTGGATTTTTTGAGCTTCTATTTTATTAATATAATTATATTGAGAATTTGTTTTTTATACTATATGGATCTACTCAATATATGATCTCAATCCATATATTTAAGTTTCTATCGAGAATTTATCAGAAAAAGTAATAAAAAAAGTATAGGATTATTCAAGAAAAATATGTCCATTGTTTATCTCTAACATCTCTTCAAATATTTTTTCTGCGTTAGAAGCATTATCTATTGTGGGGTCTAATAAGAGGGCTTGAAATGCCAGTTCTTTTGATTTTTTTAGAATGGCTTCCACAACTAAATCTTGTACTGAGGCTTGATTGCGTAAAAGAGCAGCCAATCCTTTTGGATATTCTCCAAGTTTAACAGCTTCTAGTCCATACTTGCTTACGATTGCTGGACACTCTACTACTAAATCCTGGGGTAAGTTTGTAATTACGTCATCATTAGGTAGATTTACTGATAATTCTTGATGACCTGAATTAGTGATAATTCCTTCAATTATCGGAATTGCTCTTTCTTGGTCTGGTTTTACTAAACTTGCTCCACTTCCTCTTTTTATTCGCTTAATCAATCTATCTCCCGTTTTTATTGTCATTGCTTTATATCCATTATAAAACTCTCTGATACCTTCTAGATTTGCTTTCTCCCATGCCCAGGATATATATTCTCCATAATGAGAATCTGGAGTGTAGGCAAGATATCCAAACTTCTCAAGAATATATCTTACTAAATCGACGTCATTTCCAAATCCTTTAATCTCACTGAGGTATTTTGGCGCTTTTTTTCTGAGGTCTGGATAAGCATCCTTATCAGTATCAGCATATTTTATTGATAGTGCAACTCCAAAATGGTTGAGTCCCCCCGCGATTATCTTAAGATTTTTAAGAGGTGTTTCAAGAATTCTGCTGTAGTGAAATTGAAACCCGAATAATTCATGGCAGAGTCCAACAAATCTTATGTTTGGAAACTTGCGTTTTATTGCCAAGCAAATCCTACTCATTGGGTTTGAAAAATTAATGAGAAATGCGTTTGGACAGATTTTCTGAATATCATCACATACTTCAAGAATGGGAGGTATCACTCTCAATGAATGAAATAATCCTCCAGGACCACCATTCTCTCCCATAACCTGCTTATTTCCATATTTTCGTGGAATAGTATAATCTAAATCAAACCATTCAAATCTGGGACCGACTTCAATGGAGTTTATTATGAAAGTAGCATTTTTTAAAGCCTTTTTCCTGTCTGTAGTTGATTCTAATTCAATATCAAAATTTTTCTTCTCAATCGCTTCGCTACACGCTTGGGTCACTAATTGTAAGTTAGTAGGATTAATGTCATGCAGACTAACTGTTGAGTTTTTTAAAATATCACTATTCATAATACTACCTACTGAACCCATTCCGAATTGTAATGAACCCGCGCCTATTAGCACAATTTTTTCCTTTTTTGTCAAATTCTTGCTCCCTAATTATATATTTAAATTAAGTAGTATATTCAATTGAAAAGTAAAAAGCTTGTGATACTGGATCGTAATGGTTGACTCTTGGTGTAATAAAATTGATTAAAAATTTATGAATTTCAAATAATATATGTAAAATTATTATCTTTTAATATCCACGCATTAAGGTATTTATCTTTAACTTTTGAATCCCAAATTGTCTCAATATCATTTATACCAGTTATTAATGCCTCTAATAACACTTTTGTTATTTGAAAATCTTCATGTGAAGGATAAATCTCAATCTCATCACTTTCATGGAATAAATCAAGTAATTTTGATAAACTTGAAAGCAATATTGGAAAATTCCTTTTTTTTGGTAAGTACATCGCCCCAAAATGTGCCGAATCTCCAGTAAAGAGCTCTTTTTGATTTGTTAATAAAGATATGGATCCAACAGAGTGACCTGGTGTGTGAATTACCTTTACAATGAGTTCTCCCAGATCAAATTCCTGCCCCTCTTTTAAAGGATGTAGTGTGTGAGGGGGTTGAAACTTGAAATTTTTTCGTTCAAATAATTGAACTTTCTTTTTTGGAGAGTCTTTTAGAAATGAAATATCAAACACCATAGACGCATTCCCTAATTCACTCTCATGTATGTAGATTTCATCAAATTCTTCATTTCCTCCTCGATGATCAAAATGAGAATGAGTATTGATTACGATCAATTCTTTTGATTTAATTAAATCTTTTATAATTGGTTTCAAAGGATATAATCCGGTTCCAGTATCTATAAGCAATGCTTTTTTGGAACCTATCAGTAGATAAATATTAATAAATTTTGTGAGAAATCGAGGTTCAATCTCATCAAGTCTTTCTCGAATAATATACAGATAATCCTTTAACTTTTTTACATCATACCACTCTTCGGTTTCATTCATAAAAGCAATAATTAGAATACCAATTTAAAATTTATTGTCTATTCTCATAAAAACTTAAAATGCGAAATAATTAAAAAAAACGTTCTGAGATTTTTGTCGTATCAATATTACATCTTTAGTTTTTTTTGCAAGTATATATATAGGAAGACTTATAGTCGATTGTTGTAGGGTTTGGAAAATAATTCATTTGCGATTATGATAATCAGAGAAGTAGGAATCATTTCTTGCGGAATACCCATCATTTTTGAGTCTCACAAACAGACTAGGAAAGAGAACGTAAATTTAATATTGAACTCTGGACTATTATCTAGCATACTGAGCTTTGCCGAAATCACTATCTCCCCAATCGAGTATTTCCAAAGCAACAGATTCACTGTTGTTTTTAGGAAAGATTGGATCCCTGATCATAAAACATTAAAACCCTATATTGTATATGTAGTAATAGATAACGCGAAAAATGTGGATAAATATATCAAAAAACGAGTATTACCTTTATTAAAAAAAATAATGAAAAAATTTAAAGCAAAATATGATGGAAAGGATTTTTACCAAATTGAAGATTTTCGCAAATCCCTAAGTAAAATATTAAACATTAATATTAAAACGTTGGATGAAAACTTTGTTTCTTTAATCTAATGCTGCAATCTAATTATTTTTTAAATTCCAACGACATTTCATGACTTATAGTTGTAATTTTTTGATAGATGTCCCTCAAAACAATCATAAACGCTTTATTTTCAATAGTTTGAGGAACTCCCAAATTCTCTATAGTTTCTATCATTTTTCCGGGCTTTTTGATGCTAAATCCAATATCTTGATCATTATCAGAATGTTGTTTAGATAATTCTTGGATAGAAATTTTAGGGACATTAAATTTAAACTCAATATTTTTTACATTAGAAGCGTTTTCGAACTCACTTTTGCCTTCTAGTGAATGTGATAAACTAAGATCATCAAGAATATTTTCTTTAGACTTCCCTCGAAGTTCTAATAATAAAAAAGGATTATAATCGATAACACGAGTAAGATATAAAATTACCGCAGCAATGTGTTTACATGGAACTGCTTTATCAGGACAAGAACAAGTTGAATCCAATCCATTAGATGCATCTGGGTATAGGGAATATCCATTTTTTTCGAAAATAGCAATGATATTTTGAGGTAGGGAACCCTCTAATAATTCAATTAGGTAAGACAATTTCGTAGAAAGCTCTTTAACTATGATATTCCATCCTTCATCGGGGATAATTTTAAAATTTATTTTCACTCGATAAGGTGTAGGTGCAGTACCTTGTACAGTGGCAAATATCTGACCCGCACTAATTGAGAGATTATCAATGCGTTCTTCATCTTTAGCATATTCAATTCCTCTTTGCATTCTAAATGGACGCCCAATATTTAAGTTTGAGATTATCCATTCTCTTCCCCAAGGCGTTTTTGCATAATTGATTAGGTTTTTTTTAATTTCCTCAACTTCTTCTCGAGTTTTTTGTTTTTCGTAATTTGTTTTTCTTTGAGGTGGATCTTTTTTCTTGAGTCTTCTATTATCCATGAAATATTTTTTTCTATCCATTTTTTTCTATCCCCATTTTCAATCACTTAAATTTAACAGGTTTCTTAATTTATTATCATCTAAATCTGAAATCCAGGATTCTCCTGTAGATGCAACTATCTTTTCAGCTAACTCACGTTTTTCCTCCAAAAGATCGTTAATCTTTTCTTCGATTGTTCCCTTTGTGATAAATTTATAGACATTTACAACTGATGTTTGACCAATTCGATAAGCTCTGTCTGTTGCTTGGTCTTCTACAGCTGGATTCCACCACCTGTCTACATGTATAACAGTTGTTCCTTGAGTGAGGTTGAGACCTGTTCCTCCGGCTTTTAGTGATAATATTAAAATCGGAGGGCTTTCTAATTCGACTGATTGGAATTGATCAACAATTTCCCTTCTCTTGCTTTCTCGTACTCCTCCGTGAAAATAAAGTATTTCAAATTTGTAATATTTTTCAAACACTTTTTGTAAAATGTCTCCCATTTGGGTGAATTGAGTAAAAACCAAGATCTTTTCTCCATTTGAAAGGACCTCATCAGTCATTTCGATCAATCTTTCTAACTTTTGTGATTGAGATATGAATTCTTGTAAATTTTTGTCTAATTCTAATGATCCGATATTTTCTTTAAGATATTGAGAAGGATGATTACAAATTTGCTTTAGTTTTACTAATAAACTTAAAATTAATCCCCTTTTCTTCCTTTTATCTGAAGATATATCATCAATTTCCTTCAATGTATTTTCTACAAGTTCTTTATACAATTTAACTTGGGTTTCGGTTAAATCGATGATAACTTTCATTTCATTTTTATCCGGCAAATCTTTGATAACGTTTTTATCAGATTTTACCCGACGTAAGATGAAAGGAGCAATGATTGATTTCAATTTCTCAATATTATCTTGATTTTGAAATCGTTCAATTGGGATGACGTAATTATTTTGAAATTCTCTTCTCTTACCTAAAAGACCAGGATTTAAAAAATTAAAAAGAGACCATAATTCTAGCAATCGATTCTCAATTGGAGTACCACTCAGGCAAATTCTAAATTGTCCTTTGAGTTTATTTATGGCTTTTGTTTGTTGTGAAGTATAATTTTTTATATTTTGACTTTCATCAACGATGATCCCACTAAAATCAATAGATTCCAATAAATTAATATCGTTTCTCAGCGTTCCATAGGAAGTAAGGATTAATTTGTGTGGTTTAAGAAACTCATGAATTCTACTTGCATCATTAATCCGAGATGGTCCATAATGGAGCATTATTTTCAAGTTGGGAGCAAATTTCCGTAATTCACGATGCCAATTGAATAAAATTGAGGTAGGACAAATAATAATTACATTTCCTGGCTTATTTGGATAATTTTTTTCTAGATAACATAGAAATGCAATCACTTGAATTGTTTTTCCAAGACCCATATCATCGGCGAGACATAATCCAAAATTAAATTTTGTCATGTTGCCCATCCAATTTAGACCTTCTTGTTGATAATTTCTTAAATTGCCATTGAATGATGAGGGACACGGAATGTCTTCAAAAGAATCGACTGAACGCAATTTATTAATAATCTCGTTGAAATCACCTTCAATTATTACATCGTATTCAGTACCATTTTCTTGTAATTGAACCTTCCCAAGTAAACCTACTTTAAGAACGTCCATATAATTTTCGAGATTAAAGTTATTAACCTGCTTAAAATCATCTATAGACTCTTGATCTACTAAAATCCATTTACCTTTCAAATTTATTAAAGATTCTTCTGAATTAATTAAGTTAATGAATTCTTCCTCAGAAATTTGTTTTCCTTCGATGCTCGCTTCCCATTTGAAATCAAGCATTGAATGAACATCGAAAATTGAAGGCAAATTTTGAAAATTTCCTTCTTTTGTCTTTAAATCGCTCTTTGAACGAATGATTAGTTTAGCAGATAACCTTTGTTTTCCATCTCTTCTGAAAACCTCTGGGAGAATGACGTTAAATCCACTTTGAATTAATAAATCTTTTGGGTATTTTAGAAAATCAATTACTTCAGATGAACTTAGCAAAACTTCGTCTTGAATGTTTTCTAGTAAAGCCCTCTTTATAGGGGGAAATATCTTTGAAGCTGCACCTAATGCCCTTAAAATTATCTCTAAAAATTCTCCTTTATTATCAATGATTTTTAGATATTCAAGTTTCTTTTGATCAATTTTTTCCCATAGAAATTTTAAGGGAACATTTTGTGTTCCATCTTGAAAAGACAGATAAAATGATAACGACCAATCATTTTTTGGAGTTTTTGGATATTTTAATTCTAAATTGAATATATAACCATGTTTTAATGTAAATCCTCTAGCAGAATGAGTCCAATTTTTAATTAAAATGGGTAGAACAGTTTCATGAAAGGATTGTATTTTAAAATTCGAATCTTTCATGATAAGAGATTTAAGAAATTTATAATCCCAAGATGCTCTATAACCGGGACTTTTTTCTTTTTTAAGTTCCTTACTGTAAAATTCGATAAAAGTAGGGAATTTTATATTATTTAAGGTTGATCTTATCAGATAGTCCCCAATTATATTTATAAAGAATGAAAATAGATAAGATGGATGCCATAAACCACTAGTTTTATAATATCCATCTTTTTGAATGAAATCGATAGGAAGGCAGAAAGCAGACCAAGAAGCTCTCCTTAATATTGTTTGAAATCGATCTCTATCATTTTGAGACTTTAATATTAGATTCCACTTCCCGCAATACCCTTTATTTTCGCAAGTTTCTAAAATGGGTATAAATTGTCCTTTATTTAACAATTCAAATATTAATTTTGATAAAAAAGACCAAGTCTTAATTGAATTGCTATAATGCCTTATACCTCGATTTAAATCATCTATAAATTCCATTTGAAAAAGTAACTTTACAGCAGGTCCTATGGGCATGACTTTTCCAATGCAAGATGATATTTCAAGATATTCTGGTGATTTTTTTTGGCTAAACTCATATTCATTTATTAAGGAAGGAATTGCTAAGTTTATATTACAACTAAGAAGTTTTTCAACAGGTATGCTTGGAAAGATTTTTAATATTTGCTCTGAAAGAATCTCCTCTGAAAGATTTGAAGGAATCCATAAAATAAAGAAGTTAGAATCTATAGGTAAATCTGGTCCTTTAGAAATCAATTGAAATCCACTTAGAGGCTCATTCCAATAAGATGAGGGAATAAATATTAATTCTAGATTATTAGAAAATTTCACGGTTTAGTAGGGCTCCATATCTTAATAATTACCTTTTTTTAAATACTCTATAATAGTAAAGAATAGAATTAATCATTAATTTAAAATCAAATTAAAACACTTGATTTTGAGTTTAATAAGTAAGAGAATAGTATTATAGATAAATACGACCTAATTAAAAAAACCTTTAAAGCGGAACTTACATTCATATGCCTTTAGTACACAAAATGCATCTGTAATAGAAAATCCGAGCGTATTGAGAATTCCCGTGATGATCGTGTTTTGATAAGGAATTCTTTTTAATTTTATAGGATTTGTTCAATAAAATTGGATTATCCAAGAGAATTTCATTTCTTTAGCATATTTAAAACCCCTTATAAGTGTATAACCATAACCCTTATTTTCTCTAAAATTAGCTTGGTTCTATCAAGAAAAAAAAACTAATAAAGAGAGATGAAAATTTCCTTTCTTAATTGGATCTTTAGTATATAACATTTTCTTCAAACATTTTTCTATTGATTTCAACCCCTAATCCTGGATTATCTAAGGTTTTTAAGAACCCTTTTTCACATTTAATTGGCTCTTCAAGGAGTTGATACTCATCTGGAATGAAAGGGAATTCACACCATTCACAGCGAGACGACATTATGAAATGTAGATTAGCTGCTAGGATATGTCCAAATCCAAAAATGTGTGGGATGCAGCGAACTCCTTTCACTTCTGCCATTGCATCAATTTTTTTTAATTGTTGAAAACCCCCGCTACGAGTTACATCGGGTTGAATGATATCAAAGCAATCTTTCGAAAGAATGTCCTCAAAACGAAAAATACCCATGTCATTTTCTCCACCTGCTATCTGTGTAGGTGAATTTTCTCGTATTTTAGCTAATCCTACGAGATTATCCGTAGGAATAGGTTCTTCTAACCATTCGATATCATATTTGTCACAAATTTTTGCAATTTTTAAAGCATCATTGATGGATTGGTAAGCAGAATTTGCATCAACCATAATATTTATATCAGAATATGCATTTCGAACTTCTTTGATGAGTTGTTCATCTTCTTTAATCCCATTACCAATTCGGAGTTTAACAGCCGAAAATCCACCAAGTTCAGGTTTTAAAGCCGATTCAACTGCTCCCACTGCTGCTTTTGCTTTGTAACCTCGAGGCATGGACGCGTAACATTTCACCTTTTTCTTTCGACCTCCAAGTAATTTATATATCGGTTGTTTGGTCGCTTTTCCTATTATATCCCAGCATGCTACTTGGATTGCAGAAGTAGCTTGTGGAATTCCAAACATAATTCGATTACTATTTTGGTAAACTTCATGATAAATTTCTTCGACCATAAAAGGATCTTTCCCTTTAACCAACTTTTTTAGAGCTTCTTCAATAAATTGTTGTTGAGCTCGGTTGGATAGATTCCAATGCGACAAGGCCCAACCATCAATACCTTCGTCAGTTATTAGATTTGTATAGAGTCCACTTGCTTGAAACCTTGGCATGCTTCCAATCTTAATTTTAAAATCAAGTTGGAGTAAATAAGTTTTTACATCAGTAATAATCATATAATTTCATCATTTTCCTTAATTTACTAAATTAATTAGTATGATCAAACTTTTAGATTATTGAATATTTAATTCTTTAGATATATTAAATCATTTATAGAAACTAATATACCAGCATGGGAGATCCAAAAAAAACACAGGAATATCCTTGTGAAGGACTTTCGGATATCTATATAATGTACTTTGATGAATCACGTGGTCATATTCCACTTTTCATTTATCCTGAAGAAAAATTCATTAAATTGCGGGACAATAGAACTTTTATGCGTCCTATAAAATATCATCCAATCTGGTTCTTAACTGTTGACGAACAAGAAGCCTTGGATCATGTAGATTTAGAATTTAAGGGATACATATTTTTTGGCAAGAAATTCTTTACTAAATCAAAGAGGATAAAAAGTAGGGCAGGAATGGAAGACGACACCCCTGAAACTATAATCATAATCGTTTCCTTACCTAATGATATTGAAATTTTTGGAGATGATTTTATTCGATTACTTGTTAAAAGAATAAAAGAACAATTCAGCGATAAATTATATGAATTGATAGAATATGAAATTTCTAAAAATGAGATTATTAAAACTCCAAAAATCAAACAGATAATAAAAGTAGGAGAAAAAATTAAGCAGGAACTAAATGATTTAATTATAATAACATGTCGTGAGTATTTTAGCTCAGCAATACAACAAACGGACATATCTTCAATTAAACAACAAAAAGCTCTATCTTATTTAGCCTTAAAAGGAATTGATGTATCCCACCTCAGATCTGAGGAAGGAAATAGTACATTTTCAAATGTACAACTATTTGATCCATCACAAAGTAGCAGTGAATCCTTTAAATTAAATCTTCCTTTTGCGATCTCTAATATTGAGATCACTCCAGACAGTCACGAATTAGAAATAATCGTGCTAAACAATACTGATGATGAGAAACAAGATCTTAAAGTAAAGATCACTCATGTAAAAGAATTTTTTGAAAAAGAAGTAATGAATCAACACGTTGATTCATGGTTTCCAAAAGAGGAATTGGTATTTATTTCTCCACTTACTCCTCAAGTTAATGAATATCTCTTCTTCATTATAGAACAAAAAACCAACAGAAGAGTATTATCCCAGAAAATAGATATATCAACTTTAGATAAAAAGTAAGATTATATAGGAGGATAAAAAAATTTGTCAGATAAGTATATGGATAAGAATGAAATTATTATCAGGAATTATCGAACTTCCGATTATGAAGCTACATTAGATATTTTACGTGAACTAGATAAGAATTTTCATATTGGCTTAAAAGAAGATCAATGGAAACAATCTTCTGGTTTACGGCAATTTAAACCGAATTTAAAGCGCATCACATTAATCGCTGAGCTAAAAGCAAAAGATGAAGTTGTGGGGATGGGCATGATTGAAGCCGTAAAAAACCCATTAGGACAATATATTGGATATCTTAATAATTGGGCAACGAAACAAGAATATATAGGACTTCAGGTCGGAAAAATTCTCGCCAAGCGAGCAATAAAAATTTTAAGGTCTTGGGGTTGCGAAGCCGTTCGAATAATAGTCGCATGGGGGTTCCCAGAAAAAATTCTAAAAGTATTTGAGGAAACTGGATTTAAACCCATTCAAATCGTGCTTGAAAATAAGTTTGAAAGTGAATGAAATTTGGCTATATACCCCTTTTTTTAAATAAAATATCAAAAAAAGAAAAAAAAATTATAAATTAATCAATACCTAACCTTTTTGTCAATTTTACTAAAAGAAAGATTACCAACGCTATTATTATAAAAGTAATTAAATCTCCAATAAAAGCACCAACTCTGAAAGGTCCTAAGGTAAATGCTTCCCATACAAAACCTGCTGGGGTAAACAACTCAACAATGGGCATGATCAAATTATCAACAAGAGATTTTACTAAAGCTCCTAGATATAATCCCATAATAAAAGCAACTGCTAATCCCATTACTTTGTATGTTTTTATAAATTCTTTAAATTCATCTAAAAAAGCGATCTTTTTTTTTCCTGGTTTTGTGGGTGGAGGAGTGGGAGGCGGAGGTACTAATGCTGCTCTAATTTGCCTTAATTCTGCTAACATTTCATCTTCTTTTGACATGTAAGTTCACAACTTAATCTTTTTATATATATTCAATTAAATTTCAAAAGCAATTAATTGGCGCTTATATTTAAGGGTTATTTTAATGGATCATTTATAACAAAAAGAAAATTGTTAGCGATGAAAAGTTAAGGATTTTCACTCACTTGCTTGTCAATCAAATATTTTAGCATCCAATTAGGCGTTATTTTTTAATATTAAATTTGATTTGGAAAATAAAGTATTTTTATGGTAAAAAATTGAACAACATAATACATTTTTAATAAGAATAAATAATTAAAATAAAAATTAGAGGTAGAAATTATAATTGCCAATTGGTATTAAAAGCTATGGTGCTTATTTACCTAAATACATGCTACCCAGGGAACTCATAGCGAAAGCATGGGACTTTCCGATAGTTCCGGGGACTAAAGCAGTAGCTATGGAGGATGAGGACAGCTTGACAATGTCAGTAGAAGCAGGACTCGATTGCTTAGAGGGAATTGACCCAAAGACAGTTGATGGAATATTTTTTGCTTCAACAACTCAAGTCTATACTGAGAAAGATTCAGCCTCTTTAATCGCTACTATTCTCGATATGAGAGGAGATATCATTACCGCAGATTTTACGGACTCAACTAAAGCTGGAACAACAGCTTTAACTAGAGCTGTAGATGCGATTAAAGCCAATAAGGATATCAAGAGTATTTTGGTAGTTGCAGCTGATACGAGAAAACCCGAACCCTCAACAATGTGGGAGTTTGGATTTGCAGATGGTGCTGCCGCTTTACTCATAGCGGATGAAGAAAATATCCCGATCTCGATCGATGATTACTATTCAGTTTCAGCGAACGTGACTGGACCATGGAAAAGAGCAGACAAGGATGAGTTTATCAGAACTTTTGAAGTAAAGATGGATGCAAAATTTTACGTGGAAAGCATCACCAAAGTTATGTCTGAAGTCTTGAAACGTAATAATTTAAACCCTTCCACAGACATCCAAATTGCTGCATATTATTATAATAACCCCAGAATGCATAGCACGATATCCAAGATGATGAAATTTGGCCAAGGAGTAGCTCAGAACAGCTTGTTCTTTCAAGTAGGTGATATGGGAACGCCAATGCCTTTCATGCTTCTCATTGCTAGCTTGCGAAGACCTAAACAAGATGACAAGATCATAATGGCCGGTTTTGGAGATGGTGCTGATGCTATTCTCATGCAGGTTCGAGATAAAGATGGTGTCAGGGATATCGGTAAAGGAAGAATGGGTTTTGTCGGTCACCAAAAATCGATGACCCTTCTAAATAATTACAACAAGTTCATCGAGTTTAAGGAATTGCTTGAGAAGGACAGATATACGCGAAAAAGTTCAGCTGTCATTATCTGGCGTGATACTCCTTCAGTTTACAAGTGGTATGGTGTAAAATGCAAAAGTTGTGGAACCGTGCAATATCCTAACCTTTCACGAGCTTGTTCCGTATGTAGAGCTGATGATCAATTAGAACCCATTAAACTTGCAAAGAAAGGAGAACTCTTTACATTTACCCTTGATCACTTGGTTGGTGGAGCTTATCTTAATACGCCCGTCCCACGATGCGTTATAGACCTTGAAGGCGGTGGAAGAGTGTTAGTTAACATGACTGAAATCGAGAACCCTGAGGAAAATGTCAAGATTGGAATGAAACTCGAGATGACCTTCAGAAAGGAACACGAAGGTGCTGAATTTAAAAATTATTATTGGAAATGTCGACCCGTGAGGGGGAGACCTTAAAGGAGGTAAAAAAAATGGTTAGACATGGAATTAAAGATAAAGTCGCAATTATCGGTTGCGACATGACAAAATATGGAGAACGATGGGATAAGTCACAATACGACCTGCTCTTCGAAGCATTTCAAAGCGCGACGAAGGATGCTGGAATTAAGAAGGATGAGGTGGATGCGAGCTGGGTTGGGATATTTTACTACTTTACTGGACTATCAGGTGCGATGGTAGAAGATATCCTAAAGTTGGATGGTAAACCCGCTACTCGCGTGGAAAATTACTGCGCTTCGGGCATGGATGCGTTCCGTAATGCATGCTTTGCCGTTGCTTCTGGTGCATATGACGTTGTCCTCGCCTGTGGAGTGGAGAAACAATATTAACATTTTGTTAATATGCTCTAGACTCATGGACGAGGGCGGTAGTGGTTTACCCGGATTTACCCAATTCGGACATCCGCTATATCCGACGCCTTCCGCGCCAGCAATGTTTTCGATGGCGGCCACAAGATGCTTTCACGAGTTCGGATGGACGAAGGAAGATCTTGCCCGAGTCGCGGTAAAAAACCATGATAATGGGTCTCATCATCCAAAAGCACATTTTCGAAGCCCAATTTCTTTAGAAGCTGCGATGAAAGCCCCCATGATTGCGGACCCTCTCGGTAGATTCGACTGCTGCGCAAAAATTTAATCACTTAGATAAAATTACGCAATGTCAGACGGAGCTGCCGCGTTGATCCTCACCAGACCAGACCTCGCCGAAAGTTATGCCCATGCGGATGACTACGTGCTGGTAAAAGCCAATGCAATTTCGGCTCACACCAATTTTCCGTGGTACGTGCCACCTGGAGGGCCTGGAGCGGATTTCACTGCATTTCCATCAACGGTAAAAGCGGCGAAATACGCCTATCAAGAAGCAGGAATTACCAATCCGCGGAAAGAAATCGATGCTGCAGAAGTCCATGACTGTTTTACGATCACAGTTGATTACATTGCGTAATTAACGGTTAATGAACTTATAAACTGTCAGGACCTGCAATTCTGCGACCGAGGGAAAGCAGCTGAAGAACTTAAGAACGGAACGTTCAACTGGGATGGCGAAACCGCCGTGAATCCATCGGGAGGACTAAAAAGTTTTGGTCATCCTATTGGAAGTACTGGCTGTCGGATGCTCACGGAAATCACCAAGCAAATCCAAGGACGTGCTGAGGGAAGGCAAGTGCCCGATGCTAAGATCGGCTTATGCCATAACCTTGGCGGTGCGTTTAGCGTCTGTGCCACGACAATATTAGGTCAACGAGATTAAATTTCTTTTTTTCTATTTTTTTTAATGGAATCTACCGGTAAAAATAAGAATTTACGGGCTAAATTCATTGTAAGCTTTATATTCTATACAGAGGATAAATATTTATATTTGTTTATATAAGATAAAGTTAAGAAATTCAACTTCAGAGGTAAAAATTATTATTGAACACGAGAAGGAAAACATTGGAAAGCCAAAAAAAGCGGGTTTAGTTTTAACCGTGATTGGGGCGATTTGGATGTTCAGATCATTGGTGTTTATGGTCCCTGACATTTACAAAATTGCTTTAATGGTAGGGATTATAATTTCAATAATTGGGGGGATCATGGTGATAAAAGGTAAAAAACCTGGAAGGTTAATTTCTTTAATAGGTGGAATTGTAAATCCCATTCTCATTATAATGGTTGTATACAACCCTGCTCTTTGGTTCTATGACTTTTGGTACGGTTTACTGAATCACTTCATATTTATGTTTTTGACAATTTATGGATTCGCTATTTTTGGGATTTCTTTTTTGTTGTTATTGATCGGTGGGATTCTTAGCTTTAAGATAGAAGAATTACAGATATGATAGATTTAATTTCTAGAGGGACTAAGATTTATCCACAAGATTTGGTAAATAAGATTAATTAAATTAATAAAACGATGACCGAAAAGAAAGGTTATGAATTTAAATTATTAAGATTTATTAGTCCAATTTGTAAATCAAAAAAAGATCTAAAAATTCCATTTTCTATTATTATTAAGATTCATGAATTAACAACCATTTACATTCCAAAAGGTCTCATATGTGAACATCACTTTCAAGCTTTTCTTGATAAAAATTTTGTAATTAGAGGTTACCAGCGAGTTGATTTCACTAATCCTAAGAGTTTAAATTAGTAGGGGGAGTAGGGGGGCACTTGCGGAACTACTATTATTATAGTTTTAACTATAGTTAAATTAGATGATGCTTATGGATAGTCTTGGGAAATGTTTTTAAGGAAATTTTAATAGGTTTTTTTTTATGGGCTGTGAGATGTGTGAATCTGTTTGTTCCTAAATTTTGCATCCAAAAAAGTGTTAACCTCAAAATCAACAAACTATATTAGAAACTATAGTATTCATTCATATTTTTATTATTTTGACTTTTTCAAGCAAATCCCTCTGGAAGTGGTGTTAAATTCCAAGAAGCGAGCTTAAAATAGTTTTGTTTTAATGAGTATATGAAAGCAATCCAAAAATGAGCGCAATATCCTAGGTTTCCACCAACACGGCACAGGAATATTCTTGTTTAAAGAAGAAATATAGTAATTTCAGATAATCCAATCTTATATATTTCCTATTAAAATCCAATGGATTCTTAAATAAAGCTCCCCCCACATTTAACATAACCAGCTTTATGTTTAACTATAATTTAGACTATAGTTTGCCCGATTGGTTTGTGTCATAACCTTGGGGTGCATTCAGCGTGTGCGCCACGACCATATTAGGGCAACGAGATTAAAAATATTACTTTTTTTTTATATTTTTTGGGTCTAATTTTATTTTAAGTTCTAATTTATTTTTCTCGCATGTGAGAGATTATCATTCTCGTTAATTCTTCAAAGGATTTTTCCACATTTTCGCCAGTTTTGCTGGAACATTCAATATAGTTATTCAGACCCAATGAATCTGCAAGCCGTTTTGCTTCGTTGATAGAAACTTCTCTAAATTGTTCTAAATCTAATTTACCTCCTAGTAATAAGATCGGGAAATTTACGTTAGTTTCATTTATAATTGATAACCAGTCATGAACATGGGAAAAGGAGGAATAATCAGTAATATCATACATTAAAATTCCCCCCATTGCTCCTTGGATATATTGGGGAAATAAAGTTCGAAATCGTTCTTCACCACCAAAATCCCAGATCATGAGATTAACACGCTTTTCATCGACTTCGATGATTTTAGTTTCAAATTCCACTCCTATAGTCATTTGAGAATCAGGGAGGAATATATCTTTAACAAATCGTTTATTTAAAGTTGTCTTACCACAACCTGCGTCACCGAAAATAACGATTTTAAAAATCAAGTCATACATTTTAATCAAATTTAATAATTTTTTCTGGTTATTAATCTGAATTACTTGGTAATATATCGCTTCATCAAGAAATCAACGACTAAGTAAAAATTTAATTCTTGATCTCGTGTTTAAATTTTTAAGTGTTCGATCTTGATGGGATATAGTAAAAATGGAAAATATCTACAAATATTTAAACTTTCTCCAAATAATTTATCAATATCTAATTTGTATGAGCTAAATTGATGAAAAGTAATATTCAAATCAATCTATTTAGAGCAATTTTTCCCTTTAAAGCTAAATTTTAAGAAAAAAAAGGCATGAAATTTTTATTTAGTATAAACAATGATTCCAACCACAAAGACAGCTATATTATTAAGAAAAAATTTCCAAACGGAATTATGTCTTTTGGATATGCTGCTCATATTGATATAGCAATATCAGTTATTTTACCAAGATTGAGAACAACCAATCAGATTTCATAATTCAATTATTAAAAGCAAAAAAAAAGAATTTAACAAATAGCCATTTGATCACTCGATTGGCCATTCAAGTAGTGATAGAATCAAATTTTTGTGAGATAATCCTCCCCTAGTAAGTGTGCCAACAAAATTTTCTCGTGTAAACATCTTTTTTAAGACATAACTTAAAACTTGCTTATCACGTAGTCCTTTTTCATTAGCTTCCTTTTGAAATCGATGAGCTTTCAGATGTAGTGAATCAATCTCATCCATTCTATCTTTTAAAAACGATCTGTCTTTAAATACTCCTTTCCCAGAAGTAAAAAGAAGTAAATTTTCCATTCCTTTGGTAAGATCATGTAATTTTTTAATTGATTGAAATATAAGGAATATATCTTCGGGGATGTCCGTATCCTTACCAAATATCATTTGATATTTTGGCATGACTGCATCGGTGATGAATGCCCACTGTTGTTTTCGTTCAATTAAACTAACAATTTCAGGTGCATGTCCGGGAGTATCTACTATCTCAAAAATGTATTTACCTGACTTGGAACAAATCAGATCTTGTAACAATTCAGCTTGAAAGGGTTGAAAATCTAACCCCCAAGTCATTTGACGATAATCGGGATAATTCTTTTTTTTTTTCAACAATGGAATAGCCAATTTACTAGCATATACGGGAATTTTAAATTCCTCTTGGAGCATGCGACCTCCCCCGCAATGATCTTCATGGTTATGAGTAATTACACATTTTGCAACCATGTTTTCGGAATCAAGAGATTTGATGAATTCACGCAAATCATCTACTCCTCCGGGAGCTCCTGCGTCAATTAATAACCCATCAATTAAAAATACGGAAGTCCAAAAGGGTTGTGGCATCAATTTATTATCTGAAGACCATTTCCACTCTAATATCTCGTTATTACAATGATAAACTTTTTGAATAACCATAATAGTTTCATTTGCGATAAAAATAAAAAGTGTAGATTTAACGTTGCCTAGTTATTATGAACTTCAATAATTCAAACTTTAAATTTTTTGGCTCTTAATTTTATCATAAAAATCCATCAATTGGAGAATAGAAGGAGAAAGAAAATTGAGTAAAACTGAATTTAAAGGCAATTTATTGAGTCCTTTACCCGTTATACTGGTAGGAGCAAATGTGAAAAATTAACCAAATTATTTACTTATCGGATAACTATAACACTCGGAGACAGCATGGACCATTTATTCTTATATATTAAAAGATTTTCAGCAAAATACTATTATAGGATTCTTACTTCTGTAGATTTATCTCTACAATTTTTCAGGACTCTCTCATTTTATTAACCATAATTCTCGTTAAATCTTCAAACGATTTTTCCACATTTTCACCCGTTTTGCTGGAACATTCAACATATTTATTTAAACCCATAGAGTTTGCAAGTTGCTTTCCCTCGTTAAAAGAAATTTCTCTCTTTTCATTTAAATCTATTTTACCTCCTAGTAATAAGATGGGAAAGCGCTCTCTTTCGCCATTTATAACTGATAACCAATCAATGGTATGAGAAAAAGAAGAGTAATCCGTGATATCACACATTAAAATTCCCCCCATGGCTCCATGAATATATTGGGGAAAGATAAATCGAAATCGTTCTTCACCTCCAAAGTCCCAAATCATTAACTTAACTCGCATATCATCGATCTTGATGATTTTAGTTTCAAATTCCACTCCTATAGTCATTTGAGAATCCGGTATAAATAAGTCGGTCACAAAACGTTTAGTTAAAGTAGTCTTACCTGAACCTGCGTCGCCAAAAATGACGGTTTTGAAAATTGCGTCATACATTTTAATCTAATTTAATTTTTTTTCTGGTTATTAATCTGATATATGTGAAAATATAACTTTTTAGCCACTCAACTAATACTCAAGTAAGAATTTCTTTCTATATCTTTCTTTCTGAATAGCCCATCGAGCAAAGATAATATGAAACTTGTGATATTTAAATTTTTCCATAATAATTTACCAATATCAAAATTGTATGAAGTAAATGGATAGAAAATGAGAGATCAATCAGTACTTTTAGTTAATTTCATTTTTATCCTATGAATTATAGGAAAATAATATTATTACTGAATATTAGATAAAATTTTTTTTATTTTTATCTTCTTAAATCAATAATTCTACGAGTTAACATGCTAATCGCATCATCAACTATAACAATATCAGTTGGAGACGCTTCAATATAGATTCCTCCCTCATTTTCTGCAAATCCACGAGCCTTTTCTCTAAGATGTGTTTTGTCGACTTCTTTAAGCTTATCAATATTATTTCCAATCAATAAAAAAGGTCTAAAACCATTAACCTGTATTATTTCTGTAAAAAAATTTCTAACTTCAGCAAATGTTTCCTCCTTGGTCAAATCGAAAATTAAAATTATTCCTGCAGCTCCTTTGTAAAACGTGCTACGAATGAGCTCAAATCGTTTTTGACTTCCAATGTCCCATAGCGAAAGATTAGCAATTTCACTGAGTTGGAACTCAACATCTTTAGTTAAAATGTCGACTCCAACTGTCAACTTGTAGTTTGCAGCAAACCGATTTTTAACGATTTGTTGGACCAACCGATTTTTAACTAAATCTCTTCCAATTAGTATTATTTTAAGTTTAAAATGAGACATGATTACAGATTGAATAACCCAAGTAATGATAAGAAAATCTAATCTTATAAATAATTTCATTAAATTAATAGCATTAATATCTTAGCATCAACTTCAACTAATTCAAATGAGGTTTGATACTTCGAACATTAAGACTATAAATATGCTTAGCCCTATTTATGCATAAATTAATTTGTAACAATGCCAATCATAAAAATTATTGTGGTTAAAAAATGGATGCTAAAAAATTAGATTTTGAATCAATATATTTTGATCTCTATGAATTAAGTCCAGGGATATTCGCAGCAATTTCAGCAGAAAAAATATTCACTTCAAATGCGGGATTTTTTGATCTTGGTAATTATCTAATTATCTTTGATACACTCATGGACCCATATTCCACTATTGATCTCATTAAAGCGTCAAAACAATTTACAAATAAGGATCCTTCTTTTCTAATAAACAGTCATCATCACATAGATCATTTATTTGGGAATAGAAAGTTTCCCATGAATATTCCTATTATTTGCAGCAGTGAAGCATTGAAAGAATCACAAAATTACCTAAATACGCGGTTTAGAGATTTTCAGAATAGAGCTCCTGAAGAACTTAAAAAAACAGAAGAGGTCTTATTGAATGAAAAGAATCCCGATAAAATTTTAGAGTTGAAAAATGATATAAATACATGGAATGAAATTAGGGACCCCGATTTTGAATTAAGACAACCAGATTTTATAATTGATGATTCTATTACTATAATTGGTACCAAAAACCAAGTTCAAGTAATACATATAGGAGCCGCTCACACTAAAGGGGATATAATCGCTCTTTTCGAAAAAGAAAAAATTTGTTTTATGGGAGACTTATTATTCGAGCAAACTGATCCTAATTGGGCTAGTGGTGCACCTGGATCACCAGTTCCAGCGAACCCTGAACGGCTTCGCGATACTTTAAACGATTACGCTGAGAAGGATATTGACATTTATATCCCGGGGCATGGTAAAATATGCACTAAAAAAATTCTTCGGGATAATGCAATATTTTACAATGAGTATTTTATAAAAAAAAAATAAGCCTTCGAAATTATTAATATCTCTTTTTTCTTATATGGTAATATTTGTACGAAAACGGAACTTTTAGAAAATGCTGATGATAATATCAAAAGCTATAAATATTAAATTGATTCTATTTAGACTATTAGATTTTTTTCCCAAAAAGGTGAATTAATTTGAATAAAGGAAGAAATATGTTAGGGGTTATATCCCTCATCATTGCATTATCAGGGGTCGCGGTGGGGGCTTTTTCATTCATTTCCATGAATAATTATATCAACGAAACGAATGCATATGTTCAGCCAATGGCAAGTGTGTATTATGATGATGTGTCTATATATTCAATACCTGATCAATCATCCCAAATATTCAACTATAATCAAATAAGTTATGATAATCGTGATGCATTTAATCTCACATCTGATTCCTATACTATTCATGAACCGGGAATTTATCAAGTAACAGCGCAATATAGTATAGAAGCATATGATGGGGATTTTTTTATGATCCAACTTCTTAGTAATAGTACTATAGCTTGCTCCAGATCATTTACAGCAAGCACATATACTAATACATTTGGGGTTGGTCTAACGAATAATTTTAAATTTGTAGAAGGTGAATCTCTTAGTATACAAATATACCAATATAATGGTGCACACACAACAAGAAATATATTCCCTGGAGGGGCACACAACTTTTTTACGATTGCTAAACTAGCCTAAGATTACTGAAGAATACTTAAGAATAAATCCATTTTCTTTTCTTTTCATTTTCTTTTTTAAAATAGCTCTAATAAATGAGGTAAGGTAAATAAAAATAAATATTAAAAATTATTTGAGTATATTCACTATTATAAAAAATTTTCATTCTTAAACTTAATCCTTGATAAAGTAAAATATATCAAATCCTTACAGCAATAGAGATAATTAATAATTTATTACTTCTTATTATATTTCATCCCACATTGTGGACAAAAGGTGGCTTCTTCATTGATTTCTAATCCACAAAAAGAACATTTAATTATTTGAGGTTCAAGTGGTATTAATTCTTCTAGTTGTTCTTCTGGTATATTCTCTCTCACTTCCTTTTCTGGTATGACTTCCAGCTTCCTCTCCCCGTAATCAAATTCTCTTTTTGAAATTTCTGTTAATTGAAAAGCTGTTCTTGATTTTCTTGGATATTTTATCTCGGTTCTATTAATAGATTTCCTTCTTCTTGTAATAAGCATCCCAGCTATGGACATTGTAATGGCAATGAGAATCACTATTATTATTATTATTATTATAATTTCAATAGGAAATTGGTTTCCATTAATGGGAAGAACTTCTTGAATATCCTCTCCATTACCGTTAAAAAAGTTGTTTAAAACGTTATTGTATCGAGAATAATAGAGATAAATACCAACATGATTAGTTGTAATTGTGTTCATTACGATTATATTATTATTACTTCTCCATAAATATAATCCCGCAAAACTGTTATAACTTGCGTTATTTCCCGAAACGGTATTAACATTGCTATTCCATAAAAATATTCCATTCCAACCGTTATGATTTGCGATATTTCCTACAACTTTAATATCTTGACTATCGGATATGTCTATTCCATTGTCACGATTATAGGTAACATTGTTGTTCATTATAGTATTGTTATTACTTGAAGAGGATAAATAAATCCCTCTCCAATCATTATTAAAAGCAGAGTTATTCAAAATTTTGTTATTGTTGCTTAAACCTAAATATATCCCATCCGAATTCTCTTTTAATGTGTTTTCCGAAAGAATATTATCATGACTCCCTACTAAAAACAAACCAAACTCAACATTATTGTTTACTATGTTTCCAACAATGGTAATGTTTTGACTTTGGTATAAACCGATTCCAACCCCATAATTAGTTGAACAGTCGTTATTTATTAAATGACCATTTAGAACATTATTTAATTTGATTCCTGCATTATATAGTCCTGGACCGGAATTATAAAGCGTACAGTTTTCAATCTTAAAGTACACGTCGGAATTTTCAATCACGATGCAACTTCCTGAGTCTCCAGCATCTATGACCAAATCCACTATGACGTAAGGTTCAATATAGGTGCCATTCCCCGTACAAATTCCCAGAGCTTTGGCAGCAGTCCAATTGTTATCAATATGAATTTTTCCTGATGTTGCTGAGATTTGTAGATTTTTATTATCTAACTGAATTTCATCGTTATATTCTGAACTTTTATCGCTGTTTCTCGTATTAAAATTGAGATTATTATTAATAATTATTGGTGATAAAGCGAAAAGAATTCCTAATGCCATCAAAAAAATAATTCTTGTTTTAGTTTTTAATTTCATGCTGTTTTCTCCCATAATTGATAAGTCGTTAATAATTAGGTTACTTTCCTTCATGTACATTTCTGTCAATTAGGTTTAGCGGGAAATAACAAATATTAATTTTATTTTCTCATTTCATCAATGCTCTCAAATATTATGATTTGTCCTCTAAACCAGTCTAATGTATAATTATCTTTATTTCTGTTGATGAATGCAATAAACCATTCAATCATTTAATCTTTGTTCATACTTTTATCTTGAGATTTTTTTTAATTCTTTTATTACACTTAGGACATACATTAATAATCTTAGGATTAATTGGATTTGTTATTTTTGACGTTACGAATATAATCTGACAATTATAGAAAAAAAAACCATGAGTCTTCATTATTAATAACAATTCTTTTTATTACAGTCATAAATTATTTAATTCCTAATTAATTTCAATTACTTATGAGTAGTGATGGATTTAATCGGTTTAAAGGCAATGTAAATACTGATAGAATCAAATATATTGCCGATCCTCAGCTGAGAAACATTGTGAACGTTTCTATTGCCTTAGCACGACCTTTATTGGTAAAGGGAGAGCCTGGTACTGGAAAAACGCTGTTATCTCATGCAATAGCAGAATCATTGGGAAAAAGACTCATTATATGGAATGTAAAGAGCACTACAGAAGCAATAGATGGGTGTTACATGTATGATACTGTCCAAAGACTAAACGATAGCCGATTTGGGTGTGAGGATCGAAATGTCGATAATATTAAAGATTATATAACTCTTGGGCCTTTAGGTGAAGCTTTTGATTCTGATGAGCAAGTCGTTCTTCTTATTGATGAAATAGATAAAGCGGATATCGAGTTTCCAAATGATCTTCTGCAAGAGTTAGACGTTATGGAATTTTATGTTAAAGAGACAAAAGAATTTGTAAAAGCTAAAACGCGACCAATCGTTATAATCACATCAAACAACGAAAAAGAGCTTCCTGATGCATTCTTGCGTAGATGCGTGTTCCATTGGATTGAATTTCCCATGAAAGAATTCATGACAGAAATTTGTAATCTCCATTATCCAAATTTAAAGCAAAATTTATTGGATCAATGTTTAAAACACTTCTATGCCCTTAGAGCTATAACTAAATTAAGAAAAATGCCTTCGACTTCAGAACTACTCGATTGGATTGGGGTATTGCTTAAAAGTGGAATTTCAATCGAAGAATTTAGAAAAGAAATACCCTTTTTAGGCGTGTTATTAAAAAAAGAGAAAGATATAGAAATCGCTCTCGAGAAAATCAAATTTCCGACATGATATATTCCTCTCTTGCTCATTTCAATACTTCCTTTATACTAGATTCTCTTTTGTATTTTCAAGAAGGGGTTAATTTATAAGCAATTAATTTCATATCATTCAGAAATCAGTTCTCTCATATTTGGATCTTTTAATTCAGGGATTTTGTAGAATAGAAAAAAATATCAAAAAAAATTAAAAATGAACCCCCAACTCTAAAAAAACCATTAACGTAGAGAATGAATTTGTATATTTCATCTACTCTTATTTTGCGTGAATCGACAGAATGATATAAAATAAAATCATAATTAATTAATTTAGGCGTTCACTCTAATATCATGGATGTTTGTCGAATACTTTTACTATCTCAAAGATAGATTGCCCGTATCCCTAACGGAATACATGACCCTAATCGAAGCATTAGACAAGGGACTCATCCATAACATGGTAGAATTCTATTACATCTCTCGCTCACTCCTCTGCAAGAATGAACACCATTTTGACATCTATGACATCGCTTTTGCGAACTTTTTTAAAGACGCATCGCTCAAATTTCCCGATGAGATTAAACAACAAATCTGGGATTGGCTAGATAAAAAACTCGACCCACAAGAATTACCCGATAATTTCCAGCAATTCATGAGTGAAATCTTCGACCTTGAAGAACTCCAAAAACAACTCGATGAATTGCTCAAAAGACAAGACGAAGACCATGATGGCGGCGATCACTGGATCGGAACTCAAGGCGAATCGCGGTTTGGCCATTCTGGACAAAATCCAATGGGCATGAAAATCGGTGGGTCGGCTGGGATGCGAATGGCTATCCAAATCGCCCAAAAAAGAATCTTTGCCGATTACAGAAAAGATGTCGTCTTAGATACCCGCCAAATCAAGGTCGCACTCAAGCGCCTCAAAAAACTTGAAGAAATCGGCAAGCAAGATGAATTAAACATCGATAAAACCATCGATCAAACGGCTAAGAATGGCGGAGATATTGATCTAATTTTCGAAAAAAAGAGAAAGAATAACGTGAAGCTGATATTGCTAATGGATGTCGGTGGCTCCATGACTCCTTATGCTCACCTCGTAAACCTCCTATTTTCTGCCGCAAACAACATGTCGCACTGGAAAAAGTTTGAGCACTTTTATTTTCACAACTGCCTTTATGAGACTCTCTATTTCAACGCACAGAGAAATCCGGAAGAATCCATTCCATTTGAAGAATTTTTGAAAAAATATAACAGTAAATATAAAGTAGTCGTGGTGGGCGACGCCGCAATAATTTAATCGAATTCCGATTAAGTTGTGAGGGCAAGTTGGGAGCTCACCGAAAGATATGGGAGTATCTACTATTATCATCGGAACGAATTGCCCGGTGCGTATTATATACGCGAACTTGCGAACCATTTCAAGAATAATGTCGTATGGCTTAACCCAGAAATCATACGGTTGGAGTGGGTGCCGTGGACGCGGAAGATAATTTCAAGCATCATCCCGATGTTCCACCTTACAGTGGAAGGGATTGAAGAAGCCATGGATTTTCTACGGAAGGGCGGTA